>NZ_JBHRZI010000011.1:1155168-1222038 GCF_042649515.1 Lentzea rhizosphaerae | reverse complement strand
CTGGGGGCTTGGCCCCCAGAGAAAAACCGAGAGGCCGAGATGGGTCTGCGCACTCTGCAGACACACCTCGGCCTCGGTCGCGAGCGGGTGACGGGAATCGAACCCGCCTCTACAGCTTGGGAAGCTGTCGTTCTACCAATGAACTACACCCGCGAAGCAGTGCGTCGCCGATCATACACAAGCCTGGGCTAGCCTGTCCGGGTGCTGCTGAGTGACCAGGATCTGCGCAAAGAGGTCGAGTCCGGCCGTCTCGTCCTCGACCCGTTCGACGTCGAGATGCTCCAGCCGTCGAGCATCGACGTGCGCCTCGACCGCTTCTTCCGCGTCTTCAACAACACGCGCTACACGCACATCGACCCGGCGCAGCAGCAGGACGACCTGACGAGCCTGGTCGAGACGCCGGACGGTGAGCCGTTCGTGCTGCACCCCGGCGAGTTCGTGCTCGGCTCCACCTACGAGATGGTGACGCTGCCGGACGACCTGGCCGGGCGCCTCGAAGGCAAGTCCAGCCTCGGCCGGCTCGGGCTGCTGACCCACTCCACGGCCGGCTTCATCGACCCGGGCTTCTCCGGCCACATCACGCTGGAGCTGTCGAACGTCGCGAACCTGCCGATCACGTTGCACCCCGGCATGAAGATCGGGCAGCTCTGCCTGTTCAAGCTGTCGAGCCCGGCGGAGCACCCGTACGGCTCGAAGCAGGCCGGCAGCCGGTACCAGGGGCAGCGCGGGCCGACGCCCAGCAAGGCCTACCTCAACTTCCACCGCACGGACACGCGCCGCTAGAAGCCGTAGCGGTCCAGCACCCGGCGGCGCAGGTCGGGGTCGGTGCGCGGCACCGGTTCCAGGAAGATCTCGTCGAGGTCTGGGAATGCGGACCGCAGTTCGGCCGAGATGCGGACGCACGCGTTCTCCAGCTCGAAGGCCGTCAACGTGTCGTCGAAGTCGAGGCGCGCGCACAGCAGCACGCGGTCGGTGCCGATCAGCATCGTCAGCACGTCCACGACGGCGTCGACCTCCTGCACCTCGGACAGCCGGCGCCAGATCGCCTTCACCATCACCGGATCCGCCTGGCGTCCGATCAGGAGTCCCTTGTTGGTGCGGGCGAGGACGTACGCGACCAGGGCCAGCAGCAGACCGATCGCGAGTGAGGCCAGGCCGTCCCACAGCGACGAACCCGTGAGCTGGTGCAGGCCGAGGCCGGAGAACGCGAGCACCAGGCCGATCAGCGCCGCGGAGTCCTCCAGGAACACCGTCTTCACGGTGGGGTCGTCCGACATCCTCAGGAAGTCCCAGAAGCCGCGGCCGTGCGCGGCGGACTCGGAACGGACCTGCCGGAAGGCCTGGGTCCACGAGACGGACTCCAGCGCGAAGGCCAGGCCGAGAACGATGTAGCCGACCAGCGGGCGCGTCTGCTCCTCCGGCTCGCCGAACACCGTGCGGAAGCCTTCGTAGAACGCGAACATCGCGCCCGAGGCGAAGATCGAGACGGCCGCCAGCAGCGACCAGAAGTAGCGCTCCTTGCCGTAGCCGAACGGGTGGCGGCGGTCGGCGGGACGGTCCGAGCGGCGCAGGGCGGTGAGCAGAAGGGCTTCGGTGAACGTGTCGGCCACCGAGTGGGCGGCTTCGGAGAGGATCGCCGCCGAGCCGGTCAGCACGCCCGCGATGGCCTTGGTGATGGCGATGGCGAGGTTGACCAGCAGGGCCAGGACGACGGTGAGCCTGCTTTCACCGGACCCCGACGGCTTCTCGCTCATGGAGATCAGCCTAGGCCGCAGGGGCCCGCGCCCCGTTCGTTACTGCATTCGAGTGACATTCGGGGTGGGGAGCAACATCAGGAGGCACTTCGGTGTCTTAAGTCTGGGATCTGCTCCGGGGGGACGCTGATCACCAGGGGGTAAGACGGAACGGCCCGCGTCCGGGAGAGACGCGGGCCGTTCTGCATGACGGCGCAACTACCATCGTGGGATGGGCAAGCGAGGTGCGGACGACACCGACGCCGAGGTCGAGTCGTGGAGGGCCATGGTTCCGGCGATCGATCCGGTGGTCGAGGGTGTGGTCGACCGGGTCCACCAGATCAGCAAGTACCTCGACTTCCTCGCCACGGAGATCGCCGCGCCGCACGGGCTCAACCGTGCCGACTACGAGATCCTCGCCAGGCTCTTCTGGATCGGGCCGCCGCACCGGCTCACGCCCAAGCAGCTCGCGAACGGCACGCTGAGTCCGGCCACCACGATCACGAGCCGCCTCGACCGGCTGGAGAAGGCGGGCCTGGTCGTCCGCGAGCTCGACCCGAGCGACCGCCGGTCGTTGCCCGCGACGCTCACCGACGCGGGCCGCGAGATCTTCCTGCAGATCGTCGCAGGTCAGGCGGAACGGGAGCGGGACCTCTTCACCGCGTTGCCGGGGGCCGACCTGGAGAACCTGCGCGACCTGCTGCGCCAGGTGATGGAGGTGCTCTCGGGCGAGCTGGGGCCCGCGCACCGGCGCACACGGCTCGCACTCGACAGCAAGGAGTAATTGCTACGAACTCGTACTATCCGATATCGTGCTAACTGGGCACGAGAGGGAGGGGTGCGACGTGGGTGGCTATCCGTTGTCGGAGTGACGAGCATCACGCAACCTGAACCCCTGGTCGTTCGACTCCACTGTGGAGCATCGAACGCTGGGGGATCAGTGAAGAACGTCTTCGCCGTCACGATGACGGCTGCCCTCGTGCTGACCGCGGTAGGCACACCCGCCTTCGCGCAGGACGAGACGATCACCGTGGAAGGCCTGTTCTACATCGACCGCAACGGCGACAACGCCTACAACGCCGGTGAGAACGTCAGGGCCGGTGGACCGGGTGTCCAGATCCGCGTCCAGGGCACCAACGAACTGGTCGGCACCTTCCCGGCCGGTCCGGACGGCAGGTATCGGGCCGTGCTGCCGAAGGGGCCCGAGTACGTCACCAGCAGCCTGGAGAAGGACTACTCCAGCACCGTGCTCGGGCACGACGTGTCGGAGTCCAGGACGGACGCCGACTACCCGTTGCGCGGCTACTTCCTCAACGGCTTCACCTTCGTCGACTCCAACGGTGACGGCGTGAAGCAGGCCGACGAGAAGACGCACGCAGGCAAGATCAAGGTCAGCGGCCAGGTCCAGTCCGGTGCGCAGTTCAGCGCTGAGGCCCAGGCCGGTGCGGACGGGGCCTACCAGCTCGACCTCCCGTTGGGCGCCCTCACGTTGACCGCGCCCGACCTCACGAGGAACGGCCTGGCTCTGGCGAAGCCGAAGTCCGGTGTGGACGTCGACTGGGTGACCGGCACGCTCGCCCTCGGGCCGGCCGGGAGCGAGCGCGACATCCGGGCCGACGCGCGCTACTTCGAGCCCAAGGGTGACGGCGCGCTCGAGGGGACCGCGATCAGCCCGGCCAAGGACACCTACGTGGTCGGCGACCAGATCGAGGTCGAGTTCAAGCTGCTCAACAAGGGCGACGTCCCCGGCAAGCTGTCGGTCGTGGTGTTCGGCGTCGGCCCCGACAACGTCGAGCTGATCTCGCTCAGCGACAACGTCACCGGCACGATGCAGGAGTTCGAGACGGTCGCGAAGCTGATGCCCGGCCAGTCGATCACGGTGAAGATGAAGCTCGAGATCGTCGGCACCGGTCTGACGCAGATCGGCCCGTTCGCCCGCCCGTTCATCGGTGGGTTCAGGGACGTCGACCACAAGAACCAGGGCCAGCCCTTCTACAAGCAGGTCAAGGTCGTGGAGAAGGGCGCCACCACGGAGCCGTCCACGCCGTCGTCTTCCGCGCAGACCACCACGCCGACGACCACCACGACCGCTCCGGCCGTGGCGAAGGCGGGCAACAAGTCCGGTCTCGCCTCGACGGGAGCCTCGGTGCTCGGTTTCCTCGGCCTGGGCGCGGTGCTGCTCGCGGCCGGTGTGAGCGTGTTCTTCGTGGCTCGCCGCCGCCGCTCGTGACCACATAGGACCCGTCACGGTTAGTCTGCGGCATGGGCATCTTGGTGCATGTGCTGCTGACTGCCGTGGCGGTCTGGGTGTCGACCGCCCTCCCCGGCATCGACCTGGGCGAGGGCACCACCGGCTCGAGAATCCTGACGCTGATCGGCGTCGCGGTGATCTTCGGCCTGGTGAACGCGGTCGTGAAGCCGCTGGTGAAGTTCTTCGGCTGCTTCTTCTACCTGGTCACGCTCGGCCTGATCGGGCTCGTGGTGAACGCGTTGCTGTTCATGTTCACCGGGTGGATCGCCGAGCAGCTGGACCTGCCGTTCCGCGTCGACGGCTTCTGGCCCGCGTTCTGGGGTGCGATCATCGTCGCCCTGACCGGCTGGGTGCTGAACGTGATCTACGACAAGATCACCGACAACGACTGAAGCAACCCCGATCGAGGCAGCACGTCCCCCAGAGTGCAAGTTCACTGATTCCTGGGGGGAATTGAAATGCGTGCTGTGGCAAGACTTTCCGCAATCGGGCTCGCGCTCGCAGCGTCGGCCGTCGTCGTCCAACCGGCGATGGCCGACGAGCCGGGCGGTGTGGTCACCGGGTCGGCGTGGTTCGACGACAACGGTGACGGCCTCCGGCAGCCGGGCGAGGCGCCGCGAGCCGGCTACACCTTCCTGATCCCGGGGCTGTACCGGGCGGCCACCACCGACGCGAACGGCAACTACCGGTTCGAGGACGTCCCGGCGGGCACCTACGTGGTGACCATGTTCGCGCGGCAGTACGAGACGGTGTTCACCAAGAGCGGCGGCGACTCGGACTTCGACCAGAACACGCTCGACACCGAGAAGTTCACCCTCGCGCCGGGCGGCCAGGCCGGTCCGTACGACGCCGGTTTCGTGCCGGGGCGGTTCGACACGGCGGTCGACCGCGTGGACGCGCCCCGCTTCATGCACGTCGGTGACGAGGTCGACGTCGAGGTCACCTACCGGAACAAGGGCAACCAGCCCACGCCGCTGCACGGCCACGCCACGCTGCCGGAGGGGCTGACCCCGTTGTCCGCCAACGCGCCCGTCTGGCACGTCGACGGACAGCGCGTGAGCCTGTCGAGCGTCTACCAGGCGGACACGTACATCGGCGAGTCCGTCACGTACACGATCAAGGCGCGCGTGGACGGGCCGATCAGGCGCGGCGAGATCGTCGTTACCGCCGAGACCCTCGGCGCACCGGACGTGAACCTGGACAACAACGTCAAGAAGCTCAAGGTCTGGGCTTTCTGACGGGAAACGGAAAACGGCCTCCGGTCCACAGTGGACCGGAGGCCGTTCTCGTCACGTGAGGATCAGGCCTTCGCCTTGTCCTCGTCCGGCAACGGCGTGCCGGTCGGGACCTCGTCGGTCGGCGTGTCCTTCTTCTCGGTGCCGCGTCGCACGGACTCGAGCAGCATCTGCGCCACGTCCACGACCTCGACGTGCGCACCGGCCAGGCCGTCCGACTGACGCGCGGTCACGCCGTCGGTCAGCATCACGCGGCAGAACGGGCAGCCGGTCGCGATCTTCGACGGCGCGGTCGAGAGCGCCTCGTCGACGCGGTCGACGTTGATGCGCTTGCCGATCCGCTCCTCCATCCACATGCGGGCACCACCGGCACCACAGCACATGGAGCGTTCCTCGTGGCGCGGCATCTCGCGCAGCTTCGCGCCGGACGCCCCGATCAGCTCGCGCGGCGCCTCGTAGACCTTGTTGTGGCGGCCCAGGTAGCACGGGTCGTGGTACGTGACGTCCTCGGTGACCGGCGCGACCGGCACCAGACGACGTTCGCGCACCAGCTTGTTCAGCAGCTGCGTGTGGTGCACGACCTCGTACGTGCCGCCGACCTGCGGGTACTCGTTGGCCAGCGTGTTGAAACAGTGCGCACACGTCACGACGATCTTGCGCTGACCGGCGGGCCGGTCCTCGAAGACCGAGTTGAGGACCTCGACGTTCTGCTGCGCGAGCATCTGGAAGAGGAACTCGTTGCCGGCGCGGCGGGCCGGGTCACCGGTGCAGGTCTCCTCCGGGCCGAGCACCGTGTACTTGACGTCCGCGGTGTGCAGCAGCTCGGCCACGGCGCGGGTGGTCTTCTTCGCGCGGTCCTCGAACGCACCGGCGCAGCCGACCCAGAACAGGTACTCCGCGTCGCCCAGCTCGCCGTCGAACACCGGCACCTCGAACTCGAGGCCCTCGGTCCACGCCAGGCGGTCCTTGGCGTTCTGGCCCCACGGGTTGCCCTTGTTCTCCAGGTTCTTGAACATGCCGCCGAGCTCGGTCGGGAAGTTCGACTCGATCAGCACCTGGTAGCGGCGCATGTCGACGATGTGGTCGACGTGCTCGATGTCGACAGGGCACTGCTCGACGCACGCGCCACAGGTCGTGCAGGACCACAGCACCTCGGGGTCGATGACACCCAGCTCGTCGGGGCCGCCGACCAGCGGGCGCTCGGACTCGGCCATCGCCAGCACGTCGATGGACTCGAGGCGCTTCTTGTAGTCCTCGTACTTGTCCTCGACCAGGCCGACCTCGTCGCCGGCCATGTCGCGCGAGCCGCCGGCCAGCAGGTACGGCGCCTTGGCGAACGCGTGGTCGCGCAGCTGCGTGATGACCAGCTTGGGCGACAGCGGCTTGCCGGTGTTCCAGGCGGGGCACTGCGACTGGCAGCGGCCGCACTCGGTGCACGTGGAGAAGTCGAGCCAGCCCTTCCAGCTGAAGTCCTCGACCTTGCCGACGCCGAACACGTCCTTGTCCGGGTCGGCCTCCTCCAGGTCCAGGACCTTGCCGCCGGACATCATCGGCTTGAGCGCGCCCAGGGCGACGCCGCCGTCGTCCTCGCGCTTGAAGTAGATGTTGACGAACGCCGAGAACCGGTGCCAGGCAACGCCCATCGTGAGCTTCCGGCCGACGACGACCAGCCAGATCATGCCGGACAGCAGCTTGACCAGCGCCATCACGGACACCCAGATCGGCGCCGACGGCAGCAGGTGGGCGAGCGGCTGCGTCACGAACGACGTCCACAGCGGCGCGGACTCGAGGCCGCTCGACTGCTTGAACGCCTTGACCATCAGGATGCCGACGCCCTCGATGATCACGACGGCCTCGACGAAGTACGCGGCCTTGAAGTCGGAGCCCTGGAAGCGGGAGACCCGGTCGGCGCGGCGCGGGTGGTTGCGCTGGCGGATGATCGCGAGGGCCACACCGCCGACGACGGTGCCGAGGCCCAGCAGCTCGACCAGCAGCAGCCAGACCGACCACGTGCCGATGATCGGCCAGTGGAAGTGCGGGTCGAACACCTCGCCGTAGGCCTCGAACAGCACCGCGGAGCCGATGAGGAAGCCCCACATCACCATCCAGTGCCACGGGGCGACCGCGCGGAACTTGGCCATCCTGGTGTGCGCGACGAACTCGACGATCAACGTCTTCAGACGCGGCCAGAACGGTCCCTTGCGAGTGTCGTCCGGCTGGCCGAGCCGGATGATCTTGATCATCTTCCCGACGCCAGCGCCGAACACGCCCCAGGCGACGACGCTCACCGCTACGGCGACGAGTCCGAGAACCAGCTGGAGGGTCATGGCGGGAGTCTAGGCCACGTTACTCGTGAGTAACCACTTGGACGTGGCCGGTGTCTCGTCACGTACCGGTCAAGTATCCGGAAATTGATCAAAAACTTGTGGAACACTCGTTCAAGTAGTTGTTTCAAACGTCCGGAGGTCGCCGTGTTGTACCTGTATCTCGCCGCGGCGATCGTGGGAGAGATCGCCGCCACCGTGTCGCTGAAGCTGTCCGAGGGCTTCAGCAAACCGTGGCCGTCAGCGGTCGTCGTCGTTGGTTATGCGATCGCCTTCACGGCACTTTCGCGCGCGTTGAAGTTGGGTATGCCCGTGGGCGTCGCTTACGCCGTGTGGTCCGCCGTCGGAGTAGCAGCCGTCGCGGTCATCGGCTGGAAGTTCCTGGGCGAGACCCTCAACCCCACGATGGTCATCGGGCTGGCTCTGATCATCGGAGGCGTGGTGACGCTCGAGCTCGGGAGGACGCACTGACCGCAGTCGCAGTGGACGGCCGGCGAGCGCGCGGAGAGAAGAAGCGCCGCACGATCGTCGAGGCAACCCTGAGGGTCATCGAACGCGACGGCGTCGCGGGCGTGACCCATCGCAGCGTGGCGCGGGAAGCGGGCGTGCCGACGACGGCGCCCACCTACTACTTCGCGACCCTCGACGACCTGTTGATCGCGACGCTGGTGCAGGCGGCCGAGGAGTTGTGCGAGGTCATGCTGGGCACGGTGGCCCGCGGCGGCACCGCGCGCGAGATCGCGGCGACGCTCGCCAAGGCCGTCAACGAGAACCGCGGCCGCACGCTCGCCGAGTACGAGCTCTACCTGCTGGCCGGCCGGCGTCCCGAGCTGAGGGCCGCCGCACGCCGGTGGCTCGACCTCGCCGTGGAGGCGGTGCGCCCGGCGGACCCGGTGGCGTTCCGCGCGCTCCTCGCGGCCATCGACGGACTGCTGATCCAGGGCCTGATCGCCGACGTTGCTCCGAACGAGGACGAGCTGGAGCCAATCGTGTCCTTCTTGATCTGTGGCCGCGACGATTCCACCGCTCCGGCACGGGGACAATGAAGGCATGAAGTTCGCGCGAGAGGTGTCAGGCATCGGCCACGGGGTGAGCCTCGGGCTGCTGGCCGCGCTCTACGTGCGGGACTCGCTGGCGTTGTCGGTCGACGTCGAGCCGCACGTGCCGGGTCTGGAGCCGTCGCTGCCGGTGCGGGTGCCCGCGGGTGTCGACCGCGCCGCCGTGACCGCCGAGTGGCCGGGCTGGTGGGCAGACGCGCTGGACGCGTGCACGCGGGGCGCCGAACCCGCCACGGCGGAGGACGCCGAGGCGTTGCTGACACGACCGGCCTGTCGCGCCGCGGTGCTGGCGCTGAAGCCGGGCATCGAGGAGCTGCACCGGGTGCAACGCCCGGCGGCGTTGCCGATCGGCGACGTGCTGCGCGGCATCGAGTCGCGGATCGGCCGGTGGGCGCAGAGCGTGGAGCTGCACATCGCCGAGGTGCCGGTCGACGGCCTGCTGTGGGAGCGGATCGCGCCCGCGCACGTGCTGGCTTCGACGCGGTTCCTCAACGACCCGGCGCGCACGGCACCGGCGTTGCGCGCGGTGCTCGAAGACCTCGTCTGACAGGTAGGGACAACCCCACCCCGCCTTCGGGGGCTGACTGCCGTGTAGCTGAGCCTCGCCACCTCTACTTTTGTGCTCATGCTGAGGACGGCGTTGGTGGCGTTGCTGGTGGGGGCGGTGCTCTCTGCGTGTGGCATCCGCATCGTGAAGTACGAGTTCCAGGACGACCACGTCGTCGCGGAGAAGTTCACCTCGGTGCGCGTGCGCAGCGACAACGACTCCGGCGACGTGACGGTCCGGTACCAGCAGGGCCTGACCGAGACGAAGGTCCACCGCAGGGTCGAGCACGAGAGGGACAACAGGCCGTCGGGGGTCGCGCACCGCGTCGAGGGCAACGCGCTGGTGCTGGACGGCTGCGGCAGGGACTGCTCGATCAACTACGAGGTCCTCGTCCCGTCGCCGGACATCTCCGTGGTCGGCGACATCGGGTCGGGCGACACGATCTTCGAGGGCCTGGCGTCGGTCGAGTTCAAGACCGGGTCCGGCCGGGTCGTCACCCGTGACATCGCGGGCGACGTGAAGGTGAAGACCGGATCCGGCAACTTCGAGGCCACCAGGATCGGCGGCAGCGTCACGGCCGACCTGGGCTCCGGCCGCATCCTGCTGGACGCGATCAAGGGCAAGGTCCTCGTCGACACCAACTCCGGGGACATCGACGGCACCTCGCTGTCGAACGACGTGACCGCCATCGCCGACTCCGGCCGGGTCGAGCTGGCCCTGATCGCGGCGAAGTCGGTGCAGGTGGACTCCGGTTCCGGTGACGTCAGGGTGCGGCTGCCAGGGGGTCCGTACAAGGTCAGCGGGACGTCGGGCAGCGGGGAACGCACGATCAACGTGCCGACCGACCCGAACGCGGCGCTGGAGCTCAAGCTGAACGCGGGGTCGGGGGACATCACCGTGATCGGCGCCTGAGCCGACCGAGAGGAACTGTGTCGAGGGCCACTCCACGAGGAGTGGTCCTCGCTGCGTTGTGGGGAACAAGCGGACTTTCCCGGCCGTTGGCACAGTCAGAAAGCTTGAGTCGGGTAGGCTCAAGGTTGGGTGAGATGGCAAACTTGAGCCAGCAACGCTCAACAAGTACTAGCGGAAGGAACTCCAATGGCGCGTGCAGTCGGCATCGACTTGGGGACGACCAACTCCGTCGTCGCCGTTCTCGAGGGCGGTGAGCCGACGGTCATCGCCAACTCGGAGGGCTCGAGGACGACTCCGTCCATCGTCGCTTTCGCCAAGAACGGCGAGGTCCTCGTGGGTCAGCCCGCGAAGAACCAGGCCGTCACCAACGTCGACCGCACCATCCGTTCGGTCAAGCGGCACATCGGCACCAACTGGAAGACCGATGAGATCGACGGCAAGCAGTACACCTCGCAGGAGATCAGCGCGCGCGTGCTGATGAAGCTCAAGCGCGACGCCGAGGCGTACCTGGGTGAGGAGATCACCGACGCCGTCATCACCGTCCCGGCGTACTTCGAGGACGCGCAGCGCCAGGCCACCAAGGAGGCCGGCCAGATCGCGGGCCTCAACGTGCTCCGCATCGTCAACGAGCCGACCTCGGCCGCTCTGGCCTACGGCCTCGACAAGGGCGAGAAGGAGCAGACCATCCTGGTCTTCGACCTCGGTGGCGGCACGTTCGACGTCTCGCTGCTCGAGCTCGGCGACGGCGTGGTCGAGGTCCGTGCGACCTCCGGTGACAACCACCTCGGTGGCGACGACTGGGACCAGCGCATCGTCGACTGGCTGGTCGACCGGTTCAAGCAGGCCAACGGCATCGACCTGACCAAGGACAAGATGGCCCTCCAGCGCATCCGTGAGGCTGCGGAGAAGGCCAAGATCGAGCTGTCGAGCTCCAGCAACGCCTCGATCAACCTGCCGTACATCACGGTCGACGCGGACAAGAACCCGCTGTTCCTCGACGAGACGCTGTCGCGCGCCGAGTTCCAGCGGATCACGAACGACCTGCTCGAGCGCACCCGCGCGCCGTTCAACAACGTGATCAAGGACGCCAACATCTCCGTCGGCGACATCGACCACGTCGTGCTCGTCGGTGGCTCGACCCGCATGCCCGCCGTCGCGGAGCTCGTCAAGGAGCTGACCGGCGGCCGCGAGCCCAACAAGGGCGTGAACCCGGACGAGGTCGTCGCCGTCGGCGCCGCCCTGCAGGCCGGTGTCCTCAAGGGTGAGGTCAAGGACGTCCTGCTGCTCGACGTCACCCCGCTGTCCCTCGGCATCGAGACCAAGGGCGGCATCATGACCAAGCTGATCGAGCGCAACACCACGATCCCGACGAAGCGTTCCGAGACCTTCACGACGGCGGACGACAACCAGCCGTCCGTGCAGATCCAGGTCTTCCAGGGCGAGCGCGAGATCGCGGCGCACAACAAGAAGCTCGGCATGTTCGAGCTGACCGGCCTGCCGCCCGCGCCCCGTGGCGTGCCGCAGATCGAGGTCACCTTCGACATCGACGCGAACGGCATCGTCCACGTGTCGGCGAAGGACCTGGGCACCGGCAAGGAGCAGTCGATGACGATCACCGGTGGCTCCGCGCTGCCGAAGGACGACATCGACCGCATGGTGAAGGACGCCGAGGCCCACGCGGAGGAGGACAAGCGCCGCCGCGAGGAGGCCGAGGTCCGCAACCAGGCCGAGACGCTCGTCTACCAGACGGAGAAGGTCGTCAAGGAGAACGACGACAAGCTCCCGGGCGACATCAAGGAGAAGGTCAACGCCGCGATCGCCGAGGCGAACGAGGCGCTCAAGGGCACCGACATCAACGCCATCAAGACGGCGGTCGAGAAGCTCGCGACCGAGTCCCAGGCCATCGGCCAGGCGATCTACGCCAACGCGCCGGGTGCCGCCGGTGCCGAGGCCCCTGGTGCTGACGCGCCGGGTGCCGCGGGTGCCGGTGCCAAGGCCGCCGACGACGACATCGTGGACGCCGAGATCGTGGACGAGGAAAAGAAGAAGTGACCGAACCGAGGCACGCCGCCCCTGACGAGGAGCAGCCTCAGGTAGTCGTGAACGACCGGCGCCGGATCGACCCCGAGACGGGTGAGGTCCGGCCGCCGGCCCACGCTGCCGAGGAAGGTGCTGCTCCGGCTGACGAACCCCTGGTCGCCGAGGTCGTGGACGAGGTGGCCGCCGAGCTGAAGACCCAGCTCGACGAGCGCACCGCCGACCTCCAGCGGCTCACCGCCGAGTACGCGAACTACCGCAAGCGGGTGGAACGCGACCGGGAAGCGGTGATCAACAACGCGAAGGCGTCCGTGGCCGCCGAGCTCCTCTCGGTGCTGGACGACGTCGAGAGGGCCGCCGCGCACGGCGACCTGACCGGCGCGTTCAAGGCGGTGGCGGACAAGCTCGTGTCCACGTTGCAGAAGACCGGCCTGGAGCCGTTCGCGCACGAGGGCGAGGCGTTCGACCCGTCGGTGCACGAGGCCGTGCAGCACAGCACGTCCCCGGACGTCGACGGTCCGACCGTCACCGCGGTCCTGCGTCGCGGCTACACGTTCGGCGACAAGCTCGTCCGGCCCGCGCTCGTCGCGGTGACGGACCACGAGCCTGCCGCCGCACCTCAGGCCGAAGAGAACTGACGAGAGGAGGAGACGTCCGGTGAGTGCTAGGGACTGGATCGAAAAGGACTTCTACCGCGAGCTGAGCGTCTCCTCCGACGCGTCGGCGGACGAGATCAAGAAGTCGTACCGCAAGCTCGCCCGCGAGCTGCACCCCGACGCGAACCCCGGCGACGCCAAGGCCGAGGCCCGCTTCAAGGCGGTCTCCGAGGCCTACGGCGTGCTGTCGGACCCCGCCAAGCGCAAGCAGTACGACGAGGCCCGCCGCCTGTTCGCGGGCGGCGGAGGCTTCCCCGGCGGTGGCTTCGGCTCCGGCGGCTTCGACGTGAACGACCTGTTCGGCCGCGCCGCGCAGGGCACCGGTGGCGGCGGCCTGGGCGACCTGCTCGGCGGCCTGTTCAACCGGCGCGGCGGCGGCACCGGTTCCGCGACCCGCCCGCGCCGCGGCGAGGACGTCGAGACCGACGTTCGCATCGACTTCACCGAGGCGGTCCGCGGCGCGACAGTGCCGCTGCGCCTGTCCTCCCCCGCCGCCTGCACCACGTGCAACGGTTCCGGCGCCAAGCCCGGCACCACCCCGCACGTCTGCGCGACGTGCTCGGGCTCCGGCCTGGTGACCCGCTCGCAGGGCGCCTTCGCGTTCAGCGAGCCGTGCCGCGACTGCCGCGGCACCGGCCGGATCATCGACGACCCGTGCCCCGAGTGCGGCGGCGACGGCGTCAGCACCCGCACCCGCACGCTGACCGTGCGCATCCCGTCAGGCGTGGACGACGGCCAGCGAATCCGCCTTGCAGGACAAGGCGAACCGGGCCGGAACGGCGGCCCGTCCGGCGACCTGTTCGTGCGCGTGCACGTGAACCCGCACAGCGTGTTCGGCCGGCAGGGCAACGACCTGACGCTGACGGCCCCGATGACGTTCTCGGAGCTGGCGCTGGGAACGACGTTGACCGTCCCGACCCTGGACGGCAAGGTGACCTTGAAGGTGCCCGCCGGCACCGCCTCCGGGCGAGTGCTGCGGGCCAGGGGCAAGGGCATCACCAAGCGGGACGGCACCTCCGGTGATCTGCTGATCACCCTGGAGGTCGCGGTGCCGAACAACCTTTCCTCCGAGGCCCGCAAGGCCCTGGAGGCGTACGCGGACGTGACGAAGGACCACGACCCGCGCGGTGATCTGAACGCGCTGCTTGAAGGACGGTGAGTTCCGGTGAGTTTTCCGTTCCCTCCTGGGACCGACGAGGACACGCCGTTCTTCGTGATCTCGGTGGCGGCGCAGCTGTCCGGGCTGCACGCGCAGACGTTGCGCTCGTACGACCGGATGGGGCTCGTCTCGCCTGGGCGCACCTCGGGTGGTGGGCGGCGGTACTCGATGCGCGACATCGTGCTGCTGCGTGAGGTGCAACGGTTGTCGCAGGACGAGGGCGTCAATCTCGCTGGGATCAAGCGGATCATCGAGCTCGAGAACCAGGTCGAGGCGTTGCGGTCGCGGGTCGCCGAGCTTCAGCAGGAGTTGGCGCAGGCGTTGGCGGTCGCCGACTCCACGGCTGCCGCCGTGCACGCGTCCTACCGGCGGGACCTGGTCCCGATCCGCCAGGAGACCGCGTTGGTGGTGTGGAAGCCCAAGCCGCGCAAGTGATCTTGCCGGGGGTGCTGATCACGTTGGGTTCTACCGATCAGGTGACCCACTCCCTGTTGGCTTTGAGGCGTCTGCAAGTACCACCAACTCATGATCAAATCGCCTGTAACTACACCCATCCTGTTCGACGGACACCGAACAGGATGGGTGTAGTTACAGGCTTGTTGATGTTGGGTTGGTAGTACTTGCAGACGCCGTGGCCGACAGTGCTGTGGGCGGCAGAGCGCGCGGCGGCGGGGCTGAGGTGATCAGGACTGTTCGGAGTAGAAGCCGGACTCCAGGTCCTCCCGGAGGCTCGGGCCCTTCGGCTCCCAGCCCAGCAACGCCTTCGTGCGCGCACCGGACGTGGGTGCGTCACGTGCCACCATGGTTGCGAGTGGGCCGAAGTGTTCTGCTGGAACGCTTTCGACCGGCACGTTCAGCTTTTGCCCGATGACCTCGGCGATCTCCCGCAGTGTCACGGCTTCCTCGGCTACCGCGTGCAGCACGGAGCCTGCGGGGGCCTTCTCCACGGCTAAGCGGTAGAGCCGTGCTGCGTCGAGGGTGTGCGTTGCCGACCAGCGGTTCGTGCCGTCGCCTGGGTAGCCGGACACGCCGGTGGTGCGGGCGGTTTTGACCAGCAGTGGGATGAAGCCTGCCCTGTCGAGTTCACTGTGGACGGTCGGTGGCAGGACTACGACTGCGCCCCGTAGGTCTGAGGCGTCGATGATGAGGTTCCGCGCGGTGCCTCGGCTGTGGTCGTCGGGGACGCGCTCGTCCTCGGTGGCGGTGTGGCCCAGGCCTGAGTAGGAAAGTGTGCCGCCGGTGCCGATCAGGGCCTTGCCGGTGCCGGACAGTTCGTCGATGAACGCGCGGACCACTGCGAGGTCGGCGGCGGACGCGCCGGCGTAGTCGCCCGCGAACATCTCCTCGTGCTTGAACGCCAGGTGGATCACGGCGTCTGCCTCTGCCGCGCCTTTGCGCAGCCCCTCCAGGTCGTCCAGATCGCCGCGCTGAACGGTGGCGCCCTGCGCTTCCAGCTTGGCGGCCGAGGTGTCTGAGCGGGCCAGGCCGGTTACCTGGTGGCCTGCCTGAAGCAGTTCTGGGACGAGGGCTGAGCCGACGTGGCCGCTGGCGCCCGTGACGAAGACCTTCATGGTTCTCCTCAGAAGTGATGGGACTTGGTCTCATCAACGTAGCAGAGTGATGGGACTTAGTCGCATCACTTAGGATGTGAGCCATGGGTCGATGGGAGCCTGAGGCGCGGGAGCGGTTGATGGTCGCCGCGCTCGACCTGTTCGGTGAGCAGGGCTACGAGAACACCGGCGTGGCTCAGATCGCTGAGCGTGCGGGGCTCACCAAGAGCACGTTCTTCCGGCACTTCCGGGACAAGCGCGAGGTCTTGTTCGGCGGGCAGGACGAGTTGGTCTCGCTGATCGCTGCTGGGATCGAGGGGACGCCTGCGTCTGCCGGGGCGTTGAAGGCGGTCGAGGGGGCGCTTGTGGCCATCGGTGTCACGTTCACCGACTCGCGGCGGGCCAACGGGCCTCGGCGGCTTGCGGTGATTGCGGCCAACGCCGAGTTGCGGGAGCGGGACGCGTTGAAGATGGCCGGGTTCTCCGGCGTGATCAAGGACGGGCTGCTGCTGCGGGGGGTGCAGGAGGTCGAGGCGGCTGTGGCTGCTGAGCTGGGGGTTTTGGCCCTGCGGATCGCCTACGGGCGGTGGCTCGAGGCCGGCGGGGACTTCGCTGACGTCGCCCGCCCGGCGCTCGAGGAGGTGGCTGCCGCGGCTGCCGCGTTAGAGGGTGCTGAGTAGGTCCTCTACCTCGGTGGCGATGCGGTCCAGGGCCTGGTCGTTGTCGTGGGCGGCGATCGCGCGGTCGATCCAGTCGGCGATCAGCGGCATCTGGCCCGGCTTGAGGCCGCGGGTCGTGATGCCTGCCGTGCCCAGGCGGATGCCGGACGGGTCGAACGGCTTGCGGGTGTCGTACGGGACGGCGTTGTAGTTGAGTTCGATGCCCGCTCGGTCCAGGGCTCGGGCCGCGGGTTTGCCGCCGAGGAGCTTCGAGGTCAGGTCGATCAGGATCAGGTGGTTGTCGGTGCCGCCGGACACCAGGTCGAAGCCGCGCTCCAGCAGCGCGTCGGCCAGGGCGCGGGCGTTCGCGACGATCGTGTGCGCGTACTCGCGGAACTCCGGCTGGGCTGCCTCGTGCAGTGCCACGGCGATCGCGGCGGTCGTGTGGTCGTGCGGGCCGCCCTGCAGACCGGGGAACACGGCGCGGTCGATCGCCTTCGCGTGCTCGGCGTCGCAAAGGATCATCGCGCCGCGTGGGCCGCGCAGCGTCTTGTGCGTGGTCGTGGTGACCACCGACGCGTGTCCGACCGGGCTGGGGTGCGCGCCGCCTGCGACGAGGCCGGCGATGTGCGCGATGTCGGCGACCAGGACCGCGTCGATCTCCCTGGCGATCGTGGCGAAGGCCGGGAAGTCGATCGTGCGCGGGATCGCCGTGCCACCGCAGAAGATCACCTTCGGGCGTTCGGCCAGGGCGAGGGCGCGGACCTCGTCCATGTCGACGACGCCGGTGTCCTTGCGGACGTCGTACTGGACCGCGCGGAACCACTTGCCGGTGGCGGACACGCTCCAGCCGTGCGTGAGGTGGCCGCCCATCGGGAGCGACATGCCCATGACGGTGTCGCCCGGCGACAGGAACGCCAGGTACACGGCGAGGTTGGCGGGGGCGCCGGAGAGCGGCTGGACGTTCGCGTGGTCCACGCCGAACAGGGCCTTCGCCCGGTCGATCGCGAGCTGTTCGACCTGGTCGACGACCTGCTGGCCCTCGTAGTACCGCTTGCCGGGGTAGCCCTCGGAGTACTTGTTGGTCAGCACCGAGCCTGTTGCTTCGAGCACGGCGGCGGACACGTCGTTCTCGGACGCGATCATGCGCAGCTTCCGGGCCTGGCGGTCGGCCTCGGCGTTGATCAGCGCGAACACGGCGGGATCTGTCTCAGCGAGCACAGCGCGACTCCACACCGGGCACCCAGGCGTTCGGTGCTCTCGGCAGGTCGCTTCCCGGTGGTCACTTCCACCCTCGGCACGCCAGTCGCGGACGTGCCGAGTTTAGTCCAGCGTGAACGGGTCGTACTTGATCCGGTCGAGAGGAGTTCCGGCGACCAGCATGCGGGACACGGTGGACCTGATCATGGCCGGGCTGCCGCAGACCAGGACGTCGCGGTCCTCCCACGCTCCGTAGCGGGTGACCACGTCGGCCAGACTGCCCTGCTCGACGCCCCGGACACCGGGGTCCGACTCCAGCACCGGCACGACCGTGAGCCACGGGTTCGTGGTCGCGATGCGTTGCAGGTTGTCCAGGTCGTAGAGGTCCTCGCGGGTGCGGCCGCCGTAGAACAGGTGCACGCGGGGGTTCTCGCCGTACTGCGCCATCTCGTCGATGATCGCGTGCATCGGCGCGACACCGGTGCCGCCGGCCACCATCAGGATGTCCGACCCGGACGTGCGGTCGACCGAGAGACGTCCCATCGGCGGACCGATGCGCCAGGTGTCACCGGCCTGCGTGTGGCCGACCACCGAGCGTGACACCCAGCCGCCGTCCACGGACCGGATGTGGAACTCGATGACGCCGTCCTCACGCGGGGCGTTCGCCGGCGAGTAGTACCGCCACAAGCGCTTGCGCTGCGGCGTCTCCACGCTGACGTACTGCCCGGCGCGGTAGCTGACCGGGTGGTCGGGCTGCAGCCGCACGACCGCCAGGTCCCACGAGACGCGCTGGTGCTCCAGCACCGTCGCGTGCCAGTAGGCGGGCCCGTTGTCGGCGTCGGCGGCCTCCTGCATGGCCCGCGCCATCAACGTGTACGCCTCGGCCCAGGCCATCTCGACCTTGGGCGTCCAGGCAGCACCGGCGAACTTCTTCACCGCGGACAGCAGTGCCGTCCCGACCGCTTCGTAGTGGACGTTGATGACACCGAACTTGCGGTGGTCACGGCCCAGCTGGCGGAGGAACGGGATGAGGTCGTCCGGGCGGTCGACCATCTGCACCACGTGCACGAGGGCGCGCAGCAGGCGGCTGCGTTGCACCTCCATGTTCGCGGGGAACATCTCGCGTGTGGCAGGCGAGAGCGAGAAGAGCATGCCGTAGAAGAACTTCGCCACTTCTTCGGCGTGCGGCTCCACCACCGCGAAGCTCTCCCGGATCATCCGCACCATCGCGGTGACGCCGGGTGGAGGTTCTCGGTGGGGCGGGGTAGGGATGGGGCTCAGCACAGCGTTCGCAGTCATGGTCCGCGCGCAGTCTCCACGTTCTCATTGGCGCCAGCAAGGCGCGGTAGTCCTCGTCAAGCATCCGTCCCCCGACAGGGTGGACAGTAACCCCTGATTGGTGGGTTTGACTCCTTGATGCCACCTTCGAGCGAAGCGTGATTACTGTAAGCAACTAGTTGTTACCGCAACAGTGTGAATGTGGGGGCCCGTCTGTACCGGGTTGCGTGCTTGCGTGCCACGGTTGCACGCGTGTCCCTGCCTGAGCTGACTGAAACCACCTCATCTGACCGTGTCGACCTGCCCGGCTCACGAGGTGAGCACTTCCTCCAATGTGCCCTGGAGACCCAGGACCGCGCCACACGCTTCTACTCGGACCAGGTCCTGGACCACCTCAACCCCGCGATGGCCGAGTTCGTCGGCCGGATGGAGATGGCCTTCATCTCGACCGCTGATGCCGACGGGGAGTGCGACTCGACCCTCCGGGCCGGGCCGGCGGGGTTCATCCAGGTCATCGACTCCCGGACCGTCGCGTACCCCGAGTACCGCGGCAACGGCGTGATGGCCTCGCTGGGCAACATCATGGAGAACCCGCACGTCGGAATGCTGATGGTGGACTTCGCGGAGGACCTGATCGGGCTGCACGTGAACGGAAGGGCCCGGATCGTGCCGCGGGAGGAGTTCGACACCGAGGACCGCAAGGTCGAGCGATGGGTGGTCGTGGAGGTGCAGGAGGCCTACATCCACTGCCGCAAGCACATCCCCCGGATGATCCCGGTCGACCGCCTGCGGGACTGGGGCACCGACGACGTCAAGCGGAAGGGTGGCGACTTCTTCGGGGTCAAGGCGGACAAGAGCGCCGGTTGACCTGGTGACGGGACTCTCGGTGTGACTTGGGAGCCAGCCCAATTAGTTGGCCTAGCTAACTATCTCCAGATATAGTTGCGTAGCATCAACTAACTACTGGAGGTGTGCTTGAACCGGCCCTCGTCGCATCGGGAGATCCTCGAAGCGCTGTCCGGCATCTGGGTGGCGCTGCTCGTCGCGATCCTCAGCTCCACGATCGTCTCGAACGCTCTCCCGACGATCCTGGCCGAGCTCAAAGGCACGCAGACCCAGTACACGTGGGTCATCACCTCGATGTTGCTCGCATCCACCGCCAGCACGCCGCTGTGGGGCAAGCTCGCGGACCTCTTCGACAAGAAGAAGCTGCTGCAGGGCAGCATCGTGCTGTTCGTCGTCGGCTCGGTCCTGTCGGGCCTGAGCCAGAACATGGAGCAGCTCATCGCGTTCCGGGTCGTCCAGGGCCTGGGCATGGGCGGTGTGCAGGCGCTCGGCCAGGTCGTGGTCGGCGCGCTGCTGAGCCCGCGGGAGCGCGGCCGGTACAGCGGCTACACCGGCATGGTGATCTCCGCGGGCACCGTCGGCGGGCCGCTGGTCGGCGGGTTCCTCGTCGACTGGCCCGGTTGGCGCTGGTGCTTCTTCGTCTGCGTGCCGCTGGCGCTCGTGGCGCTGGCCGTGCTGCACAAGACGCTGCACCTGCCGGTCCGCAAGCAGCAGGTGAAGATCGACTACCTCGGGGCCACGCTGATCACCGGCGGCGTCAGCCTGGTGCTGATGTGGGTGTCGTTCGCGGGCAAGGACTTCGCGTGGGTCTCGAAGGAGAGCGCGCTGTTCGTCGGCGGGGCGCTGCTCGCGATCATCGGCGCCTACTTCGTCGAGCGCCGGGCGTCCGCGCCGGTCATCCCGCTGCACCTGTTCCGGAACCGGACCGTGGTGCTGGCGATGCTCGGTGGCGTCGCGGTCGGCACGGCGATGTTCGGCGCGTCGGTGTTCATGGGGCAGTACTTCCAGATCGCGCGCGGCTTCTCGCCCACGAAGGCCGGGTTGCTGACGGTGCCGCTGGTGCTGGGGCTGAGCATCTCGTCGACGGTCAGCGGGCAGCTGATCGCCAGGAGCGGGAAGTGGAAGAGCTACCTCGTCTGGGGTGCGTTCTCGCTGGTCGCGGGCCTGGCGCTGCTCGGCACGATCGACCACCGGACGAACCTCGTGCTGATGGGGGCCTACCTCGCGCTGGTCGGCGTCGGTGTCGGGCTGACCATGCAGAACCTGGTGCTGGCCGTGCAGAACGGCGTGGGCATGGCGGACCTCGGTGCCGCCAGCTCCACGGCCACGTTCCTGCGGTCGCTGGGCGGGACGGCCGGCGTCTCGGTGCTCGGGGCGGTGCTGGCGGCCCACGTGAGCACGAAGACGCTCGACCGCGGCTCCCTCTCCCCAGTCGTGCGGGACTCCTACGGCGATGCGATGGGTGAGTTGTTCCTGATCGCCGCCGGTCTCGCGGTCTTCACGGTGATCGCGGTCCTGCTGATCAAGGAGCAGCCGCTGCGGGACTCCGTGGATGTCACCCCAACGGGTTCTGGTGCACAGACGGTCGCCACTGAACTTGATTCACCTGTGGATACTGAACAGCGGATTGTGGATAACCCGGCCCCCGCTGTGGACAAGCTGTTGGTGCTTTCGAGTGACGGTGGTCAGGAGGTCGCGGCCCGTTCGGCTGCGCTGCGTTCCACACAGAACTCGTTGCCCTCGGGGTCGCGCATGGTGACCCAGCCGGTGCCGTCCGGCTTGCGGTGATCCTCGTACACGCTCGCGCCGATGCTCAGGAGGCGCTCGACCTCCTCGTCACGCGTGCCGTCGGTGGGCTGCAGGTCGATGTGCAGCCGGTTCTTGAGCTCCTTGCCCTCCGGGACGTTGATGAACAGGTAGCGGATCCCGCTCGGCAGCTGGATCAGGCACTCCGGGTCACCGGGGTTGTCTTCCGGGTCCAGCGGCAGGCCGAGCACCTGGCCCCACCACGAGGCGATCTCGTAGGAGTCGCGGGCGTCGACGGTGACGTTGTGGATGGTTGATGTCATGGCGCTGATCTTCGCCCAACCGAGCTCAGCTGACCTGCCATTTTCGCGACGGCCGTCACGTTCTCGTAGTTGAGCGGAACAGACTCAACTTTTCTGACGTTGTGCGGGATGATGGTCCATGCTGGAGGCTGACCACGAGGTGGAGGAATGGACGCTTTCAACCCGACGACGAAGACGCAGCAGGCGGTTTCCGCTGCGGTCCAAGCCGCGACGCTCAACGGGAACCCGGACGTGGGATCCGTGCACCTGCTCAGTGCACTGCTGGCGCAGACGGACGGGTTGACCGCGCCGTTGCTGGAGGCGGTCGGTGCCGACCCGACGCTGGTGCGCAAGGAGCTGGAGCAGCTCTCCCGCTCGCTGCCCAGCGCTTCCGGCTCGACGGTCTCCGCGCCGCAGCTCTCCCGCGACGCGGTGCGGGTGCTCGGCAAGGCCCAGGAGCTCGCCACCGAGATGGGCGACGAGTACGTCTCGACCGAGCACCTCCTCGTCGGGCTGGCGCAGCACGGCGGGCAGGTCGCCGATCTGCTGCGGCGGCACGGTGCGACGCCCGACGCGTTGAAGGAGGCCTTCACGCGCGTCCGCGGTTCGGCGCGGGTGACGTCGCCGGATCCCGAGGGCACCTACAAGGCGCTGGAGAAGTACGGCGTCGACCTGACCGAACGCGCCCGCAAGGGCGAGCTCGACCCGGTGATCGGCCGTGACGCCGAGATCCGCCGGGTCGTCCAGGTGCTGTCGCGGCGCACGAAGAACAACCCCGTGCTGATCGGTGAGCCCGGCGTCGGCAAGACGGCGATCGTCGAGGGCCTGGCGCAGCGCGTCGTGGCCGGTGACGTGCCCGAGTCGCTGCGCGGCAAGAGGGTCGTCAGCTTGGACCTGGGCTCGATGGTCGCGGGTGCCAAGTACCGCGGTGAGTTCGAGGAGCGGCTCAAGGCCGTCCTGAAGGAGATCACCGACTCGGCCGGCCAGGTCATCACGTTCATCGACGAGCTGCACACGATCGTCGGCGCGGGCGCGACCGGCGAGTCGGCCATGGACGCCGGCAACATGATCAAGCCGATGCTGGCCCGCGGTGAGCTGCGCATGGTCGGTGCCACGACCCTGGACGAGTACCGCGAGCACATCGAGAAGGACGCCGCCCTGGAACGCCGCTTCCAGCAGGTGCTGGTCGGCGAGCCCTCGGTGGAGGACACGGTCGGCATCCTGCGCGGCCTGAAGGAGCGGTACGAGGTGCACCACGGCGTGCGCATCACCGACGCCGCCCTCGTCGCCGCGGCCACGTTGTCGGACCGCTACATCACCGCGCGCTTCCTGCCGGACAAGGCGATCGACCTCGTCGACGAGGCCGCGTCCCGGCTGCGCATGGAGATCGACTCCCGTCCCGTCGAGATCGACACCGTCGAACGCGCCGTGCGTCGCCTCGAGATCGAGGAGATGGCGCTGGCCAAGGAGTCCGACGCGGCTTCGCTCGAACGGCTGTCGGCGTTGCGCGCCGAGCTGGCCGAGAAGCGCGAGGAACTGTCCGCGCTGACGGCTCGCTGGCAGAACGAGAAGGGCTCGATCGACAAGGTCCGGACCCTGAAGGAGCAGCTGGAGTCGCTGCGCGGCGAGTCGGAACGCGCCGAGCGCGACGGCGACCTCGGCCGTGCCGCGGAGCTGCGCTACGGCCGGATCCCCGCGCTGGAGAAGGAGCTCGCGACCGCCGCCGAGTCCACTCACGACGCGGCGATGCTCAAGGAGGAGGTCGGCCCCGACGACGTCGCCGACGTCGTCTCGGCGTGGACCGGCATCCCGGCCGGACGCCTGCTGGAGGGTGAGACCGCGAAGCTGCTGCGCATGGAGGACGAGCTCGGCCGCCGGGTCGTCGGCCAGGCGGAAGCCGTGCGGGTCGTGTCCGACGCGGTCCGCCGCACGCGCGCCGGTGTCGCCGACCCGGACCGTCCGACGGGGTCGTTCCTGTTCCTCGGCCCGACCGGTGTCGGCAAGACCGAGCTGGCCAAGGCGCTGGCGGCGTTCCTGTTCGACGACGAGCGGGCGATGATCCGCATCGACATGAGCGAGTACTCCGAGAAGCACTCGGTGGCCCGCCTGGTCGGTGCGCCTCCCGGTTACGTCGGCTACGACCAGGGCGGACAGCTGACCGAGTCGGTCCGTCGCCGCCCGTACTCGGTCGTGCTGCTCGACGAGGTCGAGAAGGCGCACCCGGACGTGTTCGACGTGCTGCTGCAGGTCCTCGACGACGGCCGCCTGACCGACGGCCAGGGCCGGACCGTGGACTTCCGCAACACGATCCTGGTGCTCACGTCGAACCTGGGTTCGACCGCCATCGCCAACCCGTCGCTCAGCGAGATCGAGCGGCGCGACGCGGTGATGTCGGTGGTGCAGCGGCACTTCAAGCCGGAGTTCCTGAACCGGCTGGACGACGTCGTGGTGTTCCACGCGCTCGCCACCGAGGAGCTGACGTCCATCGTGGACATCCAGATCGCTCGCCTGGCCGACCGCCTGGCGGCGCGCAGGCTGACGCTGGACGTCACGCCGTCGGCCCGCGACTGGCTCGCCCTGAACGGCTTCGACCCGGTGTACGGGGCGCGGCCGTTGCGCAGGCTGGTGCAGTCGGCGATCGGCGACCAGCTCGCCAAGGAGCTGCTGGCCGGTGAGGTGCGGGACGGCGACACGGTTCGCGTGGACGTGCTGGACGACCAGACCGGGCTGATCGTGGGCCGCACGGCCTGATTCCGGATCACCACGCCACCGGTAGGGAGACCAGCGCACGGACGTTGGTCTCCATCCGGTAGCTCAGCTCCGACTCCTCGACCGCCAGCCGCAACCCGGGAAACCGCGCCAGCACCGAAGTCAGCGCGACCCGCAACTCCAGCTTCGCGAGCTGCGCACCCAGGCAGTAGTGCGGTCCGTACCCCAACGCCAGCGGCGGAGCGTCGTCGCGCGAGAGGTCGAGCCGGTCCGGATCTCCGAACACCGACGGATCCCGGTTGGCCGCCGAGATGATCGGCAGCACCGCGGCACCGGCCTTCAGCGAGACCCCTTCCAGCACGACTGCCTCGGTCGTCACGCGGGGCAAGGTCGCCGCCATCAGCCGCGAGAACCGCAGCAACTCGTCGACAGCTGTGCCGATCAGGGCCGGCGAGTCGATCAACCGCCGCAGTTCACCGGGGTGGCGCAGCAGTGTCAGCAGCGAGTTGCCCAGCTGGTTGACGGTCGTGTCGTGTCCGGCGGCCAACAGCAGTTGCAGGTTCGCCAGCATCTCCGCCGACGTCAGGTGCCCGCCCTCGTCGTGGGCCGAGACCAGGGCGGTGATCAGTTTGTCGTCCGGCCGCAGGCGTTTGTACTCCACGAGGTCGGCCAGGTAGCCCTGCATGTCGTTCTCGGCCTGGCGCAGTTCCTCCGGCGTGAGGCGCGCGGTCATCAGACGGCCGGTCCAGCGGCGGATGTCCGGCGCGTCGGAGTACGGCACTCCGAGCAGCTCGCAGATCACCATCGTCGGCAGCGGGACGCACAGGCCCGCGACCAGGTCCGACGGCTGCGCTTCCAGCAGCGAGTCGGTGATCGCCTGGACGCGCGGTTCGAGCGTGGCGACCATGCGCGGGCTGAACGCCGAGGCCACGAGCTTGCGGGTGCGGGCGTGTCTGCGGCCCTCCATCGAGGACAGGACCAGCGGGTTCGCGCCGGACGGGACGGTCACGGGGCCGCCGGGCCGGGTGGCCTCCTCCCGGCTGAACCGCTGGTCGGTGAGCACCTGTCTGCAGGCGGCGTACGACAGGGCCAGCCAGATCGGGATCGGGCCCATCGTGGCCGGCACGACCGGGCCGTGGGCGGCGAGCAGTTCCTGGGCCTCGGGTTCGCTGTCCGAGGCGCGTGGCGTGGTGAACGGGAACGAGGCGGGCATGCCCTGAACCACGTCGAATCGGCACGCTCAGTTCACGACGCGCGGAAGTGATCTTCGTTCCTCGCCCCCGACCCACTAGGCTTCAGCTGTGGGCATACCGGCGTGGGTCTGGTTCACCGTCGCCGCGGTGGCGGGCGTGGCGGGGTTCGCCCTGCTCGCGACCGACCGGGCGCAACGAACCGCGCGTAATCGTGAACGGCGCCGTTGGGCTGCTCTGCGCGGCTGGCAGTTCGAGGAGACAGACCACGTGCTGCCGACTCGCTGGGAGGCCGGCGCCATCGCGTACTACGGCACGGGGCTCGCCCGTGACGTCGTCGCGGGCTCGACCTTCACCGCGGACGGACGGCGCCAGGTCTACGTGCTCGACCACGAGACCGGCGGCAAGGTCAACTCGGTGCTGGTCGGTGTGCGCTGCCGCAGAGCGTTGTCCGTGGTCATCGAGCTGTGGCTGTCGACAGTGCCGTTCCAGCGCGACAACGACAAGATGCCGATGCCCGACCTGCTCGGGCCGGTGGGGTCGCGGTACGCGTTCGTCACGGACGTCCCGGCCGCCCGCAAGATCATCACGCCGGACCTGATCGACGCCGCCGAGGAGATCGGGGGCGACGTCACGGTCGTCTGGATGGAGAACGACTGGGTGCTGGCCGCCGCGCCGCCGAACTCGTCGCCCGCGCGCCTGGAACGGCTGCTGCGCGACGTCGGCGAGCTCGCGGACGTCATCGACCCGTTCGACCCGGACCCCTCAGAGGTGGAGGAACCGGTCGACGAGGAGGACGACGGCGGCGAGGTCTACCGGCCGTCGTTCGGGCGCAAGCAGCAGTGATCCGGGTCACGGACCAAATGTGATCATCGCCGGCCTTCGGTCCCGGCGTTTTTCCGACTACCGTTCGGTGGCATGCCAACCGCACTGGTGACCGGATCGACCGTCGGGATCGGGGCCGCCTTCGCCCGCAGGCTCGCCGCGGAGGGGTACGACCTCGTGCTGGTCGCGCGCACCGCGTCCGCACTCGAGGAACAGGCGAAGCAGCTGCACGACCGCCACGGCGTGCACGTGGACGTCCTGCCCGCCGACCTCAGCGACCACGGTGATCGCGCTGAGGTCGAGGCACGCCTGGCGGAGTCGCCCGTCGACCTCCTCGTCAACAACGCGGGCTTCGCCAACACCGGCGAGTTCTTCGCGGCGGACGTCGAGAAGCTCCAGGCCCAGCTGGACGTCAACGTCGCGACCGTGCTGCGCCTGTCGAGGGCCGCGATCCCCGGCATGATGGCCCGCGGCAAGGGCGACGTGATCAACGTGTCCAGCGTGGCGAGCTTCCTGCCCGGCCGCGGCACCAGCTACAGCGCCGACAAGGCGTGGGTGACGTCGTTCTCCGAGGGCATGTCCCTCGCGGTCGCGCACTCCGGCGTGCGGATCATGGCGCTGTGCCCCGGTTTCGTGAAGACCGAGTTCCACAAGCGGGCCGGCATCGACATGTCCAAGACCCCCGACTGGCTCTACGTCGACGCCGACCGCCTGGTCCACGAGGGCCTCCGCGACCTGCGCCGCGGCAAGGTCCTGTCGATCCCCGGCGCCCAGTACAAGGCGATCGTGACCATCACGAAGGTGCTGCCGCGGTCCCTGGTCCGCAAGATGGCCTCCCGCTTCGCCGGCGGACGCGGACGCACCTGATCGGAACCGTTCGGCCGAATGGCGCGTCGAAGCCCGCGTGAGCGAACAGTTCCATGTCGTACCGGACGAGCTGCGCGGGTACAGCGAGCTGCTGGACCGCAACGCCCAGCACTTCCTGACCATCAAGGACCACGCGATCTCCAAGGGCGGTGACACCAGCGGGTTCACCGGCCTGCTGACGTTGCTGCACCCCGTCGTGACCGGCGTCGCGAATCTCTACGGGGAGACGTTGGAGTTCGCCAACAAGATGATGCTCAAGGACTCCGACGCGCTGAAGAAGACGGCCGAGTCGTACGAGAAGGTCGACCTGCACGGCGTGCAGCTGCTGAAGCAGGCCGGAGGTGGCCGATGACCACGGCGTACGCGGACGTCGAGAACCCGTCGGCCGCCCTCAGCGCGGCCGCGGAGGACCGCCCCGGCAGGCAGAGCACCAAGGAGCTCATCGAGAAGGCCGGCTGGAAGATCCAGGGCGTCAACTGGATCTACGAGAAGGTCACCGGTGAGAACCTGGTCGAGTCGCTGATCAACCCGCTGCTCGGCGACTTCGAGAAGATCGACGCCAACGCCAACGCGTGGGACCAGGTCGCCAAGGCGCTGGACTCCGTGCGCCACAACGTCGGCGAGGGCGTCAACCAGCTGAACCCGCACTGGAACGGCACGGCCGCGCAGGGGTTCGAGCGCCGCATGGACACCATGTGGGTCATCGCGATCGAGGCGGACTCCCAGGTCGCGCGGATCATCGGCAACAAGTTCCAGTCGATGGCCTCCACCTGCCGGACGGCGTGCGGCCTCGCGCTGACGTTGCTCGACATGCTGGTCACCAAGCTGATGGAAGCCGTGATCCTGGCGCCGATCCCGGTCGTCGGCTGGGGCAAGGCGGTGTGGGTCGTCTACGACTGCATCCAGATCGTCGACCGGATCCGGAAGATCATCCTCTCGATCCAGCAGATCATCGAGGGCGTCAAGGGCATGGTCGACGGCATCAAGGCCATGGGCACCGCGCTGATGAAGCTCAAGGACGTCCGCGATGTCAACGACGCGCTCGACGTGGTCGACGGCGTGCAGGACGGCAAGCAGAAGTACGACAACGGCATGTCGGCGGTGAAGTCCGGCGCGATGAGCATCGCCTGGGACGGTTACAAGCTCGGCAAGTCCGGTTCCGACGCGTCGGCCCGGTACAGCGGTGCCGGCAGTGGTGCCGGTGGCGCGGGTGCGGGTGCCGGTACGGGCGGAACGGGCAACACGGGCGGAGGTCAGCAGTGACGTTCCCCTACGACCAGGCCCGGCTGCAGGCGTTGATCGACGACGTCGACGCCAGGACCACGGCGGCCGTGCAGGTCGCGCAGCAGGCCGCCCAGTACCAGCCGCGGTCGCGCGGGGTGTCGGAGCAGGACCTCGCCGCGATCGAGCGGTACGCCCGCAGCGGCAACGCGCCCAAGGAGTTCAAGGACCTCCAGCAGCGCATCGACACCGGCGAGTTCAGCTGGAAGGACATCGCCGCCGGCCGCGTGATGGACGAGGGCGTGCAGAAGGCCCTCGCCACCGGAGTTCCGGACCTCCAGCGCGCCTACACGGCGATCCAGGAGGGGCAGGACATCGAGGACGTCATCGCGTCCGGCAACCCGGTGGCCCAGCGACCGCCGCGCCGGGATGACGACGACGAGGACGACGGGCCGAGCCACTTCCGCCAGGACGCCTGGTAGCTCAGGCCGGCCAGTCGCCGCCGCTGCTCAGATGGCTCGTGCCGGTGCCGCGAACGACGTCGAAGGCGACCGCGCAGGCGGTCGCCAGCGAGCGCAGCGGCTCGGCCACGCCGGGGTTGATCCGCACGACGTCCCGGCGGACGCGCTTGCCGTTGCGCTTGGAGCGTCCGCCGGTCTCGATGCGCCCGATGTCGCCGAAGAAGCAGAGCTGCTGACCGGTCGCGTCGTGCAGCGACTGCTTCCACGCGCCGTGGGTCTTGATCGTCCCGATCAACTGGCCCTGCGGCGAGCTGACGCGCACGTGGGGCCGTCGACCGAACCGCTTGCTGATGTGCATGATCGGCTGGCCGTGCGGCGCCACGACGTCGAGGTCGAACGTCGTCCAGCCGGAGAACCCCGTGTACCGCAGCGGCCGCTGCAAGCCCGGCCCGCTGCGTTCCCTGACCACCGCGACGGGCGTGTCGTGCTCGTCGAACACCTCCACCCGGTAGTGCGGCCGGAACAACAGGCTCATGGAGGTCCACGGCTGTTCGACGAAGAGGGTGCTCACGGTGATGCAGCGTACGAGGCACGGGCGCCCCAGGTGTGCGAAGCTAGCGACCCGTGCGAACTGAAGTGGTCTTGGACGCGAACGCGAAGTCGGAACTCGCTCGTCTGGTGAGCGAATTGGCCGTCGTGCACGGCAAGGTGACCCTCTCCAGCGGCAAGGAAGCCGACTACTACGTCGATCTGCGGCGGGCGACGCTGCACCACGCGGCGGCGCCGTTGATCGGCAAGCTCCTGCGGCAGCTCACCAGCGACTGGGACTTCGTCGCTGTCGGCGGTCTCACGCTCGGGGCGGACCCCGTGGCCTACGCGATGATGCATTCCGCGGCGATCGACGGCGACGTGCTCGACGCGTTCGTCGTGCGCAAGGCCAGCAAGGCCCACGGCATGCAGCGGCAGATCGAGGGCATCGACGTGCGCGGCCAGCGCGTGCTCGCCGTCGAGGACACCTCCACCACCGGTGGTTCGGTGCTCACGGCCGTCACCGCGTTGCGCGAGCACGGTGCCGAGGTCGTGGGTGTCGCCACGGTTGTCGACCGCGGCACGGGGGCCAAGGAGGCCATCGAGGCCGAGGGGCTGCCGTACCGGTACCTGCTCGATCTCGACGATCTCGGGCTCGCCTGAGGTTTTATCGAGAGCGCTTCGAGTCACCCCGTCCTAGTCTGGTGGACGGGGTGGTGCGAATGGCCAGGTTCCTTGCCGAAACGGTCATGGTCCTGCACTTCACGGTGCTGGCCTTCCTGCTGGTGGGTGGATTCCTGGCGTGGCGATGGCGGTGGGTGATCTACCCGCACCTCGCGATGGGCGTGTGGGCCGTCCTGAGCCTCTCGACCCCGATCACCTGCCCGATCACCGTGTGGGAGAACCACTTCCGCGGCCTCGCGGGCATGCCGCTGCTGGAGACCGGGTTCATCGACCACTACATCGACGGCGTCTGGTACCCGGAGAGCGCGTCGACGCTGGTGCAGCTGGTGCTGGGGTCGATCGTGATCATGTCGTGGATCGGGTTCTACGCTGGTGGGCGTGCTGCTCGAAGGCTTTCACGCTGTTAAGCACGCGCTGCGCTTCGGCGCACGGGTGCATCCGTTGCTCACCACGAACCTGAGTGACGCGGTCGAGCTCGCCGAGTCGCACGCACCCGACCTCGTCGAGGCCTTCAAACAGGCCACCGAGGTCGACCGGGCCGAGTTCGTGAAGCAGGTCGGCAAGACCCACCCGACCGGGGTCGCGGGGTTCGCCGCACGGCCGCAGCTGCCGTTCGACCGCAACGCGCCGATCGTCCTGCTCGACAACCCGCGCAACCTCGGCAACTTCGGTGCCGCCATCCGGGTGGCGGCCGGGCTGGACGCGGGCGGGGTGATCTCCACCGGTGACGTGGACCCGTGGCACCCGAACGTGCTCAGGGGATCCGCCGGCCTGCACTTCGCGCTTCCCGTCGCCAGGGCCGAGAGCCTCGACTTCGCGGGCGAGCTGATCGCGTTCGACGCCGACGGTGACCTGCTCACCGGGCCGATCCCGGACGACGCCGTGCTGGCGTTCGGCTCGGAGCGGCACGGGCTGTCCGACGAGGTCCGCGCGAAGGCCACGAGGATCGTCCGGCTTCCCATGCGGGACAAGGTCAGCAGCTACAACCTGACCACTTCCGTGGCGATGGGGCTGTACCACTGGGCGATTCACCGAGCTTCTTGACCGGTCAAGCACTCACCATGATCTCGTGGTGATCGCGAAACTGCTGGCGGCGCGCGCGGGCGTCGCGGAGCGCGCGGTGTACTCCAGGCACCTGCGACGGGTCTGGGGCGTGCCGGGCACTTTGCTCGGGGCACGGGTGTGGCCCCCGCTCTTCCGCGACAAGCTGCACACCAGCTTCAACTACTGGTGGCAGGCGCACCTGCTCGACTGCCTGATCGACGGTTACCTGCGCTCGCCGAACGAGCTGCGCAAGGCGGCCGTCACCAAGGTCGTGCGCGGCATCCGGGTGCGCAACGTCCTCGGCTGGACCAACGACTTCTACGACGACATCGCGTGGCTCGGCCTCGCCCTGCAACGCGCCCAGAAAGAGGTCGGCGTCGCGAAACCCAGGGCGCTCCAGGTGATCGCCGAACGGCTGCGGGACGGGTGGACCGACCACGCCGGCGGCGGCATCTGGTGGAAGCGCAACGACGACTTCAAGAACGTGCCCGCCAACGGTCCCGCCGCGATCTTCCTGGCCCGTCAGAACGACCGCACCGACCTCGCCCGCGCGCGGTCGATCGTGGACTGGGTCGAGGACAACCTGGTCGACCCCGGCAGCGGCCTCGCGTGGGACGGCCTGCACGTCCACCCCAACGGCGAGATCCGCGAGTTCGAGAAGAACATCTACACGTACTGCCAAGGGGTTCTGATCGGTGCGTGCGTCGAGCTCGCCCGGCACGGCCAGCAGGACAAGTGGCTCGACCGCGCCGCCCGCACGATCACCGCCGTGCACGACGACCTGGCGACCAACGGTGTGATCAAGGGGCAGGGCGGCGGTGACGGAGGCCTGTTCGCCGGCATCCTCACGCGTTATCTCGCGCAGGCGGCGTTGGAGATCCCCGAGCTCGACCCCGACCGGCACGAGACCGCGGACCTGGCCAGGGAGCTCGTGGTCCAGTCGGCGGAAGCGGCGTGGCTCAACCGCGTGATGGCCGTGAGCGGTCCACTCTTCGGTCCTGAGTGGACGGTTCCGGCGGACGAGCGCGAGGGACGTGACCTGTCCGTCCAGCTCGGTGGCTGGATGTGCCTGGAGGCTGCGGCTCTGCTCGAACGCCACGGCCTGGACGTGACTACGGCCTGATGTAGCTCAGCAACGTCTTGGCGTCCTCGCGGAACTGCTCCGGCGAGTCGTCGATCACGAACTCCAGCAGGGCGTTGCGGTCGACGCCGTCGCGCGCCAGCTCGGTCAGCACCGGCTTCCACAGGTCGCGGCGCTCGGCGAGCGGCAGCCGTTCGGTGTAGCCACCCGGACCCCACGAGAAGACGTGCGCCGTCACCGGTTCCAGCGTGCGCACCTCGTGCACTGCGGAGAACACGTCCTGGCCTCCGTGCGGCTGCCAGTACGACACCACGCCGTCGACCTCGTCCAGCAGCTGGACTGTCGAGTCCAGCGTGTCGGTCAGCGTGTTCCGGTGGTATTCCAACGCGATCCGCGTGCCCATCGCGCCGGCGTGCTCGACGGCGTGCTGCAACGCCTCGACCACCGGCCCGCGATCGGGGCACTCGGCGGACCCGGAGGTCCCCGCCCAGACCCGCACGAGCGGTGCGTCCAGCTCTGCCGCGGTCTCCAGGATCGGCGCCAGGTCGGCACGATCGGACACGCCCGCGCGGTAGTACGACCCGTACGCCGCCACCTTCAACCCGGTGTCGAGCGCTCGCCGTGCCGCGGCGAAGTCACCGGGCGGCACGTGCACGTCACCGCCCCACTCGACGGCCTCGAGCCCGCACTCCAGCGCCAACTCGCCGATCTGCTCGATCGAGAGCTGCCGGAACGTCACCGAGACGAGGCCGGGGATCAGCATCCGCAGGACTGCCTGTGCATCAGCGAGGGCGACAGCCGGATGGTCTCCGGTGCCCTGTCCGGATCGGCGATCCGGGAGATCAGCAGCTTCACCGCTGTCCTGCCGATCTCCTCGACGGGCTGGGCCAGCGTGGTGAGCGGCGGGTCGATCAACGTCGCCCACTCGACCTCGTCGTACGCGACGACCGCGAGGTCCGTGCCGAGCTTCAGGCCGCGGGCGCGTGCCTCGTGCAGCATGCCGACCGTCACGAGGTGGTCGGCCGCGACGACGGCCGTCGCCGGGTCGTCCTGGTCGAGCAGCGGCGCGAGCCAGCCGCTCTGCGACACCATCGCCTCGTCCCACTTCAGGCCCGCGCGGCCGAGGCCGAGCCGGTAGCCGAGGATGCGTTCCTCGGTCGTGGCGACGCCCGTCTTGCCGCAGACGATGCCGATCCGGCGGTGCCCCAGTTCCGCGAGGTGCTTCACCAGACCCGACGTGGCCTGCACGTTCTCCGGCCCGACCTGGTCGATGTCCTTCGCCACGGTCAGCCGGTCCACCAGCACGGTGGGAATGCCCAGCCGCTTGAGCTCGGGCAGCACGAGGCTTCCACCGCCGGCCGACGGTGTGAGCAGCAGTCCGTCCACCCGTCTCGAGCGCAGCATCCTGACCGCGGTCTGCTCGGATTCGGGGGTGTCCCGCGTGTCGATCAGCACGAGCGAGTAGCCGTTCCGGGTCGCTTCCGACTCGATGGCGGCGATCAGCTCGGCGAAGTACGGGTGGGAGACCAGCGACACCGCGAGGCCCAGCGACTTCGTGCCGCCCATGACCAGCGATCGCGCGATGGCGTCACCCGTGTACCCGGTTTCGTCGATCGCCTTCTGCACACGCTCACGTGTGTCCTCGGCTACCGGCCTGGTCTCGTTGATCACGTGTGACACCGTGGTGATGGAGACCCCCGCGAGAGCCGCGACATCCCGCATGGTGACCATGGCCGGGACCTTACCCGTTTGGAGGAAGCCCAGATGGCAGCCGTGCTGTGTGTCGGGCTCACAACTCTCGACGTGACTCAACGGGTGGACGCCTTCCCGGAACCCGGGCAGAAGGTCCGCTCGCTCGACGCGGTGCTGTCGCCGGGAGGTCCGGCCGCCAACGCCGCCCGTGCCGTCGCGGCACTGGGCGGGAGGTCGTCACTGCTCACCGCGTTGGGTGCCGACGCACTGGGTGAATTTGTCAGGGCTTCCTTGGACCCGGTCCAAGTCACCGCCGTACCGGGCACGACGCCGGTGAGCATGGTCGTCGTCAGAGATGCTGATGGGGAGCGCACCGTCGTCTCCCGCAACGCGTCAGTGCCGGTCGTCGCGCCCGATCTGTCCGATCTGCTGGCCGCCGCGGACGTCGTGCTCTTGGACGGACACCACGACGGCCTGGTGATTCCCGTCGCCCAGCAGGCGAAAGCCGCGGGATTGCCTGTGGTGCTCGACGCCGGGAGCTGGAAACCTGTCCTCGATCACCTGTTGCCGCTGGTGGACGTGGCTGCCTGCGCTTCGGGGTTCGAGCTGTCCGAGGCCGGGGTGCACGCCTTCGGGGTGCCGCTGGTGATCCGCACGCAGGGTGCGGCGCCGGTGACCTGGTCGGCTCGCGACGGTTCGACCGGAGTGGTGCCCGTGCCCGCGGTGGAGGTGAAGGACACGAACGGTGCCGGCGACGTCTGGCACGGCGCGTACGCCTACGCGCTCGCGACAGGGGCGGATCCGGTGCAGGCCATCGGTTTCGCGTCGGAGGCGGCCGCCGTTCGCGTCGGTGCGGTCGGGGACTGGGTTGAGAGGCTGGCACGGTGGCAGGACAGCAGGTCAGGTTCGAGGAGCTGCTAGAGCGGGCTCGGGTGCTCACCGACCAGGGTGAGCGCAAGATCCTCGGCATCGGCGGAGCACCCGGTTCCGGCAAGTCGACACTTGCGCGGCGGCTCGTCGAGGCCCTCGACGGCCAGGCGGTGCTCGTCGAGATGGACGGCTTCCACCTCGCGCAGAGCGAGCTGGAACGGCTGCGGCTGGTCGAGCGCAAGGGCGCGCCGGACACGTTCGACATCCCCGGCTACGTGGACCTGCTCGGCCGGATCAAGGCGTGCGGGCCGGACATGATCTACGCGCCGGAGTTCCGCCGCGAGATCGAGGAGCCGATCGCCTGCGCGGTGCCGGTGCACCCGGACGTCCCGCTGGTCGTCACCGAGGGCAACTACCTGCTGCTCAACTACGACAAGTGGAAGCGCGTCCGGATCATCCTGGACGAGGCGTGGTTCCTCGCCATCGACGAGGACGTGCGCGTGCAGCGCCTGATCGACCGCCACCTGCGGTACGGGCGAACCCTGTCGGAGGCGGAGGAACGGGTGCTGCACGGCACGGACCACGTCAACGCGCTGATGGTGAACTCGTCGAAGGGGTCAGCGGATCTGCTGATCTCCGAGGTGCTTTAAGCGCACACGATGGTGAAGCAGCCGAGGGCGTCGTTGTTCGAGACGTTCTTCCCGCCGTCCGTCACGGTGCCCGCGGTCGCCCACATTCCGTATTGACTGTTGTTCTCGCTCGTGTTCTTGCGAACGGTGATGTCGAGTGGAAGCGGCACGTTGATGCGCAGGCCGTCCCCGACGTTTTCGGCGAACGTGTTGCGCTCGACCAGCAACGGGCCGGGGAGCGTTTCCTTCATGTCGACGAGCAGGCCGGCGGATTTCATCTTCTCGAACCTGTTGCCGCGGATGACGCCCTGGACCGGCTTGTGGACACCGACCCAGTTGCCGCCGGTGAACGTGTTGCGCAGCAGTTCGATCCGGCCGGTCGTGATCATCTCGAACCCGTCGAGCTCGCTGTCGCGGACGGTCGCCCGCTCGGATCCGCCGAGCGTCAGCAGGTTCAGCTTGGTGTTGACGACGTCGATCTGGGTGGCGCCGATGTGGTTGATGCCGTTGATCGTGCCCTGGTCACCCTGGATGACCACGTGGGTCGCGCCGATCTGTTCCATGGTGAAACTGCTGTTCAGGAGGTGACACCGGGCGCCGCAGAAGAGTCGCCACGCGTTGATCTTGCTACGCACGAACGTCGCCGACGTCGTGCCGTTCCAGAAGTAGGACCCGTTCCTGTTGCCGAAGGTCGTGTCGATGAACCTGGTGTTGGTCGCGTTGTCCGCGACGACGTTGATGGCGGCCACCGTGCCGTTGCGGATCGTCGTGCCGTCCACGTCGGTCATGTCGAGTGCGGGCGAACCACTCAACTTGTGCCCGTTGAGGTTGATCGTCACCCCGTTGGCCCCGACGATGAGTCCGGGCGTTCCAGAACATTCCAGATCGGCCGTCAATTTCACGCTTTGTCTCAGCGTGTCACCGCATTGCGGCATCGTTGCGGCATGAGCCGGTGTTACTCCACCGAACAGTGCAATTGAAACAGCGAATGCACTCAAAAAACGCACGTCAGACCTCCCCGTCCTTTACGTGAAAGGTCAGAGTGGCAGATTTTCAGCCCGCGTGGTGCTCGGTCAGGTGCCCCAGGTCCTCGCTGGTCTCGTCGACCGGCTTCTGCATCTCCTGGCGGTAGCGCCAGATGCCCCAGCCCGTCCCGCCGAGGAAGAACGCGACGCTGACGACCAGTGCCGCCGTTTCGAGCCACGGGAGCTTCTGCAGGATGCCCGCGCCGTAGTAGCCCGCGAGCACCAGCGTCGGCACCCACGCGATGGCGCCGAGCGTGGTGGCCAGCGTGAACTTGCGGAGGTCCATCCGCGCGGCACCGGCGATCATCGGCGCCAGCGTGCGGATCCACGGCAGCCAGCGGGCGAGCACGACGGCCCAGAACCCGCGCCGGTCGAGGAAGTCCCCTGCCCGCTTGAGGTTCTGCCGGTTCAGCACCTTGCCGCCCTTGCGCGCGAGCACGCGCGTGCCGGTCCCGCGGCCGATGAAGTACCCGACCTGGTTGCCGACGACGGCCACGACCAGCGCCGCGAGGGACAGCGCCCACGCCGACAGCTCGCTGTTGTGCGACGCCAGCACGACCCCGGCGGCGAACAGCAGCGAGTCACCGGGCAGGAACAGCCCGAAGATGAATGCGCACTCGACGAAGATGAAGCTCAGCACGATGACCCACACGGCCACCGGACCCGCGGTCTCCAGCGAGGCGAAAGCATGCGCCACGGTGAACCAGCCTACGTCGTGCCGTGCGAAGGGCGCGGCGACATCGGGCCAAAGGGACAACGAAATCTGGGTTGAGCACGCTGAGTCACCACGTGAACTCCCCTCGGTCGAGATCGCCTTCGTGAGGAACCTTCCGACCCGTGAATTCCCTCGGCAACGTGCCGCGTCACACCACTAGCGTGGTCAGCATGGAGACCCTGCTCGCCGAACTCCGCGCCGCTCTGGGTGACTCCGGTGTCCTCACCGACGCCGACGTCACCGCGAGCTACCAGCGCGACATGATGCCGTTGGCGCCGCACGGCAGCCCGCTGGCCGTGGTGTTCCCGCTGAACACCGAGCAGGTCCAGGCCGTGGTGCGAGCGTGCGCGCGCCACCAGGTCCCGATCGTTCCTCGCGGTGCCGGCAGCGGCCTGTCCGGCGCCGCGAACGCCATCGAAGGCTGCGTCGTCCTGGTCACGACCAAGATGGACGCCATCGTCGAGATCGACGCCGACAACCGCCTCGCCGTGGTCGAACCCGGCGTGGTCAACCTCGACCTGCGCGGCGCCGTCGAGAAGAACGGCCTGTTCTACCCGCCGGACCCGAGCAGCTACGACTGGTGCACGATCGGCGGCAACCTCTCCACCAACGCGGGCGGTCTGTGCTGCGTGAAGTACGGCGTGACCACCGACTCCGTGCTGGGCCTGGAGGTCGTGCTGGCCGACGGCGAGGTGCTGCGGACCGGTCGCCGCACGGTCAAGGGCGTCGCGGGCTACGACCTCACCAAGCTCTTCATCGGCTCAGAGGGCACGCTCGGCGTGATCACGAAGGCCACCCTGGCACTGCGGCCTCTCCCGCAGGCCCCCGCCACGCTGGTCGCCGCGTTCGGCAGCACCGCCAGCGCGGGCGCCGCGGTCAGCAGGATCGTCCGCGAGGGCCTGGTGCCGTCGTTGATGGAGATCATGGACCGCACGTCGATCGAGGCCGTCGAGCAGTACCTGAAGACCGAGCTCGGCGCGGGACCCGGCTGCGCGGCGTTGCTGATCTGCCAGTCCGACGCGGGCGGTGAGCAGGCCACGCACGAGCTGCAGAAGATCGAGGAGATCTGCTCGGAGGCCGATCTCGTCTACGCGACCCACGACATCAACGAGGGCCGCGACCTGCTGACCGCCCGCCGCGCCGTGCTGACCGCGCTGGAGGTCTACGGGTCGTGGCTGACCGACGACGTCTGCGTGCCGCGCACCCGCATCGCCGAGCTCATCCAGGGCTGCGAGGACATCTCGGCGGAGGTCGGCCTGAAGATCGCCGTGGTCGGTCACGCCGGCGACGGCAACATGCACCCGACGATCGTCTACGACCCCACCGACGCCGACCAGTTCGCGCGCGCCCAGAAGGCGTTCGACGACATCCTGGCCGTCGGGCTCGCGCTGGGCGGCACGGTCACCGGCGAGCACGGGATCGGCAAGATCAAGCGGGAGTGGCTGGAGAAGGAGATCGGGCCGATCGGTCTCCGGGTCCACCGCGAGATCAAACGCGCACTGGACCCGGAGAACCTGTTCAACCCGGGCTCGATGTTCAGTCTCTAGTCACTCGCGGTAGTACGTCGCCGTGAGCGACTGGAGGCCGTCCGCGGTCCGGGACCGCACGTCGACGCTCGGGGGCGGGAACTCCTGCTCCCCGAGGTCGAGCGGCAGTGTCACCGTGCCGTCCGGTCCGGCCGCCACGACCTGCTCCGGACCGGAGTTGACGCTGTAGACGTACTCCACGACACCCGGCATGCCCGGCGCGAACGTGTACAGGTCGCCGTTGCGCGTGATGGTCGGGGTGGAGTCCTTGGTGCGGATGAAGGCGCTGCTCGACTGCGTGAGATCGCCGTCGGCCGTCTTGGCCCGCGCGCTGACGCTGGTCGAGTACGGGCTGGTGACGCGCACGGTCACCTTCGCCGCGCCGGCCACCGCGGGCACGGTGAGCTCCGGGCCGTTGCCGACCTGGTAGACGAACGAGGTCACGTTCGCCTCGACCGAGCTCATCGAGACCTCGACCTCCGACCCGAGCTGCGCTTCCTCGAAGGACCGCACGGACGGGCCGCTGTAGCGCACCTTGAACTGGTAGATCGCGGAGTTCGAGTAGTGGCCGACCCGGTCGACCGCGAACACCTCGATCGAGTTGTCACCCCAGAACGGCACGCGCACGGTGACCGTCGCCTTGCCGCCGGGACGGTCGGCCGAAGCCTGCTGCAACGCGCCGTCGCGGAGCCGGTACTGGAACTCGACGACGTCCTCGTCGCCCTGGGCGTCGAAGGTGAACTCGCCGGGAAGCCCGGCACCGGTGGTCGGGCCGCTCGGCGTGAAGTCCGTCGAGGAGATCGCCGGCGTGCTCGGGGCGACCAGGTCCGCGGTGAAGCGGCACGGCGTGCTGGACGGGCCGCTGTCCCAGCCGTCCTCGCCCCTCGCGGTCCACTCGTAGGTGTGGCCGTGCTCCAGGAAGCTCGCGGGCAGGTAGGTGTACGGATTGTCGGTGGTCTCGTCGACCGCCTCGTGGCGCTTGGCCGGGTCGGCCACGTCGGTCACCACGTACCGGACCCCGAAACCGGGAACGGGATCCGCGTCGGTGACCTTCGCGAACAGGCTCGGCGGCGCGCCGACGGGCAGCGGCGTCGCGGTGCACGGCTTGCCGCCGGTCACCGGGTCGGTCGCCGGGCTCGGCGGTGTGTTGTAGGTGACCTGCACGGACATCGGTGCGTACCGGCGGCCGTACCCGGTGTCGTACTGCCTGCCGCCCGCCATGCGCAGCGCGAACGTGGCCTTCTCCTGGCCCGCGGCGACGGCCTTGGTGACGGCGTCGGTGACGTCCCAGCTCACGAGCGCGTGGCACTCGCCGGTCACCCTGATGTCGAACCGGGTGAGTTCCCTGGGCGCGCTGAACCACGTGGGCTGCTCGGCCAACTTCGTCTGCCACAGCTCGACCGACCTGGGCTTGGCGCAGTCGGTCACCGCGGTCTCGCGCGAGTACACGGCGGCGCTGATGATCCTGTTGCCGCGCAACTGCTTCAGGTCGACGGTGACGTACGCCTTCGACGAGTGGAACCGGTTCTCCGCGTCCCGCCAGGCGCCGACCGGCGAGTCCTGGCCCGTCAACGTCCGGGCGGGTTCGCGCAGGTCGGTGTGGCCCTGGCCGGTGATCGGCAGAGTTCGCGGCACCGCGGCGGCGGCGGAAGCCGGTGTCACGGCGAACACCGTGACACCGGCGGCGATCAGCAGCGTGCTCAACGCACGTCTCATGTCTTTCCCCCAGAGAAAAGCCGGCCCCAGGCCGGATCGGGGCAGACCATACGTCAGCAGCACCCCACCTGAACAGCGGGAAAAGGCTCCTTGGCCGCGCTCTCCACGTCCGCGAGCATCCGCTGCCGTTCGGCGGGCCCGAGCACGCGGCCACGCGTCAGCACGGTGTGGATCCGCTGCGTGTTGCGGATGTCCGCGAGCGGGTTGCCGTCCAACACCACGAGGTTCGCCTCCGCGCCCGGCACCAGCCGGGTGTCGCGGGTGCCGGCCCGCAGCGCCGCCGCCGGCGGCAGACCCGCCTCGACCAGCAGTTCCAGCTCGTCGTGCACCGAGAATCCCGAGAACGAGTACGGGTTGCCCGCGTCCGTGCCGACCAGCACCTCGACACCGAGCTCGTGCATCTCGGCGACCTGTTCCGCGCGACGGCGGAAGAACTCGGCCTGTTCCTGGATCTCCTGCGGCGTCACCGGAACCCACCGTTTCAGGCCGTCACGCCAGAGGTCGCGGTAGAACGCGGGCATGTACTTCATCCGCGGGTCGTTCTCGAACCGTTCGGCCGGACTCGAGTACACCCGCATCGCGACCATGGTCGGGCACAGCGCGGAGCCGTTGCGGCGCAACCGTTTCGCGAGCTGAACGGCCTTGCCGCGGCGGTGGGTGAGGGTGGCCTGGCGTTCGAACTCCAGCACCTGCTTGAACCACGCGAACGGGTCGGCGGGGTCGAGCGGCAGCGTCGCGATCGCCTGGCGCAGCTCGGTTTCCGCCGCGCTGGTGGCGAGCGGCAAGCCGTACATGTGCTCGAACGTGCGCTGCCCCAGGTCGCTCGCGTCGCCCAGCGCCACGTGGTCGGAGCAGTGGCCGGCGAACGTGATGTCCTGCCGCGAACACTCGTCCGCGATCGCCGCGAGCGTCGGCCGGTCCAGGTACGAGTACACCTTCACGAAGTCCGCGCCCTGCGTCTTCGCGTCCCGCACGGCCTGCCTGCCCTCGTCCGGCGTGCTGACGATCAACGCGCCGGGCAGCGTGGAGTGCGGCCCGTCGATGATCGAGCTGCCGACGACCAGCCGCGGCCCGAACACCTCACCGCGCTCGATCCGGTCGCGCAACGCGCAGATCGGCGGGAAACCCCACATCTCCCGGATGCCGGTCACGCCGTTGACCAGGCACAACGGCAGCGTGATCCGGTCCAGGAACGCGCCGTGCACGTGCATGTCCCACAAACCGGGGATGACGAACTTCCCGGCCAGGTCCAGCACCGCCGCCCCGCGCGGCAACGGCAGGTCGCACGCCCCGACCGCGAGAATCCTGTTGTCCGCCAGCACGATCGTGGCGTTGGAGCGGGTGTGCGCGGCGTCGACGAGCGTGACGCCGCGCAGCGCGGTGACGCTGACGGAGGCCGCGGCCCGGCCCGGTGCGAGCAGGCCCATCCCTGCTGCCGCACCGAGTCCGGCGAGCCAACCCAGCACTTCCCGTCGGGTGGTGTCAGTCATGTCGTTCAACCAACACCCTGACGTTGCGTGAGACTCAAACCCTCAGCGCGACATCGCCGTCAGCAGCGAGTACTGGGCGTCGTCGTGCCCCAGTTCCCACATGAACGTGCCGAGCAGTCCGCGGGAGTGGGCGAAGTCCGCGCGAATCCCGATCGACCGCGGGTTCTCGTACGAGACGAACTTCTTCTCCGCCGCGTTGTAGAGCCACGGCGACTGCGCGACCGGGTGCCAGTACTCCTTCCAGCCCGGAGTTGCCTTGAGCCGCAACGCTTCCTCGTAGCCGTCGACCCAGAACGCGCTGTCGTAGGGCTGGTAGAGGCCGTGCTGCGGGCCCTCGGTCCTGACGTTGAAGCCTCGGCCGTAGAACGGCGTTCCCAGCACCATCTTGCGCGGCGAGACGCCGTGGCGTTCGTAGTAGTCGATGGCACCGACGACGTTGTTCCAGCGACGGTCCGCGGGCGGCATCGGATCGTCGGCGACCTCGCGGAACGGTGCGTTGAACGTGGCCACGGGCGAGAACCCGGTGCCCATGTCGTAGGTCATGACGTTGATGAAGTCCATGATCCGCGACAGCTCGCAGAGTTCGAACGACTTCGCCGGGTCGTAGGAACCGTCGGTCTGCAGGCGGCCGGTGGGCAGCGCGCCGGTGACCAGCCGCTTGCCCAACGCCCGCTTGAAGTCGCGGGTCAGCAGGGTCATGTTGCGCCTGTCCTCCGGCCGGTCCTTGATCTCGGCAGGTCCGCCGTAGACGGGGAACTCCCAGTCGAGGTCGATGCCGTCGAACGTCCTGTCCGCGAAGAAGAGGTCCACACAGGACTGGACGAGCGTCTTGCGCGACTGCGCGGTCAGCGCGGCGTCGGAGAAACCGCCCGCGCCCCAGCCTCCCAGCGAGATCAACGCCTTCAGGGACGGCTTGCGCTTCTTCAGGTCGCGGATGTCCGCGAAGTCCTTGGCCGCGGTCGTCGCCGGCATGACGCACTTGCCGTTCTCGATGAGCGCGAACGCGTAGAACAGGTGCGTGATCGGGGTGTTCGAGGGGATCGCCGAGATCGGCTTCGAGTCGCTGTACCAGTTGCCGTAGTAGGCGCCGACGATCTTCTTGGGTGGCGCCGCCTCGGCCACGCCGACGCCAACTGAGACGGAGATTGCGGCCAGTGCGGCCGCCAATCCTTTGCGGAGCAACGACATCCTGGCCTCCACCGCTAGTGGTTTAGACCAAAGCAACCTATGGGCGGTAGCCGACCTGGTGCAACACTTCGTACAAGTAAGTTTCCAGTTCTTCGGCCGTGTTGTGCTCCGGACGACTGAGCGCGCGGTAGAAGAGCGCACCTCCGACCAGGTCCACGACGAGCGAGAGGTTGGTACCGGCAGGAAAACCGGGACGGATGACGTCGTAGAGCACGGCCCGGCGCGGCGCGATGAACAGCTCCCAGTACCGCCGCATCAGCTCGAAGTTGTCCGCGGAGGCGCCCACGATCCGGCGCAGCAGCTGCACCGACTGCGGGGCCGACATCAGCGCCGCCCACCCCTTCAGCGTCTCCTCCGGCGGTGCGACGGCCATGCGTTCGGGATCGAGCGCCGCGACGGTCCGCGGCAGCTCGATCACGCTGAACAACAGGTCTTCCTTGGTGGCGAAACGGCGGTAGACCGTCGCACGGGTCACTCCCGCGCGACGGGCCACCTGCTCGATCGACGTGCCGTCGAGGCCGCGTTCCAGGAACAGCTCGAAAGCGGCTGTCAGGATCGCGTTGTCCGCCTCGGGGTCGCGGGGACGCCCAGCACTTCGTTCAGCCACTCGGCAAGCCTTTCCGGTGAGGACGGGCCGCGCCACGCCAGGTGCCCGTCCGGTCGCACCAGCAGCGTTTCGCCGGCGCGTTCATGGTGCACGACGTCCCCCAGCCGTTCCCCCGCCACCTCCAGGCACGTCGCCGGTCCCGCCAGCACCCACCTCCCGGTCCGCACGAACGCGGGAACCCGTTCGCCGCCGCGCCGCCCGGACGCCAGCGGGCCGGAGTACTTCACGTCGAGCTGCGAGGTGAACCGCACGAGCCGTCGCTGCACGAACGGCAGCCCCAGCAACGGCCACAACGCCCGGTCCCTGATCGTCCGCGTGACGACACCCGGACCCATCGCCAGCCGCGTCGCCGGTGTCGTCGAGGCGAGCACTCGAGCGCCGATCGGCCTGCGTTCGGCCTCGTAGGTGTCGAGCAGCTGCTCGGAGGCCCTGCCCTGCACCACGAGCGCGAGCTTCCACGCCAGGTTGTCCGCGTCGCCGAGCCCCGTGTTCATGCCCTGTCCGCCCAGCGGGCTGTGGATGTGCGCGGCGTCCCCGGCGAGCAGGACGTTCCCGCGCCGGTAGGTCGCTGCTTGCCGCCGGTGGATGCGGAACGTCGACTCCCACTCCACCGAGTCGATCGGCCCCGGCGTCCACCGCTCGCCGCCCGGCGACATCACCCGCCAGATGCCGCCGGGCAACGGGAAGACGCTCGTGATCGACGCCCCGTCGACGAACAGGTGGATCGACTCGCGGTCGAGGTCCCACTCCGCGTGCAGGTCGCGCAGGAGGAAGTTCTCCATCACGGACTCGCCCTCGAACGCGATCCCCGCCGCCTTCCGCACGGCCGAGTGGGCGCCGTCGCAGCCGACCAGCCAGTCCCAGCCGGAGACCCCGGAGACCGGTGTGTTCCACTCGATCTCCACGCCCAGCGCGGACAGCCGGTCGCGCAGCCGTTCCTCGACCCACGCCTGCGACACGATCAGCTGACCCGCGTCGCGCAGGAAACCCATGTCCAGCGCGACCGCGCCGTTGATCCGCAACGCCCGCAGCCGCACCGCCTTCTCCGGCAGGTCGCCCAGCGCGCCCAGCCTCGCCAGCACCTCGACCCCGCGAGGCTGCAACCCCAACGCCCGTGACGTCGTGGCCGGTCCGTCCGCCTGGTCCACGACCCGCACGTCCACCCCGAACTGCCTGAGCCCGCACGCCAGCGCCAAGCCGGTCGGACCCGCCCCCGCAATGATGACCATACAAATACAGTACAGCTCTGTATTCAAATCACGCCAGCAAGAAGGCCCGCCGTGAGACGGGCCTCGGTGTTCCTGCGCGGGGATGGTCAGAAGTGCCGCAGCGGCTTGATCCCGTCCGCCTTGAGCCGCTTGTACAGCATGACCATGTAGAGGATGTCGAAGACGAACACGACCAGGTACAGGTAGTTGATCAACGGCGTGAGCGGGTACTTGTCGTGGCTGAGGCTGTCGGCCCAGAACGACCAGAAGCTGTCGGGAAGTGCCTTGGTCGTGCTGGTGGTCACGGTCAGCGCAGTCGCCAGCCAGGCGAGGAACGTGCCCATGAACTTGGCGAACGCGATGTAGAGGGACTGACCGCGCGAGCTCCCCCTGCTGATCAGCATGGTGACGAACAGGATCGACATCATGAAGTTGACGCCGAACCCGGTGTACTCGCCGTCAGGGTCGTTGAACTCGAAGAAACCGAGGTGCACGGCGGGATAGGCGACGGCGACCGCGGCGAAGAGGATCGGCCTGATGTACTTGCGAACCGGCTCCTCGAACTCACTCGGCGCGTACTTGTACACCTGGTAGAAGATGATCACGTCCAAGGCGAACCAGGCGATGCTGAGGGTGTGGATGTGGTCGCCGAACGGGTTGATGAAGAACCCGTACGCGGCTTCCCACGAGAGGTTCGCGGCGAGCGCCGCGATCGGCATGCCGTAGGTCTTGTCCTTGAAGCCGCGGTAGATGATCCCGACGTACGCGATCAGCCAGAAGATCGCGCAGGCGACGCCGGTGACGACGACGATGGACGAGGTCATGGAGCCCTCTCGTGTTCAGCCCTCCCGGCGGCGCCGGGGAGTTGGGGCGCGGGAATCCGCTCGGTGCTGGAGCGGTACCGCTGTGCGCAGACCGCGGTGAGTGCGGTGCGCTCGTCCGGGGGGAACTTCTCCAGTTCCGCGTGCATCAGCTGCTCGTACCGGGCGATCTCGGCACGCAACCGTTGGGGCGCGGCTCGTCCGTACAGCCGGACGAAGGCGTCGTAGGTGTTGAACTGCCCGGCGGCGACGTCGTCCTCGTAGTGCAGCAGGTCGTTCCCGATGTCGGCGAGCACTTCGACGGGCCACATGAGCTTCAGCATCTTGTCGTCGACCGGCCTGCCGAGCAGGGCGAACGTCATGCCGTGCAGCAGGCGCACGTCCGAGGGCCGCAGTTCGGCGAGACGGAGCACTTCGTCGTGGTCGGCGGAACCCCGTGTCGTCGCCTTGTTCTCCAGGCGCACGTACTTCTCGCCCATGTCCAGTTCGAACGCCACGGCCTCGTTGTAGGCGCCCATCCGGTGCAGCAGCGCGGCGAACTTCTTCTTGTACCGGACGAGCTTGTCGTAGTCGGCGTTGCCGTCGACGTCGAGATCCGTGCGCTTGGTGTTCTCCGCGACCGCGTCGACCCGGTAGACCAGGTACTCGATGAAGAACAGGAACGGGATGCAGCGCAGCCGTTGCCACCTCGTCAGCCGGTGCGCGGGGAAGTACAGGTCCAGCACGTAGTCCCGGAAGATTCCCCTGGCCTTGCGCAGCGCCTCGAACGAGGCCCTGCTCATGCCGGACCTCCGCTGACGACGCGCATCCTGAGGTTCTTCGGGTAGAGGGTGGTCGAGGGCGCGGGCTTGACGCGTTCGCCGTCGACGAGCTCGAGCGTCCAGCGCTTGGTGATCGTCGCCAACGCCAGCGTGGCCTCCACGTAGCTGAAGTGGTCGCCGATGCACTTGCGGGCGCCACCGCCGAACGTGATGAACGACGTGCGGTGAGGTTGCTCGTGGAGCGCGTCGTCCCACCGGTCCGGCACGAACCGGGCGGCGTTCTCGAACAGCGAATCCTGCCGGTGCAGGATGTACGGGCTCCACGCGACGAACGTCCCCGCCGGCAACGTGTGCGCGCCCAGCTGGGTGTCCGCGGTGACGCTGCGGGTGACGATCCACGCCGGCGGGTAGAGGCGCAGCGCCTCGGTGACGACCCGGTTGGTGAACTCGAGCTTCGGCACGTCCTCGAAGGTGGCCGCGTCATCGGCCACGACCCTGTCGACCTCTTCGCGAAGTCGTTGGTACTCCTCGGGATTGCTCGCCAGCAGGTACAGGGCCCAGGAGATGGTGCCCGCGATCGTCTCGGAGCCCGCGGCGAAGAAGGTGAGCACCTCGTCGACGACCTCGGAGTCGGTGAGGCCCTGGTCCGCGGCGTCGTCGCCGTCACGGGCCAGCAGCAGAGATGACAGCAGGTCGTTGTGGTCGCCACCGGTCGCCCTGCGTTCGGCGACGATCTCGCGGACGGTGCGCCGCAACCGGTCCACGGCTGCGCGGTAGCGGACGTTCGCGGGCAGCGGGAGCCTGGCGACGGGTCCCGGCAGCACCATCGTGCGGTGGATTCCGCTGACGAACGTCTGCAGGTCGTCGACGGCCTGCCGCAACCGGGCCGCGGGCAGTGCCGAGGAGAACATCGTGTCGACCGCGATGGCCATCGACAGCGACGTCATCTCGGTCCGGACGTCCAGCACGTCACCGGCACGCCACCCCTTGGTGGCGGTGTCGATGTGTCCGCTCATCATCCGTGCGTAGTTCTCGTAGCGGGAGCGGTGGAACGACGGCTGAGCCAGCCTGCGACGGCGGCGGTGCCTGCTGTGCGGAACCGATGCGAGGCCGTCGCCGAAGTCGTCGAGGCCGGAGTCGAACGACGGTCCGCCCTTGTCGAACGTGCGGTCGTCGACCAGCACCTGCCTGGTCAGTTCGGGGTCGCAAACGACGACGACCTGAACCGGCCCCACTCGCACGCGAACCAGGTCACCGGTTTCGGGCAGAGCCGTCAGGAATTGCAGCGGATCAGCCAGCAGTGGAAGCGCGTGCCCGATCAGAGGAATCCTCTTGGGTGCTTCGGCTATCACGATTAGACCCCTCGGTGCCAGACGTTTTCGGGCGCGCTGAAGACGCGATTCGGCCGGTGCCATTCCAGCCCACGCGTAAAAGAGCTGCGTCGTTGCAGCGGATCTGGTATGCGCGCTGCAGGCGCGGCCGACTACCTTCCGGGCCTGCTAGATCTCAGTGTTTGCCCTGGTCAGAGTGCTGTTCGACGACAGCGTTGCTCGACGGCATCGGCACTGAAAGGTTGCATTCGACGTCCCCCAAAACGGTCAAGCCCCATCCTGATCGCCACTGCACCATACGACGACTCGACGTGTGCCGTCCAGGCTTTGGTCACCCTGGGGTCGCCCCTTGTTGACACTCAGTTCATCTCTCGATACGTTCGAAGTCTGTTCAGATCTACCTCTGGGGGGTATGTCTGTTGTTGAAGGAATTCGAATTAGCGTCGTATCTGCGCGTATATCAGGAGATTGTCGACCGGGAACTCGAGCGCGCGGTTCTCGCGGATCCGGATCCGGGTCCGCTCTACAGCTCGATGCGCTACTCGTTGCTGGCGGGTGGCAAGCGGTTGCGTCCGATCCTGTGCCTGACCGTGTGCGCGGCGATCGGCGGCAGTGCCGAGGTCGCGATGCCGACCGCGGTCGCGCTGGAGATGCTGCACACCGCGACGCTGATCCACGACGACCTCCCCTCGATGGACAACGACGACTTCCGTCGCGGCCGTCCGACGAACCACAAGGTCTTCGGCGAAGGGATCGCGCTGCTCGCGGGTGACGCGTTGCTGGCGTACTCGCTGGAGCACGTCCTGCACAACACCGATGCGCCTCCTGACCGGTTGCTGCGGGTGATCCAGACCCTGCTGCACGCCATCGGGGTGAACGGCGCGATCGGCGGGCAGGTGGCCGACGTCGGACTGGAGAACCGGCCCGACGCCGAACTGGCGGAGCTCGAGTCGATGTGTGCGCGCAAGACCGGCGCGTTGCTGGTGGCCTCCGTGGTCAGCGGCGCCGTGCTGGCTGGTGCCGACGAGGGCACCATCGCGAGGGTCTCGCTGTACGGCGAGAAGATCGGGCTGGCGTTCCAGATCATCGACGACGTGCTCGACGTGACGTCCACTTTGGACGAACTGGGCAAGACGCCGCACAAGGACGAGAAGATGCGCAAGTCCACCTTCGCGCGGTTGCTCGGTCTCGACCAGGCTCGTGAGCGTGCCGCCGACCTCATCGAGTCGGCCAAACGCGAGGTGCGATCGCTCGGTGAGGGTGCTGTTCCCCTGTTCGCCATCGCCGACTACGTCGGCTCCCGTTCGAAGTGACCAGGTAGCCGACTGATGACTGATCAAGCTCGACGACGGCTGTCCGAGCCCGTGCGGACCGTCGATCCCGTTCCGCTCGACCTGGCCGCGAGCTGGTACGTCGGCCTCTCGTCGGCGCAGCTCGGCCGCCGTCCGGTCGCGGTGCAGCTCTTCGGCCGGGACCTGGTGGCGTGGCGGGACGCGCGGGGCAGGCCTGTTCTCGCCCCGCGGTACTGCCCGCACCAGGGCGCGAGCCTCGCGCTCGGCAAGGTGACGAACGGAGAACTGCGCTGCCCGTTCCACGGCTGGCTGTTCGACGGCTCCGGTGCCTGCGTGCAGATCCCCGGCTCCACGCGGATTCCCGCCACCGCAAGGGTCTCGACGTACCCGACGATGGAGCGGTACGGCTACGTCTGGGTCTGGTACGGCTCACCGGAACCGCTGTTCGACCTGCCCGACTTCCCGGCGTTGGACGAACACCGGGACCAGTACGTCGGTTTCCGGTACACCGACCACACCACCGGCACCTCCAGGCAGCTGCTGGAGAACGCGTTCGACTTCTACCACTTCCAGACGCTGCACGGGCTTTCGCTCGACCGCACCGACTTCCGGGTGCTCAAGGACCAGTCGGAGGCGAGTGACAACGGATCGCCGATCGACACCGCCGCCTGGCTCGGCGCCTGGTTCGAGGGCGTGGCCACACCAGGTCATCCGGTGAAGGACCCCGGCCGCTGGCTGATGGCGAAGGCCGCGACGTTCGCCGCGGGCAGCAACTTCCAGCTGCTGGTCGACGGCTGGCCCGGCGGGCAGCGCTTCACGGGCTACGTGGACGGCAAGGAGTTCTTCAAGGTGCTGCTGGCGATCGTGCCCACCGCCGACCGCGTCACGACCCAGGTCGGCTGGGCTGGAGCCCGGCGCACCGGCGCGGGCCTGCGCACGTTGTTCAACCTGATCATGCTCTACGGCCAGAGCCGTGCGGGTACGGCGCAGGACATCCCGATCTACGACACCACCGAGGCGGACGAGGGCACGTTGCGCACGCCGCTCGACAACGGGGTGCTGCGCTTTCGCAAGTACTACCAGCAGTGGGTCGACGTGGTGCACCAGCAGGTCCCCGAGCAGGTCCGGGGCCGCGCGTGAAATCGCATCTCGCGGAGGGCTGGTACATCGCGCTGCCGTCGTCGAAGATCGGCCGCAAGCCCCAGGAACTCGACCTCTTCGGCCGTCAGCTGGTCGCGTGGCGCGACGGCGCCGGCCGCGCGTCGATCATGCCGAGGCACTGCCCGCACCTCGGGGCGAGCCTCGCGATCGGCAAGGTGGTCGACGGCCGGCTGCGCTGCGCGTTCCACCACTGGAAGTTCGACGCCTCCGGCAGGTGCGTCGACGTGCCGGGTGTCGAAGGACTGCCCCGCGGCATGAAGCCGAGGGCCTACCCGATCGAGGAACGGTACGGCTACGTCTGGATCTGGTACGGCGACGGCGAACCCGCGTACCCGTTGCCGGAGGTGCCGGCGTTGGACGCCGACCGGCACCGGTACCTGGGCTACCGGTTCACGCACACCACCTCGGCGTCACCGCGCCGGATTCTCGAGAACGCGTTGGACCACTACCACTTCATGGCGTTGCACGGCGTGCAGTCGAGCGAGCCGTTGCAGACGATCGTGCTGTCCGACCAGGAGGACGCGGCGGAGAACGGGCCGCCGATCAGGGCGGACGCGTGGATCGGTGCCCGCCTGGAGTTCCGGGGACTGGAGCTGCCGCCCGCGATCAAGGCGATGGGCATCCGCACCGAGCGCTTCGACCTGCTGGTCGACGGATGGCCTGCGGGGCAACGACTGACGTTCCTGCTCAACGGCGAGGTGGTCGTCAAGGAACTGCTCGGCATCACACCGATCGCCGAGGGCAGGACGATCATGCAGGGCTGGTCGCTGGTGCGCCGCACCGGCAACCCGGCCCGAGACGCGCTGACCCTCGCGGCCTATCGAGCACATCACTGGTGGGGCACCAGAGAAGACCTCGTGATCTACCGCAACGCCAGTGACACCAGCACTTCTGTTCCGGTTCGGTACGACCAGGCCGTGCTGCGGTTCCGCAAGCAGTACGCGACCTGGGTCGACCGGGCCGCGGTCCGATCGGGGAAACGAGCATGAGCGAGACCTTCGAGCCGAAGCCGGAAGGCATCGGCGAGATGTACGACAAGATCGCCGCGTTGTCCAAGGACATGCTCGGCGACAGCCACCACTTCGGCTACTTCCGCGGTGGTGCGCACGACGGCGTCACGATGCGGGACGCGGCCGACGCGATGACCGACCTGGTGATCGAACGGCTGGCCGTCACGCCGGGGCAGCGCGTGCTCGACCTCGGGTGCGGCACCGGAGCGCCGGCGGTCCGGCTGGCCGAGTCCGCGCACGTCGAGGTCGTCGGCATCACCATCAGCAACGAGCAGCTGGAGATCGCGCAGGCGCGTGCGGAGGCCGCCGGTCTCGCGGACCGGGTGCGGTTCGAGCTGGTCGACGCGATGAAGATGGAGTTCGACGCCGAGTCCTTCGACGCGGTGCTCGCCATCGAGTCGCTGGAGCACATGCCAGACCAGCGACACGTGCTCCGGTCGATCACGGGGATTCTGCGTCCAGGAGGGCGGTTCGTCTGCGCCCAGCCGATGCTGCACAGGGTGAACGACGAGGAACACCTCGCGTTCCTGCGCGAGCTCTACGAGATGTACAACCTGCCCGAGCAGCCGTTCGTGGACGAGTACCCGAGGATGTTCGCCGACGCCGGCCTTCAGCTGAACCGGCTGGAGGACGTCTACCGCGAGGTCATGCCGCCGACGTTGAAGCTGATGACCTCGTGGATCGGGGCGAACACCGAACGGCTCGCCGAGCTGGGCGACTACGGCACCGAGGTCGCCGGGCTCGTCGACGGGATGGAGAAGTTCGCCGACCTGCCGGGAGCGGGCTTCGTGGTGCTCACCGCGGACAAGGCAGGTGCACGATAGGTGCTTTCCCGTCCGATCGTCCCTTGTGGACATCGGACGGGAAATTCCCGGCACCCAGGACCGGCTCAGCTGGAGAAACGGCGGACAAATCGTTTCTGCCACGGCGTCTCGACGGCGCGCTTGTTGTAGTTCTCGCGCACGTACGCGACGGCTTCGGTATTCGGAATGCCGTCCAGCGTGACGAGGCACGACATTGCAGTTCCGGTCCGGCCGTAACCACCGCTGCAGGCGATCTCGACTCGTTCGGTCTCGGCGCGCTTGAGCAATTCGCGCAGCGTCTCGACGAATGCCACGCGGTCGGCGGGCAGCCAGAAGTCCGTCCACTTGACCCACTTGCTCTCCCACTCCACCGGAGCGGGTTCCTTGCCCTGCAGGTATACCCCGAACTCGGGCTTCTGACCTGCGGGAAGAGGGTTTCGCAGGCCACGGCCGCGGATGAGCCGCCCCGAGGGCAGACGCAGGACCCCCGGCGTGTCGGCGCTCCACGTCTCGTTCGTCATTCGAGCAGGTCCTTTCGATTGGAGTCCATTGTGGAAACAGTCGGTGCTCTCGCCTTGTCACCGATCTGAGGGATTGACGCCGAGCGGGCGGCTTTCGCGGATGGCGGTGCGGAAGATGCGCTTCGCCGCCCGCACGCAGCCTAGCAGAAATCGCCGGGACGAATGCGGAACGCACCCGAACGACTGCGGACGGTGGTATCGTCACCGATATGGGGGAGCTGGGGATGAACTCTCGATCCAGTGTTGTGAATGAACGAGCAGGGACTGCTTTCAACCTCGCGGCGAGCTGGTACGTCGCACTTCCGTCGGCGAAGTTGAAGTCCCGCCCCAAAGCGATCACATTGTTCGGCAGGTCGTTGGTGGCGTGGCGGAACCGCTCGGGCAGGCCGGTGATCGCCGACCGCGCGTGTCCGCACATGGGTGCGAGTCTGGCGGACGGCAAGGTCGTCGACGGCGAGCTGCGTTGCGCGTTCCACCACTGGCGTTTCGACGGCGACGGCGCGTGCACCGCGGTGCCGGGGCTCGACCGCATCCCGCGCGGTGCCCGGCTGCGCACGTACCCGACCGCTGAGCGCTTCGGTTACGTCTGGGCCTGGTACGGCAGCCGCGAACCGATGTTCGGGCTGCCCGAGTTCCCCGAGCTGCAACGCGATCTCCACTTCCCGCTCGGCTTCCGGTTCGCGGACATGACCGGTGCGACGCCCCGGCGCATCATGGAGAACACCTACGACCCGGACCACCTGGTGGAGCTGCACGGGCTCGACGTCTCCGGCGCGTGCACGATGCGGCTGGTGGACGATCCGGCGGAGCTGCCGGGCAACGGTCCCCGGATCGAGACCGACCCCTGGTTCGGCGCGGAGCTCAGCTGGCCGTCGTACGCGGGCAACCTCGGAAGGGTCACGAAGCTGCTCGGCACGAACGCCAAGAGGTTCGTGCTGCGAGTGGACGGCTGGCCGTCCGGGCAGCGGATCACCTACCTCGCCGACGGCGTCCCGCAGTACAAGCTGCTGCTGGCGACCACGCCGATCGGTCCGAACAGGACGGTCCAGCACATCGCGGTGGCGATCGCGCCCACCGGCCGGTTCCTCGGCGACCTGAGGAAGTACCTGATCCACCGGCCCGAGGTCACCTTCACGTCCAACCAGGACATTCCGATCTTCAACACCATCGAGCCCGGCGACCGGCACGGCATCTACGTCGACGGCGACCGCGGCATGCGGGGCTTCCGCAAGTACTACCAGCACTGGGTGGACAAGGTGACAGAGGATGCGTGACATCGTTCGGCTGCCGGAGCTCACGGCGGGCGACGTGGCGGAAGTGGGGGCCAAGGCCGCCAATCTCGGTGAGCTGATCTCGGCCGGCGTCGACGTGCCCGCGGGGTTCTGCGTGCCCACCTCGGTGTACGACCGCCTGGTCAAGCCGGTGGTCGCGCCGTTGACGGGCACGGATCCCCTTGAGGGCAGTGCCGTGCGGGAGGCCATCGAGTCGATCGAGCTGCCGGCCGCGCTGTTTTCGTTGCTGGAGAAGGCCTTTCACGAGGTGTGCCCGGACGGCGGCGGAGTCGCGGCACGGTCGTCGGGCACGTCCGAGGACACCGAGGAGACCAGTTTCGCCGGGCAGTACCACACCGAACTCGGCGTGCGCACTGCCGAAGAACTGATCGTGGCGCTGAAGAAGTGCTGGGCGTCGATGTGGGAGCCGCACGCGATCCGGTACCGCGAGCGCGTCGGTGTGCCGCATTCCGACGTGAGCATGGCGGTGGTCGTGCAGGCGATGGTGCCCGCCGACGCGGCGGGCGTCATGTTCGTGACCGACCAGGTCGTGATCGAGTCGAGCTGGGGCCTCGGCGAGGCGGTGGTCAGCGGACTGGTGACGCCCGACCGGTTCGTCGTGTCCAGGGACGACGACCACGAGGTGGAGAGCTTCCCCGGGAACAAGGCGCAGATGATCGTGCCGGTCGCCGCCGGCGTCGAGACGGTCGACGTCGCGCCGGACCGGGTGACCGCGTTGTCGATCACGCCGGAGCAGGCCGCGGAGCTCGCCGCGCTCGGTCTCGCGATCGAGCGGCACTTCGGTGCGCGCCAGGACGTCGAGTGGGCGATCACCAACGGCAAGATCCGGTTCCTGCAGGCACGGCCGTTGACCCGCGACATCACCGTGCCGGCCGAGGTCAAGTGGGACAGCCCGATCAACGGCGCGGAGTGGGCGCGCATCAGCATCTGCGACTCCTGGCTGCCGGAACCCCTGTCGCCGTTGTTCGCCACCACGCTCTTCCCGCGGCTGGTGGACCGGTGGAAGCAGAACTGGTCGACCCCGGACACGGCCGCCGTGCTGCCGGACCCGATGGCGGGCACGATCAACGGCTTCGCCTACATCCGGCTCGACGGTCCCCTGAACAAGTACCCCGTCAAGACCGCGAAGCTGGTCTTCCACTTCTTCCGGTTCCACCTCGCCCGGCTGGAACGGAAGTGGCGCAGGGACGTCCTGCCCGGCCACGTTCGGCGGATCCGCGAGCTGCGCGAGATCGATCCGTCCGGATTGGACGTTCGCGGGCTGCGCAGGGTCATCGACGAGGCCGAGGAGCTCAGCGCGAAGTACTGGGCGTTGCTCGGGGGACTCGCCTGGTACTGGAACGGGGGCGAGTGGGCGCTGCACAAGCTGTACGCGAAGCTCGCCGGACCGGCGGCGGGCGACGAGGGCTTCGCGGTGCTGCTGCAGGGATATCCGACCAAGACCGCCGAAACCGACGCGGCACTCTACGACCTCGCCCGTTCGGCCGAGCCGGAAGAGGGGTTCGCCGGCTTCCTCGCCGAGCACGGGCATCAGGTCTACCAGCTGGACTTCGTCGAACCGACGCCCGCTGACGACCCGGCGGCGTTCCGCGCCACGCTCGAGAACTACCGCGGCGGCTCCGGCCAGGACCCGCGTGAACGGCTGAAGTCCCTGGCGCACAAGCGGGACGCGCTGTGGAAAGACGTCGAGTCCTCCCTGAGCTCGTCCCCGGCACGACTGTCGGCGTTGCGCCGCTTGCTGAACTGGAACCGCCGCTACTCGCTGGTCCGGGACGAGGCGCTGTACTACTTCACGCTGGGCTGGCCGCTCATCCGGCGTGGTTACGTCGAACTGGGCAGGCGGCTCGTCGTGGCCGGTGCGCTCGGCGTGGACGAGGACGTCTTCTACCTCACCGGCGACGAGCTCGCCGCCGCGCTCGCCGCCCTGGAACGCGGCGAGCAGCCGACCGCCCACGCCGAGGTGGTGCAGGACCGCAGGCAGCTCAGGGAACGGCAACAGCAGCTCATCCCTCCGGCACGGGTACCGGAGGGGATGCGTGTCGACGTGGCCGGCATCGACTTCCTCCCCATCGCGTTCCTCGGCCGGGACGACTCCGGCGAGGACGTCGAGGGCCTGCGCGGCGTCGCGGTCAGCCCCGGCCTCGCCACCGGTCCGGCCAGGCGCATCGCATCGGCCCGTGACTTCGACAAGCTGCAGAGCGGCGACGTGCTGATCGCCACGTACATCACGCCGGCGTGGTCACCGTTGCTCGGCATCGCGGGCGCGGTCGTCACCGACACGGGCGGTGCGCTGTCGCACGGCTCCATCGTGGCCCGCGAGTACGGCATTCCAGCGGTGATGGGCACGAACAACGCGACCAAGGTGATTCAGGACGGTCAGCTCGTGACCGTTGACGGCAACCGAGGACTGGTGCTGACGGAGAGGAACGGATCGTGACGACCAAGATCTCGTTGTCGGAGTGGGTTCCCGGTCTCGACGACAGCGCGACGCTGGCCGAGGCGTACGCGAAGATGCCGGGCGACGACGCGGGTGTGGTGCCCTGGTACGTCCGGCTGCTGGAGAACCCGGCGAGCCACGTGGCGTTGCCCGGCGCGATCGACCTGTTCGGCCACGACTGCATCCACATCCTGCTGGGCAGGGGGACGCTGTCCCAGGACGAGGCGTTCGTGCTCGGCGTGACGATGGGAACGGCTCGCCGCCTGCAGCGCTGGCAGCAGAAGCTCTTCGGGTTCGCGGCGCAGAACTTCTACCGCGGCCCGTGGCGGCTCTCGCCCGGCGACAGGTTGCTGTTCGACATGGCGGTCGAGTTCGCGAAGCACCAGCGGATCAAGCCGCTCAACGAGGTGCCGTGGCGTGAACTGCGCGACGAGCCGCTCGGCAGGATCCGCGAGAAGGTCGGCATCCGCACCGCCGACCTGATCAAGTTCTACGAGACGGAACGGGCGATCTGGCCGGACAGCAAGGCGTCCCAGCGGTTGCCGGTCGAGGTCCGCTGGGATGAATGAGGTCACGAAGGGGCGCCTGGCTTTCTGGTTCCGGCTGGTCTGCATCGTCTCCACGGTCGTCGCGTTGTGGTGGATGTTGCGGGAGCTGGACTTCGCGAAGCTGGGCGACACCTTCGAGCGCGCCGACGTGTGGCTGCTGGCGCTGGCCGTCGCGCTGAACCTCGCCGCCCAGCTGGTGCGTGCGGTCAGCTGGACCGCGATGCTCGGGCCGCGTCATCCGGTCGGGTTCGGCCCGCTGCTGCGCTACGAGCTGGCGGCGCAGGCTGCGTCGTCGATCAGCCCGGCGCGTGCCGGTGAGCTGCTGCGGTTGTGGATGCTCAAGCGGGAGGACGTGCCGGCGACGGTCACGACGGCGTTGATCGTGCTGAAGAAGGCGATCGGCGCGCTGTGCATCGCGGTGATCGCGTTGTCGGCGTTGTTCCTGCCGGGGCTGCCCGGCTGGGTGCCCGCGTTCGTCGTGGGCATCACCGCGCTGATGGCGGTGCAGCTGGTGCTGCTGGTGTGGGCGGCCTACCGCGCCAAGCCGGAGAAGGTGCCGAAGTTCCTGCGCGGCGTGGTCGACGGCATGTACTTCCTGCGGGACCGCCGCAGCTTCTCGCTGTCGACGTTCGTGATCTTCCTCGGCGAGGCGCTCGACGCGTTGGCGGCGTTCGTGGTGATGCACGCGTTGCACATCGAGTTGTCGTTGCTGGCCGCGGCGCTGGTGGTGTTCTTCATCGACTTCTCGAACGCGCTGCCCGCCGCGCCGGGCCACCTCGGCACGTTCGAGGTCGGCGCGCTCTACTCGCTGGGTTTCCTCGGCGTCGGCCAGGACGCGGCGTTCGCGTTCGCGTTGGTCTTCCACGCTCAGCAGGCGTTGCCGCAGATCGTGGTCGGGCTGCCGTTCCAGCTGCACTTCCTCAGCACCAAGAAGAAGCAGGCTCAGGTGATCGGACAGGAGAGCTCGTGAACGACCAGCTGTGGAAGGTCTACGACGACGTCGCGGACGTGTACGACAGCACCGGGGTGGAGTTCTTCACGCCGCTCGGCCGCCGGCTGGTCGAACAGGCCGCGGTGCGGCCCGGTGAGCGGGTGCTGGACGTCGGCTGCGGCCGGGGTGCCGTGCTGTTCGCCGCGGCCGAGGCGGCCGGACCGTCGGGAGAGGTCGTGGGCATCGACCGCGCACCGGGGATGATCCGCGAGCTGAGCGCCGAGATCGCCAGGCGCGGCCTCACCGGGGCCGGGGCGGTCGTGATGGACGGCAGGGACCCGGGGTTTCCGCCCGCGAGCTTCGACGTGATCACCGCGAGCATGAGCATCGCGCTGGTGGGCGACCACCCCGGCACGTTCGCGAACTACGCGCGGCTGCTGAAGGAGAACGGCCGGGTCGCCTTCGCCGTGCCGGGAAAGCTGACCGACGACAACGCGCTCTCGTTCTTCCAGCGGCAGATGGCGAAGTTCGCGGCCGTGGAGGACGACGCGACGTCGACGGCCGACGCGCTCGACGCCGCGGACGAGGCCACCTCGCTGGCGGGCCACCTGCGAGATGCCGGGTTCGGCGACCCACTGGTGGTCGAGGACGACATCCCGCTGGTGGCCGCGACGAGCGAGGAGTTCGTGCGGTGGACCCGCACGCAGGGGCTGAAGCTGTTCTGGGACATGGTCCCCGCCGACGCGCGCGAGGCGTTGGAACGGGCGCTCAGCGCGGAGCTGGAACGCCATCGCGACACCGACGGCGTGATCCGGCTGAGCAACCCGGTCTGCTACGTGCTCGCGTCGCTCAACGCTCGACGCGAGGGATGACCTGCGTCGAGTCGTCCTGGACGTGCGCCTGCATGACCTGAGTGATGTCGTCCGCCTCTTCTTGCAGCAGCGACTTCTTCTCCTTGCGCGCCTTGATCACCTCGATGATGATCGGGATGAACGAGAGCGCCACGATCCCGATGAGGGTGAGCTCCAGGTTGTTCTTGATGAAGGCGACCTGGCCGAGGAAGTAGCCCAGCACGGTCAGACCCGCGGCCCACGCCACACCGCCGATCGCGGAGTAGGTGAAGTACTTCTTCGCGTCCATCTTGCCGACGCCCGCCATGGCCGTGATGAACGTGCGGACGATCGGCACGAACCGCGCGAGGACGATGGCGCGCGGGCCGTACTTGTCGAAGAACTCCTGCGTCTTGTCGACGTACTCCTTCTTGAAGATCTTCGACTCCGGCTTGTTGAACAGCGCCGGACCGGCCTTGCGGCCGATGTAGTAGCCGACGACGTTGCCGATGAACGCGCACACCGTCAGCAACACGCAGACGACCCAGAGGGGCGTCGAGATGTGGCCTGCCGCGACGAAGAGACCCGCCGTGAACAGCAACGAGTCGCCCGGCAGGAAGAACCCGACGAGCAGCCCGCACTCGGCGAAGACGATCAAGCACAGCCCGACGAGCATCCACGGGCCGAGCATCGTCAGCAGTTTTTCGGGATCCAGCCAGTCAGGGCCCAATGCAATCGTCACGGCCACAACGGTACAGGTCAGCTGAGCGTGATCACTGCGGCCACCGTGCCCGCTGCCAGGCCCAACAGCAGCGCGAGGCCCAGCACCCACCACACCGGCAGGTGCGCGGGGCCATCATCGGCAATTGGGACAGGTACGGCAAATCCGGCATTCGTGCTGGTCGCCTGCGCTCGCAGCGCGTCGGTCACCAGTCGCTCCGGATCGTCCGCCATCCACCTAATCCTTGACCCACTCGCCCCTGACCATCACGTCCCTCGGCTTCAATTCTGCATCGAGAACGACGATGTCGGCCGCGCAGCCCGGCTGCAGCTTGCCGGTGTCGAGGCCGAGGAGCTCCGCGCCGCGGGTCGAGGCCGCGTACGCCGCCTCCACCAGCGAGAGCCCGCAGGAGTTGACGGCGTTGCGGAACGCCATGTCCATCGTCAGCGTGCTGCCCGCGAGCGAAGCGCCGCCCGCCAGCGTCGGCACGCCGTCGACCACCCGGACCTCCAGCCCGCCGACGTCGTACACGCCGTCACCGACACCGGCCGCCGCGATGGCGTCGGTGATCAGGACCGTGCGCTTCAGACCCGCGTGGCGGGCGGCCAGGCGGACGGCGGTCGGGTGCAGGTGCACGAGGTCGCAGATGAGCTCGACGGTCACGCGTTCGTCGTCCAGCAGCGCGCCGATCGGGCCGGGCTCGCGGTGGTGCAGCGGCCGCATGCCGTTGAACAGGTGCGTCGCCACGGACGCGCCGGCGTCGACGGCGGGGCGGACCTGCGCCTCGGTCGCGTCGGTGTGGCCGATGGCGGCGATGACGCCCGCGTCCACGAGCTGGCGCACGGCAGGGACCGCGCCCTCCAGCTCGGGGGCGATCGTGATCATCCGGACGGTGCCCTTGCCCGCGTCGAGCAGCTTCGTCACGGCCGTCTGCTCCGGCGGGCACAGGATCGCCGGGTCGTGCGCGCCGCAGCGGGCGGCGCTGAGGAACGGGCCCTCCAGGTGGACGCCCGCGACGACGCCCTCCTGCACCAGCTCGGCCAGCGCGGACACCTGGTCGGCCAGCTCCGGCACCGGACGTGACACCAGCGACGCCAGCAGCGTCGTCGTGCCGTGCTTGCGGTGGGCCGCGGCGGCCCTGCGAACCTTGGCCGGGTCGCTGCTGGTGAACGCGTCACCACCGCCGCCGTGGCAGTGGATGTCGACGAACCCCGGCACGATCGTGCCGCCGCCTGCGTCGGTCGTCGGGCCGTCGGGCGCCGGGCCCTCGCCGACCGCGACGATCCGGCCGTCCGCGACGCTGACCCACCCGTTCTCGAGCACCCCGTCCGGCGTGACGACCCGACCGTTGGTCAGGGTCACCTGGACAGGTCCACCCCACGTGCTCATGACGCCTCCAGCATGTCGATGGCCAGCAGCGCCGCGCCGAGGAAGCCCGCCTCGTCGCCGAGTGCCGCGAGCCGCAGCTCCGGTCGGCGCTGGAAGGCGATCAGCCCGTCCAGCTTTTTCCGCAACGGGTCCACCAGCAGGTCTCCTGCGAGTGCGAGCCCGCCGCCGAGCACCACGGCTTGAGGGCCGAGCAGCGTCGCCAGGACCAGGATGCCCCTGGCGAGCGCGTCCACGGCCTCGTGCCACACGGCGAGGGCGTCGGGCTCCCCGTTCTTCACCCGACCGGCGACGTCAGCGGCGCCGTTGACGGGGGTGCCGGTACGTGCGGTGTACCGGCGGGCGATCGCCGCGGAGGACGCCACCGTCTCCACGCAGCCGATCTGGCCACACGCGCAGGGCACGCCGTGGCCGACGTTCACATGTCCGATCTCGCCCGCGTAGCCGTCGCCGCTGAAGATCTTCCCGTCGAGCAGCAACGCGCCGGCGATCCCGGTGCCGATGGGCATGATCACCGCGTTGCTCAGGTCCTTCGCGGCACCCATGCGGCTCTCGGCCAGCCCGGCCGCGCGCACGTCGTGACCGAACGCGACCGGCACGCCCAGCCGTTCGGTGAGGACGGCGCTGAACGGGAACTGGCTCCAGGGCAGGTTCGTCGTGTACACGCCGACGCCGGCGGCCTCGTCCACGATGCCCGGCGCCACGACCCCCACGGCGTCGATCTCGTGCTCGCAGGCCTGCCCGAGCTCGCCGACGAGCTCGGCGATCACGGCGAGGAGGGGTTCCAGCTCACCGGGAGTCGCCCGGCGCGCGTGCTTCTCCGCCGCCACCGCGTCCGAGCTGCCGGCGACCAGCGCCGCCTTGGTTTCGGTGCCACCGATGTCGACGGCGACCACGTGTCTGCGTGCCACGAGGACTGATCCTGCGGCATCGAAGCCCTATTGGTCTATACCAAGTACCGGATTGGGGCGTGTTCGCACGACGTGAAACCGCTCTCACCGGGCAAAACGGCCAAGGCCTTGTCGCGGTCGGGTGGATGCATGACGGTGCCGCCCGCGTCCTCCGAGGATGCGGGCGGCACCGTGGTGAGCGTCGTGACGCCTCAGCCGGCCATGATCTTCTGGAGTGCGTCGAGAGCCCGGGACGCCGTCGACTTCACGGTGCCCTTCGAGATACCGGTGGCCTCGGCGATCTCGGCCTCCGACAGGTCGCCGTAGTAGCGCAGCACGAGCACCTCGCGCTGACGCGGCGGCAGCTGCTGCAACGCCTTGACCACGGCCTGGTGCTCCGCGGTCAGCATCGCGAGCGACTCGGCCGACCGCGCGTTCGCCACGTGCGGCGGGGTGTAGTCGCGGGCGGTCTTGCGCCGGCGCAGCACGCTGCGCGAGCCGTTGACCACGGCCGTGCGGAGGTAGCCCACGGCCGCCTGGGCGTCTCGCAGGCCCTTCCAGTTGCGGTGGAGACCGGTGAAGGCCTCCTGCACCACGTCCTCCGCGGTCGCGGGCTCGTCCACGAGCAGCAGCGCGAGCCTGATGAGGCGCATGCGGTGCTGCTTGTACAGGTCTTCGAGCGTGAGCGGCCCTGTGGGAGGTCCTGCGACGCCGTCCTTGATTCGCAGGTTGGTCAGGGTGTCCTGCACGGTGCGCGGGGTTTCTTCGCCAACCACAAGGTAGGACGGTACCGGTCACCGTCGCTACGGTGGTCGCATGGCCCGCTTTGCAGTCGAATTGGTGTTCGGTCCCGATACCGAGAAGCGTCTCGGGGTGCGCCCCGCACACCGCGAGCACATCGCCTCTCTCGCGGAGAAGGGCGAGGTCCTCGGCGCAGGTCCGTACGCGGACGACACCGGCGCGTTGATCATCTACGAGGTCGCGGACGAGGCGGCTCTGAAGGAACTCATCGCCGCCGACCCGTACACGCCCGCCAACGTCGTCACCGAGTGGAAGATCCGCGAGTGGACCCCCGTGCTGGGCGCCTGGCTCAACGGCTAGCGCCTATATCACCAGCCAGACATACCGGACATACTTTTCTGGCGCGAAAAGCACGTTCGGGCCGTTAGATGGCCCGAACGTGCTTTTCGCGCCAAAACGGCAGGTGCTCAGCGGCTAGCGGCTTGACCGCCCGGCCCGACCAGACCTGACGTGTCGCTGGCCGCCATCTGGCGATCGGCGTCGGCCACCTCGGCGACCGCCTGGCGGTCCACGACCACCGGCGTGAACGCGCGGAAGTACTTCAGCGCGCCCACCCAGCCGGGGACGTGGACCGCCTTCGCACGTTTCTCGATGCCCCTGATCACGGCCCTGCCGACGTTGCGGACGGGGTACTTCTTGCCGGCGACACCCGGCATGCCCTGCCGCAGCTTGCCGAAGACCGGGTGCTGGTCGGCGCTGTTGACCATGTCCGTGGAGATCCACGAGAAGTAGGCGGTGCCGACGTCCACGCCGAGGTGCTTGACCTCCGCGCGCAGGCTGTCCGCGAACGCCTCGCAGCCCGCCTTCGCCGCCGAGTAGGCCGCGTTGCCGGGGATGTGCACGATCGCCGCCAGCGACGACACGACCAGGCAGTAACCCCGGCTGCGGATCAGGTGCGGCAGCGCCGTGCGGACCGTGCGCCACACGCCGAGCAGGTTGACCTCGATGACCCGTTCGAACGCCTTCGGGTCCATCGAGCGCACGAAACCGGTGGCGGCGATGCCCGCGTTCGCCACCACGACGTCGATGCCGCCGAAGTGCTCCGCGGCTTCCTGGAACGCCTTCTCGAGGGCGTCCCAGTCCGTGACATCGGCTTCCCACGCCTTGCCGCCGGTCTGCCGGGCGACCTCTTCGAGCTGGGCCTTCTCGAGCCCGACGAGCGCGAGACGAGCCCCGCGCGCGGCCAGTTGCCTCGCCACCTCGGCGCCGATGCCCCTGGCCGCGCCGGTGATCAGTACCACCTTGCCCGTGACGTCCATGCCGTCACGGTAACGCAACCTACTCCGAGTAAGCTACTGGCAAGTTAAATTGCGCTCAGGCGGTCCACCTCGGCCTGTGACAGGTCGAGCGAGAGCACCGGGACGAGGTCCTGGAGCTGCTCCAACGTGCGGGCGGACGCGATCGGCGCGGCCACCGTCGGCTGCTGGGCGAGCCAGGCGAGGGCGACGGCGGCGACCGTCGTCTCGTGCGTCTCGGCCAGTTCGTCGAGCACCTCCAGCACCTGCAGACCGTGCTCGTCGAGGTGCTTCGAGGCCGCGCCCGCCCGAGGGCTCTGCACCTGCACGCCCGGCCGGTACTTGCCGGTGAGGAAGCCCCTGGCCAGCGAGTAGTACGGCACGGTCGCCAGGTCGTTCTTCGCGACGACGTCCTGCAGGTCGCCCTCGAACCCGCCGCGGCTCACGAGGTTGTACTCGGGCTGCAACGCCACGAACTTCGCGAAGCCCTCGCGCTCCTGGATCTCCAGCGCCCGCGCCAGCCGTTCGGCGGAGAAGTTGGACGCCGCGACGTACCGGACCTTGCCGTCGCGGACGAGCTGGTCGTAGGCGGCCAGCGTCTCCTCGAGCGGCGTGTTCGGGTCGTCGCGGTGGTTGTAGTAGAGGTCGATGTGGTCGACGCCGAGCCGTTTCAGCGAACGTTCGGCGCTGGTGAGGATGGTGTCGCGCTTCTGGTTGTTGAAGCCGGCGAGCATGCCGACCTTCGTCGCCACCACGATCTGGTCGCGGTCGCTGCGCCCGGCCAGCCACTTGCCGATGATCGTCTCCGACTCACCGCCGGAGTTGCCCTCCGCCCAGGCCGAGTACACGTCGGCCGTGTCGAGGAAGTTCCCGCCCGCTTCGACGTAGGCGTCGAGCACTGCGAACGACTGGGTCTCGTCGGCGGTCCAGCCGAAGACGTTGCCGCCCAGGCAAAGACGCGAAACGTTCAGGTCGGTGGTGCTCAAGATCGGCATAAATCGAAAGTAGTCCGTGTTGCCGGAAAGCATGAGCGAGTTGTTGGGGAAGTTCGGGGTCTGGGGTTCGCGGTTCCAGTGGGCGGACCGGGTCGGCGAGGTCGCTGAGCTGGAGTCGCTCGGCTACGGCACGTTCTGGCTCGGCAGTTCGCCGGAGTCGGACCTGGAGCTGCCGGAACGGCTGCTGGGCGCCACGACGTCGATGACCATCGCGACCGGAATCGTCAACGTGTGGCAGACCGAACCGGAGGACGTCTCCCGGTCGTTCCAGCGGATCGGCAGCGACCGGCTGGTGCTCGGCGTCGGCGTCGGCCACAAGCAGATCGACCAGGCCTACGAGAAGCCGTACCCGAAGCTGGTGTCGTACCTGGACCGGCTGGACGTGCCCGCCGACCGGCTGCTGCTCGCCGCGCTCGGCCCGAAGGTGCTGAAGCTCGCGGCCGACCGGACGGCGGGCGCGCACCCGTACCTCGTGCCGGTCGAGCACACCGCACAGGCACGCGAGGTGCTCGGCGACAAGATCCTCGCGCCCGAGGTCACGGTGGTCGTCGAGGAGGACCCGGAGGCGGCCCGCGCGATCGCACGCGAGCAACTGGCGTACTACTTCACGCTCACCAACTACACGAACAACTGGCAGCGCTGGGGTTTCACCGCGGACGAGGTCGCCGCGCCCGGCTCGGACCGGCTGATCGACGCACTGGTGGCGCACGGCAGCCCTGAGCAGGTGGCCGCGAAGCTGCGTGCGCACGTCGACGCAGGCGCCGACCACGTGGCGATCCAGTCGTTGAACGGCCGCTACGCCGAACTCGCCGAGGCACTGCGGCTCAAGGCGTGACCTCGACGCCCTTCCAGAACGCCACGCGACCCCTGATCTGCGCCGCGGCCTCCATCGGCTCGGCGTAGTACCACGCCGCGTTGGCGTTCTCGGAGCCGTTGACCTGCAACGAGTAGTAGTTCGCCGTGCCCTTCCACGGGCAGAACGAGGTGTGGTCGGTCGCCTTCAGCACGGCCTGGTCCACGGACTCCAGCGGGAAGTAGTGGTTGCCTTCGACGACCACCGTGTCGTCGCTCGACGCGATGATCTTGCCGTTCCACTGTGCGGTTGCCATGTCAACCACTATGCCCTTACCGGCGGGTAGCACGGACCGGCTGGTCAGCTGGCACTTGATCGTTCATGCCGCTGGGTCGGCCGCCGCGTTTGGCCCCGTGACGCACCCTCGTAGGATGCGGTTGATACGGCGTTCAGGGCACCTGAGGAGGACGACCGATGCCCATCGCAACTCCCGAGGTCTATGCGGAGATGCTTGACCGGGCCAAGGCGAACGAGTTCGCCTACCCCGCGATCAACGTCACGTCTTCGGAGACGCTCAACGCGGCTCTGCGCGGATTCGCCGAGGCCGAGAGCGACGGCATCATCCAGATCTCGACCGGTGGTGCCGAGTTCGCCTCGGGCACCAAGGTCAAGGACATGGTGACCGGCGCTGTCGCTCTCGCCGAGTTCGCGCACGTCGTTGCCGCGAAGTACCCGGTGAACATCGCGCTGCACACCGACCACTGCCCGAAGGACAAGCTCGACGGGTACGTGCGTCCGCTGATCGCGATCAGCCAGGAGCGGGTGGACAAGGGCGGCAACCCGCTCTTCCAGTCGCACATGTGGGACGGCTCGGCCGTGCCTCTGGAGGAGAACCTCCAGATCGCGAGCGAGCTGCTCGACCTCTCCGCCAAGGCGAAGATCGTCCTCGAGATCGAGGTCGGTGTCGTGGGCGGCGAGGAGGACGGCGTCGACAACGAGATCAACGACAAGCTCTACACGACGCCCGAGGACTACCTGAAGACCGTCGACGCGCTCGGCGCCGGCGAAAAGGGTCGCTACCTGCTCGCCGCGACCTTCGGCAACGTGCACGGCGTGTACAAGCCGGGCAACGTCAAGCTGCGCCCGGAGATCCTCAAGCAGGGCCAGGACGTGGCGGCGGAGAAGCTCGGCCTGCCCGCCGGCTCGAAGCCGTTCGACCTCGTCTTCCACGGCGGCTCCGGCTCGCTGCTGGAGGAGATCCACGAGGCCGTGTCGTACGGCGTCATCAAGATGAACATCGACACGGACACGCAGTACGCCTTCACCCGCCCGATCGCGGCGCACATGTTCTCGAACTACGACGGTGTGCTGAAGATCGACGGCGAGGTCGGCAACAAGAAGACCTACGACCCGCGCAGCTACCTCAAGGCAGCCGAGCAGGCCATGGCCGCCCGCATCGCCCAGGCGTGCGAGCACCTCAAGTCGTCGGGCCGCATGATCGCGGGCTGATCTGACGACACGCGGGGGCCCCGCGTTTCCTTC
>NZ_JBHRZI010000011.1:1036859-1155139 GCF_042649515.1 Lentzea rhizosphaerae | reverse complement strand
AGGGAAACGCGGGGCCCCCGCGTGCATTTCGAGGTCAGCTGAGCTTCAGGCGGGAGGCGAGCAGTTGGGCTTCTGGGCGGTGGACGAGCAGGTCGCCGACGGTCCAGAGGACCGCTAGAAGGACGGCCGTGACGGCCGCCGACGCGAACGCGATGGGCGGGCCCCACAGGTACTCCTGCTGGAACCAGATGCCGACGTACCCGACGGTCGTGACGGCCGCGGAACCCAGCACGGCCGCGGCCGGCGTGGGCATCTTCACCACGTGCGCCGCGTCGATCGCGAGCCCGACGAGGATCAGGAACAGCGGCACGGCGGACTTCGGGAAGTCGATGCCGGCGAGCAGCGGCCAGATCAGGCACCGGTACGCGACGTACCCGGTGGCGACGGCGGTGGCCGCCCACGGCCTGTCGATCGTGCGCCGGGCGATCACCAGCACGATCGCCGCCGCGACGAGGCCCCACACCGGGTAGACCCAGTCCGCGATGGGCAGCGCGAAGTGCACGACCGCCTCGCGCCCGACCGGAAGGCCGAGCTGGTCGGCGGCGAACTGGATCAGGATCGGCTCCGCCTCGGGCCGTCCGTTGTCGTAGGCCTGCAACGCGCGCACGCCGTACTCCTGGTGCTGGTTGGGGAACCAGACGTTCTCCAGGAAGAAGAACCACAGCGCGACGAGCCCGAACGTGCGCATGGTGCCGTCCGGGAAGTACTTCATCCACCCGCGGATCGCGCCGGCGAGCATGACCGCCGTGCCGAGGTAGAGCAGCGCGTGCGACCCGCTCCACGACGTGATGTCGAGGCCGTTGACGCGGTGGTTGATCACGTCGATCGGCAGTGCGACGAGGAAGATCCCGCACCCGGCCTGCATGAGCCGCAACGCGAGCTTGTCGGCGCCGTACCCGGTGAACGTGTGGAACAGCGTGAGCCCGACCACGATCACCGTGCCGACCGTGTTGATCAGATGCGGCGGCGCGAGGTCGTCGCGCAGCCACTTGAAGTGCCACGAGACGTCCCACGACGACCCGATCAGCTTCAACAGCAGGCCTAGGAGCCACAGCCGGTAGAGCTGCTCGGTGAGCGCCGCCGGTGTCTCCCTGCCCGGCTCGCCCCGCTCCCAGTACTGGTCCCGGAACTGCCTTGCCCCCTGAATCATCCGAACATCATGAGCGGACGTCGGGTTTCCAGGAAGGCGAAACCACCCTGGTTTTACCCTGATGTTTCCAATTCGTATGCACAACCGGGTGAACGTCGTTGATCTGTTCGGCCCAGCGCGGGACCATGCCCGCCATGAGCAAGAAGATCGTCGCCGGAGTGCTCGTCACCGCGTTGCTGCTGGCCGTTGTGGCCGCGGTCATGAGGGTGTTCATCTCCTAGCTCGCGCTCGTGCGGCACGATGGGCCGCATGGTTGAGAACCTCCTCGGGCCCGAGCCGACCCGTCTCCCCGACCGTCCCGAGGCGCAGGCCGCCGCGGACGGCGGCACCGACCCCGCCAAGATCGTGCGGGCGTACCCGGACTTCTCCGAGGCCTGGGCCCTGCTGGCCGAACGCGCGCTGCACGCCGGCGACCCGGTCGCCGCCTACGCCTACGCCCGCACCGGCTACCACCGCGGCCTCGACCAGCTGCGCCGCTCCGGCTGGAAGGGCTTCGGCCCCGTGCCGTGGGACCACCGGCCGAACCAGGGCTTCCTGCGCGCGCTGGCCGCACTGGCCCGTGCCGCCCGCGAGATCGGCGAGGACGAGGAGTGGGAGCGCTGCTCGAAGTTCCTCGCCGACTCCGACCCCAAGGCCTCTGCGGCGCTGGGTCTGGCCTGACGCAAGCGGTTGCCGGCCTCTGAGTCCGCGTGGGCGGACTCAGGGGCCGTCGCTTCTGCTCGCCTCGCCGCGAGTGCGCTGGTGTGACGCCGTCGTCCCGGGCATGTGAACGAACACACCGCAGGTTGTGCCTGGTGGCCGCCTGACCAAGACTGGCGGCGTCAGGTGATCCGGGTCGGGGAGAGTTCGTGGGTGCTGTTCGGGATGCGGTCGGGCGTGGGCTGACGCGGTGGCGCGGCGCCGCGTTGCCGATCGTCCAAAGTGCCCTGTCCGCCGGCCTCGCCTGGGTCGTGGCGACCCTCGTCATCGGGCACCAGCACCCGTTCTTCGCGCCGATCGCCGCCGTCGTCTGCCTCGGTGTCTCGCTGGGGCAACGGTTGCGGCGCGTCGGTGAGCTGGTCGTCGGCGTCTCGGTCGGCGTCGGTGTGGGCGACGCGTTGATCAGCTGGATCGGCAGCGGTCCGTGGCAGATCGCGCTCGTCGTCGGGCTCGCGATGTCGGCGGCGGTGCTGCTCGACGGCGGTTCGGTGATCGCCCTCCAGGCAGGCTCCTCCGCCGTCCTGGTCGCCACGCTGCTGCCGCCCAGTGCGGGTGGCGGGTTCGACCGGATGATCGACGCGCTGACCGGCGGTCTGGTGGGGCTGGCGGTGGCGGCGCTGCTGCCCGCCAACCCGGTCACCGTGGCCCAGCGGCAGCTCAGGGTGCTCACGAACACCCTCAGCGGTGCGTTGCGGACCCTCGCCGAGGCGCTGACGGAGAAGGACGCGGTCAAGGCGGCCGGGGTGCTCGCGGAGCTGCGGACCAGCCAGAGCACGATCGACGACTACAAGGCGGCGCTGCAGACCGGCAGCGAGATCACGAAGATCGCGCCGATCCGGTGGCGGTCCAAGGACGATCTCGGCAGGTACCACACCGCGGCCGGGCCGGTGGACTACGCGATCCGCAACACCCGCGTGCTGGCGCGCAGGAGCATGGCGGCGCTCAAGGCCGACGAGGAGATCCCGGACGGCGTGCCGGACGTGCTGAAGGACTACGCGGACGCCGTCGACTGCCTCAAGGGCGAGCTGGAGAAGGGCAAGGAGCCCAAGCACACCAGGGAGGCCGTGCGAAACGCCGCGCGGCAGCTCACCGCGCGGCGTCTCGGTGGGGACGGATTCTCGTCCAAGGTCGTGCTGGCCCAGATCCGCAGCGTGGCCGTGGACCTGTTGCAGGCCACGGGACTGAGCAGGAGCGAGGCGATGGAGGCGTTGCCGCCCCTCAGCCCTCCGGCCGGTTCAGCAGGCCCAGCAGCAGCGAGTGAACCGCCTCGTGATCACGAGGATCAGCCAGGGCGCACGAACCGCCCGTGACGGCGTACCACTCCTCCGCGCCCTCGTAGCGGACCAGCGCACGCAGCTTCCCGTCGTCGGAGAGTTCCGTGCACAGCTCGAGGTCTCCCGTGACTACGCCGACCTCGTCAGTCATCACGCCGCCGGGACCCGCCACGAAGAGCGAGGAGAGTGACGCCATCAGCACCTTCCGAGCATGTCCGTCAACGCGGTCTTCTCCGACGAGTTCACGCTGAGCTTCCAGTAGTACTTGGTGTGTACCCACATCTTGGCGTAGGTGCACCAGTACGACGTCAGCGGCGGCTTCCAGGTGGCAGGGGTCTGGTCGCCCTTCGCCTGGTTCACGTTGTCGGTCACCGCGATCAGCTGCGGGCGCGTGAGGTCGTTGGCGAACGCCTGGCGCTGCGCCGTGGTCCACGACGACGCTCCCGACCTCCAGGCGGCCGCCAGCGGCACGATGTGGTCGATGTCCACGTCCGAGGCCGCGGTCCACGTCGCACCGTCGTACGGCGAGAACCAGCGGCCCGACGTGGCGGCGCACGACGAGTCGGTCACCACGTTGGTGCCGTCGCGCTTCAGCACGACCTCGCGGGTGTTGCAGGTGCCCGACTGCGTGATCCAGTGCGGGAACTTGTCGCGCGAATAACCCGTCATCGAGCCGTCGGCCCGAACGGTCAGGCCGGCGAGTTCGGACTTCGCGGTGTCGGCACTGGGAATGTTCGGCGGTGTCGCGAGTGCAGGGGAAACAAAACCAAGGGTGAGGGCCGCCGCGGCAACCAGAACACCAATGGTTCGGTTAACTTTTGACATCATCCCGACCTTCCTTGTTGGAAGTTTCGGGACCACCCTTAGTCACATTATGAAATTAGGCAATGCCTTTGGGTGACACTCAAGTGAATGACAAGCGCACGGCTAGACGCCTCGAACGAGCCTCAAGTCCTCGGTGTGCCGGTACCAGGTCCACTTGTCGACCGGCCTGGGGTGCTTGTGACCATCGAGAACGGCCGTCGTGGGCAGGCAGCCGAGCTGGAACGCGCGCGGCCGGCTCTCCTTCACCTTGGTTCCGAGAAGGCGCTTGTTGACAATTCGCACAACGAGGCCCAAGCCGCCTTCCGGGTCCGGCGTGCACTCGATCCGCGACGCCTGCCCGCGCAGCACGTTGTCCGCGTCGCTGTAACCAACGCCACGAACGGGCGACAACACGCCGAGACCCATCAACACGCCGCCGACGTCGTCGCGCACGAACGGGACGGGATCCACGTCACCGTTCAGTGCGATGTCCAGTGCCCTCGCGGGATCCGGTGAAAGCCCCCAGAGCGCCGCCACCACCGAGTTCTTGTCGACCGGCACGTAACCCAGCGCTACCGAGCCGAGCTTCTCCTTGCGCAGCAGGCGCAGTGCCACCGCGGCGAGGTCGGCGTCCGTACCGAACACGACCAGTCGCTCCGCGTCCAGGTGGGGGTCGACGTGGTCCTTGCCGGGGCGTGCGGGAACGGCCTGCACGCCATCACGCTCCGTGATCATTGGCAACTGCGTGTTTCCGCAGGCCAACACGATTCCGTGCACGGTCATCTCCTGGTCTACCCTCGCTTACCGGCGTTCGCTCGAACCAGTCCAAGCGCTTGGAGTTTCACATGCCGGCCGTCGTGCTGATCGGTGCCCAGTGGGGCGATGAGGGCAAGGGCAAGGCCACCGACATCCTCGGTGAGCGTGTCCAGTGGATCGTCCGCTACCAGGGTGGCAACAACGCGGGTCACACCGTGGTCCTCCCGGACGGTCAGAAGTTCGCCCTGCACCTCATCCCGTCCGGCATCCTCACCCCCGGCGTGAAGAACGTCATCGGCAACGGTGTCGTCGTCGACCCCGGCGTGCTGCTCGAGGAGCTCGCGGGCCTGGAGGAGAAGGGCGTCGACACCAGCGGCCTGCTGATCTCGTCGGACGCGCACTTGATCATGCCGTACCACGTGGCCATCGACAAGGTGACCGAGCGGTACCTGGGCAAGGCGAAGATCGGCACCACCGGCCGCGGTATCGGCCCGGCCTACCAGGACAAGCTCGCCCGCGTCGGCGTGCGCGTGCAGGACCTGCTGGACGAGAAGATCCTGCGGCAGAAGGTCGAGGCCGCCCTGGACTTCAAGAACCAGGTGCTGGTCAAGGTCTACAACCGCAAGGCGCTCGACCCCGACCAGGTTGTCGACCAGGTGCTGGAGCGCGGTCAGCACTTCGTGCACCGCATCGCGGACACCCGCCTGCTGCTCAACCAGGCGCTGGACCGCGACGAGATCGTCGTGCTGGAGGGCTCGCAGGGCACCCTGCTCGACGTCGACCACGGCACCTACCCGTTCGTGACGTCCTCGAACCCGACGAGCGGTGGCGCGACCGTCGGCTCGGGCGTCGGCCCGACCCGCATCAGCACCGTGATCGGCATCCTCAAGGCCTACACGACCCGCGTCGGCTCCGGCCCGTTCCCGACGGAGCTCAACGACGACCAGGGCGAGTACCTGCGCAAGCAGGGCGGCGAGTTCGGTGTCACCACCGGTCGCAGCAGGCGCACCGGCTGGTTCGACGCCGTGATCGCCCGCTACGCCTCGCGCGTCAACGGCATCACCGACTACTTCCTCACCAAGCTCGACGTGCTGTCGGGCCTGGAGCGGGTGCCGGTCTGCGTCGCGTACGAAGTGGACGGTCGCCGCGTCGACGAGATGCCGATGACGCAGACCGACGTGCACCACGCCGTGCCGGTCTACGAGGAGCTCCCCGGCTGGTTCGAGGACATCTCGCACTGCCGCACGTTCGAGGAGCTCCCGGCCAACGCCAAGGCCTACGTCGAGTACCTGGAGAGCATCATCGGCGCCCGCGTGTCGGCGATCGGCGTCGGCCCCGGCCGCGACCAGACGATCGTCCGCCACGACGTGCTCAGCTGATCGCTCGCTGCTGAGCCTCGACCAGCGCGGTCTGCGTGACCTTGAGCTGTTCGATGCCCTTGAGGAACTCCTTCGTCATCGAGCCGTCGTCCGGGCCTCTGTCCCGGAAGACGACGAGGCACGAGCGGGCGCCGCTTTCCAGCGCCCGCAACGCCTCGGTCCACGCCGCGGCGACCTTCGCGTCCGGTGGTTCCGGGAACTTCTCCCGCACCACCGGGCCGAGCGCCTCGCACCCCGCCGCGATCGCCGCGGGGTCCGCGGCCCGCACACCGGCGAACACCTTGTCGTTGGCCTGGATGACGGTCATCAGCCGGTCCTGACCACCACCGTTCATCCACGTCTTCAACGCGTCGTCGGTGTTCCTCTCGGCCCTGGCCGGCGGCGGCTGCAGCGTCTGCGCACCCGGTGCCGCCGTCGGCCACCACACCGCCACCGCCACGCTCAGCACCGCGATTCCGGCGGCCCAGACCGGCCGTGAGGGCGTGTAACCGGTCTGGCGGCCGCGTCCGCCCACGAGCAGAGCCGCGAGCGTTCCGAGGACCGGCAGAACCTGGTGCGGGCGCGTCGCCAGAACGCTGTCGACCTGCGAGCCGTTCAGGTGCGTCAGCCAGATCGCCGCAGTCCCGGCCAGCCCGATCAGCCACGCCGTGAACAACGCCGCCACGCGGTCGAGACGGGCCACCAGCACCACGACGATCTGCACGGCCACGACTGCCGCGATCTGCCAGGCGGTGGCGATCAGGGGCGAGCCCGCGGAGCCGAGCAGCACGACCGCGGCGACGGCCGGTACAGCGCCGATCACCCCGGCCAGTGCGGCGAACCGGGGGAACTCCCGCCGCAGCACCAGCGGCACGAGCCACAGCAGTGCCAGCGCCACCACGGTCAGCACCCGGTTGAAGTTCAGCAGGAACGGGATCACCACGGCTGTCAGGCCGATCTCGTTCAGCGGCGTCTGCGCGTAGCCGTGCAGGAGGTCCACGACCGGTGCGAGGTTGTCGCGCCAGACGGCTCGCGCCACCCGGATCTCGGGGAACCAGCCCAGCAACGTGTACGTGACCACGGCGATCGACAGTCCGAGGAACCAGCCGTGCCACCGCGTGCGCACGAGCGTCGCGCAGTGTCCTGCCCAGACCGTCACGAGGGTCGCGGTACCGCCCAGCGCGATCGCGGCGATGAGGCCGTGAGGTGTCAACGGGAAGAGGTTCCGCAGGTCCAGCACGTCTCCGAGGACCAGGCCGAGTCCGATGGCGGCACCGGGCCACGCGAACGTGCCGCGCCGCGGGCCGAAAGCCGCGCCCCGCCAGGCGATCAGGCCGATGAGCGCGGCCACCGGCACGGTCCAGACGATCCTCATGACCAGGAACGACTCGTTGCCCTCCCGGTACCAGGTCAGGTCCTGCAGACCGGTGACCGCGTGCCACCACGCGAGCTGCACGGCCAGTGCGCTGCCGAGCGTTTCCCAGAAACCGGGCCGCAACAACGACTCCGGGTTCCGCATGACGGCCTGACGGCTCGCGGGGGCGGGGTGGTGGCCGAGCCATCGGCGCACGTCGCCGGTGGGCGGCAGCAGCCGGTACGGAGCAGGGTCACCGGTCCACCGGACGACCAGCGCGTCGGCGTGCTTCTCCCGCGCCCGCAGCACACCGACGCGAGCGGCGAACACCAGCAGCACCAGCACGGCGAGGTGCCACAGCACGGTGAAGGAGGTCCAGCCGGTGGGGAACAAGGGCAGCTGGAACGGGGCGAAGTTCCGCACGAGCTGGTTCAACCAGGTGAACGCGTAGGGCGTCAGCACCACGACGACGAAAGCGCGCCAGATCGCCAGAGTGGCGTAGGTGATCGTGACGTCGTTGCGGACGTGGGCGAGCTCGTGCAGCACGATCGCGCGGAACGACTCGGGTTCGATGCGGCGCAACGCCAGCATGCCGACGTTGAGTGCGACGTACTTGCGGCCGTGCGTGCCGAACGCGACGCCGCCCGCTCGCATGTTCGTCCGGTCGATCAGGAACGTCGGAGCCCTGGTGAGCCCGGCCTCCGCGACCAGTTCGGCGAGCGGCTCGACCAGTTCTTCCGGAACGGGAGCCAGGTTTCGCCGGTAGCGCAGCCACGCCGGGCGCAGGACGTAGATCAGCGATGCCACCGCGAAGAGCAGCACCAGGCCGCCGACGAGCCACAGTGCGCGGCCGCCGAAGAACGTCGACATGCAGGCCCGATAAGCGTCCCATTTGGACTGATCGGGATCGACCTCGAAGTTCGAGGTGAGGTAGAGGCCTGACTGGACCTGGCAGCGCGAGTCGTCGAGCGAGGTGGCTGCGGGCCACAGGGCCGCGTACATGCCGAAGACCTGCAACGTGGTCGCGACCGCGAGCAGCACCAGCGACGCGAACCTCAGCGTGGTGCCCGTGGGCACACCGGATCTGTCCCCCTCCTGATTCATGTCCAAATGATGATCGTCGTGCTGCCCGCTGTCACTCAGCCGTTAGCAGGAAACCGCCCTTTCCGACTATCTCGATGGCAGACGCTTTTTCACGATTTGGGCGTCGTTGACTCACGCTCTCCGCTCGCCTGTACTTCTGCGCCGTGACCCTTTCACTCGTTCGAAAACCTGCGCAGCAGCTGCGCTGGATCAGCCCGGTGGCGCTGGTCCTGCTGTGGCAACTCGCCAGTTCAACGGGTGTGCTGCCGCCCGAGAAACTCGCTTCTCCGCTGACCGTCGCACAGTCCGCGGGTGAGCTGATCGCCGACGGTCAATTGCTGGACGCATTCACCGTTTCGCTCGGGCGCGTTTTCTTCGGATTTCTCATCGGAGGCGCGTTCGGGGTCGCACTGGGTCTCGTCTCCGGGCTTTCCCGGTGGGGCGAGACTTTGCTGGATCCACCCGTTCAGATGTTGCGCACGCTGCCGCACCTCGGGTTGATCCCGCTGTTCATCCTGTGGTTCGGCATCGGAGAGGAACCCAAGCTCGCGCTGGTCGCGTCCGGTGTGGCGTTCCCGCTCTACCTGAACCTGCACGCCGGCATCCGGCAGACCGACCCCGGACTGGTCGAGGCCGCTCGCGTCCTGGGCTACAGCCGGTTCGAACGGATCGTGCACGTCGTGCTGCCGTCCGCCGTGCCGCAAACCCTGGTGGGACTGCGGATCGCGCTCGGCACCGCGTGGCTGTCGCTGATCGTCGGCGAGCAGATCAACGCCGACGCCGGCCTCGGCTTCCTGATCAACAACGCCCGTGAGTTCCTCCGCACCGACGTCGTGGTCGTCGGCCTCGTGGTCTACGCGCTGCTCGGCCTCACGACGGACGCCCTGGTGCGGGTGCTGGAGAGGAGGATCCTGCGATGGCGAACCCGGTGAAGTCCGCCGTGAGCGTTCGTGGTCTGCGCAAGGCTTTCGGTCCGCGAACGGTGCTGGACGGCATCGACCTGGAGATCGCGTCCGGTGAGTTCGTGGCGCTGCTCGGGCGCAGCGGCTGCGGCAAGTCGACGTTGCTGCGCGTTCTCGCGGGCCTGGACCGCGACGTCGAGGGCGCGGCCGACGTGCCCCGCACGGTGTCGATCGCGTTCCAGCAGCCGCGCCTGCTGCCGTGGCGCAAGGTCTGGCGCAACATCTCGCTCGGCCTGCACCGGCCGGACGGCCGCTCGACCGCCTTGAAGGCGCTGGAAGAGGTGCGGCTGAGCGGCCACGCCGACGCGTGGCCGCTCACGTTGTCCGGTGGTGAGGCGCAACGGGTCTCGCTCGCGCGGGCACTCGTCCGCGAACCCGACCTGTTGTTGCTGGACGAGCCGTTCGGCGCGCTGGACGCGTTGACCAGGCTCGCCATGCACCACCTCGTGGAAGACCTGTGGACTGACCACCGGCCCGCCGTCCTGCTCGTGACGCACGACGTCGACGAGGCGTTGCTGCTGGCCGACCGGGTCCTCGTGCTCGACGAGGGCCGGATCGTCGCGGAGCACCACGTCGACCTGCCCCGCCCGCGCCGCCGGGCTTCCGTTGTGGAGCAACGCACCCGCGTGCTCGCCGACCTGGGAGTGGATGTTGAAACAGCTGCTTAGCCTCCTCGCTGCGATCTTGTTCACGACCGGCTGCTCGGCCGCCGCGCAGGACACGCCGGCCGGAGAGGTCGTGCTGAAGGTCGGCGACCAGAAGGGCGGGGCGAAGGCGCTGCTCACGGCCGCCGGTCTGCTCAACGACTTCCCGTACAAGATCGAGTGGTCGACGTTCACCTCCGGTCCGCCGCTGCTGGAGGCAGCCTCTGCCGGTGCGATCGACGTCGGCGGGGTCGGCAACACACCGCCGATCTTCGCCGCGGCTGCCAACGCCAAGATCGCCGCGGTCGGTGCGTCGAAGGGCGAGGTCGAGGCCGACGCGATCCTGGTGCAGGAGAACTCGCCGCTTCGGAGCGTCAGCGACCTGAAGGGCAAGAACATCGCTGTCGCGAAGGGCAGTTCGGCACACGGCCAGGTGTTGCTCACGTTGCGCGCCAACGGTTTGACGACCAAGGACGTCACGCTGAACTTCCTGCAGCCGTCGGACGCCTACAGCGCGTTCACCCAGGGCAAGGTCGACGCGTGGGCGGTCTGGGACCCCTACACCGCGCAGGCGCAGCAGGAAGCCAAGGCGCGGGTGCTCACCACGGGTGAGGGCAGGTCGAACGGGTACGGGTTCCAGGTCGCGGGCCGCAAGGCGTTGGACGACAAGGGGAAGAACCCGGCGCTCAAGGAGTACCTGGTCCGCTACTACAAGGCGCAGAAGTGGGCCGACACGCACCGCGAGGAGTGGGCGAAGGCGTGGGCGGCGGAGACCGGTCTCAAGTACGAGGTCGCGCTGGCCGCGGTGAACCGCAACGGCGACCTGCCGGTGAAGATCGACGACACGCTGATCAAGTCCGAGCAGGAGCTCGCCGACGCGTTCACCGAGGACAGGACGTTGCCGGGCAAGGTCGACTTCGGGAAGTTCGTCGACACGAGGTTCCAGGGAGATCTGGCATGAGCATCACGCTGCACTGGTTCCTGCCGACTTCCGGTGACGGGCGCACGGTCGTGGAGCACTTCCACGCTCAGCGGGCAGCCAAGAGTTCCCAGGCCCGTCGTGAGCCGGACATCGACTACCTGGCCCAGATCGCGCGCACGGCCGAGCAGGTCGGGTTCACCGGCGTGCTCACGCCGACCGGCACGTGGTGCGAGGACGCGTGGCTGACCACGTCCGCGTTGATCGCTCAGACCAGGACGCTCAAGTTCCTCGTCGCGTTCCGGCCGGGTGTGCTGTCGCCGACGCTGGCCGCGCAGATGGCCGCGACCTACCAGCGGATCTCGCGCGGGCGGTTGCTGCTCAACGTCGTGACCGGCGGTGACTCCGTTGAACAGCAACGGTTCGGCGACTGGCTCGACCACGACCAGCGGTACGCGCGCACCGACGAGTTCCTCCAGGTGGTGCGCGGCATCTGGACCGGCGAGCCGTACTCGTTCTCCGGCGAGCACTACCAGGTGCGCGACGCGACGGTGCTGGCCGCGCCGGACCCGGTGCCGCCGATCTACTTCGGTGGCTCGTCCGACGCCGCGCTGCCGGTGGCGGCCGCGCGGGCGGACGTGTACCTGACCTGGGGCGAGCCGCCGCAGGACGTGGCCGCGAAGATCGCGAGGGTGCGGGCGCTCACGGACCGGCCGATCCGGTTCGGCATCCGGCTGCACACGATCAGCCGCGACACCTCGGCGGAGGCGTGGGCGTCGGCTGCCCGGCTGCTCGACGCGCTGGACCCGGCGGCGGTGGCGAAGGCGCAGGAACAGCTGCGCGCGTCGGAATCCGTTGGGCAGCAACGGATGGTGGCGTTGCACGGCGGCGACCTCAGCCGTGGCGTCCGCGGTCTGGAGATCTACCCGAACCTCTGGGCGGGTGTCGGGCTCGTGCGCGGTGGCGCGGGAACGGCGTTGGTCGGCTCCCACTCGGAGGTCGCCGACCTCATCGAGGAGTACCACTCCGTCGGGATCGAGGAGTTCGTCCTCTCCGGCTACCCGCACCTGGAGGAGGCCTACTGGTTCGGTGAGGGCGTGCGGCCCCTGCTGGCGCAACGCGGGTTGCTGGACAGGGACCGCACGCTGGTGCTCAGCGCTTGACCTCGGCCTCGATGGCCGTGTCGGGGTTGTCCGCGAACAGGCCGTCGATGCCCTGCTTGAAGAACAGGTCGTACTCCTCGAAGGCCCGGCCGTACGCGGCCGGGTCGGTCGAGGACCGGAAGTCCGCGGGCAGGAACGAGTTCTCGTTGCGGAACGTCCACGCGTGCACGACCAGGCGAGCCTTGTGGGCGTCCTGGACCAGCGTGGTCGGTTGCTGCAGGAACCCGGCGGCGTCACGCGGGATGATGCGGTCCTTCGTGGCGCCGATGCCGTCCGCGTAGGTGGCGATCTCCTTCAGCCCGGCCGGGGTGACCATGTCGCTGTAGGTGCGCTTGTCGCCGCCCGCGACGAAGTCGTACGGCGCGCCGGAAGCGTTGATCAGCTGGACGATCGGCACCCGCAGCACCTTGTTGAGCTGCTTGAGGTTCGCCACCTCGAACGACTGCACGTAGACCTTGGCGCCCCTGTGGTTGAGGCCGTTGCGGTTGAGCACGTTCACGAGCTTCGGCTCCAGCGCGAGGCCGATCGACTGGAAGTACGTCGGGTGCTTGGTCTCGGGGTAGATGCCGATCTCGCGGTGCAGTTCGCGGGACAGGCGCCTGGTGAGGTCGACGACCTCCTGCAGGGTCGGCACCTCGAAGCGGCCGTCGTAGAGGGTGTTGCGCGGCCGGATCGCGGGGATGCGTTCCTTGGCGCGCAAGGTCTTCAGCTCGGCGAGCGTGAAGTCCTCGGTGAACCAGCCGGTGATCGGCGTGCCGTCGATGACCTTGGTCTTCTGGCGGTCCTTGAACTGCGTCCTGGTCGAGACGTCGGTGGTGCCGCCGATCTCGTTCTCGTGCCGGGCGACCAGCTGACCGTCCTTCGTGGACACCAGGTCGGGCTCGACGAAGTCGGCGCCCATCCGTGCCGCGAGCTCGTAGGCCGCGAGGGTGTGCTCGGGCCGGTACGCCGACGCGCCGCGGTGCCCGATGACGATCGGGCCCTTGTCGTCGTGTGCCTCGGCGGAGGGCAGGGACGCCACCACCGCACCCGCGAAGACGAGGACCGCGGCGGCTAGACCTCTCCGGAACATCGTTCGACCTCCCAGTTCGTGTTGAGAGCGCACCCAAGCATCGCAACACGAAATGCAGGTGAACGGTTACTCACGGGGCAGTGCCTATTCACGTGACAGGGCGGCTTCCTCCAGGTCCAGTTCGCGCAGCACCCGGAACAGGACCTCGTCGTCGATCTCGCCGGCGTCCCGCGCCTTGATGAACTCGTCGCGTTCCGCGCTCAGCATCACCCTGCGCAGCCTGCGGTACGCGGCCGCCGGGCTCTCCTCGTCCTGGCGCCCGAGCCGTTCCCACGCGGCGTTGCCCCGGTGCTCGGCGAGCGAGCGCAGCTGGTCGCGCACGTGCTCGGGCACGTCCTCGATCTCCTGGTCGAGCCGGTTGACCGCCGCCTGCGCCGCCCGGTGCTGGATCTGGGCCTCCGCCAGCGCGTCCTTGCGGGCGTCGTCGCCCTCGAACCCGATCTTGTTGATCACCCACGGCAGCGTCGTGCCCTGCAGCAGCAAGGTCGAGACCGTGACCACGAAGGCGCAGAACACGATGATCTCGCGGCCGGGCACCTCCGGCGGGATCGCGGCCGCGGCGGCGAGCGTGACGACACCGCGCATGCCCGCCCACGCGATCACCGTCACCTGACCCAGATGCGGCCGGCGTTCCTTCTCGCGAAGGCGTTTGGACAGGAAGACCGGCAGGTAGGAGGCCGGGTACATCCACACGAACCTGGCCAGGATCGTCGCCAGCAGCACAGCCCCCGCGCCCAGCAGCAGCCCGGCGTTCAGGTCGACGTCGCTGATGATCGCCGAGACCTGCAGCCCGATGAGCGCGAAGACGAACGACTCCAGCAGCACGTCCACCGAACGCCACACCGCCGCGTCCTGCAGCCGCGTCGTGTAGGTGCCGCGCGGCGAGTGGTGGCCGACGTAGAGGCCGGCGACGACGACCGCGAGCACGCCGGAGAACTGGACGTCGGCGAACAGGTGCGGGCCTTCTTCTGCGAGCAGGTAGGCGCCGAACGGCACGAGCAGGCCCAGTGCGCTCTCCAGCACGCCCTCGCACAAGCGCTTGCGCAGGAACCGGACGGCGACACCGACGACGAGCCCCACGGCGATGCCACCGACCGTGACCAGCAGGAACATCCCCACGCCCGCGACGGGGTGCATGGCCGTGCCGACCGTGGCCGCCACCGCGACCTTGAACGCGGTCAGCGCCGTGGCGTCGTTGATCAGGCTCTCGCCGACCAGCAGCGTCATCGCCCGGCGTTGCAGCCCGAGTTTCCGCCCGATCGCGACGGCGGCGACAGCGTCCGGCGGCGCCACGACCGCGCCCAGGACCAGCGCGGCCGCGAACGGCAGGTCCGGGAAGACCAGCTTCGCCGTCACGCCCACCGCGAACGTCGTGAACAGCACCAGACCGACCGCGAGCAGGCCGATCGGCCGCAGGTTCGCCCGGATGTTGAGGTACGAGCTGTCCAGCGCGGCGCTGTAGAGCAGCGGCGGCAGCACCAGGACCAGGATCAGGTGGGGATCGAGCTCGAACTCCGGCACGCCCGGTATGAACGAGACCACGAGCCCGACGGCCACCAGCACCAGCGGCGCCGACCAGTTCAGGCGGCGCGCGATGGAGGTGACGACCAGCGCCCCGAGCAGCAGCAGCAAGAGTTCAGGCCCGACCATGCGCTCATTCTGCGTAAAGATGGAACGCATGACCTGTTCGCACGTGGGAGCGCTGCCCGCAGCGGTCGCGCCGGAGTCCACCGAGGGGTGTGTCGACTGCCTCGCTCTGGGCGAGCGCAACTGGGCTCACCTGCGGATGTGCCTGTCCTGCGGACACGTGGCGTGCTGCGACTCGAGCCCGCACAAGCACGCGACCGCGCACTTCAGGGCGTCCCAGCATCCGGTCATGCGCTCGTTCGAGCCGGGCGAGGACTGGCGCTGGTGCTATGTGGACAGTGCCGTCGTCTGAGGACTTTGCAATCCCTTTGGATTGATCGCCTAACGCTGTGATCGGCCCCACAGTACGGTCGGTTCGTGGCCAACCCGGACCTCGCCCGCATCGTCGCGGAGCACGACGAGGAGATGCCGTCGCGTTCGCTCTCACCCAGGTGGGAGCGGGCGCTGTGGATCGCCGGCCTGCTGATCGCACTGCTGGTGCTCAAGCAGGTCTTCTTCCCGTTCGCCAAGGGAAGCCAGTACTACCTGATCATCTTCCTGGCGGTGACGCTGCCGCTGGTGTTCCTGTCGTACGGCCGCGGGCACACGCCTCCCTGGTGGGACTGGGTGCTGGCGGCGCTCGCATTCGTCGTCGGCGCGTATCCGCTGTTCGGGGGCTATGACGCGTTCCTGAACCGGCAGGGTCAGCTGACCACGCTGGACGTGATCGCGGGCGCGGTGCTGCTCGTGCTGATCCTGGAGGCGTGCCGGCGCACGACCGGCTGGGTGCTTCCGGTGGTGTGCCTGGCGTTCATCGCCTACGCGTACTACGGCGGGTTCCTGCCGCCGTCGTGGTCGATCGCGCACTCCGGCGTCGACTTCTCCCAGATCATCAACGGTTTCTTCAACGACTCCAGCGGGTTCTACGGGACACCGCTCGACGTGGCGGCGACGTACATCGTGCTGTTCACGATCTACGGCGCGGTGCTGAACGCTTCTGGTGCGGGCAAGTTCTTCGTGGAGATCAGCTTTGCCGCCTTCCGGAAGTCGCGGACGGCACCGGGGCGCACGGCGGCGACCGCGGGCTTCCTGCTGGGCACGGTCTCGGGTTCCGGTACCGCGACGACGGTGTCGCTGGGCGCCGTGACGTGGCCGATGCTGAAGAAGGCCGGGTATCCGAAGGAGAACGCGGGCGGGCTGCTCGCGGCGTCCGGCATCGGCGCGATCCTGTCGCCGCCGACGCTGGGCGCGGCGGCGTTCATCATCGCCGAGTACCTGGAGGTCTCGTACCTGTCGGTGCTGATCTGGGCGATCATCCCGACGCTGCTCTACTACCTCGGCATCGCGCTGGCGGTCGAGGCCGACGCGCGGCGGTTCGGGGCCAAGCCGGTCGACGTGGACGCGCCGCGGTTCCTCGACGTGCTGAAACTCGGCTGGTACCACTTCCTGTCGCTCGGGATCATCATCGTGTTCCTGGCGCTGGACATCCCGGTGTACAAGGCCGTCGTGTACGCGACGGGTGTCGCCGCGCTGTTCGCGTTGATCAACCACCGGCGTGACTGGTTCCGGATGATGGCCGACGCGTTGTCGACCGGTGTGCGCTCGGCGTTCCCGGTGATCGCGGTGTGTGCGGCAGCCGGTGTGATCACGTCGACGATCACCAAGACCGGGCTGGGGCAAGCGCTTGCGGGGTCGTTGGTGGACCTGGCTTCCGCCGTTTCCTCCGAGCCCGTCGTCGTGCTGATGCTGACGGCGATCTTGGCGGCCGTCGCGGTGTCGGTGCTCGGTCTGGCCGTGCCGGTGACCGCGTCGTTCATCATCTCGTGGGTCGTGATCGGGCCGGCGTTGATCACGCTGGGCGTGGAGCCGGCCGAGACCGCGATGTTCATCTTCTACTACGCGGTGCTGTCCGAGGTGACGCCTCCGACGGCGCTGGCTGCGGTCGCCGCCGCCGCGCTGACCGGCGGCGACGTCATGAAGACCATGTGGCAGACGTGGAAGTACACGCTGCCCGCGTTCCTCGTGCCGCTGGCGTTCGTGCTGACAGAGGAGGGCTCCGCGCTGCTGTTGCGCGGGCCGTTGCTGGACTCGGTGTGGACGTTCGGGGCGTCCGCGCTGGGGGTCGCCGCTCTCGCCGTGCTGACGGGCGGCTGGTTGTTCGGTCCCGCGCGCTGGCCGGAACGCCTGTTGTGCGTGCCGGCGGCGTTGTTCCTGCTCTACCTGCAGCCGTTGACGATCGCCATCGGGGCCGGGTTCCTCGTGGTGGCCGTGGCGGTACACCTGGTTACCCGTGGGAGGGTTCGTGATGCTGCGTAAGTACGCGATCGGTGCGATCGCATTGGCGCTCGCGGTCTCGGGGTGTGGCGGCAAGCGCACGCCCACGACTCCGGACGCTTCGGGTGGCGGGGCGTCGTGCGAGGCGTCCGACGGCCGGATCACGATCGCGACCGGCAACTCCGGTGGCGTGTACTTCGTGGTCGGTGGCGGCCTGGCGAAGCTGATCAGCGACAACTCGAAGCTGAAGGCGTCGTCCGCCGAGACGGGCGCGTCCGTGCAGAACATCCAGCAGCTCGTGTCGGGCACGTACGACATCGCGTTCTCGCTGGCCGACACCGCCGCCGACGCGATCAACGGTGCCGGGGCGTTCAACGGCAAGAAGGAGAAGATCGCGGCGCTGTCGCGGATCTACCCGAACTACACGCAGGTGCTCGTCCGCGCCGACTCCGGGATCAACTCGGTGGCGGACATGAAGGGCAAGCGCATCTCGACCGGGTCGCCCAAGTCGGGCACCGAGGTGATCGCGGGCCGCCTGCTGAAGTCGGCGGGTCTCAACATCGACTCCGACGTTCAGGCCCAGCGGCTGGACCTGACCAAGACCGCGGACGGGATGAAGGACGGCAGCATCGACGGCCTGATCTGGTCGGGCGGGTTGCCGACGCCGCAGATCACGGACATCACGACGTCTCTCAAGGACAAGGTCAAGTTCATCGACATCACGCCGCAGCTGGCGGAGATGAAGAAGATCAGCCCCGTCTACGACACCGGGACGATCCCGGCCGCGACCTACGGGACCGCGGAGGTCAAGACGATCGTCGTGCCGAACCTCCTGCTCGTCCGCGAGGACTTCGCGGCGAACAACGCGTGCGCGGTGACCAAGCTGCTCTTCGACAAGAAGTCCGACCTGGAGAAGGTGCACCCGGCCGTGAAGGACATCTCGAAGGACAAGGCGTCGGCCACCGACCCCGTTCCGCTGCACCCTGGGGCGAAGCAGGCACTGGGCTGAACTACGCTGGGCCATCGTGCGCGTCCTGGTCATCGGGTCTGGAGCCCGTGAGCATGCCCTTGTCCTCGCGTTGTCGCGCGACCCGCAGCTGACTGCTTTGGCGTGCGCGCCTGGCAACGCGGGCATCGCCGGGCACGCCGAAATCTACGGTGTGGACGTCGCAGACGCCTCCGCAGTCGCCACCCTCGCGAAGGAGTGGAAGGCAGACCTCGTCGTCATCGGCCCCGAACAACCACTGGTCGTCGGGGCCGCTGACGCCGTCCGAGCTGCGGGAATCCCGTGCTTCGGGCCTTCGAAGGCGGCTGCTCGGATCGAAGGTTCCAAGGCGTTCGCGAAGGACGTCATGAACGCGGCGGGGGTGCCGACCGCCCACAGCGAGGTCGTGGACAACCCGGCCCGTCTGGACGCCGCGCTGGCTCGCTTCGGCCCGACGTGGGTCGTGAAGGACGACGGCCTGGCCGCCGGCAAGGGCGTCGTGGTGACGTCGGACCTGGCCGCTGCCCGCGCGCACGCGATGACGTTGCTCGACGGCGGCCACCCGGTGCTGCTGGAGTCCTTCCTGGACGGTCCCGAGGTGTCGCTGTTCTGCGTCACCGACGGTGTTTCCGTCGTGCCGCTGATCCCGGCGCAGGACTTCAAGCGCGTGGGTGACGGAGACCACGGTCCGAACACCGGCGGCATGGGTGCGTACGCGCCGCTGCCGTGGGCACCGTCCGGGCTCGTTGATGAAATCGTTTCGCGTTGTGTGCAGCCGGTGGTCGACGAGCTGCGCGCCCGCGAGACGCCGTTCGCCGGGCTGCTGTACGCGGGCCTGGCGCTGACGTCGTCCGGCGTGCAGGTGATCGAGTTCAACTGCCGCTTCGGTGACCCGGAGACGCAGTCGGTGCTGGCTCTGCTGAAGTCGCCGATCTCCTCGCTGTTCCTGGCGGCCGCCACCGGTTCGCTGGGTTCGCTCGCTCCTCTGGAGTGGGAGAACGGCTACGCCGTGACCGTCGTCGTGGCGGCCGAGGGCTACCCGAGCGTGCCGCGCACCGGTGACGTGATCACCGGCGCCGAGGCCGAGGGCGTGCTGCACGCCGGCACCCGCCGCCGCGAGGACGGCGCCGTGGTGTCCGCCGGCGGCCGCGTGCTGTCGGTCGTGGGCACCGGCAAGTCGCTCGCGAAGGCCCGTGAACGTGCCTACAAGCGCGTCGCGGACGTCCACCTCGCCGGCTCGCACCACCGTTCGGACATCGCGCTGAAGGCCGTCGACGGCAAGATCACGCTGCCGTGAGCCTCCTCGGTTGCGTGCTGGGCGGGGCCGTGGGCGACGGCCTCGGTGCGCCGATCGAGTTCTCGTCGATCGACGTGATCCGCCGCCAGTACGGCCCCCAAGGCGTGGTCGATCTGCCTTCGCTGGAGATCACCGACGACACCCAGATGGTCCTCTTCACGTTGGAGGGCCTGGTGTTGGCGCGCCAGCACGGCGTCGACCCGTTGCTGACCGTGCGGGCCGCCTACGCGCGCTGGCTGCACACGCAGGGCGGCCCACCGGTCGCCGACGACGGCTGGCTGATGTCGGACCAGCGCCTGCACTCACGGCGGGCGCCGGGCCACACCTGCATCACCGCGTTGAAGCACAACGAGAAGAACAACTCGAAGGGCTGCGGCGGCGTGATGCGCGCCGCCCCCGTCGCCGTGTGGTCGAGCGACGTCCGAGAGGTCTTCGAGCTGGCCGTGGGCACGGCGAAGATGACGCACCACCACCCGAGCGGCTACCTGTCGGCAGGCGCGCTGGCAGTGATCGTCCGTGCCCTGCTGGGAGGCGCGGACCTGCTGTCGGCAGTAGCTGTCGCACGTGCCGAACTGGTCCGCTGGGAAGGCCACGAGGAGCAGACCTCGTTGCTGGACAAGGTGGTCACCCTCGGCCCGCTGACCCCGGAAGAGATCGAGTCCGAACTCGGCGGCGGCTGGGTGGGCGAAGAAGCCCTCGCCATCGGCCTGCACGCCGCACTGGTAGCGCCCGACTTCGCAACGGCAGTTCGCGTCGCCGTCAATCACTCAGGCGACTCGGACTCGACGGGTTCGATCTGCGGCAACATCCTCGGCGCCCGAGACGGCGTCGCCGCGATTCCTTCTGACTGGCTCGAGGTCCTGGAACTGCGGGACGTGATCGAACGCCTGGCCCTCAGCTGGTGACCGGAATCCACAACTCGGCCGTGGCCGTGTCCCCGTTGATCTGCGTCTGCAACAGCGAAGGCCCCTCAACGCTCTGGTAGCTGTTCGACGGGAACCACTGCGTGTAGATGTCCCGCCACATGTACTGAATCGTCTCGGGATATGGCCCCTCGCTCCGGAACACGGCCCACGTGTTCTTGGGCACCGTCATGGTCTCCATGTCCTCGGGCGCCGGCTTGGACGTCACCACCCCCTGGAAGTAGTCGAGGTGATCCCCCTCCTCAACGCCTTCCTGGTTGGAGGTGATGGCGAGGAGACCGTTCGGCTCCCCGTCGCTGAGCGCTTTCATCCGCTCCAGCGTCGGCATGCCGATGCCCTTGACGAACTCGACGATCGCGGGGTTCATCCCCAGGTGCACCAACGGCACCCGCGTCCCCCGCCCAACGACCTGGAACGCGTCCTTCTCGACGATGCGGTACTCCATGCTCGTACTCCCTTCAACGGTCAACCTGAACGTGAGAATCTGCTGCGACTGCAACGGTTTCTTCTGCACCCGCGCCTCGTGCGGCCCTACCTCGTGCATGGCCTTGAACGCCCTCGCAAAGGCCTCGTTGGACCCGTAACCCCACCGGACGGCGATGTCGAGCAGCGAGTCCTGTCCACTGAGGACCTCACTCGCCGCCTTCGTGAGCTTCCGCCGCCTGATGTACTCGCTGAGCGGAATCCCGGCGAGCGCACTGAAGAGCCGCCGCAGGTGGTACTCACTGGTGCCCGCGATCCGGGCGAGCAGCTTGACGTCGACCTCGCCTTGGAGGTCTTGCTCGATGCGGGCCATGGCCTCGTTGAGTCGTTCCAGCACGTGCTCAACGCTATGGGGTGAGGTGGGCGCGCACCCGACTTCCTGTGCCCTGTCCGATCGCCTCGCGAACCTCGGCCGGCGTCTTCTGCGCGATGGGCGTGAGCATCGGGCTGTACTGCTTGCCCTGACTGATGGCCCGCTCGCCCTTCTTGATCAGGAGTGCCTCAGCGACACCCGCGCCCACCAGCACCAGTGCTGTGAAGATGATCGTGATGATCAGCCCGGTGCGCTTCTTTCTGCGGCGGCGGAAGTGTCTGCTGCGGATACTGCTGAAACGGATGAGGCTGTTGAGGCAGGGAAGGCTGCGATGCCCATGGACGTGCTCGCCCAGGTGGTCGTGTGCGTTCCCACCCCCAAGTCGCGGAATCACCACGCGGCGCCATCGGAAACGAAACGCAGAGTGACGTGGAACCAACGAGGGGTGGTCTTCGTCCAACCACAGGTACGTCTTACGCAGGCGTTGGTAGCCTGCGAAGCGGGACCGAACCGTTACCAACCGTACGGGGGTAGGACGTCGTGACACAGGAGAACGCGGGGGCGGATGCCGTTCTCGGCGCCGGTGCGGGACTGGCTGGTGGCGCAGTGGCTGGTGCGGTCAGCGCGTTCAAGGCGGCTTCGTCGATCATGGACAGAATCTCGTCCGGTCCGTCGACGCAGCAGTTCCACGTTGACAAGGACACCGTCATGCAGGCCGGCAGGGTCATCCACGACCAATGGATGCTCCTCAGGGACGCATACGGGCGCACGGTTCCCAAGCTGCGAATCGTCTCGATGGACGGCAAGGTCACTTCTGATGTCGTCAACGCCTGGAATGATCGACTGGTCTTTCACGATGACTCCTACGCCAACCGGATCATGGAGTACATGAAGGCCCTGGAGAGTCTTTCTGATCAGCTGAAAGAATCGGCGAAGCAGTACGGATTCACCGACGAAGAGATCATGACGACGTTCAGGCCGAAAGTGTGACGATGCGTATCTTCAATGTAGCTGCCGCGATCATCTGTGTGGCGATTGTGTCGGCCTGTACCGCCGGTGGTGAAAAGGGGAGCCCAACTCCCGCGCCGTCAACCGATTCACCGGCTAGTACTTCGGTGAACGACATGCCTGCGCGGCCAAAGAGTATTGACCTCGGTTCTGTCGACACCTGCAAGTTGCTCACAGAAGACCAGATGAAGCAAATCAACGTGCTCTCTTCTCAGTCGGAGAACCTGGACCTGGTGGATGGGAAGCAATCTCCTGCCTGCCATTACTCCAACGAGGGTCGTTACACATATGCCGTTGGTGCGGTTACGCACAACGGTGTTTCGTATTGGCTCCAGGGTGGCGGCAACGTGACGACCAAGGTTGTCAAAGTTGCCGACTACGGTGCTGTGAAGATCGAGTTGTCGGGTGGAAGCGGTTTTGACTGTTCGATTTCCGTCGACGTCGCCGACGGGCAGCAGTTGATGGTGAGCTACATTCCGATGACGACGGGTGAAAAAGATCAGGCGGTGCTCTGCGGGAAGGCTGAGAAGGCCGCCGGCTTCGCGCTTGCGACGCTCAAGAATTTGAAGTGAGGGGGAGCCATGTCGGGTTATCGGCAGCTCACTGACTGGAACTTCGAAGGTTGGTCCAACCAGGAACTCGCGAATGAGGTCCAGAAGCTTTCTGGCACCTCGGTTGCTTCGAAGTTCAGCGAAGCATCCGCCGCATTGCGTGATCTTGCCAACACCCTGGAATCCGTCGACAGCACGATTCGGGACGAGCTCAAGAAGCTCAAGATCGAGTGGGGCGGCGCTGCGGGCGAGAAGAGCCACGAGAAGACGGACGTGGTGGCCGCCGGCATCGACGACAGCAGCCAGGCATCTCAGCAGAACTCGCAGGCGATGACGCAGCAGGGCGAGAGCACCAGCACCGCCCGCCACAGCACGCCCAACTCACAGGACCTGCGCGGCGACACCGAGACGAACCTGCTGGACAAGGGTGCGAGCCTCATCGGCATCGAGACCGACCACGCCGCCCAGGTCGCGGCCACGAACCAGGCGCGTCAGCAGGCGATCGACAGCCTCAGCGGCTACACGTCCAACAGCCAGGGCGCGTTGGACTCGTTCCGCACGCCCAACCAGCCACCGGACATCGTCGTGACCAGCGGCGCCGTGGCCACCCCCGTCGGCACCTCCGTCAGCCCGCTCCAGTCAGGCCCTCCCGGCATCCACGGCGGCCCGGGCTTCACCGGCACACCAGGAACCCCGGGCTCACCGGGTGTCCCCCTCGGCCCCACGCCGAGCATCCCCGGCAACAGCACGGGCGTGATGCCCGGTCCCGGAACCCCGACCCCCATCGCGTCCGGCCCCGGCCTGCCCAAGCCGTTCGGCGTCCCGTCGCTCGGCCTCACCGCCGCGACCGCCGCTGCCAGTGGTCTCGCGGGTGCCACGAGTGCCGCTCGCGGGCCGCAGGTCGTCGGTGGCGGGCGCGGGCCCAGCCAGGCTCCGAAGACTCCCATCGCTCCCACCGGTCCCAAGGGTGCGCCCAGCACGATCGGTGGCGGCAAACCCGGCGCCGGTGGTCCTGGTGGTGTGCCCGGCGGTCCTGGTGCGACCGGTGCCGCGGCCAAGGGCGGCGCGATGACGCCCGGTGGTGCCAGCGGTGTCGGGCCCGAGGCGAACCGGCCGGGAGCCGGCGCCGGCAAGGGTGGCCCCGGTGGCAAGGGTTCCGGGTCGCTCATGTCCCCCGCGGCCGGCGCGGCCAAGGGTGAGGGCGACGAGGACGGCGAGCACGTGCGCAAGTACGGTGTCGACTCCGACGACGTGTTCGGCGACGAACGCATGGTGGTGCAGTCCGTCATCGGCGAAGACCCGAAGGACCAGTAATCCCTTGAGCTCACCAGGTTCTGTGGTTCTGTCCACAGTGGAGTTCGCCGTGGTCTGGGAGGCGCAACGCCTCCCGGCCGCGCACGTCGCGCTCGACACGCGGATTCCCTCCATCACCCACACCGAGAAGGCCGAGGTGGTGAAGCGGGCCTGGGAGTCGCTGGAAGCACGCGGCCTGGCCGTCAACGGCCGGGTCGTGCCCGAGCTCGCGGACGGGTTCGCCCTGCTGGCGAACCCGCAGGTGGCGATCGACCTGTGGATCTGGGCCGACCGGCAGATCAGCGGGCTCGCCGCGGCCATCGGGGACGAGGCGATCCTGGCCGTGCAGGACCGCGACGAGATGTGGTTGATCGAGGCCCGCGGCACCGCTCTCGCCGAGGCGGCGGTGTCCGTCGCCGGTGAGATGCCTGCCGGGTTCGGGCGCTCGATCAGCCTCCCCTACGACGACCTCGTGGCCGCGGCCAAGGGCGTCGGCCTGGACGCGCAACGCATGATCACCACGTTGGAGCGCCAGGGAATGCGCCTCGGCGACGCCCAGGAGCTCGCCGGGATGCTCGACGGCACGACCACGCGCGGGCAGTTCGGAGTGCAGCGCAACGGACAGCGCGCCGGCCGCGTCGTCTCCTTCCACGACACGCACAACGGCCGCTACCTCCGTCAGCTCAAGCCGAGCAGCGACGGGCGCAAGTGGTGCACCATCACGCCCGTCGACAACCACCGCTTGGCCGGCTCCATCTGGGAGCTCCTCCAAGAGGTCTGATCGCGGAACGTCCGCGCTCACCCCTGCGTCTCACCCTCGAACATCACCCGACCGCGTTGAAAGGGCGAATCCTCGCCCTTCTCGGCGCAATCAGTTCTATGGTCGTCGGGTAGACATCGAGGGGGTAGGCGCGCATGGCTGTGGCGAAGTTCAACAGCGAAGCCATGGAACAGTGCCGCACGACCGTGAGCAGTCAGGCCGGACAATTCGGCGCGATCGGTGACGGCTTTTCCAATCAGTACGGCAATCCGGACATTTTCGGAAAACTCGGCGCTTCCGGTGCGATCTCCGGCGCGGTGACCACAATGGATCAGGCGGGCACGCAGGAGTTCGAGGCGGCCGAGAAGGTCCTGCGCAAGGTCGAGACCGCACTCGACGCGATCCAGACCAACGTCGAGGACGTCGAGGAAGCCAACAAGAACTCCATGAAGGCGGTGTGACGTGAGCGCGATGGACGAGGTCGCCGCACTGCCCGGCGGAGCAGAGCTGGCCGCGCTCGCTGACAAGATCGAGACCGCGCAACCCCAAGCCGTGCGCGACATCGCGAGCCGCTGGAAGCAGGCAGCGGGCAAGTGCGGCGACCAGACGAACGTCCTGCAGAGGTCCGTCACCCAGCTCGACGGCGCCTGGGAAGGCAGGTCCGCGGACGGCTTCGTCGCCTACATGGGCAACCTCACGAAGTGCGGCACGGCGATGACCGACGCGCTCAACAACGCCGCGACCGACCTGGAGGCGGCCGCGAACGCGCTGGAAACCGCGAAGTCCTCGATGACTCGCATCTGCGAGAACCTCCTGAGCCGCGCCCGCCAAACGCGCCAGCAGCTCCACAACCAGCCGCAGGAAGACGTCGACAGCGTCATCCGCGGCTACTGCGCCGAAGCCCTCGGCGACGCCAAGCCCGTTATCTCCCAAGCAGAAAGCGCCCTGAACGCCGCCGCAGGCACCCTGAAGGGCCGCCCCGGCGCGCTGTCGCCGAAGTTCTCCACCCTCGAAGATCCGAACACGCAGACCTTCACCCCGGCCCCCGGCAAGCCGATCGAGTGGGCGCCGACCCCGCCGCCCGACGACTCGACCAAGCAGTCCACAGCGGACTCGCAACCGAAACCCGCCCCCGCCGACCACGGCGGCGGCGGTGGAGGAGGAGGTGGCGGCGCTTCCGGTGGTGGTGGAGGCGGCGGTGGTGGCGGTGGCGGTATGGGCGGCCTCGGCTCCAGCGGCGGTCCGCCTTCGGGCAGCCCACCTCCCGGCAACGTCGAGGAGTGGATCCGCGAGGCCATCAAGATCCTTCAGGCCAACGGCATCCCGGTCACCGAGGACAACATCGACGAGATCTGGAAGATCATCGAGAAGGAGTCCAGCGGCAACCCGCACGCCATCAACCTCTGGGACTCCAACGCCCAGAAGGGCACGCCCTCCAAGGGCTTGATGCAGTGCATCGACTCGACGTTCAACGCCCACAAGCTGCCCGGCCACGACGACATCTGGAACCCGGTCGACAACATCATCGCCGGCGTTCGCTACACGTTCTCGCGGTACGGAGGCTTCGAAGGACACCCAGGACTCAAGGCAATGTCCCAGGGCGGCGGTTACCAAGGGTATTAACGGTCGCCCGATCGGGTCGGCTTTGTCCGGAACCCGGCACCTCTCCGTCATGTATGTCGTGACGGAAATGTGCCGGGTTTCGTTTGTCCACACCCACACGGGTGGGCAATGTCCGGAAACACTGTTGCAGTTTCTCTCGCTAATGCGGAAGTTGCGCGGGGGGCGGCCGAAGGAGAAGGGGACGGAGAGAGGAAGACCCAGGCCGGGTGACGGGTCGGGCAGAGGGTCGGACAGGGGGCGGACAGGGGGTCGGACAGTGACGGCCGGGCGTGCAGACGCGCGGAAGGGGCGGTGCGGGACGGGGCGGTGCGCGGTGGCCAGGGTGCGCGGTGGCCAATGGGTGGTGGCCAGGTGCGTGGTGGGGGCAGGTGTGTGATGGGGACGCGGTGGGGTGGGCACGGATGATGTGTGGTGAGCCCAGCTGGCCCGGCCAGGCGGCGCGGGTGCGCGAGGGGCGGGAGGCATGTGCCGGCGGCGTGGGGTCGGCAGGCGAGGTCGGCGCGAGAGGCGTGGGCCTGGCAAGACGCGTGGCGTGAGTTGGCAGGCCCGGCGGTGTGGGCCGGGCAGAGGCTCGGACGAGATGGCGCGCCCCGGCGGCCGGGTGGGGAGTTAGCCTGGCGGCATGCTGACCGTGGCTGCCCGCGCCGACGTCCCGCCCTTCCACGTCATGGACGTGTTGTCTGCTGCCGCGCTTCGGCAGCGGACGCACGGGGACGTGGTTTCGCTGGCTGCTGGGCAGCCTTCGAGTCCGGCGCCGCGGCCTGTGCGGGAGGCGGCGGTTCGGGCCCTTGGTGAGCAGGCGTTGGGGTACACCGAGCAGTTGGGGATTCCTGAGCTTCGGGGGGCCATTGCCGGGCACTACCGGCGGCAGTACGGGCTTGATGTGGTGGCGGACGACGTTGTGGTCACCACGGGGTCGTCTGGGGCGTTCACGTTGGCGTTCTTGGCCGCGTTCGACGCCGGGGATCGGGTTGCCTTGGCGCGGCCCGGATATCCGGCTTACCGGAACATCCTGAAGGCGTTGGGGTGTGAGGTTGTCGAGTTGCCCTGTGGGCCCGAGACGCGGTTCCAGCCCACGGTCGAGATGCTCGATCCGGGCCTCAAGGGTGTGATCGTGGCCAGTCCGGCCAATCCGACCGGGACGGTTGCCGATGTTGCGCCCATTGCGGCGTGGTGTGCGGACAACGGGGTTCAGCTGGTCAGCGACGAGATCTACCACGGGATCAGCTACGGCGAGCCGCTCAGGTGTGCCTGGGAGTTCAGCAGGGATGCGATCGTCGTGAACTCGTTCTCCAAGGCGTTCGCGATGACCGGGTGGCGGCTCGGGTGGATGTTGCTGCCGGAGCGGTTGCGGAGGGCCGTGGATTGTTTGACGGGCAACTTCACGCTTTGCCCGCCTGCGTTGGCGCAGTACGCCGCGGTTGAGGCGTTTCACCCGGACGCGTACGCGGAGACGGCTGGGCATCTGAAGCGGTACAAGACCAATCGGGATTTGCTGCTGGAAGGGTTGACGGACCTCGGGATCGACAAGTTGGCGCCTGCCGACGGGGCGTTCTACGTCTACGCGGACGTTCGGCACCTCACGGACGACTCGATGGGGTTCTGCCGGCGGTTCCTGGACGACACCGGGGTGGCGATCGTGCCCGGCATCGACTTCGACCCCGTGGACGGGCACCACTTCGTGCGGATGTCGTTCGCCGGGGCCACGCAGGACATCGAGGAGGCCCTCCGGCGGCTGAAGGCCTGGCTCTGAGAGTCCCGGAATCCCCAGGGCCCGAAGTTCCTGCGTCCCGGAGTTCCGAGCGTCCAGAGACCCGGAGCGTCCAGAGACCCGGAGCTCCAGAGACCCGGAGACCCCGAACCCGAAGAACCTCAAGAGCCCGAAGAGCAACAAAGCGCGCCCGTCGCACGTTCACGAGGAGGAGAAGGGGAGGAACTCATGTGGGCGATCATCGGGTGGCTGGTGGCGATCTGGATCGTGCTGGCCGTCGTCGGGGCTGTCGTCAAAGGCCTTTTCTGGCTCGCTGTGATTGGAGGACTACTCCTCGCAGGCACGGCGGCTTACGGTGCGATCAAATCCAGGCGATGACCCTGGATTAAACCGAACGAACCGCTCACCATGGGGCGGTGTTGCTAGCCAACGAGGCCCGCCTCGAGCGGTGGGAGCGAAAGGTCGAGTGGCCGTTGACGGCGCTCGCCGTGCTGTTCCTCGTCGCCTACGCGTGGCAGGTGTTCGACGACCACGGGGCGATGCACTTCACGTTGGAAGTCGTGTTGTGGCTGGTCTGGGGCGTGTTCGCGGTCGACTACGTGACCAGGTTTGCGCTTGCCGACAACAAGATCAGGTTCCTCAAAACCCACATTTTCGACCTTGCGGCCGTTGTTCTGCCGATGGTCCGTCAGCTCAGAGTGCTGCGGTTGATCACCGTTATCACGTTGCTCAACAAGAAGTTCCAGCACAAGATCAGGCAGCGGGTCAGTATTTACGTCGCGGGCGTGACGGCGCTCGTCGTCTTTTGTGCGAGCCTTGCCGTGCTGGACGCGGAAAGGCACGCGGAAAACGCCAGCATCACCACGTTCGGGGACGCCCTGTGGTGGACGCTGACCACCATGTCGACGGTCGGGTACGGCGACCGGTTCCCCGTCACGGCCGAGGGGCGGCTGGTCGCGGGGTTGCTGATGGTCGGCGGCATCGCGTTGCTCGGTGTCATCACCGGCACGATCGCCAGCTGGCTCGTCGAGAAGTTGCGCGGCGTCGAGGAAGCCGAGCTCGAGACCGCTCAGGAGCTGCGGAGCCTACGCGCCGAGATCGCCGAACTCCGTGCGGAGCTCAAGGCGCGCAGCAGCAGCTGACGTCCACAGGCGCGCGTCCCAGCCCGCCGCCAGCGCACCCTCCACATTGGACGCCCGGTCGTCGAAGAAGATCACGTCGGACGACCCGATCACGGACTCCACGTGCCGCCAGATCGCCAGGTCCGGTTTCGCCATGCCCAGGTCGCCGGAGAACACCAGGTGCCGGAAGTGCTTGGCCCACGGGACCTTCTCGGCCAGCCGTGCGAACGTGACCGGCGCGTTCGACAGCAGCGCCAGCGGCACGCCCAGCGAAGCCAGGTCCTCGATCAACGCAACGGTGTCCACCACCGGGTCGTCCAGCCAACCGGCGTTGTCGAGAGAAGTCATCTCGCGCACGACAGTGGAGTCGAACGAGAGCCCCAGCGCCGACCCGATCAACGACCAGTACTCGGCATCCGACCCGCCGCGGTCGTACGCGTCACGGTCCCAGTACGCCGCCTCGAACGCTTCCAGCGAGACCCCGAGCCGCGCAGCCATGAGAGGCAGTGCCGGATTCCGCTGGCTGATGACCTCGCCGAAGTCGAACACGATCCAGCGCATCAGGCGTCCTCCCGCAGCCGGCGCAGCAGTTCGGCGACGTCCGACGAGTCCACGTCGCCGTGCGTCACGAACCGGACCTTGCCGGCCATCGGGCTCGCGAACACCCCCACGTCGCGCAGTACGGCCAGGGTCTTCTCCACGTCCGGGACCGACGCCATCACGATGTTCGTCGCCGGCTCGGCGACCTCCCACCCGAGCGTCCGCAGCCCGGCGGCCAACGCCGAGGCGTGAGCGTGGTCGTCGGCCAGACGGTCGATCCGGTCCAGCGCGACCAGGCCGGCCGCCGCCAGCACGCCGCCCTGCCGGACGCCGCCGCCGAGCATCTTCCGCACCCGGCGCGCCTCGACCACGAACGACGAGGATCCCGCCACGACCGACCCGACCGGCGCCCCGAGCCCCTTCGACAGGCACACCTGCACGGTGTCCGCGCCCACGGTCAGCGCGGCGGGCGGCACCCCGAGTGCGACCGACGCGTTCCACAGGCGGGCGCCGTCCAGGTGCACCGCCAGCCCGACGGATCGGGCGGCCGACACCAGCAACGCGTGCTGGTCGGGCTCCGTCACCGTGCCGCCGGACGCGTTGTGCGTGTTCTCCAGGCACAACAACGTCGTGCGCAAGCCGTAATAAGGAGACTCGCCACCACCGGCGGCCACCACGGCCTCGGGTGAGAGGACCGCAAGCCCGTGCGGCATCCCGCCCGCCAGCCACGCGGCGGTGCCGAGCTCGGCGTCCAGCACGTGCGCGCCCAGGGGAGCCAGGAACCGGTCACCGCGGGAGAGGTGCAGGAACAACGCGATCAGGTTGCCCATGGACCCCGACGGCACCCACAGCGCGGCCTCGACACCGAGCAGGGCCGCGACCCGCTCCTCCAGCGCAGCCATCGTGGGGTCGTGGTCCAGCACGTCGTCGCCGACCTCGGCCGCCGCCATCGCGCGGCGCATTTCCTCGTCCGGCTGGGTGACGGTGTCCGAGCGCAGGTCGATGGGGGTCACGGCTCCGATCACATCACATCCGGTGAACGACCGCGGGGGTGATGTAGCTCTCTCCGGAGGTTCGTGCAACCGTTGGTCCCTCAGATTCCGTCCGGTAAGTGCAACTCGAGGAACGAGCGGAGAGCAGTCCGCGTGGATCAGCGCGACGAGCAGGAGTTCGCGGAGTACTTCGTGGCTCGCCGTGAGGCCGTGCGCCGAACGGCATACCTGCTGTGCGGCGACTGGCACCGCGCTGACGACTTCGCGCAGACGGCGTTCGTGGCGGTGCACAGGAGGTGGCGGAAGATCCGGGACAAGCAGGCTCTCGACGCCTACGTCCGGCGCACGCTCGTCCGCGCGGTGATCGACGAGTCGCGTCGTCCGTGGCGGCGCGAGAAGTTCACCGACGAACTGCCGGAGTCGCCGACCCAGGACGGCGAGATCGGCGACGCGGTGGCGACGCGCGAGGCGTTGATGAAGGGCCTGCGCAGAGTTCCGCCGCGGCAACGGGCCGTGCTCGTGCTGAGGTTCCTCGAGGGCCTCGACGTGACGGCCACGGCCGAAGTCCTGAAGTGCTCGGAAGGAACTGTGAAGAGTCAGACCGCCCGCGGGCTGACCGCGTTGCGGGAAGCTCTCGGAGACGCCATCGACGACCTGCGACCGGCGTCGTGACCAGCGAGAGGAGGACGTAGATGGACGAGCAGAAGCTCGCGGACCTGTTCCGGGACGCGGCACACGACGCACCACCCGCGTCCTTCGACGCGGGCGACGTCCGAACTGCTTCGCGACGCGCCACGCTGCGCAGGCGCAACTCGATCGCCGCCGGCACTACCCTGGTCGTGGTGCTCGGCCTCGGCGGTGCCGTGGCGAGCACCGCCTGGCTCGGCCCGGAAAAGGGCGCCAACGTGAGCCAAGAGAATTCTGGGCAGCAGCAGGACAACACGGCACAATCGCCGATGTCCGTGGAGGAGCAGAAGAACTTCCCTGGCAACGACGGGTCCACGCAGGGGGACTCGACGCCGCCGGGAAGCACCGGTCTTGCGACCGGTGAGAGCGCAGTGCAGGGCTGCGCAGGTGTGGACCGAGAGCTCGCAGACGCCCTCGCCAGCGAGCTTTCGGTCTCACCGGTCCACGCGATCCCGCCGACGGTGACGTGTTCACCCGACTCCCGCTCGGCCGCGTTCAAGATCGACGGGCTGACGATCACCGCGATCGTCACGCCGCAGTACTTCGAGGCTCCCGCCGGCGCGGAGAAGCTGAAGACCCCGAAGGGACAGGACCTCTACGTCTTCACCCAGGGCGACGGAGAGCTGAAAGGCAAGGTCGGACCGGTCGCCGCCGCACTGGCCCAGAGGTTCTGATCAGCCGCCAAGTACCCTGGCGCGACTATGACGGCAGCAACCCCCAAGGGCGAGCGCAGGCGGCAGGCGCTCGTCGAGGCCGCGTCCGAACTGCTCGTGGAGGGCGGGTTCGACGCGGTCCGGCACCGCGCGGTCGCCGAACGCGCAGGTCTGCCGCTCGCCTCGACCACGTACTACTTCGACTCGCTGGACGAGCTCATCACCGCGGCCGTCGAGTTCCACGGCCGTGCCGAACTGGCGAGCTGCCGGCAGCGCCTCGCGACGATCTCGGGGCAGCTCTCTGACGACGACGTGCTCGTCGAGCTGGTTCTCGACCTGCTGGTCGGCCAGGACGTCACCGACACCGAGACGATGCTGCTGCGCTACGAACGTCTCGTGGCGACCGGCCGCCGCCCGTACCTGCGGCCGTTGATGCGCGTGCTGTCCACGGAGCTGCACGAGCTGATCGCCGACATCTTCGCCCGCTCCGGCCGTGACGTCGCCGCGGACCGGATCGAGGAGCTGATCGCGCTCGTCGACGGTGCGATGGTGAACGCGTTCATCGAGCTGAAGCCGGACCCGCGCGCCGTGGCGGCCAGGATGCTCCGTTCGGCTCTTTTGCGTCAGGCGTGATGCAACCCCGCGTTCCTCTGATGCGTTCCCCTGTTTGAGGACGCGAGAGGGGATCGCATGCGCAAGGCCGATGAGCAGGGCTTTCGCGAATTCGCGGCAGCCAATGCCGCGTCTTTGCGACGCACTGCCTACCTGTTCTGTGGCGACTGGCACACGGCTGAAGACCTGATGCAGTCGAGCCTCATGAAGATGTACATGGCCTGGAAGCGCATCAAGGACCTCGACAACCTGATCGCCTACGCCCGCAAGGTGCTGCTGCGCACCTGGCTGGACGAGAAGCGCAGGCCGTGGCGCAGAGCCGAGCAGCGAGACGGGGAGCTGCCGGACGCCGCGGACGCCACCGTGGATCCCGACACCACCAGCGCGAAGCTGTGGGCGCGTGAGCTGGTGCACACCGCGTTGCTGCAGGTGCCGCCGAGGCAACGAGCGGTGCTGGTGCTGCGTTATTTCGAAGACCTGTCGGTCGCCGAGGTGGCGGTGGCCATGGGGTGCACCGAGGGGACGGTCAAGAGTCAGACGGCGCGCGGTCTCGCGACACTGCGCACCGTCGTGGAGAAGCTCGACAACAGTTCGGGGAGGGTCGCGTCGTGAGTGAGCAGGAGATCCGTGAGGGAATGCTGCTGGCCGTCTGGGACGAGCCGCCGCTCGACTTCGACCCGGACAAGCTGATCCGGCGGGTGGAGCAGAAAAAAAGTCGTCGCCGAGCGCTGGTCGCTGTGGGCGTGGCTACGGCGATGATCGTCGTGACGTCACTCGCGCTGCCGGGGCTGTTGCCGCGCGACCAGGACGGGCAGCTCGCCTCGGAGGTCCCGCCGCCGTCGACGTCCGCGCCCCCGAGCGTGTCGCCGGAGAAGAAGGGCCAGCGCATCGGCGACCGGCTGGCGGAGAAGCTCGGGCTGAGGATGACCAACTTCAAGGAGGTCTACGCGAGCTTCCGCGCGGGCGCGTACGCCTACAACCCGAACTCGCAGACGACCCCGCCGCAGAGGCCGTGGGACCCGGAGCTGTCCGGCCTCGTGCACTTCACCGACGAGATCGGGCCGACCTCGCTCCGCGTGATCCTCACCAAGGACAGGACTGTCGCCGAGCAGATCTGCTCGGGAGCGACCACGTGCCGGGAAGTCGCGCAGAGCGACGGAACGACCGTCACCGAGTCCACGGTCGTGCAAGGTTCGGAGATCGCGCGGTCGACCGCACTGCGCAAGTTCCCGAGCGGCTACTACGCGGAGATCAGCAGCTTCAACTACAACCCGGCGACGAGCGACGGGCTGAGGAAGACGGCGCCGGTGCCTGTGGAGGTGCTCACAACGCTGGTCACGGACCCGGACGTGCACTGGGAGTGAGTCGGCGGTGCACTAGCCTGAGGGGCGTGACCAAGCCCCGCATCGCCAACGTCCTCGCAGGTCGCTACGCCTCCACGTCGCTCGCGACGCTGTGGTCGGCCGAGCACAAGATCGTGCTGGAACGCCAGCTGTGGCTCGCGGTGCTGCGCGCCCAGGCGGCGGCGGGCATCGACGTGCCGGCCACCGCGATCGCGGACTACGAGCGCGTGCTGGAGCAGGTCGACCTGGAGTCGATCGCCGCGCGGGAACGGGTGACGCGGCACGACGTGAAGGCGCGCATCGAGGAGTTCAACGCGCTCGCGGGCCACGAGCAGGTCCACAAGGGCATGACCTCGCGCGACCTCACCGAGAACGTCGAGCAGCTGCAGGTGCTGCGGTCGCTGGAGCTGATCAGGTCCAAGGTCGCCGCGGTGCTCGGACGCCTCGCGCGGCTCGCGGCCGAGCACTCCGACCTGGTCATGGCCGGGCGCTCGCACAACGTGGCGGCGCAGGCCACGACGCTGGGCAAGCGGTTCGCGACGGGCGCCGACGAGCTGCTCGTCGCGTTCTCCCGCCTCGACGAGCTGATCTCCCGCTACCCGCTGCGCGGCATCAAGGGCCCGGTCGGCACCGCCCAGGACATGCTCGACCTGCTCGGAACGCCGGAGAAGCTCGAGGAGCTGGAGCGCACGGTCGCCGGTCACCTCGGCTTCGAGCGCGTGCTCACGAGCGTCGGCCAGGTGTACCCGCGCTCCCTCGACTTCGACGTCGTGTCGACGCTCGTGCAGCTCGCCGCGGCGCCGTCGTCGGTCGCGAAGACGATCAGGCTCATGGCGGGCCACGAACTGGTGACCGAGGGCTTCAAGCCCGGTCAGGTCGGGTCCAGCGCGATGCCGCACAAGATGAACACCCGCTCGTGCGAGCGCGTGAACGGCTTCGCGGTGATCCTGCGCGGCTACCTGTCGATGGTCGGCGAGCTCGCGGGCGACCAGTGGAACGAGGGCGACGTGTCGTGCTCGGTGGTCCGCCGGGTCGCGCTGCCGGACGCGTTCTTCGCGTTCGACGGTCTGCTGGAGACGTTCCTGACGGTGCTGGACGAGTTCGGCGCCTACCCGGCCGTGGTCGCGCGTGAGCTGGACCGCTATCTGCCGTTCCTCGGTACCACGAAGGTGCTGATGGCGGCCGTGCGCGCGGGTGTCGGCCGCGAGACCGCGCACGAGGCCATCAAGGAGAACGCGGTGGCCGTGGCGCTGGCGATGCGCGAGCAGGGCCTCGCGGAGAACGACCTGCTGGACCGCCTCGCCGCAGACTCGCGCCTCCCGCTCGACCGTGCCGCGCTCGACGCGCTGCTGACCGACCGCCTGTCGTTCACCGGCGTGGCGTCGGCGCAGGTCAAGTCGCTCGTGGAGCAGGTCGCCGCGGTCGTCGACAAGTACCCCGCCTACGAGCCGGAGCCGATTCTGTGATCGTTGCCGACCTGGTCGTCTACCCGATCAAGGGCTGCGGAGGGTTCTCCGTCACGTCGTCGGCCGTCGACCTCACGGGGTTGCGGGACGACCGGATGATGATGCTGGTCGACGACGAGGGCGTGTTCCTGTCGCAGCGCAAGATGCCGGCGATGGCCGCGCTGCGTCCGTCGCTCGTGGACTCCTCGCTGGTCGTGGGCGGGGAGTCGTGGCCCGTCGTGCTCGACGGGCCACGGGTTCCGGTCGTCGTCCACACGTGGAACGGCCTCGGGATCGACCAGGGAGACACTGCCGCCGAGTACTTCTCCGACGTGTTGAAGAAGTCGGTTCGGCTCGTGCGGACGCCTCCGGACCTGCGTCGCGAGACGACCGGGGAGACGACCGGCCTGGTGGGGTACGCCGACGGCAACGCGCTGCTGCTGATCTCGCGGTCCTCGTTGGACGGTCTGAACGAACGCATCCTGGACCGCGGCGGCGAGCCCGTGCCGATGAACCGGTTCCGCCCCAACGTGGTCGTGTCCGGATCGCCGGAGCCGCACGCGGAGGACGCGGTGCGGCGTGCGGTGATCGGTGACGTGGAACTGGCCTACGCCAAGGACTGCGTGCGGTGCGCGGTGCCGATGGTCGACCAGGAGACGGGCGTGAAGTCCGGTCCGGAGCCGATCCGGTCGCTCGCCACCTACCGGCGCGACCCCGACGGCGGGGTGACGTTCGGGATGAAGGCCCAGGTCGTGCGCACCGGCACGATCGCGGTCGGCGACAAGATCGACGTCCTGGAGTGGCGCTCCTAGGTCGTGTATCGCGGGCGCCTGCCGTTTGGCGCGAAAAGCACGTTCGGGCCGATAGATGGCCCGAACGTGCTTTTCGCGCCAAAAAATGTGCCTGGCCCGCTTGGCTTCGATGCCGGCCCTAGGCCTTCTGCCAGCGCAGACGGTCGCCGCGCTGCGCATCCTTGCGGCAGACCAGCGGCTCGCCGAGGAACCCGATGCCCTGCGCGCCCTCGGGATTGCACCGCGCGCCTTCGCTGACGAACAGGCCCTGCTGCGGGGGTTGGGTCGTCGTCGTGGGCCGCGCGGGCGGCGGTGCCTGCACGGGTGGCGGCTTCGGCTGCGTGGTCGTCGTTGTCGTGGTGGTGGTCGTCGTCGAGGACGTGGTCTTCACCGTGATGTCGGCGACGTCCGGCGTCGGGACGATGCTCACCGACTGGGTCGTGCTCGTGTTCTGCGGGCCTCCCGAGGGGGACGAAACGGGCGTGGAGTCGGTGCTCCACCCCGCGATGCCCAGCACGACGAGCAGTGCCGCGCTGGCCAGAGCAGGGATCCACAACGCCTTTCGGGTGAACACGGGTGCACCTTAAGGGTCTGCGAGCTTGATCTGTAGGGGTGAAGGGGTGTGCATCGGTTTCGCGGGGCTCGTGCACGTAGGCTGACCAGCGTGCCTACGCTCGCTGACTACCAGCACGTCGCCCGCGGCAAGGTTCGCGATCTGTACGACGTCGACGACGAGTTGCTGCTGTTCGTCGCGTCCGACCGCATCTCGGCGTACGACCACATCCTGAGCAGCGAGATCCCGGACAAGGGCCGCGTGCTCACCGCGATGAGCGTGTTCTGGTTCGAGCGGCTCACCCCGAACCACCTGGTCGCGTACGACGACCCGCGCATCCCCGCCGAGGTCCGCGGCCGGGCGCTGCTGGTGCGCAAGCTCGACATGATCGACGTCGAGTGCGTGGCGCGCGGATACCTCACGGGCTCGGGCATGGCCGACTACCAGGCCTCGGGCGCGGTGTGCGGGGTCGAGCTGCCGGCCGGGCTGGTCGAGGCGTCCGAGCTGGACCCGCCGATCTTCACGCCCGCGTCGAAGGCCGAGATCGGGGCGCACGACGAGAACGTGTCGTTCGACGTCATCGCGGCCAAGCACGGCGTCGAGCTGGCGTCGAAGCTGCGTGACCGCACGATCGAGCTGTACAGCGAGGCGCGCGCGTACGCGTTGACGCGTGGCCTCATCCTGGCGGACACGAAGTTCGAGTTCGGGCTCTCCAAGGACGGCGGGCTCGTGCTGGCCGACGAGGTGTTCACGCCGGACTCGTCGCGGTACTGGCCGGCCGAGGGCTACGAGCCCGGTCGCGTGCAGCCGTCGTTCGACAAGCAGTTCGTGCGCGACTGGCTGACGTCGGCGGAGTCGGGCTGGGACCGCAAGAGCGATGTTCCGCCGCCTCCGCTGCCCGCTGAGGTCGTCGAGGCGACCCGTGCGCGGTACGTCGAGGCGTACGAGCGACTGACCGGCCGGTCTTTCGCCGACTGGCTCGCCTGAGTTAGCGCTGGTTTCACGCGGATGTCACCACGGCGTGGCGCACTCAGTACGTGCACTCACAGCTCGTGGTCTCACTGTCCGGCATCGGTCCGCAGACCCTCGACCGGTGCGCTGATCTGGCCGCGGCCCTCGGTCCGCGGCAGGTGCCGTTGTCGCTGCTCGTGACCCCTCGCGAGCTCGGCAGGGCACAGGAATGGGTGCGGCAGCGCGCGTCGCTCGGCGACGCCGTCGTGCTGCACGGTCTCGGCCAACGGCGGTTGCCCGCGTACGAGGCGGGGCTGCTGCTCACCGGTGCGCGCGTCCAGATGGAAGCCATCGGGCTCAACGCCGACACGTTCGCTCCCCGGCGGTGCGTGGCATCGCCTGGGACGTTGATCGCGCTGGCCAAGCACCGGTTCGCCCGCTGCGCCGACGCTCACGCCGTTCGCGAGGTGGGCAGCGGGCTCGCGACCCTCGGCCGGCTGCACGCGCTGACCGAACGCAGCAGCTTCGGTGAGCTGCGGACGTTGGCGCTGGTGTACGCGACGGCACGGTCCGCACGCCGCGGCGGCCTGACCCGGATCACCGTGGACGCGCGTGACCTGCACCGGCCCGGTGCGCGGCAGGCCGTGCTCGACGCCGTGGACGTCGCGCTCGCCCACGGCGCCGCGCCGACGACCTACGTCAGACTTCCGTCTCCTCGGCAGGAGTCAGCGGCCTGACCTCGGTGCCTTCCGGCTTGAGCATCTCGAACATCCGGTAGGCGTTCTCGGGCATCGACAGCAGCTTCTCGTGGATCGGCACGGCCACGCGCGGCTTGATCGCGCGCATGAAGTCGACGGCCTCGCCGAGCCGCAGCCACGGCGCGCCCGCGGGCAGTCCGAGCACGTCGACGTCCTCGTCCGGCACGAACAGCGAGTCGCCGGGGTGGTAGAACGCGCCGTCGCCGACCACGTAGGCGGTGTTCGGCACGATCGGGATGTCCTCGTGGATCATCGCGTGCCGGCCGCCGACGACCTTGACCGTCGTGTCGCCGACCTTGATGACGTCGCCCGGCCGGGCGACCGTCGGGTTCTCGACGCTGGGCGCCGACCCCTCGTCCACGATCAGCTGCGCCCCGGGGTTGGCCTTCAGCAGCGCGGGCAGCCGCTCGACGTCCAGGTGGTCGTAGTGCTGGTGCGTGATGAGCACGGCGTCCAGGTTTTCCACGTCCTCGAACCCGCTGGAGAACGTGCCGGGATCGATCAGGATGCGCGTCGTCCCCGTGTCGAGAAGCACGCAGGCATGACCGAAGTGGACAACTCGCATGGATTCCTCCATTACCGACTTCTGGCGGGCTGACACGGTCAGGGGACGTCGGAAGTATCAAAGGGCATGAGGAAAACCCTGCAACTCCTCACGGCACTGGCGCTCGCCCTGCCGATGACGTCCTTTGTCCCTGCTACCACCACCTCTACCCCTGCGCAGGCTGTGTCGCCCCAAGGAGCGTCACAGTCACAGGAAATCGGCACCGAGGAATCGCTCTCGGTCCGAGTGGGTGGCACCAACCGTTCCACCACGATCGAACGTCCGGGATCCGGTTACGTCAAGATCCATTTCACGGATCTGCGGATTCTGCCCGGTGACGTGCTCACGGTGTCGAACCCTGACGGCACCGAGAAGTACACGTACACGAGGGATCTGAAGTCCTCCCTCACGGCCACTCCCGACGCGACCGGCTTCTGGGCCATGTCGGTCACCGGCTCGTCGGCCGTCGTGTCGCTGAAGAACCCGCTGTCGCGCGTGCGGATCGACAAGATCACGCGCGGCTACACCGAGGCCGAGATGTCCTCGCAGCCGTCCGTGCAGAGCATCTGCGGCACGAACGACTACAAGGACGCGGTCTGCTACCAGTCCAGCAACCCGACCGAGTGGGGCAAGACGCCGGCCGTGGCGAAGCTGCTGCGCAACGGCAGCTCGCTGTGCACGGCGTGGCGCGTAGGACCCAACAACCGCATGCTGACCAACGAGCACTGCTTCACCAGCACCACCGGCATCGAGGTGTGGTTCAACTACCAGTGCCCGACCTGCGGTGGCACGGCTTCGGCCACCGTGACGAAGGTGCTGGCGGCCCAGGTGCTGAAGTACAGCGCCGCGCTCGACTACACCCTCTTCACCGTGAACAACTTCGCGGCCATCAGCTCGTTCGGCTACCTCGAACTGGACGCGCGCGTTCCGGCCGTTGGTGAAGAGATGTACATCGTCGGCCACCCGGCCGGGAAGCTGAAGAAGTTGTCGTTGCGCGACAACAACAACGGCGGCGGCTACTGCGTCGTGCGCGCCGTGCGTGTGAACGGCAGCTCGTCGCAGTCCGACATCAGTTACATGTGCGACACCGAGGGCGGCTCGTCCGGTTCGCCCGTGTTGTCGAGGCGCACGCACAAGGTGATCGGGCTCCACCACTTCGGCGGCTGCCCGAACCAGGGCGTGCGCATCGACCTCGTCGCCGCGCAGATCAACTCACTGCTGTAAGGATTTCCTGCTCTTCCGCTTCGGTGAGCCCTGCCTTGCGGGGCCGGTCCAGGCCGAGGCCGCGCTCGTACTCCAACGAGTCGAGCGCGGTCTCGGCCAGCGGCCTGACGCGCAATCCGTTCGCCAGCGCGTTGCTGACGTCGCGGCCGACCATCTTGGCCCACTCCTGCGGCAGCCACAGCGGAAGCGACCGCGGCCCGGCCCACGGGTTGATCTCCAGGTCCTTCAGCACGCTCTCGGGCACCGGAACCAGCTGCGTGCCGGGCGGCGCGGTGGCCCCGGCGATCTCCCCGATGGCCATCTGGAACGGCATGACCGGCCCGGTCGAGTCGTACGTGCCGGTGATCCGCTCCTCGGCCGCGAACACGATCCACTGCGCCAGATCCCGCGCGTCGAGGTGCTGAAACCCGAGGTCAGGACTGTCCGGCACGGCCACCCGGCCACCCCGCGCCATCCGCGCGGGCCAGTACCCGAACCTGTCGGTGGGGTCGTCCGGCCCGGTGATCAGCCCGGCCCTGACGATGAACTCGCGCCCCCTGACCGTCTCGAGCACGGCGTTCTCACTGGCGACCTTGACACTGCCGTACCGCTCGGCCGTGAACTCCTGCGCGGGGTCGTCCTCGAGCGGTGGCAGGAGCTCGTCACTGCCCGTCGCGTGGTCCGCGTAGACGGAGATGCTGGACACGAACGTCCAGTGCGGAGTGGTGCCCCCGAACGCCTCGAGCGCGTCCCGAACCCAGTTCACCGAGTACTTGGCGACGTCTATCACGGCGTCGAACTGCTCCCCGGCGAGCTGGTCGAACGCACCGGGTTTGTTTCTGTCGACCGAGATCAGGCGGGCACCTTCCGGCACGCCACCGGAGGCGCCGCGGGCGGCGCACACGACGTCGTGGCCGCGGCGGACGGCCTCCGCCGTGATGGCCTTGCTGAGGAACACGGTTCCGCCGAGCACCAGGAGCTTCATGATCTCCAGCATCCGTCCGATCCGGTGGAAGTACCAGCGGTCTCCGCTGTCGGCGTAACGGCTCGATCGGATGGATCTTCTTCGGTATCGTTCGGACCCGGTCGATGAACGTTTCGTGAGTCTGCACGCCTTCGTCGACGAGTCGCGGCGAAACAACACGTACCTGCTCGCGGCAGCTGTGGTGCTGCCGCGCGAGTTGAACAAGATGCGCAAGACCCTCATGGGGCTGCGCTTTCCGAACCAGGGTGAGGAGCGGGCACGGCAGCTGTGCGTCAGCAGGCTCACAGGCGATCTGCTGGAAGCGGGCGCCGCGCGGCTCGTCCTCGACAGCCGCGAGGCCCGCGACGAGCACGATCTGCTCACCATCAGGACCCGCCTCGGCAAGTACGCCCGTGCCACGGGGCTGGTCTACGAGCACCTGCCCAGTGAAAACGATCCGTTGCTGTGGATCCCGGACATCGTTGCCTGGTGCTACGGCGCCGGCGGCGACTGGTTGCGGCGTGTTCGGCCGCTGCTGGGCGAGGTGACAGACCTGCGAATGCCCTAGAAAGCGCGAAGCACGGCGGCCGACCGTCCGGACGGGCACCGTGCTCACTTCTCCGGCTTACGGGCCGAAGCTGACACGAGATTACCAAACTCCGACGCCAGGACAAGCGGATTCACCCGATGGTGAAACCCGGTGAAGATGTGCCGCCGAACACCTGTCGAGTTGATGAACACCCAGGTCAGGTAGGCTCTCCGGGTACCGCCAGCCCCCTCAAACCCGGGAGCAGTCTGTCGTGGCCCGAGTCGTCGTCGACGTCATGCCGAAGCCCGAAATTCTCGACCCCCAAGGCCAGGCGGTGGCGAACGCGCTGCCGCGCCTCGGTTTCGACGGCATCACCGCCGTCCGCCAGGGCAAGCACTTCGAGCTGGAGGTCGCCGACGACGTCGACGACGCCACGCTCGCCAAGATCGCTGAGACCTTCCTCGCCAACCCCGTGATCGAGGACTGGACCGTGCGCAGGGTCGAGGCATGAGGGTCGGTGTCATCACCTTCCCCGGCACCCTCGACGACGTCGACGCGCAGCGGGCCGTCAGGTACGCCGACGGGGAGGCCGTGCCGCTGTGGCACGGTGACCACGACCTGAAGGGTGTCGACGCGGTTGTCGTGCCCGGTGGGTTCTCGTACGGCGACTACCTGCGGTGCGGTGCCATCGCTCGGTTCGCGCCGGTCATGCAGGAAGTGATCGAGGCCGCCAACAAGGGGATGCCGGTCCTCGGCATCTGCAACGGCTTCCAGATCCTCGCCGAGGCGCACCTGCTGCCCGGTGCGCTCGTCCGCAACCACAAGCTGCACTTCGTGTGCCGCGACCAGTGGCTCAAGGTCGAGAACACCAGCACCGCGTGGACGACCCGCTACGACAAGGGTGCCGAGATCCTCGTGCCGCTCAAGTCCGGCGAGGGCGGCTACCAGGCCGACGAGGACACCCTCAAAGAGCTCGAAGACAACAACAGGGTCGTCTTCCGGTACGTCGGCGAGAACCCCAACGGCAGCCGCAACAACATCGCGGGCATCACCAACGCCAAGGGCAACGTCGTCGGCCTCATGCCGCACCCCGAGCACGCCATCGACGCGCTCACCGGCCCGACGGACGACGGCCTCGGGATGTTCCTGTCCCTGCTCGACTCGGTGGTGAAGGCATGACCGTGGACACCGTGAAGAACGCGGAGAGCACGCCCGACCAGGAGCAGCCCTACAAGGAGCTGGGCCTGAAGGACGACGAGTACGCGCGCATCAAGGAGATCCTCGGGCGCCGTCCGACCGACGCCGAGCTGGCGATGTACTCGGTCATGTGGAGCGAGCACTGCTCCTACAAGTCGTCCAAGGTGCACCTGAAGTACTTCAGCGACACCACGACCGACGAGATGCGGTCGAAGATGCTCGCGGGCATCGGCGAGAACGCCGGCGTCGTCGACATCGGTGACGGCTGGGCGGTCACGTTCAAGGCCGAGAGCCACAACCACCCGTCGTACGTCGAGCCCTACCAGGGCGCGGCCACGGGTGTCGGCGGCATCGTGCGCGACATCCTCGCCATGGGTGCGCGGCCGCTCGCGGTCATGGACCCGCTGCGCTTCGGCAAGCCGGACGCGCCGGACACCAAGCGCGTGCTGCCCGGCATCGTCGCGGGCGTCGGCGGCTACGGCAACTGCCTGGGTCTGCCGAACATCGGCGGCGAGGTCGTGTTCGACGAGACCTACCAGGGCAACCCGCTGGTCAACGCCCTGTGCGTCGGTGCGATGCGGGTCGAGGACCTGCACCTCGCGCACGCGTCGGGCACCGGCAACAAGGTCATCCTCTACGGCGCGCGCACCGGTCTCGACGGCATCGGTGGCGTCAGCGTGCTGGCGAGCGAGACGTTCGACGACAGCGCCGGCAAGCGCAAGAAGCTGCCGTCCGTGCAGGTCGGCGACCCGTTCACCGAGAAGGTGCTGATCGAGTGCTCCCTGGAGCTGTTCGAGAAGGGCATCGTCGTCGGCATCCAGGACCTCGGCGGCGCGGGCCTGTCCTGCGCGACGAGCGAGCTGGCGTCGGCCGGTGACGGTGGCATGCACGTCTGGCTCGAGCGGGTTCCGCTGCGGGCGACGGGCATGACGCCGGCGGAGATCCTCTCCAGCGAGTCCCAGGAACGCATGTGCGCGGTCGTCGAGCCCGCGAACGTCGAGGCGTTCATGGAGGTCTGCCGGAAGTGGGACGTCATCGCCACCGAGATCGGTGAGGTGACCGACGGCGACCGCCTGGTGATCACGTACCACGACGAGGTCGTCGTCGACGTGCCGCCGCGGACCGTCGCCCACGAGGGCCCGGTCTACCACCGGCCGATTCAGCGCCCGGCCGACCAGGACGAGCTGCAGGCGAACACGCCCGACAGCCTGCCCAAGCCGGCGAAGGACGAGCTGCTCGAGCTGGTCAAGTCCCAGGCGGCCAGCCCCAACCTGGCCTCCAAGCGGTGGGTCACGCAGCAGTACGACCGGTACGTGCGCGGTGGCACCGTCCTGGCGCAGCCCAGCGACTCCGGCATGATCCGGATCGACGAGGAGACGCACCGCGGTGTCGCTCTCTCGACGGACTGCAACGGCCGTTACACCAAGCTCGACCCGTACGAGGGCGCACGGCTCGCGCTCGCGGAGGCCTACCGCAACGTCGCGGCCACCGGTGCCACGCCGGTCGCCGTCACGAACTGCCTCAACTTCGGCTCGCCGGAGGACCCGGCGGTCATGTGGCAGTTCGAGCAGGCCGTGAAGGGCCTCGCGGACGGCTGCGTCGAGCTCGGCATCCCGGTGACCGGCGGCAACGTCAGCTTCTACAACCAGACCGGCTCCACGGCGATCCTGCCGACGCCGGTCGTGGGCGTGCTCGGCGTGATCGACGACGTGCGGCGCCGCATCCCCACCGGGATCGGTGCCGAGGCCGGCGAGACGCTGCTGCTGCTCGGCGAGACCAAGGCCGAGTTCGGCGGGTCGGAGTGGGCGCACGTCGTCCACGGCCACCTCGGCGGTCTGCCGCCGAAGGCCGACCTGCAGCGCGAGAAGCTGCTCGGTGAGGTCCTCGTCGCGGGTTCCCGTGACGGCATGGTCTCCGCCGCGCACGACCTCGCCGAGGGCGGTCTGGCCCAGGCGCTGGTCGAGACGTGCCTGATCGGCGAGACGGGTGCGCGGGTCTTCCTCGACGGCGACCTGTTCACCGAGCTGTTCAGCGAGTCGGCCGGCCGCGTGCTGGTCGCAGTGCCGCGCACGGAGGAGCAGCGCTTCACCGACATGTGCACCGCGCGCGCTCTGCCGTGGCGCAAGGTCGGCGTCGTCGACCCGGAGTCGAACGCGCTGGAGATCCAGGACCTCGGTTCGCTCCCGCTCGACGAGCTCCGCGAGGCCTGGGAGGGCACCCTCCCGGCCCTCTTCGACTAGCTGCTGTTCGGCGCGAAAAGCACGTTCGGGCCATCTAGCGGCCCGAACGTGCTTTTCGCGCCAAAGCGGTCAGCTTGAGGCGATTCGTTGTAGTTGGGCGAACTCGCCGTTGAAGAGGTTCTGGTCGCCGGGGAACAGGCCGGCCGCCTGCCACTGCCAGATGGTGTGGAAGTCGAAACCCACGGGCAGCGGGCCGAGCTTCGAGTTGTAGTGCGCGACCCACAACGGGTTGTTGTCGCCGAACTTCACCGAGCCGCCGACGCACTTGTTCCACCAGCTCGTGGACGTGTAGATCGTCGGATGTCGCTTGGTGCGCGCGAAGACCGTGTCGCTGAACGCCTTCACCCACGCCGTCATCGCGGCCTGGTCCATCTTGTAGCAGGTGTCGCCGTACGGGTTGTACTCCATGTCCAACGCGGGCGGCAGCGTCTTGCCGTCGGGCGTCCAGCCCCCGCCGTTGTTGACGAAGAAGTTCGCCTGCGCCGCCCCGTCGGAACGGTCCGGCAGCGCGAAGTGGTACGCGCCGCGGATCATGCCGATGTTGTAGGAACCGTTGTACTGCTGCGTGAACTTCGGGTTCCGGTAGTGCGTGCCCTCGGTCGCCTTCACGTAGGCGAACCGCGCGCCTTTGTCCCAAGAGGACTTCCAGTCGACGTCACCCTGGTGGCTGCTGACGTCCATGCCGGGCACTTTGCCGTCTGTGGGAGGCGAGTCATCCGCTGTTCGGAGATCGCCTGTGCCTTCGTGCTTGAGGATCTGGGAGCCCGCCGTGTGGTCCGCGGAGCCCTCGGGCAAGGGCGCCGCGGACGCGGGTGCCGGCGACAGGCCGGCGACGATCGCCACGATGCTGATCAAGGTCCGCATGGACTAGATCGTGCGACCATTTGTCCTGGTTTGCCACTGGCGTCACCCGTCCAGGCGGGTCAGCTCCTCCGCGGTCAACTCCAGGTGGGTGGCCGCAGCCGAATCGCGAATGCTCGAGGGTCGGGAAGCACCCGGAATGGGGACTACCACTTCGGACTTCGCCAGCATCCACGCGAGGCACGCCTGGTGCGCGCTGACCCCGTGCGCGTCCCCGACCTCCTTGAACGGACCGCTCAGCGCCCCCGCCTTGCCGATGCCGCCGAACGGGCTCCACGGCAGGAACGCGATACCGAGCTTGTCGCACAGCTCCAGCTCGGTCTCGCTCGACCGGAACACCGGCGAGAACTGGTTCTGCACCGCCGCCAGCCGCCCGCCGAGGATCTCGTTGGCCAGCACGATCTCGTCGGGGTTGAAGTTCGAGACGCCCGCGTACCGGATCTTCCCGTTGTCCAGCAGCTCCTTCAACGCGCCGACCGACTCGGCGATCGGCGTCTTCGGGTCCGGCCGGTGGAACTGGTACAGGAAGATCTGGTCGACCCCGAGCCGCCGCAACGACCCGTCGACGGCTTTTCGCAGGTACTCCGGACGCCCGTCGAGGCCCCAGCCGCCGCCCGGCTCGCGCGTGTGACCGCCCTTGGTCGCCACGAACACCTCTTCCGGACGGCCCTTCAACGCCTCGGCGATCAGCTCCTCGTTGTGGCCGAAGTCGGTGTCGTCGAGCGAGTAGGCGTCGGCGGTGTCGATGAACGTCACGCCGGCGTCCAGCGCTGCGTGGATGGTCTCGATCGCCTGCGCGCGGTCCGGCCTCCCCTGGACGGAGACGGGCATGCCGCCCAGGCCGATGGCACTGACTTCCACTTCTCCGATACGACGCTTCTGCATGACTACCACTCTGGACCGCGGTGATTAAGCTGTCCAACGCAGAGAAAGTGATCTCATTGAGCACTGCGGGTGATGAATCGTGGAACTCAGACAACTGGAGCACTTCCTCGCGGTCGCCGAAGAGTGCCACTTCACCAGGGCCGCCAAGCGCATGCACGTCGCCCAGTCGGGACTCTCGGCGTCGATCCGTGCGCTGGAGGTCGAGCTCGGCGCGCCGCTGTTCCTGCGCACCACCCGCCAGGTCGAGCTGACCCAGGCAGGACGGGCGCTGCTGCCGGAAGCGCGCAAGGCGCTGAGCAGCGTCGAGTCGGCCAGGGACGCGGTCGCGGCCGTTCAGGGACTGCGGCGCGGCACGTTGTCCGTCGGCAGCCTCCAGTGTCTGCACGTGGTGCACCTGCCCGCAGTGCTGGCGCGCTTCCACGAGCTGCACCCCGGCGTGGAGATCCGGATGCGCCAGTCCGGCAACGCCGAGCTGGTCGAGGACGTGCGCGCCGGACGCCTCGACCTCGCGTTCGTCACGCGTCAGCCGAAGATCGCCGACGATCTGCGGGTGTCCACTTTGGCCAGTGAACCGCTGGTGCTCGCGTGCGCGCCCGAAAGCCGTTTCGCGGCAAGGGAGTCCGTTGCCCTCGAAGAGCTGTCGGGCGAGTCGTTCGTCGACTTCAACGCCGACTGGGGCACGCGCGACGAGGCGGACCGGGTGCTCGCCGCCGCCGGAGTCGAGCGGCGGGTCGCGGTCGAGGTCAACGACGTGCACTCACTTCTTGACTTCGTCGGGTTCGGTCTCGGGGTCGCCCTCGTTCCTCAGTCCTTCGCCCTCAAGTCGGAAAAAGTCCACTTTCTGGGGATCCGCGGCGACGTAGACGTCCCCTTCGCGGAAACGGTCGTGGTCACCGGTCGTACCGTCGGCGCTGCCGCGGCTGTTCTTCTCGACGTCGTCTTCGAGGCGCGGGCGGGCCGGCTGCACGTCGCCGGTTAGGGCCCAGCCCTCGTGCGGGGTGCGCAACGCGGTGTCGGGCAACAACGTCAGCTCGCCGATCTGCTCCGGGGGCGGTGGCTCGGTGAGCGCCAGGAAGGTGCCGACCTTCGCGTCGCGGAAGTCGACCTTGCGCTTGAAGGTGGCTTCGCTGAACGCGAGCCCGCCCTCGAACTTCGCCTCGGGCAGTGACAGACGGCCGTGGAACGTCGCCCCGGAGAAGAACGTGCGGCTCTTCACGTGGAGCTTGCGGAACTCGGTGATGCCGTAGAACTGCGCGCGCCGCGCGACGAACCGGTTGACCCGCCTGCCGTCGAGCTGGAAGTACTCCAGGGCGGCGCCGGTCAGGTCGAGGTCGTAGTGCGTCTTGTCCTTCTTCTTGCCCCACGAGAGCAGGTCGCGGATCAGCCGCTGGGCGGTGCGACGGACCTGTTGCTCCTGTTGGTCCTCCGGCTTCACCTTGGCGAAGATCGTGTCGGGGTCGGCGCCGTCCTTCTCCCACGAAGGGTGGTGGAAGGGCCGGCGCAGGTACGCGCACAGCACGTCGAGGACCGTCTGCTTGTAGCGCGGAGTGGAGTTCGCCAGCCACACCAACGAGTGCATCGCGCCCACGCGCACCTGGTCGGCCTCGTTGCCCAGCAGCTCGACCGATCGCGCGAACCGTTCGTCGGCGACCTTCTCGCTCTCCAGCCAGTGCTTGCGGTCGTTGAGCCACAACGCGTAGAGCGCGACGACCGCACCGCCCGCGACCCCGGCGGTCTTCACGATCTCCACGGGCGGCGCCTTGAACTCCCACAGGAGAGCCGCCGTCGCCGCGGTGACCACGGCAGCGGAGAAGACCGCCAACAGCCACTTCACGTCAGTTCCTCCACGCTTCCGGCAGGTCGGGCTCCACCGCGAACGTACAGCCGTCCGCCTTCACGTCCGCCCACTCCGAGCCCTCGAACTTGGTCAGGCCACCGAACTTCGTGTCCGTGAACACAGCGAGCCCGCGCGACCGGAACCGGCTGAACCACGCCTTGCCGCGGATCTCCGTGTGGTGGATGTACAACCGCCCCGTCGACTCGGCCTCCGTCACGTAGAAGTGGCCGTGCACCAGCATGTGGTGGAACGCGTTCGAGTCCTCGAAGTGCGCGACCCGCATGTAGAGGTCGCCGACCTGCCGGTAGGACAGGTCCATGAACTCCAGGTGGGCCTTGGTCAGGTTCAGGTCGTAGTGCGGTGCGTTCTCCTCGCCGACACGCGGCAGGAGGTCCTCGATCAACCGCTGCGAGGTGAGCCGGACCTCCAGTTCGATCTCGTCGGCGTCGGTCTTCGTCTTCTTGAACGGGCGCCGCAGGTACGCGCAGAGGATGTCGAGGACGGTCTGCGTGTACTCGGTCCTGGACTTCGCCAGGCCGGCCAGTGCGTGCATCGCGCCCACGCGCACCTGGGCCGTCTCGTGTCCCAGCAGTTCCACGGCGCGCGCGAACCGTTCGTCGGCGACGCGGGACCTGTCGTGGTCGATGCGCTGGCTCTCGAGTTCCTGGCGGGCCTCCTCGACCTTGCGGCGCCGGTCGTTGAGCCACAACGCGTAGAGGGCGACGATCGCGCCGCCCGCGAGACCGCCCGTCTTGATCGCCTCGTGCTTCGGCGCGCCGGGGTCGATCAGCAGCAGTACCCCGCCGACCAGCACAAACACGCCAATTGAGGCGAGAATGGTCGACAGCAGCAAACTTTTCCTCACGAGGTCCGCATTCTGCCAAGCGGTGGGTGCATGATGGGCCCGAACTGGTCCGAACACGGGTGAGGTGGACGGGTGGAGCGGCCGAGCTGGGCGCCGGGGGACATCGACCTGGAGCGGCCGAGTGTCGCGCGCGTGTGGGACTACCTGCTGGGCGGCGCGCACAACTTCGCCGTCGACCGGGAGGTCGCCCAGAAGACCCTCGAGATGATGCCCGAGGTGCGCGGCGGGGCACTGCAGCACCGCGCGTTCCTCCGGCGGGCCGTGCGCTACCTCCTGGCCAGGGGCGTCCGGCAGTTCATCGACCTGGGTTCCGGCATTCCGACCGTGGGCAACGTGCACGAGATCGCCCAGGCCGTCGATCCGGCCGCCAGGGTCGTCTACGTCGACCTGGACCCGGTCGCCGTCGCGCACAGCCGGTCGCTGCTCGAAGGCAACGAACGGGTGACGGTGCTGCAGGCCGACGTGCGCGACTCGGTGTCGGTGCTCGCCTCTCCAGAGGTGAACGACTTACTCGACTTCCGCGAGCCGATCGCGGTGCTGATGATCGCGTTGCTGCACTTCGTGTCGGACGAGGAGGACCCGCTGGGCATCATCGCGGGCTATCGCGACCGTCTCGCTCCCGGCAGCTACCTCGCGCTGTCCCAGTCCGGCTTCGAGGCGGGCGAGGAGACACCGGAGATACGTGCGGCGCGCAGCGTCTACGAGCGGAGTGTCACGCGGACGACGTTGCGCGACAGTGCCCAGGTCAACAAGCTGTTCGAGGGATTCGACCTGGTGGAGCCCGGTGTGGTGCGCCTGCCGGAGTGGCACCCGGAGGGTCCGGACGACGAGGGCATCGTGGCGAGGGCCTTCCCGGGCTTCGCCGGACTGGGCCGGAAGGCTCAGAGATGACTCCGGACGGCGACCGCCCGTATGCTGCGCGTTCGTGGCGTTAGGGCCGAGCAGATGACCGAACGGGTTGACCACCGGGTGCGTGACGACCGCTCTCCTTTGAGCCCGGCCGTGTTGGCCGGTGCCGCGTCGTTCGCGCGCAGCTGGGCGACGGCCGTCATCGGGTCGAGCTACGTCCCGATGACCCGCGCCGAGGTCGCGCAGCACCTCCAGGACCTCACCGAGATGCTCGTCGAGGCCCTGTACGCGAGCCCGTTCCGCACCGCACCCGGCTACGAGATCGGCTCGCGGCTGGTCGACGCGCACTTCACCGGCACGGACACGCTGGGCCGCACCGTCCAGCTGCTCGGCGACGACCTGCTGGCCGAGCTCGGCGCCACGGGTGACGACCGGCTGCAGTCCCGCCTGGCCGCGCTCCAGGGCGCGCTGTCCGCCGGGTACGCCCGCGCGCTGCGGGAACGCACGCTCGCCGAGCAGGAGGCGATCAGGGCGGCCGTGCTGGACGCACGCGACCAGGCAGAAGCCATGCTGCGGGCGTCGGAGGCCCGGTTCAGGGCGATGTTCACCGAGGCCGCGATCGGCATCGGCATCGCCGACATCGAGGGCCGGATACTGGACGTCAACCAGGCGCTTCAGGACATGCTCGGGTTCAGCGTCGACGAGATGCGCCAGTACAACGTGCGCGACCTCATGCACCCCGAGGACGCGGGCAGCGTGTGGCGGCTCTACGACCAGCTCATCGCGGGCGAGTGCGACCACTACCGCGCCGAGAAGCGGTTCCACCGGGCGGACGGCGAGCAGGTGTGGACGCACCTGACGCTGTCGCTGGTCCGCGACGACCACGGCGAGCCGCAGTACCAGGTCGCGATGATCGAGGACGTCACCGACCGGCACCTGCTGCAGAACCGGCTGCGCTACCAGGCGCTGCACGACCCGTTGACCGGCCTGCCGAACCGCGCGCTGTTCCTCGAACGGCTCGGGCGGGTCTTCAACAACCGCGGCAAGCACCTGCGGGCCGGTCTCTGCTACCTCGACCTGGACGGCTTCAAGGTCATCAACGACTCCCTCGGCCACGACATCGGCGACCAGCTGCTGGTCGAGGTCGGCAGGCGGCTGGACCACTCCGTGTCCGGCGAGGGCAAGCTGGTCGCACGCATGGGCGGCGACGAGTTCGTGATCCTGGTCGAGGGCTCGGCCGGTGAGCAGGACATCGTCGACGTGGCGGACCGGGTGCTGACCGAGCTGGAGGCACCGATCCGCATCGCGGGCCACGAGCTGTCGGTGTCGGCGTCGATCGGCATCGTCGAACGGCAGCTGTCCGGCACGACGTCGGCCGACCTCATGCGCGATGCGGACATCACGCTGTACTGGGCGAAGGCGGACGGCAAGGCGCGCTGGGCGTTGTACGACCCGGAGCGCAACGCCCGTGAAGTGGCTCGCTTCACCCTGTCGGCCACGATGCCGCGCGCGTTGGAACGCGGCGAGTTCTACGTCGAGTACCAGCCGCTGGTGCGGCTGGAGGACTCCACGGTCACCGGCGTCGAGGCCCTGGTCCGCTGGCAGCACCCGGAGTTCGGGCGGCTCGCGCCGGACAGGTTCATCGAGCTCGCCGAGGAGACCGGCCTCATCGTCCCGTTAGGACGGTGGGTGCTGCGCAAGGCGTGCGAGGAGGCGCGGCGCTGGCTGGAGGAGTTCGGCGACGCGGCGCCGTTCGTGTCGGTGAACCTCGCCGTGCGGCAGTCCCGCGACCCCGAGCTGGTGCGTGACGTCAAGCGGATCCTGGACGAGTGCGCGCTGCCACCGCACCACCTCCAGCTGGAGCTGACCGAGTCGGCGATCATGGGCACCGCCGACGAGCCGCTGGAAGCGCTGAGAGCGTTGTGCGACATGGGTGTGCGCATCGCGATCGACGACTTCGGCACGGGCTACTCGAACCTCGCCTACCTCAAGCACCTGCCCGTACACGAGCTGAAGATCGCCGGCTCGTTCATGGAGGGCCTGCGGGCGGAGAACGAGGAAGATCCCGTCGACTCGCAGATCGTGGCGACGCTGGTGCAGCTGGCGCACGCGTTGTCGTTGGGCGTCACGGCCGAGGGCGTGGAGACACCTGCTCAGGCCGCCCGGTTGCTGCGTCTCGGGTGCGACACCGGTCAGGGCTGGTTCTTCGCGCGGCCGGGCCCTCCGGAGAACATCGACAGCCTCCTGCGTGGTGATCTCTAGTCCGGGGAACACCACGGGTCATGAAGCCACTGGCCCTGGTCGTGCTCCTGCTCGTCATGTCGGCGCCCGTCGCTCGTGCCGCGGACGTCGTCCCCCTTCCCGCCGACAAACAGGCTTTCGGCACCGCCAGATCCGCGTTGAGCCCGGTGTGGTTCACGTTGGGCCATCAGGGCCTCTCCGAGATCTTCCACCCGGACCTGAGCACGCCCGCCACCCGCGAGACGCGGCTGCTCGTGGACGGAAAACCCGGCAAGGCCCACACCGAGCCCGCCGACGACCGGTCGCTGACGTTCCGGCAACGGCTGCGCGGAGACGGCTGGCGAGCTGAGATCACCTACGTCACCGACCCGCAGCGCGCCGCAGTCTTGGCGGACGTGCAGGTCACGGCTCAGCGTCCGGTCCGGCTGTCGATCGACCACGTGCCGATGAAGGGCTCCAGCGAGGTGGTGAGCACGCTGCCCATCGAGCCCGTGCGGCGTGCGCACGGCACGTTCGCGGTGGGGTTCGGCGCAGGTGTCGCCCAGACCGCGCTGGACCGCGGGTTCGGTGTGGTGGCACGGGAGTACGCGCAGGGCTGGCACGCGTACCTGGACGGGCTGAAGCGGCCGAGGTCCGCTGACCGGCGGCTCTACGACATGTCCGTGATGGTGCTGGCGGCGACGGAGGACAAGGCGAACCCCGGCGCGTCGATCGCGTCGCCGAGCTTCCCGTGGGCCTTCGGGTTCGATCGCGAGCTGGCACCGGAACTCGGGCCGTACGCACTGGTGTGGCCGCGCGATCTCTACCACGTGGCGACGGCCATGATCGCGGCCGGCGACACCGGGTTCGCCGAGCGTTCCCTGGACTTCATGCTGCGCAGGCAGCAACAACCGGACGGGCACCTGCCGCAGAACACCCGCGTCGACGGCACCCCGTTCTGGAAGAGCGTCCAGCTGGACGAGACCGCGGCGCCGTTGCTGCTGGCCTGGCACCTGGGCCGGCACGACAAGTCCACAACGGACTCACTCCGGCGGGCGGCCGACTACCTGCTGAGCTACCCGAACGCGCCGTTCAGCGAGCAGGAGCGGTGGGAGAACCAGAGCGGCTACTCGCCCGCCACGATCGCGTCGGCCGTCGCCGGGCTGGTGTGCTTCGCGGACCTCCTGCAGCGCAACGGGGAGAACGCTGACCGCTACCTGGCCGCGGCCGACGAGTGGCAGCGGAACGTGGAGGGCTGGACGGCGACGCGGAGCGGGCCGTACGAGCCGAAGCCGTACTACCTGCGGCTGACGAAGGACGGAAAGCCCGACCAGGGCACGAAGTACAACCTCGGCGACAACAACCCCGACGACATCGACCAGCGCGCGGTCGTGGACCCGAGCTTCCTCGAACTGGTGCGCCTCGGCGTCAAGCGCGCCGACGATCCGGTGGTGCGCAACACCGTCGCCGTCGTCGACCGGCAGCTGAAGGAACAGGGTTACTGGCACCGGTTCACGCAGGACGGCTACGGCGAGACCGCGGACGGCGGGCCGTGGAACGTGCCGAACCCGGTTCGCACCTACGGGCGGCTGTGGCCGTTGCTGAGCGGCGAACGCGGTGAGTACGAGCTGCTCATCGGGCAGAAGGCCAGTGCCGCCAAGCGTTTGCGCGAGATCGCGGCGACCGCGAACAGCGGTCTCATGCTGCCCGAACAGGTGTGGGGTGGCCGGGGAACCACCTCGGCCACCCCACTCGCCTGGACGCACGCGCAGTACGTGCGACTGGCGTGGTCGCTCGACGCGGGCCGTCCCGTGGAACGACCCGACGTCGTGGCGAACCGCTACTAACGCTTCGAGACGTTGTGACCGGAGAGCTCGACCACCGGCTGCGCACCGCCGAGGTCGGACGCCCGGTACTCGGCCCGGATCGTCTCGGTCTCACCGGGGAACAGCGTGATGTAGTTGTCGGTCCAGTCGACCGGCAGCACCTCCGCGCCGCCCTGGCCCTTGCGCAACGACGCCCGCAGGAAGAAGGCCACGCTCGTGCCGGTGTTCTTGATCGTCACGTGCGTGGCCTGCCTGCCGTTCGTGCCCGGCGTCGTCGTGCTGGACACCGAGACCTGACCGGCCTTGAGGCTGCTGAGCGACTTCAGGTCCGTGTACTGGGCCTGCGGCGTGTAGTACCAGTCGCCGCCGTTGTAGTTCAGCGTGTCGGCCTTGGTCGACAGCCAGTAGACGTTGCGGTCGACGACCTTGCCGCTCGCGTCCTTCAGCAGCAGCCGCACGAAGTACGCCGGTGACAGCCCGGACGGCTGCGGCAGGGTGCCGACCCGCACGGAACCGTTGGCCTTGGCCGGGACCGCACGCGTCTCGTTGGCCTTCTGCGTGCCGTCGGAGTTGAAGACGGTTACCTGGAGGCTGAGGCCGTCCTGCGCCTGCAGACCCATGTTCACGACGGCCAGCGACTTGTCGTCGTAGGAGTACTGCGCGTGCAGGGCCTTGTTGGCGGTCTTGGCACCGAAGTACGAACCCGCGGTCGCGAGGTTGTAGTTGTAGAGGTGCCAGAAGAGCTTGGGCCACGGGTCGTTCTGCATCCAGTAGATGACGCCCTGCGCCTGGTTCGCGCCGGTGTCGGAGAAGTCCCTGCCGAACGCCTCGAACTGCGCGCGGTTGGTCTCGTACTGCTGGAGCTGGGCCTTCTTGATGAAGTCGTCCACGTTCGACGGCTTGCCGTACCGGTTGTCGAGCGCCGTGCCCCAGAAGCCGATCTTGCTGAAGTTGCCGGACGGCGACAGGTGGTACTGCGTGGCGTTGTAGTCCGTCAGCTTGTTGATCTCAGTGTCGCTGAGGAACTTCTTCAGCTCGTCCCGCTCGGGGATCGCGAGGCCCGGACCGATCTCCGACGCGAAGCCCGCGCTGCCGCCCTTCTGGTTGTTGTACCAATAGACCGGCGGCTCCCACCAGTACGGACCGTCCATCTTCATGCCGGAGTCACCGAGCTGCGGGGAGCTGCGGCGGGCAGCGGCGTTGACGATCGGCGTCTGCCAGTCTGCGCGCTTCAACGCGTCCAGGTAGATCGTCTCGACGGCGGCCACCGGTGCCTCGTCCGAGCCGATCAGGAACGTGAACACGCTGGGGTGGTTGCGGATCCGCTTGGCCTCGCCCTCGGCGGACGCACCGGCGACCCTCTTGTCCTCCGCGGAGAACCCGCCGGTGTTCTGCCACTTCGAGCAGCACTCCCAGCCGGTCATGAGCAGGATGCCCATGCGGTCGGCCAGGTCGTAGATCTCGTCGTTCTCCGGCTTGCCCTCGAGCCGGATCGTGTTGAGGCCCATGGACTTCGTCAGCATCATCTCGTCGGCGATCTTCTGCACGTTGGTGCGCAGGAAGAGGTCAGACGCCCAGCCGCCACCGCGGATCAGGATCGGCTTGCCGTTGATCTGGTACTGGAGGTTGCCGCTGATCATCTTCGAGGTGACCTCGCGGATACCGAACGTCGTCTTCTGCTCGTCGGACTTCGCACCGCTCACCGTCGCGGTCGCCGTCGCGTCGTACAACGGCTGCGCGCCCATCTGGAACGGCCACCAGACCTGCGGGTTGCTGACGTTCAGCGTGAACGTGACGGTCTTGGTCTCGTTCGCGGCGAGGCTCACGTTCTGGCTGTAGTTCTGGCCCGCCGCGCTGCCGGCGACGGTCGTGGTCACCGCGCTGCCGGTGTTGTTGCGCGCGTCGACCTTCACGGTGACCGTGGCGCTGTTGAGGTTCGGCAGCGGCAGGTCGGAGAGGACGTGCAGGCCGCGCAACGAGACCGGGCCGCTCTGCACGAGGTCGACGTCGCGGAAGAGGCCCTGGTTGCGGTCGGGCGGGAGCTGGGACCAGTCGATGAAGTGGATCACCAGGTCCTTGGCGGGATCGGACGGCGACGCCTTGATCGCGAGCGCGTTGTCACCCTTGCGCAGCAGGCCGGTGACGTTGAACTCGTGCGTCGGATAGGCGCCGACGACCGTGTCGGTGCCAGCGACTTTCTTGCCGTTCAACCAGATCTCGCCGCGGGAGATGACACCGCCGTTGAGCTTGAGGAACGTGTTGACGCCCGGCTGCGGGTCCGCCTGGAAGACCTTGCGGTACCACCACGGCACCTGGAAGTCGGCTTTGTTGGCCTTCTTGAGGTTCTCCGAGTAGTTGACGTCGCCGTACCTGTTGTTGGCGATCAGACCGGCCATCACCGTCGACCGCGCGGGCACGGTCAGCCACCCGGAGTCCGAATAGGCCGGTCCGGAGATCACGTCACCGGCCTGGCCGGCGGTCTTGCTGGTCTGCATCCGCCAGTCGGGGATGGTGGAGGTGGTTCCGGGGCTCGCGGCCACCTCGAGCGCCGCTCCCGTGCCGGGCACAGGACCCGCGTTGGCTGAGGTGCCTGGCACGAGCAGGGCCAGGCCCACCGCGGCCACGACCAGTGTCGGCAGTGGTCGGTTGCGCAGCATGTCGCTCCTCGACGCATCGGGGCGGCGGCGCTTCGGGGTATCGTAAAGAAGGTTTCCTTTTTGTGGGGTCACCGGCAATGCGCCTTACGGGTGACACGAGCCACACCGTTCGCCACCCTCCGTGCGTGGTGATCCGATACGTTGGCCGTCATGCGTCGACTTGCCGTCCCGTTCCTGCTGGCAGCGGTCCTGACCGGGTGTTCTTCGACCGAACAGGGCTCACCCTCGGCAGGGGACAAGACAGGTGCCGCGCCGACGACCGGAACTTCGGCCGGGACCGCCCCGGTGAACAGGCCCAAGGCCGTCGATCTGAAGACCCTCGACCCGTGCACGCTGATCACGCCCGAGGTGAAGGCGGCCCTCGGTGTCCGGCTGGTGACGCCGCGCGATCCCAAGCCCGAGTACGGCGAGGGCAGCAAGACCTGCAGCAACAACTACGAGGACCGCACGTACTCGTCGTCGATCTACACGCTGGTCAACGGCGGAGTGGATCGGCTCAAGAGGACGACCAGCGAGACCGAACTCACTCCGCTGCAGGTCGCCGGTTATCCGGCCTACCTCAACAAGGTCCCGCAGGCGGGGCTCGGCCCTGGCTGTGATGTCTACATCGACGCGAACGACGGGCAGTTGTTGCTGGTCGGCGCCACTGGTGACAGCAAGAGCACTGTGGACGCGACGTGTGAGCAGGCGAAGAAGCTCGCGAACGCCATCGGGCCTGTGCTCGCGACCAAATGAGGATTGAGTAGAACTACGCGTCTTGTACCGGGAACCGGTCACTCGCGTCATGCATCAGAGCTAAAGTCGTTCCAAATGCACACGCGGCCCGATGCCCTTGGGGCCGTACTGAGGAGGGTGTGCCGTGTATCTCGCGGATGGTGGTGGGGGTGGCTCGTCCACGCCCACGGAGTTCGGTCAGCGCAAGCTGAAGGTGGACCCGTCTGCCATTCCAGAGGCCAGGAAAGCCTTCGAGCACGCGATCGACGAGTTCGACTCCAAGATCAAGGAAGCAGTGCGCGATCTCCCCACGCAGCCGTGGGCGCAAGACCCGATCTCCAGCGAGACGTCGAAGGCCTTCAACGAGCAGACGTCTGACAAGGCCCTGGCCGCGCTGAACTTCTACCGCGCGCAGCTCGCCGGCGTGGTCGACCAGCTGAAGATGATCGAAGAGCAGTACCGCCAGGTCGAGGGCGACAACACGGCCATGTGGGGCAAGCACCTGCGGGACCGGGACTGAGAGGAGGCCTGACCGATGACTGACCACCGCTTCCAGGGGTACGGACACCCCGAGCTGTACAAGATGATCAACTCAGGCCCCGGTGTCTCCGCCTCCATCCCGGTGGAGCAGGGCTGGAAGAAGATCAAGGAAACGCTCGCCCAGATCGACGACGACCTGCACACCGCGCTGGCCAAGATGGGCGCGGGCTGGGAGTCCGACGCCGCGGACGCCGCGAATGCCGCGTTGTCGCCGCTGGCGCAGTGGGCCGGGTACGCCGAGCAGGGCTCGGGCACGATGGAGAGCTCCGCGCGCCTGCAGGGCGAGTTCATCGCCGACGCGCGCAAGAAGATGCCCGAGGTCGTCCCCGTCACGACGGAGAAGCCGGGCATTCTGGACATGACCGTCGGCGCGCTGACCGGTCCGGTCGGCATGGCGCACGTCGTGGGCCAGCAGATCGACCACGAACGGCAGGAAGCCGCCGCGGACAACGCCGCCGCCCAGGCCGTCAAGGTCATGGAGGACTACCAGTCGGACAGCCGCTGGAACTCCTCGACGCTCGGTGACTTCCCGCAGCCGCCGCAGGTCGTGATCGACACGCCGCCTCCCGGCGACACCGGCACCGGCAGCACGAGGGCCGGCTACACGTCGACCGGCGTGTACTCGCCGTCCGGCAACACCGGCACGACGAACCCGTCGTGGACCCAGCCCCCGTCGACGCCGCCGCCCGTCTCGCAGGCGTGGACGCCGCCCGGCAACGACGGCACCACGCACACGTCGTGGACCCAGCCTCCGTCGACGCCGCCGCCGGTGCACACGCCGACGCCGCCCCCGCCGACCAACCTGCCGCACCCGACGCCCACGCCGACGCCTGGCGGACCGGTGTTCACCAGGCCGAACACGGGCGTGCCCGGTGGTGGCCGCGGTGGTCAGCTCGGTGGCGTCAAGGGTGGTCAGCTCGGTGGTGGCAAGGCGTTCGGCCCGATGTCGGGCTCGCTCGGCTCGTCCGGCCAGGGCACCTCGATGAAGCCCGGCGGCATGCCCGGCACGGGCGCCGGCCCCGAGGGCATGCGCGGCGGTGCCATGGGCGCCGGTGCGGGTGCCGCCGGCAAGGGCGGTGCCGCGGGCGCCGGCGCTGGTGGCGCGCACGGTCAGAAGGGTGAAGGCGAGGACGACATCGAGCACAAGGCGGCCGACTACCTGGTCGAGACCGACGACGTGTTCGGTGACGAGCGCCTGGTCGCGCCGCCGGTCATCGGCGGCTTCTCGGAGTGAGCCTGTTCGGCGGTCCGGCGGAGAGGGAGCCGATCACTCTCTCCGCCGAGGAGTTCGACGTGGTGTGGGAACGCATGAACGTCGGCCCCATGCCGCTCGTTCTCAAGGTTCCCTCACCCGGTAAGACGCGGGACGAGCGAATCATGCTCGAGAACCGCGTCTACCAGCAGTTGGACCACCGCCGCCTGGGCAACTCGCGCGGGCTTTCGTCCGAACTGGACGGACTGCTGCGCATGTTCGTCAAGCCGGAGCGGGAGGCGGACGGCCGCCTCTGGCTCGGTCACAGCCTGCGCGTGCTCGCCGTCGCGAACGGCGACTGGGGCGCGCTGGCGACGTTGCGGGACGACCAGCTGACGTTCCAGCCGTGGGCGGGCTCCGGGCTCGCCTCGGCCGTGCTGTCCGTCCTGCCCGCGCATCCGGCGGGAACCGGTCTCTCGGTGACGCTGCCCAGCGCCGACATCGAGAAGGCGATCGCGCAGACCGACGGTTCGCCGAAGTCGATGGAGGCCGCGTTCCGGGGCATCGGCCTGCGCGAGGACGACGCGAAGGCGCTGGTGAAGATGTTCACCGGGCTCGTGCACACCGGGAACTTCGGTGCCGCCGCGCGCGACAAGTACGGCAAGCGCTGCCGTCCCGAGCGCGTGGTCGCGTTCTTCGACACCGAGGACGGCCGCTACCTGCAGCAACGCCGTTCGTCGAACGGGCAGCCGCCGTGGAGCACGTTCACCCCGACCGACGCCCGCCGCATGATGCACCAGGTGGACGAACTGATCTCCGAAGCGGTTCGTTCCGCGAGCGGCTGATGTCTGGTTTGATCTGACCACCGCCGCCGTGGCCAAGACCCCTTGGAGACGGCGAAATGAACATCGACAGACGGCGATTCCTGCTGGCTACAGGGGTTGCGCTGGTCGGGACGTCAGCGATGACGGGGACTGCCTCGGCAGCGTCCTCCGCCTCGCTGTGGCAGGAGTTCGTGGCGAACCCCTACAACCACCCGCAGATTCCGAACGTCGCGTACGCCGGCTACCGGACCGGTGAGCGTCCCGGTCGCCGGCCCGTTCTGGCGAACGTGCTGTTCTTCGGTGCGCGCAGGGACGGCTCGGCCGGCGCGTCCGCCGCGATCAACAAGGCCGTCGAGTTCGTCGGCAAGCTCGGTGGTGGCACCGTCTTCGTGCCGCCGGGCCGCTACCGGATCGACGACATCATCCGCATCGGCTACGACAACGTGGTGCTGCGCGGTGCGGGCAGTGCGAAGACGACCTTCTACGCGACCCGGTCGCTGGAGGAGATCGTCGGCATCAACCGCAGCCGGTACGGCTCGGAGAACTCGGCGTGGAGCTGGTCCGGCGGGCTGGTGTGGGTGTGCCACCGCGACCGCTACCGGCCGTTGGTCGACGCGATCAAGGCGCACAAGTGGCCGTTCGAGGGCTGGACCGGGAACGAGCTGGAGGCCGGTGAGACGCTCACGGCCGTTTCCGGTGCTGCGGCACGGGGTTCGTTCGTCGTGACCGTCGAGAACGGACGGAGCCTGCGAGCCGGTCAGCGCGTGCTGCTGCGGCTGGACGACGACAAGTACTCGCTGCCGAAACACATGTGCGGTGACGTTCCCGGTACGGCGACGTACAGGTGGGACGACAAGGACAAGCTCCTGTCGTACTTCCCGTTCCTGTGGCCGGTGCGCGTGGAGTGGGTGCGCGGCAACAGGGTGAAGCTCGCGCAGCCGTTGCCGCTGGAGATCCGCCCGGAGTGGAAGCCGCGCCTGACCACGATGGCGCCGGTCGTCACCGGTGCGGGTGTCGAGGGCATCAAGATCGAGATGTTCAAGGTGCCGACCCCGAAGCACCTGCAGGACAAGGGGTACAACGGTCTGGCGTTCCAGTGCGCGTGGGACTGCTGGGCCGACGACGTGCACGTCCAGGACGTCGACAACGGCTTCCTGCTGGTGTCTTCCAAGGGGATCTCGCTGCTGAACACCCGTGTCTCCGGCCGCGGGCACCACCACGCGTACGCCACGCGCGAGCAGTCCCACGACAACCTCACCGACGGCTTCGTGATCGAGGCGCCGTCCGAGCCGTCCCAGGCGGGTGCGGGCAACCACGGCCTGAACGTCGAAGGCCTGTCGTGCGGCAACGTCTGGACGCGCGGCCGCATGGACCACGACGTCTTCGACACCCACCGCGGACTGCCGTTCGCCAACGTCCGCACCGAGATCACCATCAACAACGTCGGTGCGCACGGCGGTAGCGCGAACGCGGGTCCGTTGTACGGAGCCCGTTTCGCGCACTGGAACGTCACGGTGGTGAACCAGCGCGCCGGCAACGTCCGCATCGACCAGGTGGCACCGTGCAGCGCCACGGTCGCGATCTCCGAGGTCCGCGACTTCGGTCAGATCGACAAACCGGACTTCACCGGAGAGCTGAACTCCCGGCTGGAGCTGTACGGCACCACGGACGTGACTCCGCGGAACCTCTACGACGCCCAACGGAAGTTGCGGCGTTCATGAGGTGGCGATCCGCACCTGCTGCTTGAGGTGCACGCAGAGGCCCGTGCCCGGTCGGTCGGGGAGGTTCGCCTGCCGGCGTTCGTCCACGATCGACCAGGACGGGTCCGCGAGCTTGAGCTCGACGCCCCACGCGAGGTCGTCCCTGACGAACTGCGGCACCTCGGCCCACGACGACGCGGTGACGACCACGTGCTGCGCGTCCGGGCGGCCTGCCAGCGGGCCGTCCTGGAGGTGGAAACCGTTGGTGGAGCCGAAGGTTCTGGTGATCGACTCGGTCAGCGTCCGCATCGCCGTGGTGCGGCCGGAGCCCGGTTTGCCGACGATCGCACCGTGCCCGCCTCGCGAGAAGTCGGCCCAGAACACGTCGACGCGGTGCTCGAACGGGACGTCCCGCATGCCGACGGGCATCGCGCGTTCGTGTGTGCCGAGCTGGTCGAGCGTGAGCGCGGACCACTCGTGCAACGGCGGTGGCAGGAGCTGGTCGTGCAGCGGTTCGACCTTCTGCATCGCGCGCGGTAGTGACCGGACGACCTCGTCGAGACCTGCTGGGAGCGTGAACGTTTCCGCGGACTTGCTGATGCGCCGCGACCACCCTTCGTCGGTGAGCTCGAAGCGGTACCCGATGTAGCTCTTCAGCTCGTCGACCTGGGTCGAGTCCGACAACAGGAGGTGCTGGCCGTAGCTGCGTCCCAGCCGTCCGAAGGTCATCAGCACCTTGAGGAACTCCGGATGCTCCTCAACCAGCCCTCGCACGCCGTCGACGCAGACGAGGACTTCGGGCAACGGGTCGAGCGGCGCGCCGTTGTAGCGCGCTCTGCGGTAGTCCCAGGTCGTTTTGTGGTGGCCGGAGGTGAGCATCCGGGCTCGCCGTTCCTGCTCGCCCTGCAACGCTTCGAGGACCCGGTCGGCGATCACCGGACGCATGCCGCGGTAGTACCCGTAGACGTGTGGTGCGTTGTCGATCCCGGCGAACACCCCCGTGCCGTGGAAGTCGATGAGGATCAGCTGGAGGTCGTCCGGTGAGTGCCACAGCGTCTGGCTGAGCAGCATCGCGCGGAGGAGCTCCGGGCGGCGGTCGGCAGGTGCGATCACCTCGCCGTGCGGTCCCATCCCGTCCTGCAGGCTGCCGGTCTTGATGTCGATCTCGATCGGCTGCGCGTGCTCGTCGGTGCCCAGAGCGACGCGGTACTGCTCGCGGATCGGGCGCATCCGCCAGGAGCGCTGCCGGTTGAATTCGCCGGAAACCCCGTGCAGCGCGAAGAAGCCGGGCACGGGTTCGGCCTTGTGCATCAGTGGTGGCAGCGACCTGGCCACGTCGTCGAGGTCCGCGGGCACGGTGCACTCGGGCACCCGGTGCGGTGCGAGTTCGTGCGGGCGGTCGAGCAGCAGCTGCATGCCGGACTTGCCGACGTCCGGGGCGATGGTCGCCAAGGTGGCGGCGAGGCCTGGGATCTCGTCCAGGCCGGTGACGCAGATCAGGAGCTGCGGGAGCACCTGGTCGAAGCCGCGGTGGTGGAAGATCGTCCAGGTGTTGCCGACCAGTTCGAGGCGGCGTTCCGACTCGGCCAGCAGCCACTCGGTGATCTGCCCGGGATTGCTTGCCGCGCCTCGATGATGCGCGTGCACGTGTGGTGCCGCGTCGAGCCCGGCGAACGTGTCCGAGTCGTGCGCGTCGATGAACACCGCCTGGAACAGCTTCGGCGAGTGCGTGGTCATCAGGCCGAGCAGCAGGCTGCGGAACGTTTCCCGTGTGGTGGTGTGAAGATGACGTCCTGTGCGGTACTGCCCGTCCGGGAGGTGCGTGAGCTCGACGACGGCGCCGGCACCGATCGGAACCTGGTCCCACACGCCCTTCCAGGCTTCGGCCTTGGTGAAGGTGCTCAGGCCGTGCATCGCCAGGAAGTCCAGTCGTACCAACGGTCGCAGCCGCTCCGGCACGTCGTCCGGTGTGCCGGCGGTGATGACGACCTCGACGCCGCGTGCCGTGGCGGCGATCCACCTGACCGACTCGGCGAGGCCGGGATCGCTTGCCGCGCACAGCTTCCAGTCGTCGATGAGCAGCGTCGCGCCGGGTTCCGCGCCGCGTTCGAACCACGCCAGCAGGTTCTGGCAGCGACGCTGGTCGTCGGGTTCGAACGAGCGGTTGACCGGGGTAGGAGGCGTGCCTCGGCCGATGCGGTAGATCTGCTGGTTCACGGGAGAGCGATCTGGACGGCGGCCTTGTCGCGCACGGACAACCCGATGCCCGGCAGGATGGGCACGTGCGCGGCGCTGCGGGGGTTGATCAGCGACGTGTTCGGGTCGTCCAGGCGCAGCTCGATGCCGAACGCCAGGCTGTCCCTGATGAACGGCGGCACCTGGTCCCACGTGCGGGCGGTGACGACGATGTGCCGTTGCGGGTCAAGAGGTTCGCCGGGCCCGTCGAGCAGCTGGTAGGCGCTCAGGTCGCCGAGGACCGTGGCGAGCGTGCGCAGCGTCGTGGACTTGCCGGTGCCGGGCGCGCCGACGATGGCGCCGTGCCGCAGTTCCGTCGTGAAGGCCGGGACGAGGACGTCCCTGCGGTGCTCGTAGGGCTTGTCGACCACGCCGAGCGCGCCCGGCGGCAGCATGTCGAGCGTCAGCGGCTTTCCGTCGTGGCCGAGCGGCGGAAGCATGATCTCGTGGGCGGTTCCGGCGCCGGGCGCGTGCGGCAGCAGCTCCAGCATCTCGACCAGGTCGTAGGTCGGGACGGCGAGCGGCCATTCCGGTAGCTCGTAAGGGGTTTCCGGTACGCCGCCGGAGTACAGGACGTGCAGGCCCAGCGTCCGTCCGGCGCGCATCATCATCACCACGTGCTCGTGGAACAACGGTTCCCGTTCGAACAAGGCCGCTGCGCCGTCGACGCAGATCAGCAGGTCGGCGATCGGGTCGAGCGGAGCACCGTTGCGCACGGCCTCGCGGTAGTCGGCGAGGTTCCTGAAGTTGCCGGCCTTGTGCAGGATCTCCTGGCGCCGGCCGAGTTCGCCCGCCAGCGCGTCCAGCAACCGCAGTACCGTCGCGTCGTCCGCGGCGGGCGTCAACGTGTACGCGACCTGCGACGCGAAGCTCAGCGGTTCGAAGATCCCGCTGCCGGTGCCGTCGACGAAGAGGAACTGCAGGTGCTCGGCCGAGTGCGTGGCCATCAGCCCGAGCAGCGCGCTCAGCAGCTGGTCCGCGCTTCCGCGGTGCACGGCGCCACCGATCTCGAGCTGGAGGTGCACCGGCCAGCCGCGGTCGTCGACCCCGGCGGCCGCCCTGAAGTCGTCGCGCTGCCACATGTCGCTGAGATCGGCCTGGATCCCGTGCAGCGCGAGGAAGTCCGTCGGCTCGCCGTGCAGGTGCCGCCGCAACCGTTCGGGCAGATCCGCCCACTTCCGCGCCGTGACGACGACCTGCACGCCCCGCGCGGGCCCGAACGCCGCGACCCACTCGACGGTCCTGACCAGCTCGGGGTCCTGCTCGAAGCACAACGCCCAGTCGTCCACCAGCAGCACGGCCCCGGACGGCGCACCTCGCTCGAACCAGTCGAGCAGACTCCGGCACCCTGGCTGGTCAGCGGGGTCGAACGTCGCCGAGACGGGCAACGGGTCCGCACCCCGCCCGATCCGGTAGACGGCCATGTCCGGTGCGGCCGCGAGTGCCGCCGTCAACCGCTCCCTGGTCGCCTGCCCCGGACCGACGACGGCGAAGTTCCTGATCACGCGCCCACATATACCAACAGCCGGGAGAGCACCGCTGCACCTTCGCTAATGTGGGCGACGTGCCAGCCAAAGCCGTCGACCCAGCCGAGATGCGAGCCGCCGTGCAGGCCGTGCTCCCGTGGCTGCGAGGCGAAGCTGACCAGCCAGAACGCCCAGTGCTGGCCGCCGCGGTCCGCCTGAGCCTGCGCACCCTGGAAACCCTCGCCCCCGGCCGCAGCGTCGAGGTCCGCGTCCCTCCGTTCGCCGCGGTGCAGTGCGTCGAGGGCCCGCGCCACACCCGAGGCACACCCCCGAACGTGGTGGAGACCGACCCGCGCACATGGCTGGAACTGGCGACCGGCGACCTGGCGTGGACCGACGCCCTGGACGGTGCTCGGGTCACCGCGTCCGGGACCCGAGCCGACCTCTCCCACCTGCTGCCGGTGGTGCGTTTCTAGAACCAGGAGCCGATCTTCTTCACCGCGCCGCCGACACCCTCGACGGCGTCCCGGCCCAGCTCACCGACGTTGCCCAGCGTGTCGACGACGACGTCGGCGGCATCGCTCGCCACCTCGCCCGCGGTGCCCACCGCGTGGCGACCGGCGTCTCCCCAGTTGCCCTGGGAGATGTCGTCGACGACCTGGCCGCCACCGCGCCAGACGTCCTCGCCCATGTCGACGACCTCCTTGCCGGTGTTGACACCCCAGTCGATGACCGGGCCCACACCGGGCAGGTCGGAACCCGGCACCTCGACCGGCGTGGGCGAGTCCTGCCACCGCTGCTCGGTGACGTCACCGCCGTGCCCGGTCGCGATCTTGGCCAGGTTGCCCAACGACTCGGAACCCTTGTCGTAGTAGGCGGAGTGCGCGTGCCCGACCCAGGACTCGCCGGAGGTGCCGAACTGCTTCGCGCCGAACGAGGCGTCGTACGGCCCGGTCGACGACCCGTCCTTGGTGAACCAGTCGCCACTCGTGCCCTGGATGACCGGATCGTGCTCGGTGCCACCGACGTACACGTGCCCAGCGCCCGGCCCCAGCTGGTTCACGTTGGACGCACCGACACCGGGAGAGCCGACGAACGCGATGTCGTCGGCCTTCAGACCGTTGTCCATCGCCGAGTAGCCGACGACCGTGCTGCCGTAGCTGTGCCCGATGACGGTGACGTGCGCGTTGGGGTTGGCGACGCGGTAACCCTCGACGTCCTTCGCGAGGATCTGGCCACCCTCGATCGCCTGCGCCGGGTCGTTGACCTGGCCGAGCGCCGCGGCCGGAGCGTCGTACCCGAGCCACTGGATCGCCGCACCGTCCGGCCCCATGGCCTGACTGAGGTTCGCGGCCTGCGACTGGCTGAAGCTGCCGATGTTGGAGGTCGTGCCCGGAACACAGACAGCGAGGTTCTTCGCGGTGTCCGGGTTGCCGTACGCGATCGCCATGGCGCCTTCCTTGGCGCCGGGACCATCAGGACTCCAGTACAGGACGTACGGCTTCTTGCCGCTCTCGTCGCCCAGCCTGCTGGCCTCAGCCACGGCACCCTGCGCCTGAACTGCGTTGTTGTGACGGCGGGTGGCCTCGTCGTACTGCGACATCAGCTGCGAGCCCTGCGGGTCGTTGCGCAGTGCCCGCTGGCCTTCCGGCGAGTTCGGGTCCACGCCCAGTTCGCGCGCGCGGTCGGCGAGCTCCTGCCGCAACTGCTTCTGCTGCTGCTCGAACCGGCCGGCGTCCTCGTCGATGCGTCGGCGGTTGGCCTTGTCCAGCACATCGGCCGGCAGGCCGCGCAGCTGGCCGAGCTCCTGGTACTTGGTGGCTTGCAGCGCGTCCTGTTGCTCCTTGCTGAGCGACTTCCACCAGTCCGCGACCACCTTGGGGTCGCTTCCCGGAGGCGGCACCGGTGGCAATGCCCCACCAGCGCCCGCACGCTGCGCCGCGCGGTCCCAGCCGCCGTCCGTGCGTGCGGACTCCTCGAAGCCCGGCGGGATCTTGGTGAGTGCACCCGCGTAGGAGCGCAGGACGTTGTCGTAGCCCGACTTCACCTTGTTCAGGGAGTCGTTGACCTGGTTGGCGAGGGCGCGGGTCTGTTCCTCGTCCATGCCCGGCGGACGGCTGCGCCACACGTTGATCGCCTGATCCGCGGCCGTGCGCATCTGGCCGTACGCGCGCGATGCGGCTTGGACGATGTCGACGCCGGCACCGAGTCGTTCAACGGAGGCCTTGGCCGCGTTCACGGACAGTTCCGCGCGTGCGGTGAACTTCGTGGCGGCGTTTCCGACCCAGGTGCTCGCCGCGCTCTTGCCGCCCTTGGCGACGGACTCGCCCGCACGACCGACAGCGCTGATCGCACCCGTGATGGGGTCGGCGGCGGCGGCGATTCGACCGGCGTCACCGGACGCGAGCTTGCCGTACAGGTTCTCCGGATCCGTGTAGCTCATTTGCCGTCCCCGAGTCCCTGCATGAGCTTCGTGAGCATCGACGTGTGGTCGTCCTCGGTGCGCTGATAGGTGTCGGCGTTGGACTTGAGGCCCTCTGCGGCGTCGCTGATCCAGGCGGAACCGCGCTGGAGGTCCTGGGAGTGCGTACCGACGAACTTCGACAGCGCGTCCGCGAACTCCGCGGCCGCGTCGACCTCGCCGAGCGCTCCGGCATCGAGTTTGAGCATCGAGATCATCTCCGCCGCCTCACGCACCGCTTCGGAGCCGTTGCCGAACTCCTTGGACGCGGTGTGCAGCAGGTCGGGCTCAACGCCGAACATCGCCACCCCCTGGTTGGTCTTTGATCCATGCGACGCAGAAGCATCATGGCCGGTTCCCCACTCATGCGTGGACCGTTTCGGGCACGATGTCGCTCATGGTGCAGACAGGGTGGACGGCCCAGCGGTGGACCGCTGTGTTCATCGAGCAGGCTGAGATGTTCCGCAAGGCAGTGGCAGACGCGGATCCCGCCGCAGCGGTGCCGACGCGTCCCGGATGGACCGTTCAGGACCTCGTCGTGCACGTCGCGCGCTTCCTCGAGACCTCCACCGCCTACCTGCGCACAGGCAGCCGCAACCCGATGCAGCCGCCGGCCCCGCAGACCGGTCTTTCGCCGCTCGAGTACCTCGACCTCCAGCTCACTGCTGCCGCAGAGATCCTCACCGCCGTGCCCGGCAACCGCCCCGTGTGGACGTTCTCGCCGTCAGCGCCGGACCTCGCCTGGGTGTGGCACCGCCGGATCGCCCACGAGACGACGCTGCGCCGGTTCGACGCGCAGACGGTCGTCCGGCAGCTCGTCGCCACGGACGCCGACCTCTGCGCCGACGGTGTGGACGAGGTGCTCACCACGATCGTCGCGGCCAAGCTCGACGGCGACGTGCCCAGCACGGTGTCCGGCACCGCCGTGGTGCGGCCCACCGACGTGCCGGAGTCGTGGTTGATCTCCCTGGTCGCGGGTGAGGTCCCCGAGGTTCGTGCCGCCGCTCCTGGAGAGGACGGCGACGCGCAGGTTATCGGTGAGGCCGAGCTCGTCTACTTCTGGCTCTGGAACCGGATGAACCTCAAGGAGATGACCGGCGACCGGCGCGTGCTGGACGTCCTCCAGGTCGGACGGGGGCACTGATGCGCAAGCTCGCCGCGGCACTGCTCGGCTGCCTGCTGCTCACGGGATGTGCAGCGAGCTGGCAGGGAGAAGTTCGCTACAAGATCCTCTCGGTGGACAACAGCACTCCGACCGAGATGTTCAAGCTCGAGCTGGTGGGTGACGCCCCGAGGGGTTCTCTGGGATCGGACTCGCTGAGCCCCCGGTTCCTCCAACCCAGCAAGGTCAGCGGGGGTGCCGTCGTCGGCGACGAGATCGTCTGCTCGACGAGGCAGGAGAAGGGGAGCGCGATCGGGGACTCGAACGTCCAGACCTACCTGGACGAGTGCAAGAAGGCTTGATGCGCAAGATCGTTGTGGTGCTCGTGGGCTGTCTCGTGCTGAGCGGCTGTGGTGCGGCCGAGTGGCACGAGAAGGTCCGGTTCAAGGTCGACAAGATCTACGAGGTCGCGCCGAAGTACGACCGCAAGTACGCGAAGCTGCGGCTCGAGCTGGTCGGCGAGGCGCCGGACGACGCCCTGGAGCCGGACACGGTGAGCCCGCAGGTCGTGGACCGCTTCCAGATCACCAGTGTGATCAAGACCGACCTGTCGTGGTGTGAGAAGGCTTGATGCGCAAGATCGTTCTTGTTCTGGTGGGCTGTCTCGCGCTCGTCGGCTGTTCCGGCACCTGGGAGGCGGAGATCCGCCTGAAGGTGACCAAGATCGACGAAGACGACGCTGTGCCCTCCTACCTCCCGCCCCGCGTGCGGGTCTGGCTGGACCCGGTCGGCGAGTTGCCGGAGAGCGCGTACGACCGTCAGAACTTCACCGGCACGGCCGTGGAGCCCGCCGAGATCGACGGTGACGTGAAGGTCGGCGACGAGGTGACCTGCCTCGCAAAACAACGTTCGATCGGCATCCTTCAGACCAACTCGATCCAGACCGAGCTGTTTCAGTGCCGGAAGGCATGAGTTTGGTCACCCCACCAGGGGTTCGGAGGGGGTGGTTGGCCCCCTGCTCCACTTACACTCGGGATGCAGCCAGCCCCACTCGTGAGGGAGCCACTCGGTGGTCGCCGACCATTCCCAGCCCGAACAGGAACCCCGTGAGGAGTGCGGCGTCTTCGGCGTCTGGGCTCCCGGTGAAGACGTCTCGAAGCTGACCTACTACGGGCTCTACGCCCTGCAGCACCGCGGCCAGGAGGCGGCGGGCATCTCTGTCGGTGACGGGGCGCAGGTCGTCGTCTTCAAGGACCTCGGGCTCGTCAGCCAGGTCTTCGACGAGCAGGTGCTCCAGAGCTTGAAGGGCCACGTGGCCGTCGGGCACTGCCGTTACTCCACCACCGGGTCCACGACCTGGGAGAACGCGCAGCCCACGTTCCGCACCACGGCCGCCGGCAGTGGCCTGAGCCTCGGTCACAACGGCAACCTGGTGAACACCGCCGAGCTGCTGGAGAAGGCCAAGGCGCTCGGCATCGTCGAGCGCAACGGTGCGACGACCGACTCGGACATCCTCTGCGGCCTGCTCGCTCACGCGGCGGCCGACAAGGGCATCGAGCAGGCCGCGCTGGAGCTCCTTCCGACGGTCAAGGGCGCGTACTGCCTGACCTTCAGCGACGAGTCCACCCTCTACGCGGCGCGTGACCCGCACGGGGTGCGGCCACTGGTGCTCGGCCGCCTCGAACGGGGCTGGGTCGTGGCGAGCGAGACCGCCGCGCTGGACATCGTGGGTGCGAGCTTCGTGCGCGAGGTCGAGCCCGGTGAGCTCATCGCGATCGACGAGGACGGGCTCCGCAGCAGCCGGTTTGCGACGCCCGAGCCCAAGGGCTGCATCTTCGAGTACGTCTACCTGGCCCGTCCGGACACGACGATCTCCGGTCGCGGCGTTCACGCCACGCGCGTCGAGATCGGGCGCCGGCTCGCCAAGGAGCACCCGGTCGAGGCCGACCTGGTCATCCCGGTGCCCGAGTCCGGTACGCCGGCCGCCATCGGGTACGCGCAGGCCAGCGGCATCCCGTACGGGTCGGGCCTGGTCAAGAACGCCTACGTCGGCCGGACGTTCATCCAGCCGTCGCAGACCATCCGCCAGCTGGGCATCCGGCTGAAGCTGAACCCGCTGAGGGACGTCATCCGCGGCAAGCGGCTCGTGGTGGTGGACGACTCGATCGTGCGCGGCAACACCCAGCGCGCGCTCGTCCGCATGCTGCGCGAGGCCGGCGCGCTCGAGGTCCACGTGCGGATCGCGTCGCCGCCCGTCAAGTGGCCGTGCTTCTACGGCATCGACTTCGCCTCGCGGGCCGAGCTCATCGCGAACGGCCTGGACGACGACGGCATCCGGCGGTCTGTCGGTGCCGACTCGCTCGGGTACGTGTCGCTCGAGCAGCTCGTCGCGGCCACCGAGCAGCCCAAGACGCGGCTGTGCGCGGCGTGCTTCGACGGCGAGTACCCCATCGAACTGCCGCAGGACGCGCTCATCGGCAAGCACCTGCTCGAAGGCCTCAAGGGCGTGTCGGGCTCGGCCGCTCCCGTCCTGGCCAACGGCTATGGTGCCGAAGACGCCCTGCGTCGTCCCTGAGCTCCCAAGATCCAAGTGGAAGAAGTTGACGTGACCGACAGCGCCAAGGCCACCTACGCCTCCGCCGGAGTCAGTATCGCCGCAGGTGACGAGGCGGTGGAGAAGCTCAAGCCGTGGGCGGCCAAGGCGCACCGTCCCGAGGTCCTCGGCGGGATCGGTGGGTTCGCGGGCCTGTTCCAGCTCAAGCTCGACCGCTGGAAGGAGCCGGTCCTCGCCTCCTCCACGGACGGCGTCGGCACCAAGATCGCGGTCGCGCAGGCGCTCGACAAGCACGACACCGTCGGCATCGACCTCGTCGCCATGATCGTGGACGACCTGGTCGTCTGCGGTGCCGAGCCGCTGTTCGTGCAGGACTACATCGCGGTCGGCAAGGTCGTCCCCGACAGGATCGCGGCGCTGGTCAAGGGCATCGCCGAGGGCTGTGTCCAGGCCGGCTGCGCGCTGCTCGGCGGCGAGACGGCCGAGCACCCCGGCCTGATGGGCGACGACGACTACGACATCTCCGGCACCGGCGTCGGCGTGGTCGAGCACTCCAAGCTGCTCGGCCCGGAGCGGGTCCGCGACGGCGACGTCGTGATCGCGATGGGCTCGTCCGGCCTGCACTCCAACGGCTACTCGCTCGCGAGGCACGTGCTCCTGGAGATCGCGCGCATGCCGCTCGAGGGTCACGTCGAGGAGTTCGGCCGCACCCTCGGCGAGGAGATGCTGGAGCCGACCAAGATCTACGCCAAGGACTGCCTCGCGCTGATCGCCGAGACCGAGGTCCGCGGGTTCTCGCACGTCACCGGTGGCGGCCTGGCCGCGAACCTGGCCCGCGTCCTGCCGGAGGGCCTGCACGCCAAGCTCGACCGCGGCACCTGGACGCCCGCGCCGGTCTTCCAGCTCATCGCCCAGCGCGGCCGCGTGGAGCGCGAGGAGATGGAGAAGGCGTTCAACATGGGCGTCGGCATGGTCGCCGTCGTCGCGCCGGAGGACGTCGACCGCGCCCTGGCCGTGCTCACCGCCCGCCACGTCCCGGCGTGGGTGCTCGGCGAGGTCACCAAGTCCGAGGAGGGCGGCGCCGCGCTCGTCGGCGACCACCCGCGTTTCTGAGGCAACCTCCTGACCCGGTCGCCGCGTACTAAGCGGCGACCGAGGAGGGGCACTTGGACCGCGACCGCGAGTTCGGGGAGTACGTCGACGCACGGGCTCTCGTCATGCGCCGCACGGCGTTCCTGCTGTGCGGCGACTGGCACCGCGCCGAGGACATCGTCCAAACGGCGCTGATCAAGCTCTACGGGGCCTGGTCGCGCGTCCGCAGGGACAGCGTGGACGCCTACGCGCGCAAGGTTCTCGTGCGCACCGCCATCGACGACGGCCGCCGCGGCTTCTTCCACCGCGAACGGACCGTCGACGCCGTGCCCGAGAGCCCTGTCGCCGACCACTCGTCCGACCTCGACCTCAAGCTGGCGCTGGACGCGTTGCCACCGGGGCAACGCGCCGTCGTCGTGCTGCGGTACTGGGAGGACCTGAGCATCACCGAGACCGCCCGCATTCTCGGCAGGACGGAGGGCACGGTGAAGAGTCAGGCGGCCAAGGGCCTCGCCGCGTTGCGCGACCTGCTGGTGGACGAGCCGGAGTCGCGGATCCACACGTCCGAGGTGATCAGGAAGGGCAAGTCGAGGCTCGCCCGCAGGCGCACGGCGATCGCGACGGCGATGGCGTTCGTGCTGCTGGCGGGACTGGGCACGGCCGGCTACCTGGCGCTGCCGCGGCCGACGGCGACCAGTACGGGAGGGTACGCGCTGGATCCCGTGGCCCAGCGCAACGCGCAGCTCACCGAGTTGTTCCGCAGGTCCTACCAGCTGCCTGCGGGCGTGACCGCCGACGACGTCCCCGAGATCAACGCCAAGGCGTTCGTGTTCTTCACGCGCACCAACACCAACACCCCCGACAACCTGCGGCGGGCGGTGGCCAGGCTGATCGACGCGCAGGGCGTCGGCGGTGTCACGATCGCGATCGGGCCCGCCCCCGCAGGTGGTGTCGGCGACTGCGGCGATGATCCGTCCTGCGAGATCGTGGAGCGCAACGGCATCAAGATCGGCATCAACCAGGTCAAGTTCCCCGGCCGGCCTGACCTGCTGAGGACGTACGTCACCGCCCTGCACCCCGACAACACGGTCGTCACCGTCACCAGCGACAACATGGGCGTCTTCGACGACGGCACGTGGGGCAACCCCGGCTACAGCGGAGCGGCGTCGCGGCCGACCCTCGCCCTCGACCGCGAGGAGCTGATAAAGATCGCGACAATCCCGGGGATCACCTCGTAGCCTTGGGGGCATGAACGACGTGACCGTGACTCGGACGCTGGTGATTCCAGCGTCTGAGTTGCGCGAACGTTTTTCCAGGTCAGGTGGGCCGGGCGGGCAGGGAGTGAACACGGCGGACAGCCGCGTGGAGCTCTCGTTCGACCTGGCTGCCTCGCCGTCAGTGCCCGAGCACCTCAAGCGCCGGATGCTCGACCGCCTGGAGAACAGGCTGGTCGACGGCGTGCTCACGATCGCGGCCTCCGAGCACCGCGCGCAGCTGCAGAACCGCGCCGCCGCACGGGAACGGCTCGCCGCGATCCTTCGTGCGGCCGCCGCGCCGCCGCCTCCGATGCGCAAGCCGACCAAGCCCACGAAGGGCTCGAAGGAACGTCGCATCGCCGGAAAGAAGCGCCGCGCCGAGACCAAGCGCGGTCGTTCAGGCTCCTGGGACTAGCGCGTAGATCCGTTCCGGGCGACCGGTTCCGCCGTACCGCAACCGCACCTCGGCCCGTCCGTTGGCCACGAAGTGCTCCAGGTACCGCCGCGCACTCACCCTCGCGACGCCGGTCGACGACGCGCACTCCGAAGCCGAGAGGCCGTCCGGATGCGACCGCAGCGCGCCCTCCACGAGCCGTGCGGTCTCCGGCGTCAACCCCTTGGGCAGCAACGGTTTTGACGACGGACGCGCCCCGAACACCTGGTCCACGTCCGCCTGCCCCGCCGAGTCGAGCCGGTGCAGCTTCTCCTGCAACGACGCGAAGTGCGCGAGCTGGTCGCGCAGCGCGGAGTAGTCGAACGGCTTGATCAGGTAGTGCAGCACGCCACCGCGCATCGCACTGCGCACGGTGTCCACGTCGGTCGCGGCCGTGATCACGATGACGTCCACGTCCTCGTTGGCGCGCAACGACTTCAGCACTTCGAGCCCGCTCTGGTCCGGCAGGTAGATGTCGAGCAGCACCAAGTCCGGCTTCAGCGACGCCACCAACCGCAACGCGTCGCCGCCGGTGTGCGCGACCCCGACGACCTCGAACCCGTCGGTGCGGGCGACGTAACCGCTGTGCACCTTGGCCACCATGAAGTCGTCGTCGACGACCAGCACGCGGATCACCAGGGCAGCCTTGCGGTGAAGACCGAGCCCGACACGCTCACCGAACCGCCGCGGCGCAGACAGGCCCGTCTGATCAACGCGAGGCCGAGGCCGCGTTCACCGTGCGATGCCGCCTTGGTCGTGAACCCGTGCCGGAACACCTCTTCCGCGAGCTCCGGTGCCACACCGGGACCGGAGTCGCGCACCACGACCTGGACCTCGTCGTCCAACTGCATCACACCCACCTCGATCCACTTGCCTGCTCCGTTCGACGCGCTGAGCGAGCTCAGCGCGTCCAACGCGTTGTCGACGAGATTGCCCAGCACCATCACCAGATCCGCCGACAACGCCTCGTCGACGCGTCCGAGCACGCTGTCCGGTCCCATCCGCAGGGCCGTGCCGCGTTCGGCCGCGAGCGACGCCTTCGCGATCAGCAGCGCGGCCACTGCGGGGTCGCCGATCGACGAGCTGACCTCGGCCCGCCACTGGTCCTGCGCCGAGCTGATCTGGTGAATGTAGTTGGTGACCTCGTCGTACTCCTTGAGCGCGATCAGCCCGGCGATCGTGTGCAGCCGGTTCGCGAACTCGTGCGCCTGGGCCCGCAACGTGTCCGTGGCGTGCTGTGACGCGTCGAGTTCGTGTTGCAGCGCCAGGAGTTCCGTGCGGTCCCGCAACGTCACGACCGCGCCCTCGCCGCCCGCGATCGGCATCCGGTTCAACGTCAGCACGACGCCCTGGCGCAGCACCAGCTGGTCGACGCCGGTCGCGCGGCCGGTCAGCACGTCGCGCAGGCGGTCGTTGAGCTCCAGCTCCTCGACCGAGCGGCCGACCGCGTCCTCCGGCAACGCCAGCAGGTCGCGCGCGTGGTCGTTGACCAGCGTGATCCGGTTCTGCCCGTCGAGGCCGACGACACCCTCGCGGATGCCGTGCAGCAACGCCTCGCGGTTCTCGACCAGCGCGGTGATCTCGTGCGGCTCCAGCCCGAGCGTCTGGTTCTTCACCCGGCGCGCCAGCAGCAACGACCCGGTGACGCCGATGAGCAGCGCGATCGCCAGGTAGCGCAGCAGGTCGACGGGCTGCTGCAGCACACCGGCGAAGACCCCTTGGTCCTGCGCGCCCGCGATCACCATGCCGTTCACGCGACGGCTGACCGGGTCGAACACCGGCACGTGCGCCTCGATCGAGTCGCCGACCGTCCCCGTCCACGACCTGCCCTCGAGCGCGGTGGTCCTGGTGTCCAGAGTGGACCCGATCTGGTCGGGGACCGGCGAGGCGATCACGAGCCGCTTGTCGTTGAGGATCAGCACGTAGGAGGCCCCGGACAGGCTGCGGGCCGTCTCGGCGGGCGCGGCGAGCAGTCGCCAGTTGCCCATCTGCTCCTGGACCAGCGAGTTCGCGGCCACGGTCTCGGCGACCGACAGCATCCGGCGTTCCTCGTTGGAGCGAAAGTTGCTGCCCGTCTGGACGACAGTCAGCGCGCCCACCGCGCACAGTAGCAAGGTGACCACTACGAGTTGCCATGCGAGAAGCTGGCTGGCCAGGGAACGTCTGCGGCGCATGTGACCTCCCGTGACCAGAAAGACCGAAAGAAACCTTAGAAGCGCAAGAGCGACATCAAGGTTTACACCAGAGCAACATGTCGAACCACGCGGATGAGAGGCGGGGATCACAGTGTCGGTGAAGGTGTGGGTGGCGGTGGCGACGGCGTTGCTCGCCGTCCTGCTGGTGCCACCGCTGCTGACGCCGGGTGCGGACAGCGGCGAGACCAGCCAGGTGCGGTCGTTGCGCGTGCTCGTGCCGAACCAGCCGGGCGGCGGGTACGACATCACGGCGCGCACGGCGGCGAAGGCCATGGAGGACGCTGACCTGCTGCGCAACGCCGAGGTGTTCAACCTCCCCGGCGCGGGCGGCACGGTCGGGCTCGGGCGCACGGTCGGCGAGCGCGGCAACGGCAAGCTGATCATGTCGATGGGCCTGGGCGTCGTGGGTGCGGTGTACACGAACAAGTCGCCGAACTCGCTGCTCGACACCACCCCGATCGCGAAGCTGATCGAGGAACCGGACATCGTCGTGGTCGCGAAGGACTCGCCGTACACGTCGATGCAACAACTCGTGGACGCGTGGAAGGCCAACCCCGGCACCGTGACCGTCGGCGGCGGTTCGGCACCGGGCGGGCCCGACCACCTGGCGCCGATGCTGATCGCGAAGGCCGTGGGCCTGCCGCCCAAGACGGTCAACTACATCCCGTTCGACGGCGGTGGCGAGCTGCTGGCGAGCGTGCTGGGCGGCAAGGTCGCGTTCGGGGTCTCCGGCGTCGGCGAGTACCGCGACCAGATCCAGGCCGGCACGTTGCGGGTGCTCGCGGTGACGAGCAAGGACCGCATCCAGGGCATCGACGCGCCGACGCTCAAGGAGTCCGGTGTGGACGTCGAGTTCACCAACTGGCGCGGGATCGTCGCGCCGCCCGGCATCACGCAGAACGACCGCGACAAGCTGGTCGACGTGTTCGCGCGGCTCCACAAGACGTCGCAGTGGGCGGAAGCGTTGCAGCGCAACGGCTGGACGGACGCCTTCGCACCGGGAGACGAGTTCAGGACCTTCCTGGAAAACGAGAACAAGCGGGTGGCAACGGTGCTCAAGGACTTGGGGCTGGCATGACAGCGACGAAAGCGTGGTTGCGGGAACGCTCTGAGCTGGGCATCTGCGCCCTGCTGGTCGTGCTCGGCGTGCTGGTGCTGACCGACGCCGTGCGCATCCCCACGGACTTCGCGCAGCGCGGCCCGGTCGGCCCGAAGGCGGTGCCGATCCTGGTCGGGTCGCTGCTGCTGGTCGTCGCCGTGATGCTCGCCCGCGACGTGCTGCGCGGCGGCCGCGGCGAGGCCGAGGGCGGCGAGGACGTCGACCTGTCCGAACCGGCCGACTGGCGCACGGTTCTGCTGCTGTGCGGTGCCTTCCTCGCGAACGCCGCGCTGATCGGCGTCGTCGGGTTCCCGATCTCCGGCGCGATCCTGTTCTGGGGCGCCGCCTACGCGCTCGGCAGCAGGGCGTACGTCCGCGACCCGCTGATCGCGGCCGGCCTGTCGATCCTCACGTTCGCGGTGTTCAACAACCTGCTCGGCGTCCCGCTCCCCGGTGGCCCGTTGATGGAGGTGTTCTAGGTGGAACAACTGCTCGACGGCTTCGCGACCGCGCTGACGCCGACACATCTGCTGTTCGCCGCGATCGGCGTGCTGCTCGGCACCGCGATCGGCGTCCTGCCGGGCATCGGCCCGGCGATGGCGGTGGCACTGCTGCTGCCCGTCACCTACGGCATGGAGCCGACCGGCGCGTTCATCATGTTCGCGGGCATCTACTACGGCGGCATGTTCGGTGGTTCGACGACGTCGATCCTGCTGAACACACCGGGCGAGAGCGCCGCTGTCGTCACCGCGTTCGAAGGCAATCCCATGGCCCGCAAGGGACGTGGTGCGCAAGCGCTTGCCGCCGCCGCCATCGGCCACTTCACCGGCGGCATCATCGGCACGATGCTGATCGTGCTGCTGGCGCCGTTCGTGGCCAAGCACGCCGTCGACATCGGTGCGCCGGACCTGTTCGCGATCATGGTGCTGGCGTTCATCGCCGTGACGTCGGTGCTGGGTTCGTCGCGAGTGCGCGGCGTGGCGTCGTTGCTCATCGGCCTGACGATCGGGCTGGTCGGCCTCGACGAGATGACCGGCCAGCAGCGCCTCACGTTCGGCTCGCTGCACCTGGCCGACGGCATCGACGTGATCGTCGTCGCGGTGGCGCTGTTCGCGGTCGGTGAGGCCCTGTGGGTCGCGGCCCACCTGCGCCGCAAGCCTTTCGTGCCGATTCCCGTCGGCCGTCCGTGGCTGTCGAAGGCCGACCTGAAGCGCACCTGGAAGCCGTGGCTGCGCGGGCCGGCGATCGGCTTCCCGTTCGGCGCGATCCCGGCCGGTGGCGCGGAGATCCCGACGTTCCTGTCGTACGTGACGGAGAAGCGGCTCTCCAAGCACAAGGACGAGTTCGGCAAGGGCGCGATCGAGGGCGTCGCGGGCCCGGAGTCCACGGCTTCCGCGTCCGCCGCGGGCACCCTGGTCACGATGCTGACCCTGGGCCTGCCGACGACGGCGACCGCGGCCGTCATGCTCGCGGCGTTCCAGACGTACGGCATCCAGCCGGGCCCGCTGCTGTTCCAGCGCGAGGCCGGCCTGGTGTGGGCGTTGATCGCGTCGCTGTTCATCGGCCTGACGCTGCTGCTGGTGCTGAACCTGCCGCTGGCGCCGTTGTGGGCGAAGCTGCTGCGGATCCCGCGGCCGTACCTCTACGCGGGCATCCTGTTCTTCGCGTCGGTCGGTGCGTACGCGGTGAACGCGGACATCTTCGACCTGCTGCTGATGTTCGTGATCGGTGTGCTGGGCTTCGCGATGCGCCGCTACGGCCTCCCGGTGCTGCCCGCGATCATCGGCGTGATCCTCGGCCCGGCCGCGGAACAGCAGATGCGCCGTTCGCTGCAGCTCTCCGACGGCTCGCTGACCGGTCTGGTCAACAGCCCGATGGCGATCGTCGTGTACGTGATCGTGCTGCTGATCGTGTTCTTCCCGCTGATCCGCCGCTTCCTCCCCAGCCCAACGCCTCCTGCCGCTCCCACTCCCGAGCGCGAGAAAATCGACGCCTGAGAAGAGTACGCGGGGCGCTTTCGTACTCTCCTGGAGTACGGAAGGGCCCCGCGTGCGTCTAAGCGCTGCGCACGATGAGGATGGCGAACGGTTTTTCGTCGGTCGGGGTGCTGAGAGCCAGCTCCGTCTGCTCGCGCAACGTCGCCCACAGCTCCATCACGCGGGCCACCTGCGGCTCGGGCAGTCCGCAGATCGTCACGAACGCCCGCACCTGCTCGGGCTTCGTCGGCAGCTTGCGGCGCTTGAGCAACGAGTAGACCTGGCTGCGCGGCAGCACCTGGCCCGCCCGTCTGGAGATCTCCGGCAACGTCAGCCCCGACCGCACCTGGACCAGCCGCAGCAGGTCGATGAACTCGGCCTCCGTCGCGGCGCGCAGCTCGGCGGTCGAGGTCGCGATGAGCGGCAGCGCCGGGTCCGGGTCGATGCCCAGCTCGGTCCGCAGGATCACGCGGACCTCCCGGTAAGCGGCGAGCGCTTCCGTTCGCCGTCCCGATCTGGACAGCGCGAGCATGAGCTGCGACCACAGCCGGTTGAGGCGCTCGAGCGGGTCGCCGTCGGGACAGGTCATCGCTCGGTGTCCTGCCAGATCATCGGCGGGTCGGACGGCGGCAGCACGCCGAACCTCGCGCTGAACGGCCGGATCCCGATCAGGCGGCTCCTGCTCAGCGTCGTGGTCACGGCCATCACGGCTCCCGTGGTCGCCACGGCGGCGACCGGCGAGTGGCCCTGCGTCAGCATCCATCCGGTGAAGACGAACGCGGTCACCACGAGCAGGACGGTGCTCGGGCCGGATGACGAGCAACGCCTGCGTGAATGCGGCGGGGTGGTCATGCGAACTCCTGGTTGGGGGTGGACCAGCTGGGTGCGGCGAAAAGCCGTGGGCGCGGAAAGCGTCAGCGCGGACTATTGGCGTAGCCGCGGACTCTGCGACATAACGGCTCGACCACGATCCTGTCACTCGAACGGGTGACTGCCAACTGAATCGCCGTCCACGTTTTTCACGTCATGTGCAACAACGTCTCAATCCGTCCAGCGAAGTCCAACTGTCCAGCTTTTGTCACCTTTCGTGAAGCCGCTGACCACGGAGTGCTCAATTGGTCGTATTGGCCACGTCCAATGCCGTCCAACGGTCTGGCCGGTCGGAGCTGTCGACAGTTAGGCTTGAGCTACCCCTGGCCGAGCTCTGGACCAGCTGGACAGCGGGGTGCGGTCTCCCGTTGGCGCGGGAGGCCGCCACGCGTCTCCACTGCTCCACCCAGCCCTCCAGCGTCTCGGCCGGCTCTCCGCAACCGGTCAGGAATGCGCGCAGCTGGTCCTCCCGCTTCGGGAACCGGAACGTGCACAGGGCGTGGGCGGTGCTCTTCGGCAGCATGAGCTCGCCGGTGTTGTCGGAGACCTGTTTGTACGAGAGTCCTCGCGACTCGCGCAGCTGGTTCAGCGAGCGGATGAATTCGGCACGTTCGGTCGCGCGGCATGCCGTCGCGAACGGACTGTCGTCCTCGCTGAGCGACATCGTGTTCGGTCCTCCTGCGCAGTTTTTGGGAGCGCCGATAATACCGACCTGTCCAGCACCGTTGCCGAACGGTGATCCGTGTCGCGATATTCCATGATCAGCGAACTGGTAATTGGTTCGTACCAAATAGAAACGGCCGCCCCGGCAAGGGACGGCCGTCGAGGCTGAACCGGTCAGCCGTGCGTGGGAAAGCCCAGGTTCACGCCGTGTTGCTGCGGCCACCGCGCCGTGACGGCCTTGGCGCGCGTGTAGAACTTCACGCCCTCGGCGCCGTGCACGTGCGTGTCGCCGAACAACGAGTCCTTCCAGCCGCCGAACGAGTAGTAGGCCATCGGTACGGGGATCGGCACGTTGATGCCGACCATGCCGACGTGCACGCGCCGCTGGTACTCGCGGGCCGCGAGCCCGTCGCCGGTGTAGATCGCGGTGCCGTTGCCGTAGGGGTTGGCGTTCACCAGTTCCACGGCGTCCTCGAACGTGTCCGCGCGGACGACCGACAGCACCGGGCCGAAGATCTCGTCGGTGTAGATCGTCATGTCGGGCGTGACGTGGTCGAAGAGCGTTGGGGCGAGCCAGAACCCGTTCTCGTGGCCTTCGGGCGCGTGCCCACGTCCATCGACGACCAGCGACGCGCCTGCTGCCTCTCCCGCGTCCACGTAGGACTTCACCTTGTCCCGGTGCACGCCGGTGACGAGCGGTCCCATCTGGGCGGACGGGTCCGTGCCGGGCAGCACCGACGGGTGCAGGTCGCGGGTCCGCTCGGCGATCTTCTCGACCAGGGCGTCACCGGTCTCGCCGACCGCCACGACGACCGAGATCGCCATGCAGCGCTCGCCCGCGGAGCCGTAACCGGCGGAAACGGCGGCGTCGGCGGCCACGTCGAGGTCGGCGTCGGGCAGCACGACCATGTGGTTCTTGGCGCCGCCCAGCGCCTGCACGCGCTTGCCGGCCGCGGTGCCGCGCGAGTAGACGTGTCGCGCGATCGGGGTGGAGCCGACGAACGACGCCGCCGCGACGTCCGGGTGGTCGAGCAGCGCGTTCACCGCGAAGGCGTCACCCTGCAACACGTTCAGCACGCCGTCGGGCAGACCGGCCTCCGCGAACAGCTCGGCGAGGCGGATCGAGGCGGACGGGTCGCGCTCGGAAGGCTTGAGCACGAAGGTGTTCCCGGTCGCGATGGCGATGGGGAACATCCACATCGGCACCATCACGGGGAAGTTGAACGGGGTGATGCCCGCGACCACGCCGAGCGGCTGGCGCAACGAGTACGCGTCGACACCGCGCGAGACCTGTTCGGAGTGCTCGCCCTTGAGCAGCTGCGGGATGCCGCACGCGAACTCGACGACCTCGAGCCCGCGCTGCACCTCACCGGCCGCGTCGGACAGCACCTTGCCGTGCTCGGACGTGATGATCGCGGCCAGCTCGTCGCGGTGCGTGTGCAGCAGGTGGCGGTACTCGAAGAGGATCCTGCTGCGGGTCGACAGCGACGACTCGGACCAGGACTGGGCGGCCTTCAGCGAGGACGAGACCGCGAGGTCGACGTCGGCCTGTTCGGCCAGCACGACCTGTGCTGCGACCTCGCCGGTGGCCGGGTTGAAGACGTCGGACGTGCGGGACGACACCCCCGTGGTGCGGGCGCCGTCGATCCAGTGGGGGATGGTGCTCAACGCGGACTCCGTTCAATGGTCGCGGCTGCGCCGCTCCGGCGACTTCGCCTGGAAGTCGGCCGTCCGGCTCCCGCTTCCTGCCGAATCGCCTTCGGCGGTTGACAGGAAGGGGGCACCGGACGACCGACGCGAAGTCGCTGGTGGAGCAGTCGTGTTGCGGACTACGAGAGAGGGATTGAGGAGGTGGCGCACGGGTTCGGTGCGCTGTTCGCGGACCCGTTGCAGCAGGGCGTCCGCCGCCAACCGGCCGAACTCGGCACGGGGCTGGTCGATCGTGGTCAGGGAGACGTGACGGAGTGCCGCCAGTGAGGTGTTGTCGTACCCCACAACGGAAACGTCCTGTGGCACGCGCAGTCCGGCGTCCTCCAACGCCGAGATCGCGCCGACGGCGTTGAAGTCGTTGCAGGACAGGATGGCCGTGGGCAACGCGCCGTCGTCGATCAACCCGCGGATGGCTCGCGCGCCCGCCGCGTCGGTGTACTCCGACGGCACGACCTGAGGCGTCAGCCCGTGCGCCTCCATCGCGGTCACGTAGCCACGGCGACGAGGTCCGGCCTGAGTGCCCTCGCCACCGTCCAGGTGGGCGATGCGCTTGTGCCCCAACGACACCAGGTGGTCGACCGCCAGTCGTGCGCCCTGCTCGCCGTCGTCGTTCACCGTGTCCACAGTGGACACGCGGGACGACCGGGCCACGAGCACGATCGGAAGTTGTTCGGCGGCCTTGGAGATCGCGGTCGCGGGCACGACGGGCGACAGGAGGATGAGTCCGGCGGGACGGAAGGAGAGCAGCGACTCCAGCGCGCGGCGCTCGCGGGCGGGTGAGCGGCCACCGGTGTTGATGATGATGTCGAACCCCTGCTCGCGCGCGACCTCGTCGATGCCGTCCACGACCTCGGCGAAGAACGCGTTGTGCAGGTCGGACACCATCACGCCGAGCACCGTCGACGTGCGCGACGCCAGCGAGCGTGCCATGGCGTGCGGCGAGTACCCCAGCTCCTCCGCGGCCTTCAGGACAGCACTGCGTCGCGCCTCGCTCACCTTGGGTGAGTTGCGCATCACGAGTGACACCAGTGCTCGCGAGACGCCCGCACGCAATGCGACGTCCTCCATCGTGGGTCTGACCACTGGTAACCACCTCCCCTCACGTCACGGGCGGGAAACACACCCTTGACACCCGTGTGACGGAAGCTACAGCATTAGAGCGCTCCAACCAATAGAGCGCTCTAACACATCACGGCGATGAACAGGGGAAACCTGCGATGCGGATCGGAGTAGCGGGTGTCGGCAGGATCGGCACCATGCACGCGACCAACCTCGCCGCGCTGGATCGAGTCGACGAGGTGCTCCTCTTCGACCCGGTGCCCGGTCGTGCCGCGCAGGCGTCGGCTGACCTGAGCGGGACCAAGGCGGTGGACGACCTCGACACGTTGCTCGGCAACGTCGACGGTGTCCTGCTCGCGACCCCGACGAACACCCACCCGGAGATGCTGCGGGCGGCGATCGCCAAAGGTGTCCCCACGCTGTGCGAGAAGCCCATCGCGAGCGACCTCGCCGAGATGACCTCGCTGGTCGAGGACGTCGAGAAGTCGGGCGTCGAGGTGCTCGTGGGCTTCCAGCGCCGGTTCGACCCGGCCATCTACGAGCTGAACCGCCGGATCCGCGCGGGCGAGGTCGGCGACATCTACCTGGTCAGGGCCGTCGGCAACGACGCGAACCCGCCGGACTTCTCCTACCTGCCCGCGTCCGGTGGCATCTTCCGCGACCTGCTGATCCACGACCTGGACTGCGTGCCGTGGCTCGTCGGCGAACCGGTCGTCGAGGTCTACGCGTCCGGCTCGGTGCTGGTGCACCAGGCGTTCGCCGACGCCGACGACGTGGACAACGCCGTCGTGATGCTCAAGTTCGCGGGCGGCGCGCACGCCACGCTGGCCGGCGGACGGCACGACCCGGTCGGCTACGACCACCGCATCGAGGTGCTGGGCAGCAAGGACTCGCTGGTCGCCGGCGTCGACCCGAAGACCCCGCTGAACTCGCTGGAGCCCGGCGGTCACGTGGCCGGACCGGACGCCTACCCCGGTTTCCCGGAGCGCTTCCACCGCGCGTACGTCAACGAGATGAACCTGTTCACGCAGGTCGTTGCGGGCGAAGTCGCGAACCCGTCACCGGCGCGGGAGAGTTTGATCAGCCTTCGCCTGGCTGAAGCGTGTGAGCAGTCGCGCCGCACCGGCGCACCGGTGAAGATCGAGGGGAACTGAGCATGGCCAAGATCGCTGGGGCACCCATCTCCTGGGGCGTGTGCGAGGTACCTGGCTGGGGCAACGTCCTGCCGGCCACGACCGTTCTCACCGAGATGAACGAGCTGGGCCTGCAAGCCACCGAGCTCGGTCCGCCCGACTACCTGCCCGCCGACCCCGGTGCGTTGAGGGCGCTGCTCACCGAGTTCGAACTCTCGCTGGTCGGCGGCTTCCTCGCCGTCACGCTGCACACCGACGTCCAGTCCACTCTGGACGAAGCCGACCGCGTGGCCGCAATCCTGAAGGCGGGCGGTGCCGAGGTGCTCGTGCTCGCCGCCGCCACCGGCCTCGACGGCTACGACGAACGACCGCAGCTCACCGACGACGAGTGGAACACCCTCGTCGACACCTGCGCGAAGATCCGGGAGATCGCCGCCGGGCACGGCTTGCAGACCGTGCTGCACCCGCACGTGGGCACCCACGTCGAGCGGGAGGCGGAGGTCGACAGGTTCCTCGCGGACTCCGATCTCCAGCTCTGCCTGGACACCGGCCACCTCCTCATCGGTGGCACGGACCCGGTCGAGCTGGCGCGCCGCTACCCGGACCGGATCGGTCACGTGCACCTCAAGGACGTGCGTGACGAGATCGCGGCGAAGGTGCGCAGCGGCGAGCTCAGTTACACCGATGCCGTGGAACAGGGCATCTACGTGCCGCTCGGGGACGGCGACGTGGACGTGGAAGCGCTGGTGAAGCTCGTTCAAGAGGCGGGCTACACCGGATGGTTCGTGCTTGAGCAGGACACGCGGCTCAAGGACGGAAGTCCAGTGGACAAGCCACTGAAGGACACCGCGCGCAGCCTCGCGCACCTCGGAAAGATCCTCTGAAGGGACTGGAGACGATGAAGTCTCGCTTGGTCATCCGTGCGGGCGTTGCTCTCGCCGGTGTTGCTCTACTCGCCGCGTGCAGCGGTCCCACGGGTTCCAACACCCAGAACACGCAGAACAACAGCGCGCCGGCGACCGGTGACCTCAAGGTCGCCGTCATCACGCACGGCACCGCGGGTGACGCGTTCTGGAGCGTGGTGAAGGTCGGCGCGGAGGACGCGGGCAAGCAGCTCGGCGTCGGCGTCACGTACAACTCCGACGGCGATCCCGGCGCCCAGGCGAAGCTGATCGACAACGCCGTGACGCAGAAGGTCGGCGGCATCGTCGTGTCGATGGCGAACCCGGACGCGTTGAAGACCTCCATCGAGAACGCCGTCAAGGCGGGCATCCCGGTCATCACGATCAACTCCGGCAGCGCGAAGAGCGCGGAGTTCGGTGCGATGGCGCACGTCGGCCAGGAGGAGTCGATCGCCGGTGAGGAAGCCGGCAAGAAGCTCAAGGCCGCGGGCAAGACCAAGCTGCTGTGCGTGATCCACGAGGCCGGCAACACGGGCCTCAACCAGCGCTGCGACGGTGCCCGCACCGGCTTCGGCGGCGCGGTGGAGAACCTCCAGGTCGACATCTCGAACCCGACCGACATCGAGGCCCGCATCAAGGCCAAGCTGCAGTCCGACACGGCCGTCGACGGCGTGCTGGCGCTGAACCCGCAGGTCGCCGTGAACGCGGCGTCCGCGATCAAGGGCGCGAGCTCGAAGGCGCAGGTCGCGACGTTCGACCTGAACGCGGACGTGGTCAACTCGATCAAGGCGGGCGACGTGCTGTTCGCCGTCGACCAGCAGCAGTACGAGCAGGGCTACCTGCCGATCGTGATGCTGAAGCTCTTCAAGGACAACGCCAACACCCTCGGTGGCGGCAAGCCCGTCCTCACCGGTCCCGGCTTCGTCGACAAGTCCAACGTGGACAAGGTCGCGGAGTACGCCAAGAACGGCAAGAGGTAAGGAGGGGGCGAGGAGATGACCGTGACAGCCAAGGCTCCACCGGCTGCCGACGAACGGCTCAGCAAGCCGAGGCTGCTCGACCAGCTGGTCGTGCGTCCGGAGATCGGCGCCATGCTCGGCGCACTGCTCGTGTTCCTGTTCTTCTCCGTGGTCACCGAGCAGTTCCTCAGCCTGGGTGGCGCGGCCACCTGGCTCGACGACGCCTCCATGCTCGGCATCATGGCGGTCGCCGTGGCGTTGCTCATGATCGGCGGCGAGTTCGACCTGTCCGCCGGCGTCATGACGGCGTCCACCGCGCTCGTCACGGCTCTCCTCGCCACCCAGCTGGGACTCAACGTCTGGCTGGCGTTGCTCGTGTCGCTCGCCTTCGCGTTGGCGGTGGGCGCGTTGAACGGCTGGCTCGTGATGCGCACGGGCCTGCCGAGCTTCATCGTGACGCTGGGCAGCTTCCTCGCGTTGCAGGGCCTCAACCTCGGTGTCACCCGGCTCGTGACCGGCAGCGTGCAGGTGTCGGGCATGCGGGAGACCGTCGGCTACGAGTCGGCCGGGTTCCTGTTCGCGTCGACGTTCCAGATCGGCGGGCAGAGCTTCTACGTGTCGATCATCTGGTGGGTGCTGTTCACCGTCATCGCCTCGACCGTCCTGGTGCGCACCAAGTTCGGCAACTGGATCTTCGCGATCGGTGGTGCCGCGCAGTCGTCGCGTGCGGTCGGTGTGCCGGTCGTGCGGTCGAAGATCCTGCTGTTCATGACGACGGCGTTCGCCGCGTGGCTGGTCGGTTCGATCAACATCCTGCGGTACGCGAGCGTGCAGGCGAACCAGGGCATCGGCCTGGAGTTCCAGTACATCATCGCGGCGGTGATCGGCGGCTGCCTGCTCACCGGTGGCTTCGGTTCCGCGGTGGGCGCGGCGATCGGCGCGCTGATCTTCGGCATGGCGCGGCAGGGCATCGTGTACGCGGGCTGGAACAGCGACTGGTTCCAGCTGTTCCTCGGCGTGATGCTGCTGGCGGCCGTGCTGGTGAACAACATGCTTCGCCGCCGGGCGGAAAGGGTGAAGCGATGACGTCACTCATCGAGGTCGAGAACATCGGCAAGACCTACGGCAGCGTCATCGCGTTGAGCGACGTGTCCACTGTGGTCAACGCCGGTGAGGTCACCTGCGTGCTCGGCGACAACGGCGCCGGCAAGTCGACGTTGATCAAGATCCTGGCCGGTGTGCACCAGCACGACCAGGGCACGTTCAGGGTCGAGGGCGAGGAGATCAGGTTCTCGTCACCGCGCGAGGCGCTGGACCACGGCATCGCGACCGTGTACCAGGACCTCGCGGTCGTGCCGCTGATGTCGGTGTGGCGCAACTTCTTCCTGGGTTCGGAGCCCACGACGAAGTTCGGGTTCCTGGACCGCAGGAAGGGCCGGGAGATCACCAAGAAGGCGTTGTCCGACATGGGCATCGACCTGCGGGACGTGGAACAGCCCGTCGGCACGCTGTCCGGTGGCGAACGGCAGTGCGTCGCCATCGCGCGTGCCGTGTACTTCGGCGCCAAGGTTCTGATCCTCGACGAGCCGACCGCGGCACTCGGCGTGAAGCAGGCCGGTGTGGTGCTGAAGTACGTGGCCCAGGCCCGTGATCGTGGCCTCGGCGTCGTGCTGATCACGCACAACCCGCACCACGCGTACCCGGTCGGCAACCGTTTCCTGCTGCTCAAGCGTGGTCGCGCGCTGGGCAGCTACGAGAAGTCCGAGATCGACATCGGCGAACTGACGAAGCAGATGGCCGGTGGCGCGGAACTGGAAGCGCTGGCTCACGAGCTGCGAGGTGTCGAGGCGTGACGTCGCTGGAAGTGTTGACCGTCGGCCGGGTCGGTGTCGACCTCTACCCGGAGCAGTCCGGGGTGCCGCTGGCCGAGGTCAGCACCTTCGCCAAGTCGCTCGGCGGCACCGCGACCAACGTCGCGGTCGCCGCCGCGCGGCTCGGTCGTCGCGCGGGCGTTTTGACGAAGGTCGGGCCGGACGGGTTCGGCACCTACGTCCGGCAGGCGCTCGAAGGCTTCGGGGTGTCGTCGGAACACGTCGGCACCTCGCCGGACCTGCTGACACCGGTGGTGTTCTGCGAGCTCAACCCGCCCGCGGACCCGCCGCTGCTGTTCTACCGGCTGCCGACCGCGCCGGACCTGACGCTCGGCGAAGAAGACGTGCCGTGGGCTCTCACCCGTGAGGTCCCGTTGTTGTGGGTCACGGGAACAGGTGTTTCCGCGGAGCCCGCCCGTGGGACCCAGCGGATGATGCTGGCCAACCGCGGGCGCAAGAAGCACACGGTGCTGGACCTGGACTACCGGCCGATGTTCTGGCCGGACGTGAAGACCGCGCACGCCGAGATCAACTGGATGCTCGACCACGTCACGGTCGCGGTCGGCAACCGGACCGAGGTCGAGGTCGCCGTCGGCACGTCGGATCCGGACGACGCCGCTGACCGGTTGCTGGACCGCGGAATCTCCCTGGCACTGGTCAAGAAGGGCGCCGAGGGCGTTCTCGTGGCCACCCCCGACGGGCGGTGGACCGTCGAGCCGAACCCGGTCGAGGTCGTCTGCGGGCTCGGTGCCGGTGACGCGTTCGGCGGATCGCTGGTGCACGGCCTGTTGTCGGGCTGGGATCCGGTGAAGATCGCGCGCTACGCCAACGCGGCCGGCGCGATCGTCGCGTCCCGGCTCGCCTGCGCCGACGCGATGCCCGACCAGAAAGAGATCGAGGAACTCCTGTGATCACCGACGAGCAGTGGGCATCGCTGCTGGAGACCCGTGCCACCGACCCCGGTGCGGTCCGGCGCGCGTACCAGGCGCGCAGGCGGCGGACGTCGTTGCTGAACGGCAAGTCCACGCTGTTCCTGGTCGCGGCGGACCACCCGGCGCGTGGCGCGCTGGGTGTCGGCGGCGACCCGCTGGCGATGGCCGACCGGCGGTCGCTGCTCGCCCGGTTGCTGACGGCGCTGGCGAACCCGGAGGTCGACGGCGTGCTCGGCACACCGGACGTGATCGAGGACCTGCTGCTGCTGGACGGCCTGAACGAACGCGTGGTCATCGGCTCGATGAACCGCGGCGGCCTGGCCGGTGCGGACTGGGAGATCGACGACAGGTTCACCGCCTACGACGCGGCGTCCATCGCGACGTTCGGTCTCGACGGCGGCAAGATGCTGCTGCGCCTGGTCGACTCGGACCCCGGCACGATCCCCACGCTGGAAGGCTGCGCGCGGGCCGTCACCGAACTGGCGGAGCACGGCCTGATGGCGATGGTCGAACCGTTGCCGTACAAGCGTGATCACAACGACAAGCTGGTGCTGCAGAAGAACTCCGCGGCGCTCTCCCGTGCTTCGGCCGTTGCCGCAGGACTGGGTTCGACGTCGGCTTACACGTGGCTGAAGCTGCCCGCGCCGGACGAGCCGGAGGTCGTGCTGGACACCACGGCGCTGCCCGCGCTGGTGCTCGGCGGTGTGCCGTCGGCGAACCCGGAGGACGACCTCGCGTCGTGGGGCCGTTCGCTGCGCCACCCGACCGTGCGCGGTCTGGTCGTCGGTCGTGCGTTGCTCTACCCGCCGGACGGTGATGTCGCCGCCGCCGTTGCCGCTGCCGCCGAAATCCTGCGCACCGCAAAGGGAGTCACGGTATGACCCTGCACCGTCCACACGGGACGCTCTCGACCTCCGGCGACGTCATCTCGTTGACACCGGAGGACGCGGGCTGGGCCTACACCGGCCTGCGCGTGCTGCGGATCGAGGCCGGCGGGTCGCGCACGGTCGAGACCGGCGAGTTCGAGGCGTTCGTGCTGCCGCTGGCCGGGTCCCTCGCGGTCGAGGTCGACGGTGAACGGTACGAGCTGCAGGGCCGTGACTCGGTCTTCACCCGCGTCACGGACTTCGCCTACGTGCCACGGGACGCGTCGGTTGTTCTGTCCTCTGTGGACGGATGTGAGGTCGCTCTGCCGATGGCGCGCTGCGAGAACCGCCTGGCGCCCAGGTACGGCCCGGCCGACGGCGTTCCCGTCGAGGTGCGCGGCTCCGGCAACGCCACCCGTCAGGTCACGAACTTCGGCGTGCCGGGCGTGTGGGACCACGCGGACAAGCTCAACGCGTGCGAGCTGATCACCCCGGACGGCAACTGGTCCTCGTACCCGCCGCACAAGCACGACTCGTCGGAGCCGTGCGAGGTGGACAACGAGGAGATCTACTACTTCCGGATCGCCGACCGCGACCAGGTCACGCCGTCGCGCACCGGCTTCGGTTTCCACCGCACGTACACCGACGACGGCACGATCGACGAGGACGTGACCGTGCGGGACGGTGACGTCTTCCTGATCCCGCGCGGCTACCACGGTCCGTGCGTCGCGGCGCCGGGCTATCCCATGTACTACCTGAACGTTCTCGCCGGACCGGGCTCAGAGCGTTCGATGGCGTTCTGCGACGACCCGGCGCACACCTGGGTCCGCGACAGCTGGGCGACGCAGGAGTTGGACCCGCGTTGCCCGGTCACGACCGCAGAGGGGCGAGTGAAGTGAAGCTGACGACCGCACAGGCGCTGGTCAGGTGGATGCTGGCCCAGCGCACCGAACTCTTCGACGGCTCGCACGCGCCGCTGTTCCCCGGCGTGTTCGCGATCTTCGGCCACGGCAACGTGCTCGGCCTCGGCAACGCGCTGGAGGAGGTCCGCGACCGGGTCCCGGTGTGGCGCGGGCACAACGAGCAGGGCATGGCGCTCGCCGCGGTCGGCATCGGCAAGGCCTCGCACCGCCGCCAGGTCGGCGTCGCCACGTCGTCGATCGGCCCCGGCGCGCTGAACATGGTCACCGCCGCCGGTGTCGCGCACGCCAACCGGTTGCCTCTCCTGCTGCTGCCCGGCGACACCTTCACCGGCCGCGCCCCGGACCCCGTGCTCCAGCAGGTCGAGCACTTCCACGACCCGACGACGACGGTCAACGACGCGTTCCGCGCGGTCAGCCGCTACTTCGACCGCATCACCCGCCCCGAGCAGCTGTTGTCGACGTTGCCGCAGGTGGCGCGGGTCCTCACCGACCCGGCCGACTGCGGACCGGTGACCCTGGCTTTGCCGCAGGACGTCCAGGCCGAGTCCTACGACTTCCCCTCGGCGTTGTTCGAGCCGGTGGTGCACCGCCCGTTGCGCCAGCGGCCGGACCTGCACTCGCTGGCGGAGGCGGCCAGTGCGGTGCGCAGTGCGTCCCGCCCGTTGCTCGTGCTGGGCGGTGGCGTCCGCTACTCCGGTGCCGCGGGCCGCGCGCTGCGGTTCGCTGAGCAGCACAACATCCCGATCGTCGAGACCACCGCGGGCCGCACGCTCGTCCCGCACGAGCACCCGTTGCACGCCGGCCCGCTGGGCATCACCGGCTCCACCTCGGCCAACGTCCTCGCGGGCGAAGCCGACCTGGTCATCGCCGTCGGCACCCGGCTGCAGGACTTCACCACGGCGTCCTGGACCGTCTTCTCGCCCGACGCGCGGATGATCTCGCTGAACGCGGCCCGCTTCGACGCCGTGAAGCACGGCTCGTTCGCCCTGGTCGCGGACGCCGACGAGGGCCTGCGCGAACTGACGGACGTGCTCGGCTCGTGGCAGGCCCCGGCGGACTGGGCTCGCCGCGCGCTGACCGAGCGCACCAAGTGGGACCAGCACATCACCGCCCTGCGCGCGCCCGGCGAGGGCCTCCCGACGTACGCCCAGGTCGTCGGCGTCGTGAACGACGTCAGCGGCCCCACCGACTACGTGATGACGGCGTCCGGCGGCCTGCCCGGCGAGCTGATCGGCGGCTGGCGCGCCACCGGCGAGTCCACCATGGACGTCGAGTACGGCTTCTCCTGCATGGGCTACGAACTGGCCGGCGCCTGGGGTGCCGCCATCGCCCACACCGACGGCGTCGTCACCACGCTGCTCGGCGACGGCTCGTACCTGATGCTGAACTCCGAGCTCTTCTCCGCGGCCTTCGCGGGCCACGGCTTCGTCGCGGTCGTCTGCGACAACGACGGCTACGCGGTGATCCACCGCCTGCAGACCGGCCAGGGCGGCGCGGGCTTCAACAACCTCTACCCGGACTGCACGACCGGTCACACCGAACCCCCGCGCACGGACTTCGCGGCCCACGCGGCGGCGATGGGCTGCGCGGTGTTCCCCGCGGAGTCGCTGGGCGACCTCGAAGGCGCCTACCGCAAGGCGCGCGAGGTGGCGGCCGGCGAGAAACGCCCTGCCGTCGTCGTGATCCGCACGCACCCGTCGTCGTGGACCGAGGCCGGCGCGTGGTGGGAGGTCGGCGTGCCCGAGGTGTCGCACCGGGCGGAGATCACTGCCGCTCGTGACGAGGTGCTGGAGGGCAAGGCGAAGCAGGTGCGCTACCTGGGCTGAACCCGGCACGATGGCGGCGTGGTGGAGATCGACTTTCTGACCGAGGCAGACCGCGACCGCTGGGAAGTGCTGGCCCGCGGCAAGGACGCGTACTTCGACACCTCGCGCACCGACGAGGACTACGAACGGACCTGGTGGCGTCTGCTCGACGGCGGGCAGACGCGCGGGATCGCCGCGTGGCTGGACGGCGCGATGGTCGGGATCGCGCATTACGTGTTCCACGCGAGCGTCTGGGGGACGGCGGGCCGGTGCTACCTCGCCGACCTGTTCGTCGACGCCGGGGTCCGGCGCCAGGGCGTCGCGACATCGGTGATCAACTGGGTCGCGCGGGACGCGGAGGAGCACGGCTTCGGCCGTCTGTACTGGAACACGCTGGAGGACGCCCCGGCCCGCGCGCTGTACGACCGGATCGGCAAGTACCACGACGGGTTCATCTTCTACAGCTACCGGAGGGCCGAGTCCCCGCCCAGTGACTGAGACGACCTCGCCACGGGGAACAACGCGTCCGGCGCGCCTCCTTGAACCTTCGTAGACCTACGAACCGTTCAAGGGAGTCCCCCGTGAGCTTGCTCTTCTCCCCGCTGACCCTGCGCGAGGTCACGCTGCCCAACCGCATCGCGGTGAGCCCGATGTGCCAGTACTCGGCCACCGATGGCCTGCCGGACGACTGGCACCTCGTCCACCTGGGTTCGCGTGCGGTCGGCGGCGCCGGTCTCGTCATCGCCGAGGCGACCGCGGTCGAGCCGCGCGGCCGGATCTCCGCGCAGGACGTCGGCATCTGGAACGACGAGCAGGTCGCGGCCTGGAAGCGGATCACGACGTTCATCAAGGACCAGGGTTCGGTCCCCGGTGTCCAGCTCGCGCACGCCGGGCGCAAGGCGTTCGGCGACTGGGTGCCGGTCGCGCCCACGACCGAGCCGTTCCCCGGCCTGAACACGCCGGAGAAGCTCGAGAGCCACGGCGGCGTCGTCAAGGCGTTCGTCGAAGGTGCCCTGCGGGCGGTCGAGGCCGGCTTCGAGGTCATCGAGATCCACGCCGCCCACGGCTACCTGCTCCACGAGTACTACTCGCCGCTCACGAACGAGGGCAGCATCGAGGAACGCATCGCCGTCCCCGTCGAGGTCACCGCCGCCGTGAGGGCAGCGGTCGGCCCCGCGGTGCCCGTGATCGTGAGGATCTCCGGCACCGACTGGGTGGAGGAAGGCTGGACCGTCGACGACAGCGTCGTGCTGGCACTGGCGCTCAAGGCCGCGGGTGCGGACCTGATCGACGTGTCCAGCGGGGGCAACGCCGCGCAGGCGGACATCCCGATCGGGCCCGGCTACCAGGTGCCGCTCGCCGAGGCGGTGCGACACAAGGCAGACGTGCCCACGGGTGCGGTCGGCCTGATCACCGAGGCGAGTCAGGCCGAACAAGTGATTGCGGACGGTTCCGCCGACCTGGTCCTGCTCGCGCGCGAACTGCTCCGCGACCCGTACTGGCCGCTGCGCGCGGCACAAGAACTGGGTGTGGAGGTTCGGGCACCGAGGCAGTACGCCAGGGCGTTCTGAAGCAGCCCTCAGAGTTCAAGGGCTGGGTACCGGTGATCCGGTTGCCCAGCCCTTGAACTCTTCAGGCTGAATTCAGCGACGGTAGTCGTCGTAGTCGTCGTACGGATCGTCGTGGCTCTCCTCGCCACCACGTCCGTTCGGCGACGTTTCGCCACCAGACAGCTCGCGCTGCAGAGCAGCGAAGTCGGTCTCATGAGAGCTGTATTTGAGCTCCCTGGCGACCTTCGTCTGCTTGGCCTTCGCTCGGCCGCGCCCCATGGCTCGACCCCCTCGCACAGGGACGGGGGCGGCCGGGGGAACGGCGGCCCCACTCGTCTCGACAACTAGTTCCTGGTAACTACCGTACCGTGCCGATGGGGTTCCTCGCGACGCGGTAGGCGTGACACGTACCGCCAAATCTCATGGCCGCCCCCGCGTGGAAGGATGCACAGGTGCCCAGACCGTTCGTCGCCTACCTGAGGGTGTACGAACCGTTATCGGTATTGGACGCACCGCTAGCGGACAAGGTGACAAAAGCCCTGGAAACGGGCGCGATCCCCCGCGCGGAGGTGGGTGACCGGGAACGGGAGCTGTGGTTGCGATCACAGTTGAGACAAAAGCTGCTCCCGGGCGAGTCGTTCGACGTGATGACGATCAGTCCGGCCGAGGTTCCGACCTCTGACGCCGCCCGTGTCGGTCCGGGGCCACTCGTCTGCCCACTGGACCTCAGGGCCCGCTCGGCCGCCGCTCTGGTGGGCTTCCTGGCCTCCGCACCACCGATCCTCCAGGACGCGGCGCTCAACGTCGCCCCGGAAACGGTCCGAGCGCGCGCGTCCGCCGTGATGGCCGAACTCGCGGCGGGAGCGGTCCACGTGATCTCCACGACCTGGACGGTGCCGCTGCCGTGGTTCGCCCTCGTCGACCCGGCGCAGCGCCGCGTGGTGCTGGCCAGCGCCCAGGACGACCCGGAACGGCAGGTGTCGTGGCGCGTGGCGATGGCGGACGCCCGGCGGAGGGTGGCGAGGGCCCTCAAGGTCGTGAAGGGCGCGCTGGGCGAGGACGGGCCCGCAACGGTCCTCGCCGACACGGGTCGTTGGCTGGAGCACTTTCACCCGCACTCGGCCGTCGAGCTCGACTACGGCGGCCTGGTGCAGCTGCTGGAGGACAAGGACCTGCTGGAGGACACCTCCGCGGCCGACGTGAACGCCATCGTCGACGCCCTGGAGACCGGTGACGCCGAGGAGGTCGCGCTGCGCTACGAGACGCTGCGCGAGTTCTGGGGCGAACTGGCCCGCAGGGAACGCCACGGCTGAAGCAGCACCCGCGCGGTCACGGCCGCGGCGGCTGCCAGCGCCATCGCCGCGGGCCACGCCACGTGCACCGCGACGAAACTCGCCACGAACGGCGTGATCGCCGCGCTGAGGTAGTTCGCGGAGTTCTGCATCGCGATCGCGGTGGCGCTGCGGCCGTCCGGCGCGAGCTCGCCCGCCTCGGTGACGGCCAGGCCGTTCCAGCACAACGCGAACACGCTCGCCGGCACCAGGACCGCCACGAGCAGCGGCAGCGGTGCCTGGTCCAGCACGGCGACCAGCACGAACCCGGTCGCGGTGATGATCGAGACGATCTTCAACGGCCCGATCCTGCTGCGCACCCGGTCAGACCACACGCCGACCGCCAGCCGTCCGGCCCCGCCGAGCGCCTGAGCGACACCGAAGACGGCGGCGGCCGCCGTCACGCTCATGCCGCGGTGCTCGTGCAGGAGGGGCACCAGCAGGGCGGTCGCGGTGAACTGGGGCACCACGAGCAGCCCGCTGGCGAGCGAGAGCCGCAGCAACCGGGGGTCCTTGAGCACCAGCCCGTGGTCGGTGCTCCCCCGGACCGCTCCGGGTGGTTCCCGCACGAGCACGGCGACCGCGAGCGCCACGAACGCCGTCACGCCCGCCAGGGCCACGAACGCCACCGGCACCCCGGACGAGATCGCGATGCCGGGCAGGAAGGCCGCCGTGAGGGCTGCCCCGAGCGGCGTGGCGGTCTGGCGCACGCCCATCGCGAGCCCGCGGGACCCGCTGCTGAACCACGACATCACCGCGCGGCCGCTCGCCGCGTTGACGCTCGCCCCGAAGAGCCCGGCGCCCAGCAGAGCGAGACCGGCGATCCAGGCGTTGCCCAGCGCCACGGAGAGCAGGCACACGGCGGCCCCGAGGCCACCGATGGTCATCACGAGTCGTTCACCGCGCTTGTCCGCGATGACTCCCCACGGTACGAGGGCGATCATCGTGCCGAGGTTGACGGCGCCGAGAAGCAGCCCGACCTGGGGCAACGAGAGAGAGAAGTGCTGCTGGAGCTGAGGGCTGATCGCAGGCAGGCCGAGGAAGACGGCCGCGTTCGTGCCTTGAGCCAAAGCTCCGATGCACAGCACGACCCAGCGGTACCCCATGGGGGCACGCTAGGTCCGTTGCTCAGAAAGTGGAACGCCTGTCTTACCTCTTGGGACGGTGGTGGTGTCCGCGCTCGGCCGCCAGCAGCTCGTCCACGGACGCGCTCCCACGCTGGTAGCGCGAGGCGATCTCGGCGTTGAGCTTGTCCACGACCACCTGAACCTCGCGCCGTCGCACCGACACCGAGGCCTCTTCCGCGATGAACGTCTCCAGCACTTCGCCGAGCTTGGAGTCGGACAACTTGCTCACGTCGGAGAGGTCCACGTCGGAGATGAGCGCCTCGACGTGCCGTTGATGTGCATCAGCGCGTGACGGCTCATGGGTCTGGTACCGGCCGAGACCGGTCGCCGGACCAACGGCGTTCGTGGACAGGATCGTGGCCAGCTGCTCGACCACCGCCGAGCCACCGGAACTGCGGCGCTCCTGCTCCGCGCGCACGATGTCGATCCGCGCGTGCAACAGCCGCCGCAGGTAGGACAGGTCGGTCTCTTCCTGCGCTGCCTCGTCGCGGAGTTCGCGCACCTCGACGAGCGGGCGCTGCTCGACGCCCTCTGTGTAGTCGGGGGCGAGCACCCTGTCGATTCGGCGGCGCCCGCCAGGACGCACCTCGATCACGTGTCCATCCTGCGGTAGATCCTCCTCACCCGCCAACACATCCCATGCACCAAACTTGTCTCAAATGTGCACGCCCAAGAGCTTTCGCGTCTCATCTGGTGACAAAGCAGGTCGTTGCGCGATCTTGGCCAAGCCCGCCGCGCGTGCCACCAACTGTGCGTTGTCCCGCACCGGCACGCCCCGCGAGTAGCTGATCGTGTCTTCCATACCCACTCTGAGGTGACCACCCGCACCCAGTGCGGTGAACATCACCGGAATGGTGGTGCGACCGATGCCGGTGGCGGAAAACGTTGCCCCGTCCGGCAGAGCGTTCACTGCGGCGACCAGCGTCGCCGCGTCGCCGGGCATGCCGCCGGGCACGCCCATCACGAAGTCGACGTGCACGTGACCGCCCGCGGGCAGGCCGTGCTGGTCCAGCAGGCGCTTCAACGACGCGAGCTGGCCGATGTCGAAGATCTCGTACTCCGGGACGATCCCGCGTTCCTGCATGCCCTTGTGCAGCGCGACGATGAACTCCCAGCGGTTCATGAACACGTCGTCGCCGAAGTTGACGGTGCCCATCGTGCAGGACGCCGAGTCCGGCATCGCCTCGAGCACGCGCAGCCGGTGCTCCTCCGGGTCGTGCACCGACCCGCCGGTGGAGAGCTGCACGACGAGGTTCGTCTCGGAACGCAGTGCCTCGACGGTGGCCTTCAGACGGCCGAGGTCCAGCGACGGCTTGGTGTCCTCGCCGCGGATGTGGACGTGGATCATGGCCGCGCCGACCTGCTCGCAGCTCTGCGCCGTCGCGACCAGCTCTTCCAGGGTCACTGGAAGCTGCGGGACGTCGGCCTTCGCGTGTTCCGCTCCGGTGGGAGCGACGGTGATGAGCGTGCCCTGGGACATGTCCCGGGACTCTAGGGTGTCAGCCCCGCAGGTTGCGAACGGCTTCCCGGCCCAGACCCGGGGTGTCCGGCGGCACCGAGTCCGGGTCGATCCGCGCCTGGACCTCGCGTTCGGGAGCACCCGCGACCAGGTTCGACTCGATCGGAACAGATCGTTTGACCAGCGCCAACGCGACGGGTCCCAGCTCGTGGTGCAGTGCCACGCTGCCCACCCGGCCGACGGTCCGTCCGTCGAGGGTGACCGGGTCACCGGTCTCCGGCTGGGCGTCCGCAGAACCATCCAGGTGGAGTAGGAGCATCCGGCGCGGCGGGCGTCCCACGTTGTGGACCTTCGCGACCGTCTCCTGGCCGCGGTAGCAGCCCTTGTTCAGGTGCACCGCGCTCTCGATCAGGTTGACCTCGTGCGGGATCGTGCGCTCGTCGGTGTCGACGCCCTGGCGCGCTCGCAGCGCCTCGACCCGCAGCGCCTCGTACGCGAAGCTGCCGGCGGGACGTGCGCCCGCGTCCGTGATCCGCTGCCACCAGCCGGCGAGCTCGGCGCGCGGCACGAGCAGGTCGACCGAGTTCTGGGGCCACGACCGCCTGCGCACGAAGCCCTCGCCCAGCGCCTCGACGTTCGCCGGCAATGGGACGTTCAGCTTCTCCAGCAGGGCGGGCGTGTCCGGTCCGATGATCGACAGCAGCGCGAACTCGCCCGTGGCGTCCCGCGGCTCGACCTTCGACCAGAAGACCATCTTCTTCAGGTACGCGAACAGGTCGTCGGCCTTCTCGACGTCGAGGAACACCGTGCCGCCGACGTTCGCGACGACCATGTGGTGCTCCAGGCGCCCCTGCGCGTCCAGGATCAGCGCCTCGGTGCCGGCGCCCTCGCCGAGCTGCTCGAAGTGCTGGCTCGTGAGCTGGTGCAGCCACGTGAGCCGGTCCTCGCCCGGGATCGCGATGATGCCGCGGTTGGAGCGGTCGACAACCACGACGGACCGGGCTGCCGAGCGCTGTTCCGCGAACGGGTCGCCGTAGTGCCAGGCGACACCCGCGTCGGTGGAATCGTCGGGCGGTGGGACGGCTCCGGGCAGTGTTCGATCCCTTTGGGTCACTCGGTCTCCTGCTCCTGCTTCAAACAGTCACGGCACGTGCCTGACAGCGCGAGGTGGCTCGCATCGAGTTCAAACCCGTCGCGTTGCCGCAATGTTCCGACCAGAGGGTCGAGCAGCTCACACGGGATCTCGTCGATCCGCCCGCACACGTGGCACACGAGATGCACGTGCTGGTGGTCGTCGACCGAGTAGCTCGGCGCGCCGTGACCCAGGTGCGTGTGCCGCACGAGCCCGAGCCGGTCGAGCAGGTCGAGCGTGCGGTAGATCGTGGTGATGTTGACCGTCGGCGCCGTCTCCTGGACGCGCTGGCAGATCTGTTCCGGCGTCGCGTGCTCCAGCGACCTGACCGCGTCCAGCACGAGCTGACGCTGCGGCGTCATCCTCATGCCGCGGTCGTGCAGCGTTTTGCGCAGGCCTCTTGCGGTCTCCACACCACCGATGTTAGTAGGCTCGGTCCATGCGCGTGCTGGCACTGCTCGACGGAACCCTCGCTGACCCCGACTCGCCGCTGATCCGCGTCGACGACCTCGGACTCATGCGCGGTGACGGCGTGTTCGAAACGATCCTCGTGGTCGACGGGAAGCCCCGCGAACTCACGCCGCACCTGGACCGGCTCGACCGGTCCGCAGCGATGCTGGACATGCTGCCCCCGCCGCGTGCGGAGTTCGAGCGCGCCGTGGAGCTCGTCATCGGCAACTGGACCGGTGGCAGCGAGTTCGCCCTCAAGCTCGTCTACACCCGCGGTGTCGAGGGCGGCGACGGCACGCCCACCGGTTTCGCGCTCGGCATGGAGATCGGCGCGAAGGTGCTCAAGCAGCGCGCGGAGGGCCTCTCCGCGGTGACGCTGGACCGCGGCATCGAGCCGGACCTCGCCGACCGCGCGCCGTGGCTGCTGCTGGGCGCGAAGTCGTTGTCGTACGCGATCAACATGGCCGCGATCCGCGAGGCCGAGCGCCGCGGTGCCGCCGAGGTGATCTTCACGACCTCGAACGGTTCCGTGCTGGAGGGCCCGACCTCCACGGTGATCCTGGTGCGCGGCAAGACGCTGGTGACGCCGCCGTCGAAGCTCGGCATCCTGCCCGGCACCACGCAGTACGCGTTGTTCCGCGCCGCCGAGCGCGCCGGCTGGACCGTGCTCGTGGAGCCGATCCAGACCGGCGAGCTCTACGACGCCGAGGGCGTGTTCCTCGCGTCCAGCGTCCGCAAGATCACGCGCGTCACCACCCTCGACGGCAAACAACTCCCCGACTCGTCCACCCTGCTGACCGAACTCCAGGGCCTCTACGAGTCCGAGTACTGATCTCGATGAACGGCGCTTTTGTCCACCTCAGGTGCACAAAAGCGCCGTTCATCGTTACCGGAGTCCGGCGTCGACCGCGGCCATCAACGGGCCGCGGTCACCGGACATCTCCCAGAACATCGCGCCCAGCAGGTTCTTCGACTTCAGCCACGCGGTCTTCTTCTGGATCGACCAGGCGTCGTCGAACGTCCACCACTGGTTGCCGGTGTAGCAGGACGTCGCCACGGCGACTTCGTCGTGGTGGACGGTGCAGTTCGGCACGGAGGCGACGAGGTTGGCGTACCCGCGCGTGCCCGCTTCTTCCGCGAACTGGCCCGGCGCCGCTCCACCCGCCTGCTGCCACTCGCCCTTCTTGCCGCCGTCGACCACGTTCTGCCAGCCGCGGCCGTAGAACGCGAGCCCGAGCGTGATCTTGCGTGACGGCACCCCGGCGTCGAGGTAGGCCTGCACCGTGCTCGCCACGTCGAAGTGGAACGGGTACGGGTCGTCCGGGTCGGGGTAGAGGTTGCCCTGGTGGCCGGTCCTGTTCGGCTCCCACGAGTTGTCGCTGCCGGAGCCGTGGAAGTCGTAGCCCTGGACGTTGAAGATGTCCATGGACTGCGCGACCCGCCCGAGCTCCCAGCCAGCCGCGATCTTGGCGGGATCGGCGGGCGTGAACGCGGTGAGCTGGTAGCGCTTGCCCGTGGTGGCACCGTAGGCGTCGATCTGGCGGCGGAACTCCTCGATCAACAGACTGTTGTTGACCTTGTCCTGCGGCCCGAAGTGGTTGCCCGCGTGGCCTTCCGCGCCCGGCCACTCCCAGTCGAGGTCGAAGCCGTCGAAGATGCCCGCGGCGGTGCCGGGTCCGCCGGCGCCGTTGTAGGTCGGCAGGTTGCCCTTGAGGTAGACGTCGATGCAGGACGACACGAACTTCTTGCGTGAGGCGTCGGTCGCCGCGACGTCGGAGAAGTACTTCGAGTACGTCCAGCCGCCGAGCGAGATCAGCACCTTGAGGTTCGGGTACTTGACCTTGAGCTTGCGGAGCTGGTTGTAGTTGCCGCGCAACGGTTCCCAGCCGGAGTCCGCGACGCCGTCGACCGACTGCGCCGCGCTCATGGGCCTGCTGTAGTCGGCTTCCGCGTCGCCCGCACCGTCACCCTGGCTCGGGTCCTGCGGGTTCGGCGTGGTGCCCTTCGTGACGCCGTGCAGACACGTCAGGTTGACCGGGTCGATGTTGCCGAACGCGTAGTTGACGTGCGTCAGCTTGGCGGCGTCCATGTCCTTCACGAAGTACTGACGGCCGTAGATGCCCCACTGCACGAAGTACCCGACACGGGCGTACCCACCGACGATGTCACTAGTGGTCGCGGTGACCGCGTTGCTCGCCCCGGACACGTTGTCGTAGGTGTCGCGGGCCCGGACGGTGAAGGTGTAGCTGGTCGACGGCGCGAGGCCGCTGACGGTGGCCGTGGTGCCGGAGACCGTCATCTTCACGCTCGAGCCCTGGTAGACGTCGTAGTTCGCGACGCCGCTGGTGTCCGTGGAAGCGTTCCACGCCAACGTGATGCTGCCCGCGTCCTTGGCGGTCGAACGCAGGCTGCCCGGTGTTGTCGGCGGGGTGGTGTCGTTGGCGGGGTTGTTGGTCGTGACGCTCAGCGCTGGGCTCGGGGTGCTCTGGGTTCCCTTGGAGTCCTTGGCTTTGACGGTGAAGGAGTACGCGGTGTTCGGGTTCAGGCCGGTGACGATCGCCGACGTCGTGCTGCTGCTCGTCGCGAGGGTCGAGCCGTTGTAGACGTCGTAACCCGCGATCGGCAGCGAACCCGCGGTGGAGGCGTTCCACTGCAACGTCACCGTGCGCGTGGTCTTGCTCGGCGAGGTCAGGCCCGTTGGCGCGCTTGGCGGAGTGTCCGGGGCACCGCTGCAGTTCGCGTTGTTGATGCGGCAGGTGGCCGGCTCGACGTTGGAGCTGATGGAGAACGTCGGGCTGTACGGCTCGGTGCTGCCGCCCGCCGCGACGTTCTTGTTGTAGTAGACGGGAGTGAGCGTGACCGTGTTGCCGGACTGGGAAACCGTGCCGTTCTGGCCGTTGCTGACCGTCACGCCCGCGGGGAGCGTGAAGACGATCGACCAGTCGGAGATGGCCGCGGTGGTGTTGTTGCGCACGATGAACTTCGCCGTGCCGCCGGCGACCGAGTAGTCGGCGGTGACCCCGCTCGCGGGCGGCGCCGGGTCACCGGAGCCGTCGCACGCCATGTTGTTGATCGTGCAGGCGGTCGGGTCGGCGGCCGAGCTGAGGGAGAACGTCGGGCTGTACGGCTCGGTGTTGCGTCCGGCGGGGATGTTGTTGATGTAGAAGGCAGGCGTGAGCGTCACTCGCGTGCCGTTCTGGGTGGTGGTGGCGTTCTGGACGTTGCTGACCGTGACACCGGCGGGCAGGTCGAACTTGATCGACCACCCGTTGAGCGCGGCCGTGCTCGCGTTGGCGACCACGAACTTGGCGCTCGTACCGGTGCGGGAGAAGGTCGCGGTGATGCCGGTGGCGGCTCTGGCAGGGACCGCCAGTGCCAGCACAGCGACCAGAACTACCAGCAGGGCAGGGATTCGGCGCATGCGGAACTCCAGGTTGGTAGAGGTTCCGCGGCGGCCTGGCTGTTACGGTATTTGGTCTGGACCACTTACGTCAACGCCGTGGTCCTCAGTCGATCGGACGGAACCGCACCGTCGTCCCCGGCCGTGCCTGGCCGAGAAACCGCAGGTGATCGCAGTCGACCACACCGATGACGGGATAGCCGCCAGTCGTCGGGTGGTCGTTGAGGAAGACCACGGGCTGCCCGTCTGGCGGCACCTGAACCGCGCCGGTGATCATCCCTTCGCTGGGAATCTCCCCGTCACGACGATTCAGCTTCGTGCCGTGGAGCCTCGCGCCGACCCGGTTGCCGCGGTCCGAGACCGTCCAGGACCCTTGCCGCAGCTGGGTTTCGGCGTCCTCGAACCAGTCGTCGCGAGGGCCGAGCCTGATCGGGATGACCAACGTTTGCAGGACCTGGACCGGTGGCACGACGTCTGCGCCGGTGGCGGGATTCGGGGCCCCGAGCTCGATGACGTCGTTGTCCCGCAACGGGTCTGGACCGATTCCGGACAGCAGGTCGGTGGACCGGCTGTCCAGCTCCTTCGCGACGTCGACACCGCCGGAGAACGCGACGTAGGTGCGCAGCCCGTTCTGCGGGGTGCCGATCTCGAGGGTCGCGTTCGCTGCGAGGTGCACGGGTTGGTGCGAGTCGACGAGCCTGCCATCGATCCGAACCTCGACGGCGGGTCCGGTGACGGCAACCGTGCAACTGGCGTTGGCTCGGGCCGTGAGGCCGCCCAGCAGGACCTCCAGCCCGGCCGCGGTCTCGTCGTTGCCGACAAGCCGGTTGGCGAGCTTCAGCGAGTGCGCGTCGACCGCGCCCGACGGCGGCACGCCCAGGTGCGCGTTCCCGGGCCTGCCCAGGTCCTGGACGAGCGCCTGCGGTCCGGTCCGGATGATCGTGACGCTGCGGCTCATGCGATCACGAACCTGACCTGGTCGCCGGGCTGGAGCAGCACGGGGGTCTCGGCCTCGGGGTCGAACAGCGTGATCTCGGTGCGCCCGATCAACCGCCAACCGCCCGGCGTCGCCCTGGGATAGGCCGCGGTGAACTCGCCCGCGATGCCGACGGACCCTCGGGGAACCTTCGTGCGCGGCGAGTCGAGGCGCGGCTGCTGGAGGTTCTGCGGGAGGCCGGTGAGGTAGCCGAAACCGGGCGCGAAGCCGCAGAACGCCACCTCGTAGGTGGCTCCGGTGTGGAGCTTCACCACCTCTTCTCGGCTGACTCCGGCGGTTTCCGCGACCAGGTCGAGGTCGGGGCCGTCGTAGGTGACCGGGATGGTGATCTCTCTGGGGTGCGTGGCGGGTGCCTTGGTGAGGTCGACGGTCTTCAGCGTTTCCCTGACCTGGTGGAGCGCGCCCTTGACCAGCACGGTCCTGGCGGCGGGGACCAGCTCCTCGATGCCGTCGAGCCCTTGGAGGGCTGCGCGAACGGCCGCGACCTCGGTCAGTGAGTCGACCTCGACGAGGAGGGCGTCGGTTCCGCAGGGCCGGAGCAACATGGGCACATGCTACGGGGAATCGTGGGATTGTTGAACAATCCCACGCGCAGATCGTTCAACAATCCCGCAATCCGACACGCCCGCATCGGATCGCTGGACACCCTCGAGGCGCGCTGTGGCGGCGAGCAGGGCTGGAGTCGACCAACGCCCCTTGGTCGCCGGTGGCGGCGACGAGCGTCGAGCCGATCGGCGGGCCCTGGGCGCCCGTGGTGGTGACCAGCGCTGGATCGTTCAACGATCTTGCCCCACGACCTGCGCGTACCGGCGGTGACGGGCGTGTCGAATCGTTCAACGATCCGACGATCCAGCGATCTGCGTGTTGGATTGTTCAACGATCCCACGATCCTGCGATCCGGGTGTTGGATCGTTGAACGATCCCCGCGACCGAGCTAGCCGACGACGCGCTTGAGGTGCGCCGACGCGTGCGGCTGCATCTCCTGGCCGACCATGGCGCGCTCCTCGACGTACGCGAGGTCGCCGTTGTTGACGATGCCGTACAGGCGCTGAGCGGCCTTGACGTCCTTGGCGGTGGCGGTGCGGATGACCGCGTCCGTCTCGAACTCCCAGGAGGTCTGCGTGCGCACCTTGCCGTAGTACAACTCGACGATGCCCGTGTTGTGGGTGAGCAGCAGCTCGATGCTGTCGTCCGGCTGCGGGCGCCAGAAGCCCTGCTCGCGGGCGGCCGGGCGGATCACTTCGCCGGCCTCGTTGAGCAGCCAGGACCTGGCCTCGTAGACGAGGAACGGGCGGCCGTCGTGGGCGAACGTGATCTGCTGGCCGAAGCGGAACGGGCCCTCGATCGTCGGGTAGACGATCTCTCCCTCGCCTCGCCAGACGCCGACCAGCGGGAGGACGGCGAGGAGGGCGTCGTTGAGGTTCGCGCCTTCCCGCAGGTTCGCCGTGTCGCCCGGGATGGGCATGTCGGTGAACTGGGGGAGGTTGCGTTCCCTGGTCGCCGCTGCTCGTTCCTCGGCCAGGCGGATGGCCTCGTCGCCGCTGCCGGGGACGGCGTTGCTCGTGGTCATCGCTGGTCTGAGTAGAGGCGGTAGACGACGTAGCCGGCGAACCACATCACGGCGATCGTCACTAGTACCAGGAGTCCTGTGAAAATGTGTGCCACGGGGGTCAGGATATCTCGCGGGGGCTGACGTGCAGGGTTGTGGTGGTGGAGGACACCGGGGGTGCGTTGGTCACCGCTCTTGTGTCGGTGTCGTGGTCACGGCCTGGGGTGCGGTGGTCGCCTTGCCGTGTCGCGTTCCTGTTCAAAGATTGGGGCTCTGCCCTTACCCCGCCAATTGATCAAAGACCGGCCAGCGCCATGCGCGGGTTGATGGCACGCCTGTTGCTCACGGCGGCTGTGCGTTGCGTGGGTCGGTGCGGTTCGCCGGAACCTTCGTTTCAAGCAAGGGCTGCTCGCCTTCGCGTCGCCTCGCCTGCGGCCTCGGCCTTGAGCGGGTGGTTGGCCCCAGCCCCAGCTCCGGCCCGTCCCTCCCCTGCAGCCCCGCGCGCCCCCGCACGTGGAAGGCCCCGGCGGTGTGCACCGCCGGGGCCTTCGTCATACCAACCGAGAGTGTCAGGCGACCGCGATCTCCACCGCGTGCACGCCGGGGCCCGTGGCCGACACGTCGGCCTGGCCGTTGCCCGTGCGGTGGAGTGCGCGGACGGTCCAGGAGCCGGGGGCCGCGAAGAAGCGGAAGTCGCCTTCCGGGGAGGAGACGACCTCGGCCGTGAACTCGCCGGTCGCGTCGAGGAGGCGGACGAAGGCGCCGCCCACCGGGGTGCCCTCTGAGAGGACCTTGCCTTCCAGGACCGTTTCCGTGGTGTTGACGTCCACCGAACCGCCCTGGGCGGGTGCGCCGCAGCCGTTGCTCATGATGATCAGGCCTCCTTGCCGGAACCGAGTTCGATCGGCACGCCGACGAGCGAGCCGTACTCCGTCCAAGAACCGTCGTAGTTCTTGACGTCTTCGTGGCCGAGCAGCTCGCGCAGGGCGAACCAGGTGTGCGAGGAGCGCTCGCCGATGCGGCAGTACGCGATGGTCTTGCGGGAGCCGTCGAAGCCCGCCTCGGCGTAGATCTCGCGGAGTTCGTCCTCGGACTTGAAGGTGCCGTCCTCGTTGGCAGCCTTCGACCACGGGACGTTCACCGCGGACGGGATGTGGCCGGCGCGCTGAGCCTGCTCCTGCGGGAGGTGGGCCGGGGCGAGGAGCTTGCCGGAGAACTCGTCGGGGGAGCGGACGTCGACGAGGTTCTTGTTGCCGATGGCATCGACGACCTCGTCGCGGAACGCGCGGATCGAGAGGTCCTGCTCCTGCGCCTTGTAGGAGGTCGCGGGGCGGGTGACCTTCTCCTTGTCCAGGGGGCGGCCGTCGAGCTCCCACTTCTTGCGGCCGCCGTCCAGGAGCTTGACGTCGTTGTGGCCGTACAGCTTGAAGTACCAGTACGCGTAGGCGGCGAACCAGTTGTTGTTGCCGCCGTAGAGGATGACGGTGTCGTCGTTGGAGATGCCCTTGGCCGAGAGCAGCTTCTCGAAGCCCTCGCGGTCGACGAAGTCGCGGCGGACCTGGTCCTGGAGTTCGGTCTTCCAGTCGATGCGCACGGCTCCGGGGATGTGCCCGCCGTCGTACGCGGTGGTGTCCTCGTCGACCTCCGCGAAGACGACGCCGGGCGTCTGGAGGTTCTCCTCGGACCAGGCGGCCGAGACCAGCACGTTCTCACGGCTCATGGGAAGTTGCTCCTGTTGGTAGTGCGTGGCTTTATTGCGATTGCGGACGTGCTAGGGCGGGTGCGTACCGGCGCAGCAGCAGGTACATCTCGCACCCGAGGCACAGGCCCAGCGCGGCGTTGAGCAGCGCTGCCACCAGTGCGAGGGCGGTTGCCGCCATGCCGAGAGTGGTGAGGCCCGTGGCGTAACCGAGGGTGCCGATCAGCGCGAAGACGAAGCCGACGCCCTGGGCGAAGCGCAGCGGTGCCGCCTCTTCGCGTTCGGTGGTCGGGGTGATTTTCGGCTGGATCGCGTAGCGGTAGACGTGACCCCACGGGTTGAGCTTGAGCGAGATGAACGCGCACATCGCGAACAGAACCGTCTGGGCGGCGAGGAGCCGCCACCAGCCGGTGAGCAACACGACGGCCAGGACGACTGTGGTCATCCAGGCGGTGAAGCGCGGTCCGCGCGGGTCTACTGGGGCATCTTTGGGCACGACGACCTCCGGGCATTCGGACGAGGAGAAATTCAGTCCGTCAGAGGTGGCTGCTGGGCGTCAAGCGGCCCAATCAGCTCGTCGTGCGACACAGGCTGCTGCGCACGCGGCACAGGTCAACCGCGCGTCGCTTCGTGAGCAGCATGGTCATGCCAGCGAGGGTAGCCCTCAATCCCTCGGTCCGGGAGGTATGTCCATCTGGTGGAACAACGCAGGTTCACTCGACCGGATTAGGGCAAATGTGGTTGCAGCGCGGCGAGCAACGAGTCGCGTTTCGGCACGCCACCGACTCGCAACACCTCCACGCCCTCGGCCGTCAGGGCCAACGTGGTGGGGGTGCGCATCACACCGAGCGCAGCGGCGACGTCCGGCAGGTTGGTCACGTCGAGTTCGGCGTGCGACAGGCCCTCGGTCCTGTCGGCGAGATCGCGCAGGATCACCTTCGCGTGCCGGCACGGCGCGCAGAACGTGGTGGAGAGCTGGACCAGCGTCACCCCCGGCACGAGCAGGTCGCGCACGGGGGCCGGCAGGTCGACGGACGAACGACGAGAAATTCGGCCCTCGCGGACCTTGAGCAGCACGCCGATCGCGCCGGCCACGGCCAGCGCGCCCAGCAGCGCCCACACACCAGTCATCGTTGGACCAACGGTACATCCGTGATCAGGCCGCTGAGCTTGAACGCACCGCTCTCCACCTCAACGGCGGTGGGCTTCGCGCCGAACGGCAGCGTGCCGGGGTCGATCTTGATCGCGAGTGCCTGGCGCAGCTGGGGAATGATCTGCTTGAGCGAGTTGTCGTCCAGCTCGATGTCGTCGATGTTGATCTGGATGGCACCGCTGACGAGCGCGATCTGGCCGTACGCGGTGAGCGTGACGACCTTGCCGGCCACGTTGGTCTGGCCGGAGAGCTTGATCGCGGCGGTCGTCTTGGGCGCCTTGGGGTCCGGGGTCGGCGTCTGCGTGGCGGCCGCGCGGTTGTCCGGCTCGATCGAGAGCTTGTCGAACGGCGTGACCTGGTTCGCGAGCCTGTTCAGGTCCAGCGCCTTGATCTTGATGCTGCCGTCCACCTGGTCGATGGTGGCCTTGGAGACGTTGCCCGCCAACAGGTCCGCGAGCTCGACGTGGGTGTGCCGGAGGTCGGCCTCGATGTCGAGGTCGCGCAGGTCGACGCCCTGCTGCTCGTCCTTGATCGGCACGCCGTACGCGCGGATCTCGACGTGCTTGTAGTCACCCCGCAACGCCTGGAGGATGAACGGGAACCCGTTGATCCGCACCGACGGGTCCTCGTCGAGCTGCAGCTTCTCCCGCATCCGCTGCGCGATCTGGTACTCGCCCGCCGCGGCCAGCGCGAAGTCGGCCGCCACCAGCAGCACGCCCAGCACGAGCAGGATGATGACGAGGAACTTCCCGCGCCGGGACTTCTTCTTTCGCGGCCGTGCAGGGGTGTGCGCAGTCATTCCTCGTCCTCGGCTTCGTCGGCGACCCATGCCGCCATCCGGTCTACCAGGTCTTCGGTCGCGGCCGATTCCGCGTGCCGCATGCCGCTCTCGATCCACATCTCGGCATGTCCCAAGGACGCGCGGTGCAGTGACATGGCGTGTTCCACCCCGAAATAGTGATCCAGGTCACCATGCACGATCAGCAGCCGGGTGGGAGCGATGCGCGCCACGACCTCCAAGGGACTCTCCGGCGCTTGTACCCAGCTGTCGCCGAGCCGAACCCCGATCGCCCGCGCCGCCAGCTTCCCGTGCGGCTGCTCCAGCAACCAGTGCACCCTTCGCATCGGTGCGGTCTCTCGCGACCACCACCTGGCGGGCGAGCTGACGGAGACGACGGCATCAGGCCTGGTCTCGCCCAGTGCGGCGTGCCGCAGGACCACCGAGGCGCCCATCGAGAACCCGACCGTGGCGACCTTCGAGTACCCGAGCTCGCGTGCCTTGAGCACGGCCGCCTCGATGTCGTGGACCTCGTCCGCGCCGACCGTCGAGCGTCCTTCCGACCGTCCGTGGCCGCGGAAGTCGAACGCGACCACACCGGCGTGCGTGGCCAAACGGGCCAGCAGACGTGCGACGTACGGCTTGCGCACGTGGTTCGTGAACCCATGTCCCACAACGAAAGCGAGGTCGCTTTCACCCTTGTAGTGGACACCGTGCAGGCGTACGCCGTCGTGTGACATGGATGTAACAGGCGTGACGCTTGTGGAAACAAGTGTGAGCACGGCTTCTTGACCTGGGACTTTCTGGGGGTGCACCGGTATTGTCTCCGTCATCCGCAGGCAACGGGGCCCGGTCACCGTACGCCGCTGGTCTGGTCGAGGTGACCTGACCACGGCCGATTAGGAGGGCGCCGCGATGAGCATCGACGTGCTTCTGCTGACGACAGACCCTGACTCGGAGGCTGTGCTTCCGGCGCTGGCTCTGCTCCCGCACGCCGTGCGGCCGTTGCGGCCGGAGGTCTCCGCACTCCTCGAAGCCGGACCTCACGACATCGTGCTGGTCGACGCGCGCACCGACCTCGTCGGCGCCCGCTCGCTGTGCCGCCTGCTCGACTCGTCAGGCGTGGACGTGCCCGTGGTGGCGATCGTCACCGAGGGCGGTCTGGTGGCCGTCAACTCCGACTGGTCGGTCGACGAGATCCTGCTGCCGAACTCGGGCCCCGCCGAGATCGACGCCCGTCTCCGCCTGGTCCGGTCGCGCCGCGGTGCCGCCCAGCCCGGTGGCGACGGCGCGCTGCAGCTCGGCGACCTCGTGATCGACGAGGCCACCTACACCGCGCGCCTCAAGGGCCGCCCGCTCGACCTCACCTACAAGGAGTTCGAGCTGCTCAAGTACCTCGCGCAGCACGCGGGCCGGGTGTTCACCCGTGCGCAGCTGCTGCAGGAGGTCTGGGGCTACGACTTCTTCGGTGGCACCCGCACCGTCGACGTCCACGTGCGACGGCTGCGCGCCAAGCTCGGCCCCGAGCACGAGGCGTTGATCGGCACCGTGCGCAACGTCGGCTACAAGTTCGTCCGCCCTCCGCGGCCCGGTTCGTCCCGTCGTCCGGCGGAGATGACCGAGGTCGACGAGATGGGTGACGCTGTCCGCGTTCTGGATGAGCGTTTGATCGCGCGGTAGGTTCGCCTGTGTGGCGGAACTGAGCTGGTACGAGGAGCTGACGGCCGAGCAGGCCGCCGAGGTCGGGCGGCTGCTGGAGGCTGCGGAGAGCACCGACGGCGTGGCACCGGTCGGCGAGGCCGTGCGACTGCGGATGCGCCCCGGCGCCACCGGCAGCAGGCACCTCCTCGCCCGCCGCGACGGCGAGCTCGCCGGGTACGCGCACGTCGACGTGCTCGGTGACTCCGGTGGCAACAAGGTCGCCGAGCTCGCCGTGCACCCGGAGCACCGCCACCACGGCGTCGGCGAGGCGCTGGTGAAGGCGCTCCCCGAGCAGTCGCTGCGGATGTGGGCGCACGGCGGCCACCCCGACGCCGAGAAGCTCGCGGAGAAGCTCGGCTTCCGCAAGGTCCGCGAGCTGCTGCGGATGCGGTTGCGCGTCGAGAACGACCTGCCGCAGCCCGAGCTGCCCGAGGGCATCACCATCCGGCCGTTCGTCCCCGGCAAGGACGAGGCAGCGGTCGTCTACGTGAACCACCGCGCGTTCGACTGGCACCCCGAGCAGGGCTCGATGTCCATCGAGGACGTCCGCGCCAAAGAAGAAGAGCCCTGGTTCGACCCGAAGGGGTTCCTCCTCGCGTTCAACGCCGACGAGAGGCTCGTCGGCTTCCACTGGACGAAGGTGCACACGCCCGTGCTGGGTGAGGTCTACGTCGTGGGCGTCGACCCGGACGCCCAGGGCGGTGGCCTCGGCAAGGCGCTGACCCTCGCCGGCCTCCAGCACCTGCGGGAACAGCAGGTCAAGGAGGTCATGCTGTACGTCGAGTCGGACAACGCACCCGCTGTGCGCGTCTACACCAAGCTCGGCTTCACGCTCTGGGACGCCGACGTCCAGTACGCCCGGTAGTCAACGGACCGTCACAAAACGCATACGCGCTGGTCACGCCATCACTCTTTCGGCCGTGTGACCCGTCACTTCCCGTTCGGTGTTCACCTGCCGTTCACCTCGTCTAGGTGGGCTGTCCACCATGGATACCTACCTTCCGAAGCGAGCGGCGACGTCCGTCGCGAAACCGCGAATGCTTCCGCAAGGTGGAGGACCAAGGTGAAGATCCAGCGGCACGGCGCCGTGCTCGGCCTCGTCGCGGCCAGCGCGCTTCTTCTCAGTGCGTGTGGCAGTGACAACAACACGGGCGCCGCGGGTGGGAACACCACCTCGAACGCTGCCTCTGTGCCTGTCGAGTGTGGTGGCAAGACCAAGCTCAACGCTGAGGGCTCCTCCGCGCAGAAGAACGCGGTCGACGCGTTCGTGCAGGCCTACCAGGCCGCCTGCCCCGGCGTCGACCTCGCCTACAACCCGTCCGGTTCCGGTGCGGGCGTCAAGAACTTCAACGCCGGTCAGGTCGACTTCGGTGGTTCCGACTCCGCGCTGAAGGAGGGCGCCGAGACCGAGGCGGCCGCCAAGCGCTGCCAGAGCAACCCGGCGTGGAACCTCCCGCTGGTCTTCGGCCCGGTCGCCATCGGCTACAAGGTGTCCGGTGTGGACAGCCTCGTCCTGGACGCCAAGACCACCGCCGCGATCTTCTCCGGCGCCGTCAAGAAGTGGAACGACCCGGCCATCAAGGCGCTGAACGGCTCCGCGAACCTGCCGGACAAGGACATCGCGGTCATCTACCGCTCCGACGAGTCGGGCACGACCGACAACTTCCAGAAGTACCTGAAGGTCGCCGGCGGCTGGACCAAGGGTGACGGCAAGCAGTTCAAGGGCGGTGTCGGCGAGGGCAAGGAGAAGTCCGCCGGTGTCGCGCAGGCCGTCGGCTCGATCGACGGTGCGATCACCTACGTCGAGTGGTCGTTCGCGCAGGACAACAAGCTCTCGATCGCCAAGATCGACTCCGGTGCCGGTGCGGTCGAGCTGAGCGCGGAGTCGGCCGGCAAGGCGATCGACGGTGCGAAGGTCAAGGGCGAGGGCAACAACCTGATCCTCGACCTCGACTCGATCTACGGCTCCAAGGCCGCCGGTGCGTACCCGCTGCTCCTCGCGACCTACGAGATCGTCTGCTCCAAGGGCTACGACGCCGACACCGCGAAGGCCGTCAAGGCGTTCCTGACCGTCGCCGCCACCACCGGCCAGGCGCAGCTCGCCGAAGCCGGTTACGTGCCGCTGCCCAAGGCGTTCCAGGACAAGCTGCTGACCGCCGTGAAGGCGATCGCCTGAGGTTGATGCGAGACTGCGAAGGACTCTTGCGACCAACGCTGACGCGATGAACGATCCCGTCGTGGCCAAGCGCCCCGCCGGCTCCGGTGACCCCGGAGCCGAGCGGGGCGCAGCGGCTGCTCCCACCGCTTCGGAGGCTCCGATTCCCCCGACAACGGAAGCTCCAGAAACCCCCAAGGCACCGCACGTCCGGCCCGGTGACCGCATCTTCCGCGGCCTGGCGACGGGGTCCGGTGTCTTCATCGTCGTCCTCATCGGCGCGATCGGCCTGTTCCTGATCCTGCAGGCCATCCCGTCGCTCGGGCTGGACAACGTCAACTTCCTGACCAGCCGCGAGTGGAACACCTCGGACCCGGCGAACCTGCGGTTCGGCATCCTGGACCTGCTGCTGGTCACGGTGATCGTCTCGATCGTCGCGCTGCTGATCGCGATGCCGATCGCCCTGGGCATCGCGCTGTTCCTCACGCAGTACGCGCCGCGCAACCTCGCCCGGCCGTTCGCGTACGTCATCGACCTGCTCGCCGCGGTGCCGTCGATCGTCTTCGGCCTCTGGGGCCTGTTCGTGCTCGGCCCGGTGCTGTACCCGTTCTCCGAGTGGCTGATCGACACCCTCGGCTGGATCCCGATCTTCGCCAAGGGCAACGTGAACGTGCAGCTCGGCGGCACCATCTTCACCGCGGGCATCGTCGTCGCGGTGATGATCCTGCCGATCATCACGGCCGTCAGCCGCGAGGTCTTCGACCGCACGCCCAGGATGCACGTCGAGGGCGCCATCGCGCTCGGCGCGACCAAGTGGGAGGTCGTGCGCACGACCGTCCTGCCGTTCGGCAAGGCCGGCTACGTCAGCGCCTCGATGCTCGGCCTCGGCCGCGCGCTCGGCGAGACCATCGCCGTCATGATCATCCTGAGCACCACGTCGGCCGCGTTCGGCTGGTCGCTCTTCGACGGTGGCGCCACCTTCGCCTCGAAGATCGCCCTGGCCGCGCCGGAGTTCAACGACACGCGCTCGGCCGGTGCCTACATCGCGGCCGGTCTGGTGCTGTTCGTGCTGACCTTCGTCGTGAACGCCATCGCGCGCTCGATCGTCGCCGGCCACAAGGAGTACGAGTGAGCACGAACCTCGCCGACCCCACTCGCCTCGCGACGCCGCCGACGTTCCAGGCGGTCAGCCTCAGCCGCCGGATCAAGAACGGCTTCGCCACCGCGCTCGTGTGGGGTGCCTTCCTGATCGCGATCATCCCGCTGGTGTGGGTGCTCTACACCGTGGTGCAGCGCGGTTTCCCGGTCATCCTCGACGGTGACTGGTGGCAGAAGTCGCTTTCCGGCCTGCTCGCCCGCCAGCAGGGCGGCGGTGCGTACCACGCGATCTACGGCACCCTGGTGCAGGGCCTGGTGTGCGGCATCATCTCCGTGCCCATCGGCATCATGATCGCGATCTACCTCGTCGAGTACGGCGGCCGTTCGAAGCTCGCGAAGGCCACGACGTTCATGGTCGACATCCTCACCGGTGTCCCCTCGATCGTCGCCGCGCTGTTCATCTACACGGTGTGGATCACCTACGCCGGCATGGGCCGCAGCGCGTTCGCGGTGTCGATCGCCTTGGTGCTGCTGATGGTTCCGGTCGTGGTGCGCACGACCGAGGAGATGCTCAAGATCGTCCCGGACGAGCTGCGCGAGGCCTCGTACGCGCTGGGCATCCCCAAGTGGAAGACGATCGTCAAGATCGTCATCCCGACGGCGCTCTCCGGCATCCTGACCGGCATCATGCTGGCCCTCGCCCGCGTCATGGGTGAGACCGCGCCGGTGCTCGTGCTCGCGGCGTACGCGCCGTTCATCAACTACAACCTGTTCAGCGGCCCGATGGCCTCGCTGCCGTTGATGATGGTGAACGAGCGCAACAACCCGACCCAGGCGGGCTTCGAGCGACTGTGGGGCGCGGCGATCACGCTCGTGCTGATCATCACCCTGTTCAACCTGCTGGCGACCGTGATCTCGCGGGTGCTGGCGCCGAAGACGAAGTGAGCGGGCGGACATGGCCAAGCGACTAGACATCAAGGACCTGAACCTCTTCTACGGCAAGTTCCACGCCGTCGAGAACGTCTCGCTCGCGGTGCCGCCGAAGAACGTCACCGCGTTCATCGGCCCCTCCGGTTGCGGCAAGTCGACGGTGCTGCGGTCGCTGAACCGCATGCACGAGGTCGCGCCCGGTGCCCGCGTCGAGGGCAAGGTGCTGCTCGACGGCGAGGACATCTACGCGTCCACTGTGGACCCGGTCGAGGTGCGCCGCACCATCGGCATGGTGTTCCAGCGGCCGAACCCGTTCCCCACGATGTCCATTCGCGACAACGTGGTGGCGGGCCTGCGGCTCGCGGGCGTGAAGGACAGGAAGAAGCTCGACGAGGTGGCGGAGCGCTCGTTGCGCGGCGCCAACCTCTGGAACGAGGTCAAGGACCGCCTCGACAAGCCGGGCGGCGGCCTCTCCGGTGGTCAGCAGCAGCGTCTGTGCATCGCGCGTGCCATCGCGGTGCAGCCCGACGTGCTGCTCATGGACGAGCCCTGCTCGGCCCTGGACCCGATCTCCACGCTGGCGATCGAGGACCTGATCACGGAGCTGAAGAAGGAGTACACGATCGTCATCGTGACTCACAACATGCAGCAGGCCGCGCGCGTGTCCGACCAGACCGCGTTCTTCAACCTGCTGGGTGTCGGTCAGCCCGGACAGCTGATCGAGGTGGACGACACCGAGAAGATCTTCTCGAACCCCGGCCAGAAGGCGACCGAGGACTACATCTCCGGCCGGTTCGGCTAAATTGCTGCGGGTGAGCCCGCAGAGCAAGTCCCGCAAGAAGAAGCAAGGCAAGGCACCCGGCCGCAGGCCCGAGCAGCAGTCCCCGTACGGGGCGTTGCTCGAGTCGGCGGCCGCGCTGCGTTCGGAGTCCTGGCTGCTCGCGGACGCCTGGGCGAGCGAGCTCTACGCCACGCTCTGGCTCGCCGGATCCGGCCACGCGCCGTTGGTCGACGCGCTCGCCGCGATGGACGACCCGGCGGCGCTCACCGCGTTGCGGGCGCTGTCCGGTGTGGGTTCCGCGGAGCACCGGAAGGCCGCCTTCGAGGCCGCGGAAGCCGTTGCGGCACGCGGTGCCGCCGAGCCGTCGTGGTACGTCGCCGGCACCGTTGCGGACTTCCGCGACGCCTTCCTCGTCACGAACCTGTTGGGAGACGTGGAGGTCGTCGCGTTCACCCAGGAGCGCGCCGGTGTCGGGGAGACCGTGCTGTTCATGCGCCAGCCGGTGCTCGGCGCCACGGCCATCGAGCTGTTCCACACGCCGGACGAGGGCACCGTGGCGCTGCTGGAGGACATGATCGCCTCCACGCCCGACGCGTTCCAGGACACCATCACGCCGTTGAGCGCCAGCGACGTCTACGACCGCGTGTGGCCCGACATCGAGCAGTTCTGGGCGGACGGGCCCGACGAGGAGGCCGAAGAGGGCCTGATGGGCGAGGAGGACGTGCGGCACCCCGTCCAGCTGATCGCCCTGGCCGACGCGCGCGTGAGCGTGCTGGTGCCCGACGAGTACGAGATCGCCACCATCAGTCCGGAAAGGACGGACGAGGTGGTCGAGGCGTTCCTGGCTTCAGAGCACGGGATCGCCGACGTCGAGGCCGCGCGGGCGTTCGCGAGGGTCGTCGCTTCGGCTGCGGTCGAGCAGAACCGGGACCCCGTCGTGTACGGGCCGGCGTCACTCACGGCGGTGCTGATCCTGAACGTGGCCGCGCGCTTGCACGTGTCCGAAGAGGACCTCGCGCTGTTCCCGGAGATCGTGCGGGCGTGGGCCTACTTCACCGTGGACGCACGGGGTCTGCCGCGTGACGAGGCGCGGGCGGCGTGGGACGAGGAACTGCCCACCGTGCTCGCCGAGTTCTCCGAGGCCTACGCCGATCCGGAGCTCGCGGCAGAACGCGATGGGCAGTTTCGCAGGTAGCCAGTCGTGTCCATTGCTGTTCCTGTTGGCGCGAAAAGCACGTTCGGGCCACTAG
>NZ_JBHRZI010000011.1:945926-1036813 GCF_042649515.1 Lentzea rhizosphaerae | reverse complement strand
AAACCGGGCAGCGAGGTTGCCCAGGTGCCTAGAGGTTCTCGTCGCCACCGTAGCCGGGCATCCGGCCGGTGACGACGAAGACCGTGCGCTTGGCGACCGACACGGCGTGGTCGCCGTAGCGCTCGTAGAAGCGGCCCAGCAGCGTCGTGTCCACCGCGGAGGCGACGCCGTGCTGCCACTCCTTGTCCATGATCACCGAGAACAGGTGGCGGTGGATGTCGTCCATCGCGTCGTCCTCGTCCTCGAGGCTGCGCGCGCGGTCGACGTCCTTGTGCCGGATGATCTCCGCCGCTTCCTTGGCGAGCTTGACCGCGATCTGGCCCATCTCGGCGAAGTACGGCTGGACGTCCTCCGGAACCGCTGACGCCGGGTGGCGGCGCCGCGCGGCCTTGGCCACGTGCAGGGCCAGGTCACCCATGCGCTCGACGCTCTCGGCGGCGTGGATCACCGCGAGCACGGTGCGCAGGTCCGTCGCGACCGGCGCCTGCAACGCGAGCAGCGCGTACGACTGCTCCTCGATGCTGGAGCGGATGTCGTCGACCTTCTGGTCACCGCTGATGACCTGCTCCGCGAGACCGAGGTCGGCCTGCAGCAGGGCAGCGGTGGCGTTCTCCATCGCCTCGGCGACCATGCCGGTCATGTCGGCCAGTCGGTCGGCGAGCTGTTCTAGCTGGTCGTGGTAGGCCTCGCGCATGGCGCTCAGCCTACGTCCCGACCCTCTCGCCAGCGACATTCCAGGATGAACCGCAGGTGAACCCCAGGCGAATCACTTCGCGCAGGGATCCTCCGCCGCGTTCACGACGTCCAGCTTCCCGGTCGTCTCGTTCTGGTTCGCCGTGCTCTGGCCCTGCGTCCCCGGCTGCGGTGTCACGATCTCCTCGTCGAAGCTGGAGCCGATCGTGAGCAGCACCGCGCCGCCCATCTCCGGTGCCTCCACCAGGTCCGCGCTGGGCACCGCGGCCTTGAGCGTCGCCGCCCAGTCCTCGCGGCCCTTCGCGAACTTGATGGTGGTCTTCGTGGAGCTCTCCGGGGCTTCACCCCTGGTCGAGATCTTGAAGCCCTTCTGCTGCAACGAGTTCGCCGCCAGGTTGGCGGCCCGGTTGCCGGCCGGGTTGCCGTTGAACAGCTGGATCGTGACCTGCTTGGGGTCGATCACCGAACCGGGCTTGGCCGGAGTGTTGGCGTCACCCGGCGTCTGCTCGGCCGGCTTCTCCTGCGGCAGCGGCGTTCCGTCGATGATCGTCTGGAACAGCTTCTTGACGTCGTCGTTCCGCAGTCGCTCGATGTTGTCGTCGTTGGACTTCGTCGGACCCTCGTCCGTCCAGTGCGGCATCGTCACGAACGAGACGCGGCCGGCGTCGAGGCTCTGCAACGAGTTCGCGAGATCCAGCAGCGAGGCGACGTCGATGTTGTCGCCGGCCGTGGACGTCGTGAGGGCGTTGATGAAGTTGTTGAGCTTGCTCGGGCTCAGCAGCACCTCGTTCGACAACGCCTGGCGCAGCATCGCCGACAGGAAACCCTGCTGCCGCTTGATGCGGTCGAAGTCGCCGCCGACGTCACCCGCGACCTTGCGGGCGCGCACGTACGACAGGGCCTGGTCCCCCTTGAGCGTGTACTTGCCCGGCTTGTCGAGCACCACGCCGAGCTCGTCGTCCTTGATCGCCCTGGGCGTGCAGATCTGCACACCGCCGATCGCGGTCGACATCTCGCGGAAACCGGCGAAGTCGATGCTGACGAAGTGGTTGATGTTGAGGCCGGACAGCTGAGTCATCATGTTGGCCACGCACTTGGGCCCACCGTCGTTGTAGACGGAGTTCGCCATGACCTCTTTCTCCGGCGCCAGCGGGCCGCCGTACTGCCCGGTGTCCGGGTTCCACTGGTTGCACGCCGGCCGGTCGACCCGCACGTCCCGCGGCAGCGAGACGACGACCATGCGCTTCCGGTCCGCGGGGATGTGCGCGAGCATGATCACGTCCGACCGCGCGCCACCCTCCTTGGCCTGGGTGCCGACGTTGTCCTCGGGCTTCGCGCCCGCCCTGGTGTCCGAGCCGACGAGCAGGAAGTTCTCGTCACCGCGCTGCTTCTCCGCCTGCTGCACGGCCTGCGTGTTGCCGCCGAGCGCGTCGATCTGCGTGAGCTTGGAGTTGGCCCACTTCGTCGCTGTCCAGCTGACGCCGCTCGCCGCGAACACCACGGCCGCAGCGGCGATCGCTCCGACCTTGGCGCCACGCATCAACTTGCGCTGCTGGGGCGTGCGGCCGGTGACCCGGGGCTCGCCGTCCTCTTCGCTGTCGAGCACGACCGGGTCGGCGAACTGGGTCGCCTCCTCGAGCTCGTCCTCGTCCTTGACCCACGGCATGAGCTTGGCGCGCCGCTCCTTGCGCTGGCGCTCCTGCTCGAGCAGCTCGTCGTGCACCGCGGAGAACCGCGCGAGGGTGTGGTCGACCTCGCGACGCTTCTTCACGTCCTCGCCGATGGCCTCCATCTCGGTCGTGAGGCACGTCGGGTCCATCTCTTCGCGCTTCTCGACCTTGGCCACACCCGCCGCCGAGGCGATCTGGGTGGCCTCGGGTCCCGGCCCGTCCTGGGGCTCCTCGCCCTCGGGTGCCGCACCCAGCCGGTTGGAGATGCCCGCTGCGGGCATCGGGCGGGGACCGCTCGACTCCGCCCGCGGGGGCATCGGGCGGGGTCCGCTGGACTCCGCGCGCGACGGCATCGGGGGCCGTCCCTCGCCGGGGGCGGGAGGACGGGCGATGGTGTTCGACGACGGTGCGTCGCCGGCCAGGAGGCGCCGAGGTGCGGGGCCGTCCGGCGTTCCACCGGGTGCGGGGGGACGCGGGAGGCCGTTCGCCGTCGGGTCGGCAGGTGGCCTGGGCATGCCGTTCGCGTCGCCGGGCTTCGGCGGGCGCGGCATGCCGTTGGCAGTCGGCTCGCCGGGCTTCGGCGGGCGCGGCATGCCGTTGGCCGTGTGCTCGCCCGGTTTGGGCGGGCGGGGCATGCCGTTCGCGGTGGTGTCACCAGGTGCCGGGTGGCGCGGGACGCCGTTGGCCGTCTCGCCAGGAGCGGGCGGCCGCGGGATTCCGTTCAACGACGGTGCGTCGCCAGGAGCGAGCCTGCGCGGCGGAGCACCGTTCACGTCGGGTGCGGGCCGGCGCAGCGTGCCGCTCGGCATGCCGTTCGCCTCAGGCGCTCCACCGGGCGCGGGACGCCGCGGGCCGTCGCCGAGAGGCATCCGGCGCGGTTCGCCGGGCCTCGGCATGCCGTTGGACGTCACCTCGCCGGGTGCGGGCGGGCGCGGAATGCCGTTGGACGACGGCGCGTCGCCGGGAGCGAGCCTGCGCGGCGGAGTGCCGCCCGGCCCCATCTCGCCGGGCGCGGGACGTCGCCTCGTACCGGTCACGTCCGCTTCTGGGCGCCGGACTGGCTGCTCACCGGGTGCCGGGCGGCGCTGCATTCCCGTCGCGTCCGGTCGTGGACGCTGGCCGGTCTGCTCGCCGGGGTGGCTGGGCCGGGTGCCGGGCTGCTCAGCGGGCGCGTCCGGACGACGGCGCCTGCCGGTCTGCTCACCGGTGAAGTTCTGCGGAGGTTCCGCCGCGGGAGGCCGCGGGCGCGTGCCCGTCTGCTCACCAGGACGGTGAGCCGCGGGTGGCTGCTGCCGCGGAGCCTGCGGTGCGGGCGGGTCGGGCAGTACACGCCTGCCCGTCGCGGGTGGGTCCGGCAGGGCACGCCTGCCTGTCGTGGGTGCTTCGGGCGAGCCTGGCGGGACGGGTCGGGGGATGTTCGTCCTGCTGTGCTGCTCGATGAGGTCCGAGACGCTCAGGCCCCCAGAGCCTTCCATCGAGCGACGTCTACGGCCGGTCGGCTGGTCGTGCTGGGGGTCCTGATCACCACGGGAAGAGGGGCCGCCACGTCGGGGGTCGTCGGGCACCCAATCTCCCTTCTGGGTCAGAAGCTAATAGCGGTTCGTCATTACGAGATGACGACGACCGGGACACAAGGGTTGCATCACCGGCGTGTCAGTTGCGCCCGCGATACTACGGATGTAGCCGACTTCTGACGACCACTCCGGGTGATACGGATTCGATCTGTACGCGATTCCGCGCAGTCCGTCTGCCCTGAACGGGTGAGCCAGCTCACTCAGTAGTAACCGAGAACACGTGTCTCGGTGATGGCACGCCGACCACTCGCCGCACCGGCGAGGCGAACCCGTCCATCCGCACGGTACGCCACCGCGTTGCGTCCCGACTGCTTGGCCGTGTAAAGGAGGCTGTCGGCCCGCAGCAGCTGTTGCTCGGCGCCGACCGCCGGACGTTCCGGCGCCTCGTCCGCGGGCGGCTCGTACGCGAGGCCCGCGCTGACGGTCACGCGCAGCCCCGGCGCGATCTCCTGCCACGGGTGACGCTCGACACGTTCCCTGGCCGCCTCGGCGATCTCCACGGCCGTCGCCGCGTCCACCCGCGGCAGCACGAGCACGAACTCCTCGCCGCCGTAGCGGGCGCAGAAGGCGTCCTCGGGGAGGTCCTGCTGGAGCAGCTCCACCACGCGTTGCAGCACCCGGTCGCCGAGCAGGTGGCCGAAGCTGTCGTTGACCTGCTTGAACCAGTCGAGGTCGATCAACGCGATGGCGAGCCCGTGCCGGCACGCCCCGTGCTCGGTCAGCAGGCCCATCAGCCGCTGGTCGAGGTAGCGGCGGTTGTAGGAGTCGGTGAGGCTGTCGCGCAGGCTCTGCTCGCGGGCCTCCGCGTGCTCCTTGCGCAGCCGGTCGACCTCGCGGCGCAGCTGCTCGGGAACCTGCGGCTCCTCGTCCTGGTCGGCGTAGACGAGGTCGAGGGCGGAACGCAGGTGCTGGTACGCCTGGCGCCACTGGCCGCGAGAGGCGAGCAACGTCGCGATGGACTCGTGCAGCCCGACAAGCCCGGGACCCTGCTTGTCGACGCTGGCGTCGGACTGCTGGGTCTCTGCGATCTCGGGTCGCAGCGCGGTCATCGCGGTCACCTCCTTACTTGCCAGGTGTCGTCTCCCAGGAGGCGACGCTTGAGCTAGAAGGACACGTGAGGCCGGGATTTCCCCCGTCCGGTTGACCGTCAGCTGCTCCGATCCAGTGAGCTTGGATGATCAACAACCCGCTCAGCCACCGAGGCAGGGCGCGAACCCGAACACCTGGTCCTCCAGGAGCACCACGTGCAGCGATCCGATCTGGCTGCCGATCACCGCGTCCTCCTGGCGCAGCGTGACCGTGACCGCCACGACGTAGACGTCCCCACGCGGATGGGCCTTTTCCCCAGGGGGTGCCCAGTCGGCGTCCATCCGAAGCGTCGACCAGGTCGGCTCGACCTTGATCGTCGCCCCGCGCAGGTCGCACGTCTTCTGCCGGAAGTCGGGGTGCTGGGTGTCCTTCAACAGCTTCTGCTGCTCGGACGCGCTCGTGTCGCCCGCCTTGTTGAGGCGTTCGTAGAACTCCTTGAACTTGGCGCGGTCGCCGTCGCTCAGCTGGACCGGACGCGCCGTGCCCGCGACAGGACCCGCGCAGCCCGCGAGGAGCGCGATGCAGGCGAGGAGAACCGCGACGCGTTCAGCCACCGGAGTGCATCACGTCCGCGCCCGCCGGAACCGTCGCGTCCTCGGGGTCGTCCAGCCACCCCTCCGGCAGCACGACCTTGGCCGCGGACCCCTGCCTGCCGCGCGGCCCCTCGGCGTTCACGGGGAACGGCACGTCCTTGTCGAGCTTGCCGATGAGGTCGTCCAGCTCCTGAAGGCTCGACACCATGGCGAACGCGCGCCGCGTGTCCCCGCCGACCGGGAAGCCGTGCCAGTACCAGGCCATGTGCTTGCGCAGGTCCCGCAGGCCCTTGTGCTCGCCGTCGTGGGCGGCGAGGAGCTCGGCGTGCGTGCGCAGGACCTCGGCGACCTCGCCGAGCGTCGGCCCCGCTGGGATCGGCTCGCCCCGGAACGCCGCCTGCAGGTCGCGGAACAACCAGGGCCGCCCGAGGCAGCCTCGTCCCACGACCACGCCGTCGCAGCCGGTCTCGGCGACCATGTCGAGCGCGTCCTGGGCGCTGAAGATGTCCCCGTTGCCCAGCACCGGAATGCTCGTCACGGCTTCCTTGAGCCGGGCGATGGCCGTCCAGTCCGCCTTGCCGGAGTAGCGCTGCGACGCCGTGCGCGCGTGCAGCGCCACGGCCTGTGCGCCCTCGTCCTGCGCGATGCGGCCCGCGTCGAGGTACGTCAGGTGGTCGTCGTCGATGCCGATGCGGAACTTCACGGTGACCGGCATGTCCCCCGCGTTGCGCACCGCGGCCCGCACGATCTGCCGGAACAGCTCCCGCTTGTACGGCAGCGCCGCCCCGCCGCCCTTGCGCGTCACCTTGGGCACGGGACAGCCGAAGTTCATGTCCATGTGGTCGGCGAGGTTCTCGTCCACGATCATCTTCGTGGCCTCGCCGACGTTGCGCGGATCGACGCCGTAGAGCTGCATCGACCGCGGGTGCTCGTCCTCGTCGAACGTGATCATGTGCATGGTCATCGGGTCGCGCTCGACCAGCGCCCGCGCCGTGATCATCTCGCAGACGTACAGCCCGGCCCCGTAGCGACGGCACAACTGCCGGAACGCCACGTTGGTGATGCCGGCCATGGGCGCGAGCACAACGGGCGGGTCGACGGCGAACGGGCCGATCTTGAGGGTGGCTGGAACGGACACGCGCTCCAGGTTACGGCACTGACCAGCCGCGATCTTCACCGAACGTGAGCGCCGCGGCCGGTGCTGACCTGGTTCGGACCCGCCAGGACGGCTCCAGTTCCAGGACACGACCGGACATCGAGGCGATGTCGTCGTCCGCAGCCGCCCTCGCACGCAACCGGGGTACTTCCTCGGCGTACCTGCCGTGGGTTTCGACGTCCGGCCAGAACGTGGCGACGAGGTAGCGGTGTTCGGCCAGCCGCGCGAAGACCCCGCCGAGCACGCCCGCGCTCGCCATCGCGGGTGCCCACACCTCGCGCTGAACGGCCAGGAAGTGCTCCGCCGCGCCCGGCGCGAGGTGGCAGTCCGCGACACGCAGCAGACCACCGTCCATCGCCTCGGCCACCGTCGGCGCCGTGCCGGGCATCGTCAGGACCACCTCGCCGTGGCTGACCGCGATCTCGCTGTAGACGCCCGCATCGGCCACCGAGTCGTGTCGGCCCTGCAGGAATGCCTGATGGCTGTCGGCGTCCGCCCACAGCGCCAGAACGTGGGCGCGGCCGGTCCGGCTGTCCCAGCCACCCACCTGCCCGATCAGCCCGGGCTGGTCGGCGATGACCGACCACCTCTGCTGGGCCGCGACGAAACGATCGCGCGCGCCGACCGGCACGTCACAGGTGATCCATTTGGCGAGCATCGCCCGCCTCCCTTCCGTCGAGGTCGATCGTTCAACCTCGCCTGTAGTGGAGGTCAACCCGTCGAACTGGAATCTGACGCGTCGGCTCGACGAGGGAGCGGGCTCGCCCTGACACACCTCGCGCCAACGGCAACTCGTTCAGCCAGTCAGGTTCCTTCTCTTTCGTTCGGGTCCATCCGTGCTGTGTCTTGTGGTAACCAAGTTGAGTGACGACAGGAGACGATCAGTACGCGCGCATCATGGACCTACTCGGGAACGGAATTCCCGGTGTGGCACAACAGGTGAAACGCGAGGTCCGTCACGGTCGCGTGGTCTCTGAGCAGGACCTGCGGAAAGAAGCACGATACGAAGAAACGGTACGCCGGCTTTCAGTCAATGATCTGTCCCCGCTCGGCAAGACAGACGTGGCTGCTGTCCCGTACACCGATGACGAACGTCTTGAGCTGATTCGATCGGCTCTTCTGACTCTTGCGGAAACGATGTACGCGTCTCGTGCTGAGGTGCTCAAGATGTCTGAAGAGTTCGAGACCGATCCAGTGATCGTGTTCGGTGATGCCGAGTTCGATGAGGTGTCTGTCGTGAACATGTCAGACGAAGTCGTTCGGGTCAGGCAGTCGCTGCTCGACGTCCGTGAGCTCCTCGTCGGCATGTCGGATGTGGAGGAAGCTCGATGAACAGGGATGAACTCGTTTCCAGCATCGAGACCGCCATTGGGGTCCTGCAGGCCGCATACCGGAGTGAAGCCGATGAATCCGACCTGTACGAGGCCTCGCTGTTCGCACTCTGCCTGGACGCGGCCAAGTCTGCCGGCGGCACTGTCATGCTCACGCAGGACGGCAGGAGTGCAACGCGGGAGCTGCGCTTCCGTCGGAGTCCTGGAAATCTGTGGACGCCAGGTTTCACATCCGCCCTTGTGAGCTTCGACGGAACTCCAAAGCGCCTCGAAGTTCATCTTGGTGTTTACGTCGCCTCGGGCAAGTCGCGAGTCGCGCACGAGTGCGATGTCGCCATTATTGATCACCAAGAGTGCGAGCGCAGTCGCCAGGCGCGTCTGCATCCTCGGGGCAGTAAGCTGGTGGCGGTGATTGAAGCAAAAAACTACAGCGTCTCACCATCATTGGGAGTTGGTCGAGGTTTTCTCGGGCTAGCGCAAGAGCTGAAGGCCAAGGATTGTTCACTGGTGTTTCCAGCCCGAAGCTCGGCAAACCTTGCGGCTCTCATGGCCAAGAAAGAAAGCGAGTCGTACGGTGAGCTGTTGCCCGATGGAGCTGCGGCCACACGCCTGCGATCACGCCTGGATCAGGCAATCCGCAACTGGAAAGACCAGCTTTAGGGCCGCTCAGGGACGACGTGAGCCGAACGTTGACTCCGGGCAGCCGAAGTTCTAGCCGACGTCGCTCTGGTCGATACCCTCCACGTTACGGCACTGACCAGCCACGATCTTCACCGAACGCGACCGCGAACGCGTCCAGGACCGCGACCTGGTGGCGACGTTCGTCACGTTCACCGCTGGTCCAGCGGTGCCCTTGCGGACACTCCCACTGCGCATGTCGGGCACCGCTCCTAGATCGGCTCGGCCAGAGCCCTGTTCAGCGCCTCGGCGGTCTCCCGGTCGAACGCCACCAGCCGGATCCGGTCGATGATCGGCAGCGACCGGACGGCCATCGCCGCGACGCGCGCGGCTCGTTCGGTGGGGAAGCCGTAGATGCCCGTCGCGATGGCCGGGAACGCGATGCTCTCCGCCGCGAGCTCCTCGGCCAGCAGGAGCGACTCGACGTAGCAGCTCGTGAGCACGAGATCCTCGCCGTGCTCCCCGCCCTCCCACACCGGCCCGACCGTGTGGATCACGTGCTTGACCTGCGTGAGGTCGAACGCGGGCGTCACGACCGCCTTGCCCGGCTCGCACGGCGCCAGCTCCGCCCCGGCTGCGGCCAGCCGAGGGCCGGCCGCGCGGTGGATCGCCCCGTCCACCCCGCCGCCGCCCAGCAGCGACTCGTTGGCGGCCGTGACGATCGCGTCCACCCGTTCGGCCGTGATGTCACCGAGCACCACTTCGATCGTCCCCATGCCCGGAAGCCTGGCACCTGCGCCGTTGTGCCGGGGCGGACTTCACGCAACGCGAACACCCCCGGTGCCCCGATCGGGTGTCAGGGGCTTCTGCCAACATGCCCCTGGAGGTGGCCTACGCGTGGGGGCGGTTCAACTGATCAGGTCCGGGTTCGAGCGGTTCTTCGTCGATGGGCCCGTCGGCAAGTCGACCGGAGGCGGCGAGCAGCAGGTCGTCGCGGTGCAGCAGGTGGGTGAGCTGGCCCTGCCGACGGGCAGACTCGTCGCGGCGGACCCGTTCGTGGTGTGGCCGGAGGACGCCGAGGCGTTCACCACCGAGGTCGAGCCGGGCACGTACCCCGTGTCGGTCTCGCTGGTGTCGTGGGTCGACAGCGACGGCTACCCGGACCTCCGCCAGGGCTACCGCGTGGCCGCCGCGAAGCTGACCGTGCGGGACGAGCCCGCGTACTCGTGGACGCCCGCCGTGCTGCCGGGCGAGCTCGTGCCGATGCAGGAGGAGTTCGGCTACGAGGTGAAGTCGAGCACCGGCGCGTTCTTCGACCTGGCCGCCGCTCCGGCGATCGACCGGCTGGCGAGCGACGACGAGGTCGGCAACTGCGACCTCATCGACGCCCTCGGCAAGGTGGGTGGCGGCCGCGGCCCGGCCAACGTCACCGACCCGCAGTCCGGGCTGAACGTCGTGGCGTTCTCCACCGGCTGGGGCGACGGCGTCTACCCGACCTGGGTCGGCCGCAACACCGCGGGCGACCCGGTCGCGTTCGTAACCGACTTTTTTGTGATTAACAGAGGCTAGTTCGTCATCAACCGTTAGAAGGCCACGTTCACACACGCGAGCCGCGGTCCCGCCGTGCCCGCCTCGCCGGGCGCGGTGTGCGTGTGGTCGTTGTGCAGCACCACGGACTGGGCGTGCCGGTCGGTGAACTGCCAGTCCACAGTGGACGAGGTGTACGCGAACCCGTTGCCGTTCGTGTGGACGTCGAGCCAGATCTCGTTGTGCGGGTTGGCGTACGCGGGATCGACCGACGGCTGCACGGGGTCCACGACGTTCTGGAAGTGCGGTCCCGAGTCGGCAGGCGCCGCACCGCACTTCTTGACGTGCACGTGCGCCCCGTACGCCCGGTTCGGCAGCAACCCGTTGAGCCGCAACAACACCGTCGTGCCGCCGCCGAACCGCGGCACGCTCACCACGGTGACCTTCGCGCCCTCCGGCACCTTGGCCGCGTCGTGCGTGACGGCCTTCGCCGTCGGGCTGTAGCTGGAGAACTTCGCGGACGTGTGGGCCACCTGCGCGGGTTCGGCGTGCGCTGTTCCGGTGAACGCGAACGCGAGGGCAACCGCGACTGCGAGCGTCTTCATGGCTCCCTTGCATAGCGGTACCCGGCGGGTTCCGCCATTTTTGCCGCGGATCGGCGTTTCAACTGGCCCCGACCGGGTACGTGATTGCCGTGAGCGAAGCCGAGGAATCAGACCAACGCAGACTCGCCCGCAACGTCAACGAGCTGCTGCAGGAACTCCGCGTCGCCCAGGCGGGCGTGCAGATCCTGTTCGGCTTCCTGCTCTCCATAGCCTTCACCGAGAAGTACGCCACCGTCGGCACGTACATCCGCGTGACCCACCTCGTCACGGTCCTGTGCGCCGCGATCGCCGTCGCGTTCCTCACCGCTCCTGCCGCCTGGCACCGCGTGCTCTTCCGCCAGGGCCGCCGCGAGGACGTCGTGGCCGTGGGCAACACGTTCGCCCTGATCGGCCTCGCCTTCCTCGCAATCGCCATGACCGGCACCGTTCTGCTGCTGGCCGAGGTGATCCTCGGCGGCTGGCCGTCCATCGTGGTGGGTGTCCTGGCGTTCGCCGTCTTCGCGGGCCTGTGGTTCGCGCTGCCGTTCGCCTCATCCCAGCGTGCTGAGGACCGCGAGCGCCCCTAGTCCGACCGCCACGGGAACCGCCGTGAGCACGTTGCGCCTGGTGGGCTTCGGTTGCTGCGAGAGCACTCGAACCCCCAACGGCACCAACGCGACGCACAGCCCGATGGTCCCGGCGATCGACAGGACCTCCGTCCCCTTCAGCACACCGAGCGGCAACAACCCCGTCGCCGCCAGCCCCACCGCCCTGACCGGCCTGAGCACCCGGCTCCGGTACGCGCCGATCGCGAGCACGTACCACCCGAACATGATCGTGAAGGACAGGAAGCTGAACAGGTGCAGATCGCCGTACCCCTGCGCCACCAGTTCCGTGGCGTTCTCGACCCCCAGGTGCTTCGTGGCCGAGAACGCCGCGTGGTCCACCCCGGCGTGAAACGTCCGCGCGAACAACCCGACGGTCACGAGCATCCCGCCCCAAGTGGCCCACCGCGGACGTTCCCGCCCGATCCGCTGCACGAGACAGGCCACCGCGGCCCACATCACGACGTTGCCGGCCAGGAACGCCGTGTAGGCCGCCTGCACCAGCGCAGGATGCTCGGCCACCGCCCGCAGCTGGTCCGGGAAGAAGAAGTGGAACGGTGACCGAAACAGCGTGCCCACCAGGAGCAGCACCGGCCCGAGGACCAGCGCCGCGCCACCAACCCACCCGTTCGGGAACCTGTACGTCATGCCGGCAACGCTGTCAGCGCGAACGCCGCCGGGGATCGGCCCGCGGTCCGGCGTTGCGCCTCGGACCACGGTCCGAGTCAGCTCAGCGCCGCGGCGGCGATCTTCCGCACGATCAGCGGCTGACCGTCCGGCGACTTCACCGCGGGGTTCACCGAGTACGTCAGCTTCCGCTCCAGGCCGCGCGTCGCGAAGACACCGCTCGAGTACCCGTGCCGGCTGCCGGTCTTCCCCCACACCTCGACGCCGTTCATCGCGATCCTCATCAGGCCCTGGCTGTAGAGGGCGGGGCCGCTGCCGTCGGAAGTCTGCACGTCCGGCACGGTGAAGAGTCGCGTCATCATCTCCTGACCGAGCAGACGGCCGCGGAACAGCCCGGTGATGAACCCGTCCAGGTCCTCCGCGGTGGAGATGATCGCGCCCGCGGTGCCGGGGATCGACTGGTTCATCTCGGTCACGTCGACGAGCTGCCCGTTCACGTTCAGGTATCCGCGAGCAGCCGCGTTGGGCAGGCTCGGGTCGTCCCCGGGAAATGAGGTGTGGCACAGGCCGAGCGGACCGGTGATCCGTTCACGCAGGTTCCGCGCGTAGGAGCGTCCCGTCACCTTCTCGACGATCATGCCGGCCGTGACGTAGGAGGTGTTCGTGTACTTCTGCGCGCTGCCGGGCCGGAAGTCGATCGGGTGCCGCAGGGCGGTGTCCAGCACCTGCCGCGGGCTCCAGTGCTCGAAGCGGTGGTCGAGGACCCACTGCGGATCGGTCAGTCCGGGAATGTCCACCGACGGCAGCCCGGACGTGTGGTCGAGCAGCGTGTAAACGGGAACCGGCGGGTAGTCGGCGGGCAGCACGCCCGGCAGGTACCGCTGCACGGGCTCGTCGAGGTCGATCCGCCGCTCCTGGGCCAGCTGCAACACCATCACGGCGGTGAAGACCTTCGTGATGCTGCCGACCCGGAAGCGCCCCTGGTCCCGCACCGGCGCTCCCGTGTGGACGTCGGACACGCCGGACGTCCCGGACCACGAGCCCGCGGACCCGGTGATCCGGACCAGCGCCCCGGTCGTGTCCCGATCGGGCAGTCCGCTGATGGAGGCCCGCAGCGCGGCGTCGTTGGGCGGCGGCAGCGTGGAGGTGGCCGCACCTGCCGGCACCGCGCTGAGGGCGGTCGCGGCGGCGGCGATGATCGTGACAACTGCTGTTCTCATGGCGTTGAGCCTGTCGGCTCTTGATCTTTCGAACCATGGAGCTTCCCGGCGCTTCGACGGTAGGGCCAGCCGGACCGTCGTTCCCTCCGCTGGCGGTGTGATGCCCAGGTCTCCGCCAGCAGACTGTCCTCAGTCGACATCTGGGGGATTCGATGAGTAGAACGTTGTTCAAATCCGTGCTGTCATGCCTGCTCGTGCTGGTCGTGTCCGCGTTCTGGACCACTCCGGTGATGGCCGCGCCCAAACCACCGTCGCCGGACATGACGATCATGGCAGTGGGCTGGCACAACGAAGTCACCCAGACACGGGCCCTGTACCAATGCCCGGCGTTCCACTGCAACCAGGGCCAGGCCTACGTGGGCAACGACCTGGCCGAGGTGTGCACGGTCTGGCAAAGCGGCGTGAAGTGGGGCCTCGTGTTCAACCGGGCCAACGAACACTCCGGCTTCATCCCGGTGGACTACCTCAAGTACGCAGACCCGCCGCAGAGCTGCAACAACGTCGGTTCGGGCACCGTCAGCCAGAACAACTACACCCTGTACCAATGTCCTTACAACTACTGCAACCAGGGCTTCGCCACCGCCGGCGATGACGTCGCGGCGATCTGCTACCACGTGGCGAACAACTTCTACTGGTGGTGGTCGCTGAACCACGCCAACGGCCACGAGGGCTTCCGCGCCGCGGCCGGCACAGGCGGCTATCCCGCCTGCTGACGTGCGACGGGTCACCGGAAATCTCCGGTGACCCTCGTGTCGATCCGCGCTCTCACCGTTCGACGTGTCAGTAGAACGGCCAAGGGACCCGGAAATTCGGGTGAGACGGGCACCGCGATGAGGAAGACTCGGGCGCACCGATGAGTTCTTCCGCATCTGCCGGTCTCTACCGGTGTCATGCGCGACGTTGACGCCGGCGGCCTTGGCCGCGACACGACTGCCAGCAACCTAGTGAGGGCCTGACATGCCTGCTGCGACCCAAGACCGGCCGACCGCACAAGCGGCCCGAACACCGCTCGTGGTGCGCCTGCTGGTGCTGGCCACGTTCGTCGTGATCCTGAACGAAACGCTCATGATCAACGCGATCCCGCGCCTGATGGAGTCGTTGTCGGTCACAGAGCAGGCGGCCCAGTGGGTGTCGACGGCGTTCATGCTGACGATGGCCGCCGTGATCCCGATCACCGGCTGGTTCCTGCAACGCGTCACCACGCGCCAGGGCTACGCGATCGCCATGGGCGTGTTCCTCACGGGCACCGCCCTGTCCGCCGCCGCGCCGACGTTCGCGGTCCTGCTCCTGGGCCGAATCGTCCAGGCCGCCGGCACGGCCGTGATGATGCCGCTGCTGATGACCACGTTGATGACCGTCGTGCCCGAACAGGACCGAGGCCGGGTCATGGGCAACGTGACGTTGTCGATCTCGGTGGCCCCGGCCCTGGGCCCGGCCATCTCCGGCCTGATCCTGCAGCTCGGCTCGTGGCGGCTCCTGTTCGTGGCCGTCTTGCCGATCGCGGGCGCGGTGACCTACTTCGGCCTGCGCCAGATGACCAACATCGGCGAGCCCCAGGTGAGCTCCATCGACTGGTTCAGCGCGGCCGTGGCAACCCTGGGCTTCGGCGGCCTGGTCTACGGCCTGAGCCTGTTCGGCGAAGGCACGGCCAACCTGGGCCCGAGCATCGGCATCGTCCTGGCCGGCGTCGCCACCATCACGATCTTCGTGCTCCGCCAGCTCAAACTGCAGCGCACCGGCGCCCCGCTGATGGACCTGCGAACCCTCACCCACCGCACCTACGCCCTGTCGCTGATCATCCTGTGCGTGGCGTTCCTGGCGATGATGGGCGCGATGATCCTGCTGCCCCTCTACCTCCAGAACCTGCGAGCCCTGACCCCGCTGCAGACGGGCCTGCTCCTCATGCCGGGCGGCCTGGCCATGGGCCTCCTGGGCCCGACCGTGGGCAAGCTCTACGACAAGGTCGGCAGCCGCCCGCTGGTCCTCCCCGGCGCGATCGGCATCGTGCTGTCCCTCGCGGGCTTCACCCAGATCTCCACGACCATGCCGTACTGGCAGGTCCTGGCCCTGCACGCCCTGCTGATGGTGAGCCTGGCAGCCACGTTCACCCCGATCTTCACCCTGGGCATGGGCGCCCTCCCCCCGAACATGTACCCGCACGGCAGCTCGATCCTCGGCACCCTCCAACAGGTGGCGGCAGCCCTCGGAACCGCCATGGTGGTCACCGTGATGTCCGCCCGCACAACCCAACTGGTCGCAGACGGCACCGCGGTGGCGTCGGCACAGCTGAGCGGGATGAAGCTGGCGTTCGTGATCGCCACGGCGCTGGCGGCGGGAACGGTAGTCGTGGCGGCGCTGCTGCCGAGCCGGACCAACCCGGTGGACGCGCCCGCTCACTGAGGCGCTGCTGGCGCTCGGAACCCCTGGGTCTCAGACCTGGGGGGTCGGCTTTGTCGATCGAGCACGCGAACCGCGAGGGCGCCCAGCGACCGAACCTTGGGGATCGTCCCCCAGAAGACGCAACGGGCGACGTGGTCCGCGCTGAACGCGGACACACGTCGCCCAAGGCTGTGGGCCGCCAGGGACTCGAACCCTGAACCCGAAGAGTAAGAGACTTCGCTTGGCGTTGTTCGCCGATCTTCCTCGACAATGCTCGCTACCTGCGCGGATGCGCTCTTGATCTGAGCACTGTGGACAGTCGCTTCTCGACGTTTATCGACGTTTTACGAGACTAAAGCGCATCATGATCTTGGTCCTTCTGGACCGCCCGCACCCCTGCCATCATCCCGACACTGAGCCTCGAACGCGGCCGGTGGTGCTGGGTCAAGGTACTCGTTCCAGCCTTGACGCGGCGCTGCCGGCCGTTGTCATGCTCGCGGCGTCGGGGTGGCTCGGCCTGGTGCTCGCCGGGGCGTTCCCGCGGCTTCGTCTGGTGCCTGATCGGTGGCAAGGCGGCGAAGCCGGCGCGGCAGTCGAGCGCCATGACCGGCAAGTCTGCGGTGACCCTGACGGCGCTCGTAGGGAGCTGCTGACTGGCATGGCTCTGTGGGTTGAGTTCGTCGGCTGGACAAGGCCGGAGGATGGCGCGCAGCGCCGCCCGGCCGACCGGCGCAGCGAAGCGGATGCCGGGAGTGCCGGGATGGAAGGTGTTCGCCGCACGCGCGGAGCGTGCCGCCAGCGGCGGCCTTGATCCTGTATAGCCGAATTCGGCAAATCTCCTGCTCAGACGGCCTGCTCACAGGCCCGCCCTGGATGGCACCGGGTGTTGCTGGTGGAGCCAGGACTGGCGCGCCCGGCAAAGTTGTAATACGCTTATTGGCCAGCCTCGGGTTTCTGTAATACGACAAGCTAGGATGGCGGTGTGCCAGCAGGCGACGACGACTACGAGGGTGTGCCCTATGCGGATCTTGTCTTCGAAGAGGTGGACTGGTCGGAGATAGGTGATCATGATCCTGGTCGACGGTCGGAGCGAAAGGGCTTCGAGCGAGAGCGAAACGTCCAGACGGAGTGGGCGACCGAGGCTTGCCAGGACGAAGAACGCTGGGTCCGCTCTGCTGGTAGCAAGACTGGACTGACGGTGAAGGTCACTGGCTACTCGGCTATGGCTGGTTTCGTCGTGACCGTTGTTGTGGCGCCAAAAGACCATCCCCCGCAAGGGCGGTGGTGGGGCGCCTCGGCATGGGCGGCAAAGTCGGCCGAGGTGAAGGCTTATGAGGAGGGTGGATGAGCGAGAGCTTGCGCGACCTGCTTGCGCGGGAAGCGGCTGAAGCAGAGGCACGTGCTGATGCGGAGGAGCGAGGGGAAGTCGCTCCTCCGCGTGGGCAGAGAGGACGGCGGCGGTCGGAAGACCCGTCGCAGGTCTACGCGGTACGCATCCCTGTCTCGCGCCTGAATGAGTTGCGTCAGTTGGCTGATGTTCTTGGTGAGGCGCCGAGCGCCCTGATTAGGCAATGGGTGATTGAGAAGCTGGATGCCCTGGCCGCATCGGAGGCTGAGGAGCAGGTGGCAAGTTCAGTCGCGAGGCTTGGTGCCGATTCGTTGGCGCCAGGTGAAGTCAGGCTGGGGCCGCGTCGTCGGGGTGTAAGAGTCGAGGAAGCGCTTGGTGTCGCCCTGAGGAGGAAGCGTGCCTGAGCCTATGTACGTTCCGGTCCTGAAAGGCCGCCAAGGAGAATTGGCGGCTTTGGGGCGAATCCAGCTTGCGACAAAGAACACGATTCTTCCAGTCCTTGAGATTGCTCCTCCGGAGGATCCTGACGAGCCGGTGGCCGTAACGGGAATCCTTGAACGAACGGTTAAGAAGGTCAAGGATTCTTGGGCTGGCGGTGAGTTGATCCTGGACGCTGGGTTTGTTCGATCGTCAGTTCGCCTTGCTGGCGGCCAAGGTGTCATAACTTATGTGATTGCGAAGGCGCGGAGCCAGGGTATCGGCGCTATCCCTGTGGTTAGGCTTTCCGATCAAGACGACGTGCGTGCCGATGTGCGGGCGATTCATGATGAGTACAGGTGTGGCGTCGCTGTGCGTCTAAGCATCGAAGACATGGATGAAGATCCAGAGGACGTCGATGAATCGCTTGAAAAGCTCCTGTCTGACCTTAACGTCCGGCAAGCAGAAGCGGACCTGATTCTGGACCTCGCCGTGGTGAACGGCGATCTTGCTGTGCGCGCTGGGGCGAGGATGGTTCTCGACGTTCTTCGAGGGCTGTCCGATGTAGACAGTTGGCGCCGAGTCATTGTTACTTCTGGATCATTTCCGGTCGACCTTTCTGTTGTAGCCCCTTGGGTCTTCTCAGAGTTTCAGCGATACGATGCTGCTCTTTGGGACGCCGTGCGTGGGAGGCGCAGACTCCCAAGGATTCCGTTGTACGGCGATTATGCGATCACTTATCCGTTGTGGACAAGCGGACCACCTTTCGCGCCTGCGCCTCAGCTCCGCTATACACTAGCTGATCGCTGGCTTGTTCTCAAAGGGCGAAAGAATGATCCGCGTGGAAATGAGCAGTTCTATGACGTTTGTGAAAGGATAGCTGGCCATCCTGAATTTGCAGGTGCTGCACTGGGCTACGCTGATGCGCGCATTGCTGATCCACGTGCGCAAGGTCCTGGTAACGGTGCTACATGGCGAGAAATTGGGACTGCTCACCATCTCGATCTTGTAGCGCGGAGGATCACCACGCTTGACGAGCCTTAATTGCCTCCCGAACCTCGTGCTGAAGGGTGTCTAGAGGCAGTCCGTCGGCTAGTGCATTCCATATCCGCCATCGCGTGGCTGTGCGAAGGCCGGTGTGGATCGAGTGCTTCCGCAGGATGCAATATGCTTCGTCGCGTAAAACTAGCTGTGTAATAGCTAGCGGATCTGGTGACGGATTGTGGCTGGTCTCACGAATTGTCCTAAGTATTGGCCCTCTTGATGATTCAATCGCTTGCCAGATGCCCCACCAGTCGGGGATTAGTGACTCTACTCGACTGACTGCGCGATCGCCCTCGATGACGGCCACTGCGGTGTCAAGAACTGCACTGTAGGACTTGACCTGTGAAGCGAGGCGAGAGAAATTGTCTCGTGCGCTCTTAACTTCACAGCCGGTGATCTTGCCATTTATTGCGGCCACGTCGATGCGAGTGGCACCAGCCGCGATACTCCATTCGCGACGGTAGACTGTGCGGCGTCCCCGGTGACTTCGCCGGAGGCGTTTCTCAACGGCAACTATGATCTGGGGCGCTAGCACGCGCGCAGTGTACCGACCTCAGGCAGTGTTGGCAGGGCTTGGCTCAGTAAGGTCGGCTGTATGAGCCTCGTGTCTGCTGCCACGGACATCGCACAAGCGCAGCTCTCAGAAGCCCTGCCCAGACGCTGGGCTCATGTCCAGGGTGTTGGCCGACGTGCAGGTCAGGCAGCCCATCTCGTGCCACCCTCGGAGCGAGATTTGCTCGTTGCGTCTGCGCTGCTGCATGACGTCGGGTATGCACCCACAGTAGCTAAGAGTGGATTCCACCCTTTGGACGGCGCCAGGTATCTGAGGGAACTTGGCATGCCTACTCGGTTGTGTGCACTCGTGGCGCATCACTCCTGCGCGTACCGGGAAGCGGAGCTTCGCGGCCTATCGGCCGACATCGCTGAATGGCAGGACGAACAGACGATACTTCGAGACGTGCTGTGGTGGGCAGACATGACTACTACGCCTGATGGACTGGTGGTCAATGTGGTCGATCGGATCGAAGAGATCCAGAAGCGTTACGGTCCTGAAGACTTGGTGACCTTCTTCATCCGGCAGGCCACGCCGGAACTGGTCGCAGCGGTCGAACGTACGGAAGAGCGGTTGCGTTCAGTGGCGATCGACTACACCGCGAAGTAAGGCTTCGATCGTTCGGCAAACCCGTGCTCGATGCGAAGTCGGATCGACGGGTGGATGTTGAGTGCGTCCAGCTCTCCGCGGTTGACCCAGTGGACCTCGCTTGACTCGTTGCTCGTTCGTAGCTCGCCGCCCGTTGGCCGCGCGCGAAAGCAGATTGAGAATTGCTGTCGCACCTCGCCGTCGGTGTAGGCGATGACGTGCTTGGGGTCGGAGTAGACGCCGATGATGTTGGTGGGCTCGACGTCGATCCCGGTCTCTTCCTTGACCTCGCGGATGACGGTCTGGCCGATGGTCTCGCCGACGTCTTGCGCCCCGCCGGGGATCGAGTAGAGGTCGTTGTCGGTGCGCCGGATCATCAGCAGCCGGCCGTGCTCGTCCTGCACGAACGCGGTCACCGCCACCACGATGTTGGTCGCCTTGGGGGCGTTCGGGTCGTTGTAGTGATCAGTGCGCGCCATACCTACCTGCCTACCACTTCGGCTGCTTCGCGCCGTCCCACACGCCCTGGAAGCTCTCGGCGTACGTCTCGAACAGGTCGCCGCCGGACAGTCGGCGCAGGTGCAGGACCGGGGCGTGAGCTGCCATGAACCCGTGAACGTGCGTGTTCACCAGCATCTCGTCATCGAAGCGGTAGATCGAGTTGTAGAGCGTCGTGCCGTGCACCCGGATGTCCACGCCGGGCACCTCGGCCAACGGCTTGTAGACCGCGAGAGCGTTCCGGATCTTCGCAGCGAGCGTGCTCTTCCCGATCCCCTCTTCCTCGCTGCGGCGCGCAACCTCCCGGCTGGCCGGGTCTCCGAGCAACAGGCGGATCTTGACGCCGTCTTCTGCCTTCTGGCGAAGCGTCCTGATCAACCCTGGATTGTCCACGAGGAACATGCCGGCATAGACGAGGATCGAAATGCTGATCTTCGACTGCTCGATCAGGTGCGTCCAGATGTCCTGCGGCACGGCGTGGCGGTGCGCGAAGACCTACACCACTTCGGACTCGTTGATCTCCTTCTTCTTCTCCGGCGCGACGGCGCTCGGCCAGAGGTATGTCTCCGTCTCGCGGACCGTGGCGGCGATGGCGTGCCTGTGGCGCGGGTACGGCGTCCGGTCCTGGGTGATCCAGCGTTCGACCGTCTTCGGGTCGACTCCGGTGGCCTTGGCGACCTGGTCGAAGTCCAAACCGTTGCGCAGCAACGCATCTCGCAGTCGTTGGTTTGGCATGACCACATCCTCCGTACAAGTAGGGACGTCTTCAAATTAGCGAAGACGTCTGTAGTTGTCCTGCTATGCGGTGCTCCCGTCCTGCAATTTCGCCGAAAGTCGTAGGTGTCGAGACGTCGGGGAACGGCCCCGACCGGCACGAACGACAGGAGAACGACGATGGCGATCACAGGTGGGAGCAGGCTCCCGGCGGGTCATGACTTCGTGTTCCCGAGGGGCGCGCTCGTGATGAGCGTTGAGCCGGTGCTCAAGTTCCAGTCGGCTGAAGACCGCGCCAAGGGCCTTCCTGTCGAGCAGGAGATCGACAAGGAGACCGGACAGTTCGTGTGGTCGGTCCTCGTGATCGACCAGGCGGCCGAGCGCAAGACGGACGCGGCGGTCACGGTCAAGATCTCCGCACCTCACCAGCCCGTTCCGCCGGAGGCGATCCCCGGTACGGACATCCGTCCGGCGGTGTTCGAGGGCCTGACGGTCACGCCGTGGATCGATGACAAGGGCTGCCGTGGCAGTCACGGCGGTGAGCGGCACCGCTGCCGGGCGAAGCTGGGCTACAGCCTGCGCGCTACCGGTATGAAGGCGGCGGTCGTGGCCAAGCCCGCATCCAAGGCGGCGTGATCCGTGGCCGACTTGATGCGCCTGCACCTGACGGCGAACCTGCCGATTCGGGTGGAACCGCTCGTGTTCGCGGGCCGGGTCGAGTTCCGGCTTGGCAATGCTTTCCCGGCGGTCCTGGTCGTCGACGCCGAAGCACTGCCTCGGCTCGCTGAAGCGATCGCCGAAGGTCAGGCCGCGCTCGACGCGGCGCTTGGTGGTACGCGGGGTGGTCAGTGATGGGGTTCAACGCCACGTGCACGCCCGGTAAGGACGCGGGCGCGGCCATGATCCGGGTGACGCCCGAGGTTCCGGCTCTGGCGATCTACCTCGACCCGGTCAACATCGCGATCCAGCTTCCGCCCTTCCCCGGTGGGCTGGACGTGCTGATGCGGTTCTGCCGGGAGCTGTCGCGAGAGGCGGCCAAGCTGGCCGATCACCTCGGCAGCCAGGAAGGGCGTCACGCGCTCGCGGAGGGAGACCAGGATGTCCGCGGTTGAGGCCATGCACTGGGGACTGGCGGAGAAAGCGACGACGTTGAGCGAAGCGCACGACGTGCTGAGCAAGCTCCTGCCCAACCCCAAGGCCAAGCCCGAGGTGCTGAAGGACTACTACCTGCGCTCCGCGGCCATCTATGCGCGCGTCGCGGAGACCGATCGCAGCCACCACCACGAGGCCATCTACTGGGCCAACCGGGAGCGTGAGAAGGGCGAAGCGATCAAGCTCCGCAAGAGCTAGGTAAGTCCTGTTTAGACAGAGCGCGTGACCGTGCTGGGTCACGCGGCGATGCCGCACGTCTTGTTGCGGCGTAACGAGAACCTGAGACGCAGGAGCGGAAACCGGCTACCAACCTCGCCGCTCCTGCGTTGCTCACCCAACTGGGAGTGAACAACGATGAGCGTAGAGCCTGAGCGCAGTCGTGCGCTAGACGGGACTACCAAGCAACTGTTGTGGGATCGGATGATCTCCGGCAAGCAGACCGTCTCCACCTACGTCGTGATCCTCGACGGCGGCACCGTGGAGACACTGGAACTCACCGCCGCACAGGCTGAGGGGTTCGAGTGCCTGACCTGTAAGGCGCAGTGCTCCAACGGTGCGGGAGCCTTTCAGCCCATTGGGCGCATTCCGAGCGTTGGCAGTGTCTTTCAGTGCGTCGCGTGCTTGGGCGGTGCGCGATGAAGGGCAACCGTTGGATTGATCCCGCGCCGTTCGAGGGCGCACGTCCGCAGTTCCCTTGGTGGGTATGGCTTCCCGGCTGGGTCAAGGTCGTACTCGCGCCGTTCGTGCTGCTTTGGCTGATGGTTCGCCTGGCGGTGAAGTTCGCGGTTCTCGCCGTGCGGTACCCGGTGGCCGTCACGCTCGGCCTCGGCAGCTATGCCGGCTACCGGCAGTTCGGGCTGTCGCTGCTGGTACTGGCCCTGCTGTCCCTCGTGTGTGCGCTGACCGTCTGGTACGGCCTCGATCGGGACTCGTTCCTGCGGCACGGCTGGTATCGGCTGCTGACGGAGTGGCGTCGGCTCACGGTCTACGTGCCGCAGTGGCGCACCGTGATGCGGCTGGCTGAGCTGACCAAGGACAACCGGGGCAAGGAGTACCGGCCGAAGCTGCGCCGCATCCGCTCCGAGGGCTGGCGGGACAAGGTCCGCGTGCGGATGATCCCGGCGCAGTCGCCGGAGCAGTGGGAAGCGCGACGAGACAACCTCGCGCACTCGTTCAACGCCCGATCCTGCCGTGTGCGGGTGCTCAAGCCGCGTGTGCTTGAGCTCGACTTCATCCACTCCGATCCGTTGTCGAGGCCGGTTGCCGTGCCGCAGCTCGCCGACGTCGGAGAGGTCGATCTCAAACGCGTAGTCGTTGGGCGTACCGAGACCGGGAAGCTCTGGCGGTTGAAGCTGCTCGGCTCGCAGGTCCTCGTGGTCGGCGTGCCGGGTGCGGGTAAGGGCTCGGTGCTGTGGTCGATCGTGTGGCAGCTCGCCCCGGCTATCAAGGCTGGGCTTGTCCGCCTCGTCGGCATTGATCCCAAGGGCGGCATGGAGCTGGGCCAGTGCCCGGACGCGTTCGAGAAGGTCGTCTACGACAACGGGCCGGAAGCCGTTGCCCTGCTTGAAGAAATTGCTGTAGAGGTCAAGGAGCGCGCGGCTCGTTACCGGGGCATTCGGCGGCTCTGGGCGCGGAGCACGGGTGAGCCGTTCACGGTCCTGATCGTGGATGAGCTGGCGGACCTGATCGCCTACCAGCCGGACCGAAACCTCCGCGAGCGTGCCACGCGTGCGGTGCAGACGATCACCTCGCAGGGCCGCGCGCCCGGCTATGCCGTTGTGGGCCTGATCCAGGACCCACGCAAGGAGGTCGTGAGCTTCCGGCATCTGTTCACCACTCGCGTGGCGTTGCGCCTGGACGAGCCGGTGCAGGTGGACATGGTCCTGGGCGACGGCGTTCGGCAACGTGGCGCGGCTGCTCACGAGATCAGCGAGAACACGCCCGGCGTCGCCTGGCTCAAGGAAGACGGGCAGCGGGAGCCGGAAAGGGCTCGGGCTTTCCACGTCACGGACGCGGACCTGGTCGAGCTGGGCGTCTACCTCGCCCCGGCCACGGTGCACGAGTTCCCCGAACGGTCCGAAGGGAGTGCGGCGGCATGACCGAGTACCTGACTCGCTCGGAGCGGATGAAGCGGCCGGCCGCGCTCGACGTCGCTCGCGCTGTCGCCGAGGAACACGGCGTTTGTGTGCGGCCGTTGGCCAAGGAACGGATCGACCTCGACACCGGGCGTGTGGACATCGTGCCTGTGCCGTGCGGTTCGACCGTCGCGAGTGTGTGCCCTACCTGCGCGGAGAAGAACCGACGCCTGCGGATGGCGCAGTGTCGCGAGGGATGGCACCTCACTGAGGAACCCGACTTCACGCCGGACGCCCCGACGAACGATCAGCGGGAGCTGGCCGCGTACCGGGCTGACCTGGTCAAGGCCTACCGCCTGGCCCTCGATGAGGGCGACGACGTCGGAGCGGAAGAGGTGCGAGACGAGGTCGCGGAGGTCGACGCCGAACTTCGGCAACTCGGAGTCCGCGGTTCGCTCCCGTCCCTGGAAGCTCCGCTCAAGGCGGCACGGAAGAGGTCGACCAGGCGGCGGCAGGATGCGCCGAACCTGCCTCGGCGACCGGTCAGCAAGCGCACGGTTGGGCGCGTGTTCGGAGGTAAGTACCAGCCTTCGACGTTTCTCACGCTGACGCTCGACACCTACGGCAAGGTGCGCACCGACGGCACTCCGGTTGATCCGGCGACGTACGACTACCGGCGGGCGGCTCGGGACGCGGTGCACTTCGCGGCGCTCCTGGACCGGTTCGTGCAGAACCTTCGGCGCTGCGTCGGCTGGGACGTCCAGTACTTCTCGACGGTCGAACCCCAGCGGCGGCTGGCTCCGCACTGGCACGCGGCGGTTCGGGGCAGCATCTCGCGGGCTGAGCTGCGGGCGGTCGCTGAGGCCACCTATCACCAGGTCTGGTGGCCTGAGCATGACGAGATCAAGTACGGCGGTGACAACCTGCCGGTCTGGGATGTGCGGGCCAAGGGCTTCGTTGATCCTCAGACGCGTAGGGCCTTGCCTACCTGGGATGAGGCGTTGGACCAGGTCGAGCAACCGGCGCACGTCGCGCGGTTCGGGGTGCAGGTGCACTCGAAGGGCATCCTCGGCGGCACGGAGGAAGCCGGGCGACACATCGGCTACCTGACGAAGTACCTCACGAAGAGCATCGATGAGTGCTTCGAGGCGCAGACCGCGCGGCAGGAAGATCACGCCGAACGTCTCTGCGCTGAGCTGGCCGTGACGCCTTGCTCGCCGTAGTGCGCGGTGTGGCTTCTCTATGGCGTCCAGCCTCGTGGGGCCCGACTGTCGACGGTGCCAGGCAAGTGCAAGGGCAAGGCGCACAAGCGGACCACGCTCGGTGTCGCTGGGCGGCGGGTGCTGGTCTCTCGGAAGTGGTCGGGAAAGTCCCTCGCTGACCACAAGCACGACCGCAAGGCGTTCGTTCGGCAACTGCTCGCCGATGTCGGGATCAAGCCCGAGGACCAGGCGCAACGCGTCGTCTGGAACAACGTGCAGCCCGGCGACCCGAACGTGCCGCCACGCGCACACCTGCTGTTGAGCGCCGTCGCAGAGCGCCGCAGGTGGAAGGCCGAATACACGGCCGCACTGCTCGCATCCGCCGGACCTCCGGGGAGTTCGGCAACACCGCAAGCTGCTTGATCTAGGGGGAGAACATCATGGAGACACACCAGTTCGAGCCACTGTGGACAGTCAACGACGTTGCGGCCTACCTGAACGTCCCGGTCCACACGCTCTACGGCTGGCGAACGAAGAACTACGGCCCGCCCGCACGGCGCTTGGGGAAGCACCTGCGGTACCTGCCATCCGAGGTGCGGAGCTGGTTCGAGCACCTGCTTGAGGAGGCGGCCTGATGCCTCGTCCACCACTCGACATCGGCACGTACGGCAAGATTCGTTGCAGTCAAACAGAATCCGGCTGGATCGCAGTCGCGAACTACCGGGACTTCGACGGCAAGACGCGGCCTGTACTCCGGCGCGGGAAGACCAAGCCAGAGGCAGAGCGGAGGCTCAAGAAGGCGCTCGCCGAGCGCAAGGGTCCGGCTGGCGACTCCCTCACTCCGGACAGCCGGTTCAAGGAAGCATTGGACCTCTGGCTGGCGAAGTTCCAGAAGCTCGTGGACATGGGCAAGCGGTCGCCTAGCAGCCTCGACACCTACCGGAGCATCCTCGGCCGGCATGTCCTTCCGGGCCTCGGTGAGCTGCGGATTCGTGAGATGACCGTGGCTCGAATCGATGCGTTCTTGAGTGCGCTCTGGCGGTCGGTCGGTGTCGACAGCGCCAAGACGGCGCGCTCGGTGATCTCGGGTGCCCTGCGGATCGCTGTCCGGGACAAGGCGCTGGACACGAACCCCGTGCGGGACACCGACCCGTTGGAAAGCGGGCGGAAGAAGAGCCCCAGGGCGCTCACGCGGGAGGAGCGTCTGACGTGGCTGGAGATGCTGGAGTCCGACCCGGTGGCGGTTCGGAAGGACCTCCCTGACCTGTCGCGCTTCATGATGGCCACGGGCGTGCGCATCGGCGAGGCACTGGCCGTCTACTGGGACGACGTCGACTTCGAGGCCGGAACGGTCGACGTGAACTACACGGTCATCCGGGCCGCTGGGCTCGGGCTGATCAGGAAGTCGACCAAGACGGAGGCGGGTGAGCGGACGCTCCCGCTGCCCAAGTGGGCGCTCGACATGTTGCAGCGGCGTCGTGCAGCCACGCTGTTCCCGAACGGGCCGGTCTTCCCGAACAGCCTCGGTGGCCTGCGTGATCCGTCGAACACCCGCAGGGACATCCGCAAGGCTCGCGGAGGGGACGAGTTCGCCTGGGTGACCTCGCACGTCTTCCGCAAGACGGCGGCCACGATCCTCGATGAAGCGGGGCTCTCCGCGCGGGTCGTCGCGGACCAGCTCGGGCACGCCCGGCCGTCCATGACCCAGGACACCTACCTCGCGAGGAAGGCGGTCGATCGGAAGGCGGCTGACGCTTTGGAAGGGGCGCTCGACCGGGCTGACCAGGACGAACCCGGAGAGGCCGCAGATTGAGAGTCAGCGAGTAAAGCGCATCAAAGGCGTATCAGTGATCTTCCAAAGCGAAACCCCCAGGTCCAGGACCTGGGGGTTTGGTGGGCCGCCAGGGACTCGAACCCTGAACCCGAAGATTAAAAGTCTCCTGCTCTGCCAATTGAGCTAGCAGCCCTCGCCGGGACAGCCTACCGATCTACCCCGCCGTGTGTCGTCCGGGTTGCCAACCTCACGGTTGACGCACCCCGCCGACCGAGAGCGAGAGGATCAGGCAAGACCCCGGTCGGATCGAAGTACCGCCGGCACGAGCCAAGAGCTGAACTTGGAGCACAACGAACGAACCCCTCCAAGGAGCCAGCCAAATGCCGCTCGACCACTACGTCACCCTGGGCCGCTCCGGCCTCCGCGTCAGCCCCGCAGCCCTCGGCGCCATGACCTTCGGCGAGGATCCCGGATCTGCCGGCTGCAGTGTCGAGGAGTCGGAGAAGATCCTCAAAGCCTACCTCGATCGCGGCGGGAACTTCGTCGACACCGCCAACTTCTACACCAACGGGCACTCGGAGAAGATCCTCGGCGACTTCCTGAAGGCCAACGGCATCCGCGATCGGGTGGTGCTGGCGTCCAAGTTCTTCTTCAACATGCACCCCGGCGATCCCAACGGGGGTGGGGCTGGGCGCACGACGATCAGGAGGCAGCTCGAGGAGACCCTTCGGCGCCTTCAGACGGACTACCTGGACCTCTACTGGATGCACAACTGGGATCGGAACACCCCGATCGAGGAGACCCTCGCGACGCTCGACGATCTGGTGGGATCGGGCAAGGTCGGGTACATCGGGTTCTCCAACGTGCCTGCCTGGGTGACGGCGCAGGCCCAGACGATGGCCGTGCTGAACCGGTGGACGCCGTTGATCGCGTTGCAGGTCGAGTACTCGTTGCTGGCGCGGACGGTCGAGGGGGAGATCGCGCCCATGGCTCGGGACATGGGGATGGCGCTGGTGCCTTGGAGCCCGCTCAAGAACGGGTTCCTCAGCGGCAAGTATCGAAGGAACGCGCAGGTCAGCGACTCGGAGCGGGCCGGTTACATCAATCCGCCGACCGAGGACGAGTTCAAGGTCATCGACGCAGTCATCAAGATCGCCGAGGAGACGAACACCACCGCGGCGGCCGTGTCGCTGGCCTGGCTGAAGGCGCAGAAAGGCACCGTTGTGCCGATCATCGGGGCACGGAGACTGGAGCACCTGGAGAGCAACCTGGAAGAGGTCGTGCTCACCGCGGATCAGCTCGAAGAACTCGACCAAGTCTCCAAACCCGACCTCAACTACCCCGCGCCGCTGCACGGTGAGTTGCGGGCCATGCTGCAGTTCGCCGGCACGACGGTGGACGGCGAGGCGTCCACCATCTACCCGCCGCTTCTGCAGAGCAGCGTTCGCTACTGAGGTGGAGCCTGCTCCACCCGATCAACGGCAGCGAGCGTGACTGTGCCGAGAAGCAAGAATTGGAAGTCTCTCCCCATCGACGAAAGGGGAGGCGCACGATGAAGAAGACGCTGGTAGGAGTGCTGGCCGTGGCCATGCTGTGCAGCGGAACGGCCATGGCCGCGCCCGGCGACCAGGTTCAGAAGCAGCTCGACGGGCTCGCGAAGGAGTTCCCCGCCGCGCTCGCCACCGTCACCGAGGCGAACGGCAGGGCCGTGCAGTACACGTCCGGCACGTCCGAACTGGGCAAGCGCGTGCCCGTTCCGAGGAACGGGCAGGTGCGGGCCGGGTCCAACACCAAGGCTTTCGTTGCCACCGTGGTCATGCAGCTCGTCGGGGAGGGGAAGGTCGAGCTCGACAAGCCGATCAACCACTACCTGCCCGGCGCGGTCAAGGACGACCGGATCACCGTGCGGCAGCTGCTCAACCACACCAGCGGGCTCGCGAACTACACGCAGTACTTGGGACTCGACAAGTTCGAGGAGGTGCGGCACCGGTACCTCGAGCCGTATGAGCTGTTGAACGTCGGCAACGCGCACCCGGTGACCAACGAGCCCGGCGCGAAGTTCAAGTACAGCAACACGAACTACGTGCTGCTGGGGCTGCTGATCCAGAAGGTCACCGGGCGGCCGGTCGCCGAGAACGTCGACCAGCGGATCGTCCGGAAGCTCGGGTTGAAGGACACCTACTGGCCCGGTGTCGGTGACGAGACCATCCGGGGGCGGCACCCGCACGGGTACGCCAAGACCGCCAACGGGGTCGAGGACGTCACCGAGCTCGACCCCTCGTGGGGGTGGGCGGCTGGGCAGATCATCTCCACCACCACCGACCTCAACACGTTCTACCGCGGGCTGTTGAAGGGTGATCTGCTGAAGAAGGCCCAGCTCGACGAGATGCAGAAGACCGTCGACACCGCCGGCGAGATGTGGCCCGGCGTCGAGTACGGGCTCGGCATCGCGAGCTCGCCGCTCACGTGTGGTGGCCGGTACTGGGGGCACGGCGGCGACATCCACGGGTTCGAGACTCGTGGTGGTGTGGCGCCCAACGGGAAGGCGTTCTCCGTCGCGGTGACTGCCCTCCCCGGCACGCTCCAGGACACGCCGGAGGAAGCGGCGAAGGCGCACGACGACGTGCTGTCCACTGTGGACAAGGCGCTCTGCGGGAAGTGAGTCAGCGGGCGTACCGGAGCACCCAGAGCATGTCCTGCTCGGTGACCGGTCCGTCCGCCACGCACGCCATCAGCCAGTCCGTCAACGAGTCCGGATCGATGCCCGCCCCGATCAGCACCAGCTGCGTCGGGGCGGGCTCGACCGGTGTGAACGAGACGTAGGAGCCGACGGTGTGCAGCATGAACGTGCCGCCGGGGAACTGCACGAAACCCTTGGCGCGGAACAACCCCTCGGGGCGTGCGTCCAGGAAGTCCATGAACAGCTTGGGGTGCAACGGATCCGAGGACTCGAACGACACGCTGTCGTAAACGGCGTGCGCGTGCGTCGAGTGGTCGTCCAGATCGTCGAACGACAGCTGGCGCGGCCCGAGGTCCGGCGGGCGCACCTCGAACAGCAGCGCGGGGTCGATTCGCCCGTACGACACGGGGAGCACCGGCACCGAACAGGGAAGCGACGGCAGCGTCGAGACCCTGTCGACCTTGTTCAGCACCACCAGGTCGGCCAGTGAAAGATCACGCGACAGGTCCGGCACGGCCTGGAACTCCACCGCGTCGACCACGTAGATCAAGCCGCCGTACGTCACCCCCGGCGCCTGGAGCACCATCCTGACCAGCGTCGACGGCTCGGCCAGGCCGGACGCCTCGATCACGATGACGTCCAGGTCGGCCGCGGCCAGCTTCGACAGCATGGAGTCCAGCTCGGTGCCGTCGACCGCGCAGCACAGGCAGCCGTTGGACAGCGACACCATCGAGTCGACCTGGGCCGACACCGCGAACGCGTCGATGTTGATCCGACCGAAGTCGTTCACCACGACGCCGATCCGCGTGCCGCCGGACGTGCGCAGCAGGTGGTTGAGCAGGGTGGTCTTGCCGGAACCTAGGAAGCCGGCGAGCACGACGACGGGGATCACGCCGACCGAGGTTAGCCAATGAACTCGGCGTTGCGCTCCAGCACCTCGTCCACGGTGCCGTCGAACGCCGGAGGGTAGATCACCAGCTCGTCCACGCCGAGGTCCTCGTACTCCCTGATCACCGACGGAGACAGCGGCACCTGCGCCGACACGCTGATCCGGAACCCCTCGGGGCGCGCCGGGAAACGCGCGAGGTGGCCTCGGATGTCGTCGGGCGTGCCGATGCCGAACCACCCCTGCGCACGGGTCACCGCCCGCCGGAACGCCGCGCCGCTGTGCCCGCCGACGACCACCCGCACGTTGGACGGCCGCGGATGGGCGTCGACGCCGGAGAACGACACGAACTTGCCGTCGAACGACGGCGACGGCGAGTGCCACAGCTGGTCCATCGCGTCCAGGTACTCGTCGGTCCGCGCGCCCCTGTCCTCGAACGACGCGCCCACCGCGGTCATCTCCTGCTCCAGGTAGCCGGCGCCCACGCCCAACGTGAACCGCCCGCCGCTCAGCAGGTCGAGCGACGCCACCTGCTTCGCGAGCACCAACGGGTTGCGCTGGGGCAGGATCAGGATGCCGGTCGCGAGCTCCAGCCGGGACGTCGAGGCCGCCACGAACCCGAGGTGCGTGAGCGGATCCACGATCACGGTGTCCGGTTCGGACGGTGACGGGTCGACCTTGGGCGACGGCAGCACCACGTGATCAGACGCCCACCAAGAGTGATAGCCGAGTGACTCCGCCAGCTGGGCGAGTCGTCGCGTTTCGTCCGGTCCGGCGGTGTCGCCGATGTTCAGCCCCTGCACCCCGATGTCCATGATCCGAACAACTGCCGAGTGACCTCTGTCATTCCCGCGAAAACTCGCGTATCAGTGCAACGGATCACGCCTCCAGAACATCTGAGGGGCAAGAAGGGGGGCGAGGATGACCGAGTTCGTTGCTGCCGCGCTGGCGTTCCCGACCGTGCTGTTCAGCTTGCTGGTGCTCGTGGTGCTGGCGTACTGGCTCACGGCGGCGCTGATCGGCATGGACCACCTCCACGCCCCGGTGCTGCCGATCTCGATCTCGCTCTTCGTGTTGATCACGTGGTTCGCGGCGCTGGTCGGCACGGTCGTGACGCCGGAGGGGAAGCTCCGGTACGTCGTCCTCCTCGGCGCGCTGCTCGTGGGCGCGCTGCTCACCAGGATCCTCCTGATCCCGGTCAGGAACTGGACCAAGCCGGAGAAACCCGCCTCCCGCAACGATTTCGTGGGTCGCACGGCGATCGTGAAGACAGCGCGGGTGACCGAGAACTACGGGCAGGCCGAAGTCACCGCCGACGACGGCGGTACGGCGGTCGTGCAGGTGCGAGCCTCGCAGAGCACCGAACTGAAAGCGGGACAGACCGCGCTGATCTTCGACTACGACGCAGAGGGCGAGTTCTTCTGGGTCGTGGACATCACCACAGGGGGCTGACAAATGGGTGCGATTTCGACGGGCTTGCTCGTGCTGATCGCCGTGATCGTGGTCGTGCTGATCCTCGCGACGATCACGTTGAGCAGGTTGTTCAAGAAGTGCGAACAGGGCAAGGCGCTCATCGTCTCGAAGATGAGAAAGGTCGACGTGACCTTCACGGGCACAGTCGTCCTACCTGTGCTGCACAGATGCGAGACGATGGACATCTCGGTGAAGACCATCGAGATCCGCAGGGCCGGCAACGATGGCCTGATCTGCAAGGACAACATCCGCGCGGACATCCGCATCACGTTCTTCGTGCGGGTCAACAAGACCGTCGAGGACGTCATCAAGGTCGCGCAGGCGATCGGCACCGAGCGCGCGAGCCACGAGGCGACGCTGCAGGAGCTGTTCAACGCCAAGTTCTCCGAGGCGCTCAAGACCGTCGGCAAGCAGCTCGACTTCGTGGACCTCTACACCCACCGCGACGAGTTCCGCGACCGGATCGTCCAGGTCATCGGCACCGACCTCAACGGCTACAGCCTCGAGGACGCGGCCATCGACTACCTGGAGCAGACGCCGCTCAAGCAGCTCGACCCGGCGAACATCCTGGACGCGCAGGGCATCCGCAAGATCACCGAGCTGACCGCGATCGAGCACGTCAAGACCAACGAGTTCACCCGCAACGAGGAGAAGGAGATCACGCGCCAGAACGTCAGCGCGCGTGAAGCGATCCTGGAGCTCGAACGTCGTCAGGCGGACGCGGAGATCAGGCAGAAGCGGGAGATCGAGACGGCCCGCGCGCAGCAGGAGGCGGAGACCCAGAAGGTCCAGGCCGAGGAACGCCTCAAGGCCAACACCGCGTTCATCCGCACCGAGGAGCAGCTCGGCATCCAGTCCGAGAACAAGGCCCGCGAGATCGCCGTCGCCGAGAAGAACCGCGAGCGCGTGATCGCCGTCGAGACCGAGCGCATCGAGAAGGACCGCATGCTGGAGGTCATCGCGCGCGAACGCGAGACCGCGCTGCGCATGATCGAGAAGGACAAGGAGCTCGAGCACGAGCGCCGCGCCATCGCCGACCTGGTGCGCGAGCGGGTCGCGGTCGAGAAGACCGTGGCCGAGCAGGAGGAGAACATCAAGCGCCTGCGTGCGGTCGAGTCGGCCGAACGCGACCGCCAGCAGATCGTGATCATGGCCGAGGCCGAGGCGCAGCAGTCGCTGGTCAAGGACATCAAGGCCGCCGAGGCTGCGGAACAGGCCGCGCAGCACAAGGCCCGCGAGGTCGTCGTGCTCGCCGAGTCGCGCCAGCAGGCCGCCGACCTCGACGCCCGCGCCAAGATCCGCCTCGCCGAGGGCATCCAGGCCGAGACCGCCGCGGCCGGCCTCGCGAACGTCCAGGTCAAGGAACGCGATGCCGAGGCCATCGAGAAGGTCGGCCGCGCCGAGGCCGTGGTGGACCGCGAGAAGGCCCTGGCCGACGCCGAGGGCATCAAGGAACGCCTCAAGGGCGAAGCGGAAGGCTTGTCGCACAAGGCCGAGGCCATGGCCGCGCTCGACACGGCCACCCGCGAGCACGAGGAGTACCGCCTGCGTCTCGAGGCCGAGAAGGAGATCCGGCTCAAGGGCATCGACGTGCAGCGCCAGGTCGCCGAGGCTCAGGCCATGGTCCTCGCGGCCGGCTTGGAGAAGGCCGACATCGACATCGTCGGTGGCGACACGATGTTCTTCGACAAGATCGCGAACGCGATCACCGCGGGCAAGCAGGTCGACAGCTTCGTCGGCCACTCCGACGTCGTGCAGGCGTTGGGCGCCAAGTGGATGGACGGGACCTCGAACTTCCCTGAGGACCTGACCAAGATCCTCAGCTCGTTCACGACGGGTGACGCGCAGAACATCGCCGCGGCGATCGCGCTGACCCAGATGGCCAAGAACAACGGCCAGAACGCATGACACAACTCGACGCGGGCACCTACGAGGTGCTGCGGGCCCGGCTGGCCGAACAGGCCGCCGGGCTCGCCCGGAGCACGGAAGCGCTGAACGCCCAGCGCGTCGAGACGTTCGGCAGCACCGCGCTCGAACTCCTCGCCACCGAACGGATCCGCACCGAGAACAACTGCGTGCCGCGGGACATCGTCGCTCTCGGCGAGCAGATGTTGTTCGGTTACAACGTGTTCATGGGTCTCAAGCCCGAGACGACGGTCAGCGACGTCTTCGCGGTGCACGGCAGGGACTTCGCCGCGGTCGAGGCGGACTTCCTGCAGGACCCGAGATTCCGCAACGACTTCGCCGAGCTCTACCGCTACTACCGCGAGACGCGGCTGCTCCAGCTGCGGACCGTCGAGTCACGGCTGCTCGCGGTGTTCCAGACCGGCGCGCGGATCGAGGACATCCGCGTCCTGCGCTGGGACATCGCGGTCGACGGCACCGTCACCTACCTCGACAACCGCGGCGACCGCGACCACGTGTTCCCGCCCTCGCACGACGTCACGTGGGTCGAGACGACCCGCGAGCAGCACGTGCTCGGCCGGCACCCGCACATCGCGATCGAGAACGAGGTCTTCGTCGAGACGGTCGGCGGCACGCTGACCGTCAAGATCGAGAACAACACCGAGGTCGGCGAGGGCGTCTACGACGAGCCCGTCGACGAACCGTTGCAGAGTCTCGCTGACGCGGACGTGCACTACGCCCGCGTCGGCCCGCTGATCCTGCTCAGGATCCGCCCGTACAACGAGACGGCCTTGCGGCACCTCGTCTTCAACACCCGCACCAAGGCGGTGGTGAGGCTCGACGGCATCGGCCAGGCCTGCCAACGGCTTCCGGAAGACCAGGGAATCATCTTCCCCGGCGGCTACTACCTGGTCACGGGCGCGGACAAGACGTTCGACGTCGACACCGACGATCTCGAGTTCGAGCGGGTCGTCAGGTCGGCGAACGGCGAGGACGTGCTGTTCGTCTACCACGCCCGCCGCGAGGGCCGCAGCCTGCTGCTGCCCTACAACGTGATCCGCAAGGAGGTCGCCACCCCGCTCGTGTGCCACGGCTACTCGCTCTTCGCCGACGGCACGCTGGTGGTGTTCCGCGAGACCGGCTCCGACCCCGTGCGGGTACACCCGATGCAGGTCTGGCGCACGCCGTTCGTGCAGGACGAGGTGCTGCCCGAGCAGGCGGGTCCGCTCGCCCGCATCGGCAACGCCGAACTGGTCCGCGGCATCTCGGACTGCCTGTCCATCACCAGGATGAGCGCCGAGATGACCCCGAGCGCGCCGGTGTTCGAGGGCCTGATCGCGCTGTGCACCAGGGTGGTCGACGGTGTCCACTGGCTCGACGAGCTGGGGCTCAAGCAGGACGTCCTGGCCGTCCGCGCCACGGCCGAGCAGGTGCTGGACGAGTTCGAGGCCGTCCGCACGCTCACCGAGCACGCCGCGGGGCAGCTCCGCACCGCCTCCGAGAAGCTCGCCTCGCTCATCAGGCTCGCCAGGTCCGCCGCGCCGCGCAGCGCCGACGAGTGGGTGCGGCTGCTCGCCGACCTGCGGTCCGCGCAGGGCCGGTTGATCACCCTCAAGGACCTCAAGTACGTCGACCTCGAAGAGATCGACCGGCGCGAGGCCGAACTCGTCGAGGAGCTCGGCGCGTCCGCACGGCGGGCCGTCGCGTTCCTCAGCGGTGAGGGCGCGTTCGCCCAGTACCACGAGGAGATCGAGCAGATCGCGGCCGCGGAGCTCAAGACCGCGGCCGAGGCCGAGCCGCTCAAGGAACGGCTGGAGCAGCAGCAGGCCGGGCTGGAGGTGCTGACCGAGGTCGTCAGCACGCTCGACGCCGCCGACACCACGACCCGCACGCAGATCCTGGCGAGCATCGGCGAGGTGCTGGCCGCGGTCAACCGTGCACGGGCCACTGTGGACGGTCGTCGCGTCCAACTCGCCAACGCCGAGGGCCGCGCCGAGTTCGCCGCGGAGTTCGCGCTGCTCGGCCAGGCCATCACGGGCGCGCTGTCCGTCGCGGACACCCCTCAGCGCTGCGACGACCAGCTCGGTCGGCTGCTGCTGCAGCTGGAGAACCTGGAGTCGCGGTTCGGCGAGTTCGACGACTTCCTCGCCCAGGTCGGCGCCAAGCGCACGGACGTCTACGAAGCCTTCTCCGCGCGCAAGCAGACGTTGCTCGACGAACGCGCGCGCAAGGCCGACAGGCTCGTGCAGTCCGCCGAACGGGTGCTGGGTACGATCCGCCGTCGCCTCGGCAAGCTCACCTCGACCGACGAGATCAACACGTACTTCGCGGGCGACCCCATGGTCGCCAAGGTCCGTTCGGTCGCCGAGGAGCTCAGAAACCTCGGTGACGTGCGGGCCGACGAGCTCGACGCGAGTCTGCGCGATGCCCGGCAAGAGGGAGGCCGGGCACTGCGCGACCGGGCCGATCTGTACGACGGCGCGTCGATCGTGCTCGGTCGTCACCGCTTCCCGGTGACGACCGAGCCGATGAACCTCACGCTCGTGCCGCGCGACGGCAGCGTGTTCTACGCCGTGACCGGCACCGACTACCGCAGCGAGGTCAGGGATCCGGAGTTCGCCCGCACCAGGGCGTTCTGGGACCAGCTGCTGGTGAGCGAGACCCAGGACGTCTACCGGTCGGAGCACCTCGCCGGGTGCCTGCTCGCCGAAGGCCGCACGGACGTCACGAACGCCGCCGCGGAACGGTACGACGAGGGCTACGAGAAGGGCGTCCACGACCACGACGCCGAGAAGATCCTCGCTGTCCTGCAACGACTCCACACCGGTGCCGGACTGCTGAGGTACCCGCCGGCCACCCGCGCCAGTGCACAGATCTTCTGGTCGGAACAACCGGAAGACCAGCGTGCGGTGTGGTCGCGCAAGGCCGAGTCGCTGGCCCGTGCCCGCACGATCTTCGGTGGCACGCACGGAATTCGTGAGCTGACGAAGCAGTTCGGCATCGACGAGCTGGCGGCGGAGTACCTGTTCGAGGAACTCGCCTGCGAGCCCAGGGGATTCGTCACCAGCAAGGCCGCCCGCACGGTGATCGACAGGTTCCGCGCCGTGGTCACCGAGGAACTGCACGACCGCGACCTCATCGAGGCGTGGCTCCACGCGTTCCTCGGCGACGAGGACTGCCCGGAGTTCCCCGAGGTCGTCGCGGTCCTGCTCACCGACCTGCCGCGCTACGACTCCAGCGCGGCGCTGAGCGAGACCGTCACCGGCCTGCTCGGCACGCACCCGCGCGTGAGCAACAAGTCGATGGAGCTGCGCCTGGACGAAACCCTCACCAGGCTCAGGACGTTCACGACCGAGCGGGTGCCCGCGTTCCGCGCCTACCAGCGCCAGCGCGACGAGCTGCTCGCCGAGGAACGCCGCAGGCTCAGGCTCGACGACTACCGGCCCGCGGTGCTGAACACGTTCGTGCGCAACAGGTTGCTCAACGAGGTGTACCTGCCGTTGATCGGCGACAACCTCGCCAAGCAGCTCAACGACGGCACCGGCCTGCTGATGCTGATCTCCCCGCCCGGTTACGGCAAGACGACGTTGATGGAGTACGTCGCGAACCGGCTGGGCATGGTGTTCGTCAAGGTCAACGGCCCGGCGCTGGGCAACGGCGTCACCTCGCTCGACCCGGAGGAGGCACCGAATGCCACCGCACGCCAGGAGGTCGAACGCATCAACTTCGCGTTCGCCCTGGGCAGCAACGTTCTGCTGCACCTCGACGACATCCAGCACACATCACCTGAGCTGCTGCAGAAGTTCATCTCGCTGTGCGATGCACAACGACGCGTTGACGGCGTGTGGGACGGTGAGACACGCACGTTCGACCTGCGGGGCAAGCGCTTCGCGGTGTCGATGGCGGGCAACCCGTACACCGAGACCGGGCGCGCGTTCCGCGTTCCCGACATGCTCGCGAACCGCGCGGACGTGTGGAACCTCGGTGACGTGCTGTCCGGGCGCGACGCCCTCTTCGCGTTGAGCTACCTGGAGAACGCGTCCGGTTCGAACCCGACGCTGAACGGCGTCGACGTGGAACCGTTGGTGCGCCTCGCGAACGGCGAGAACGTCCGGCACGAGTACGAAACGGTCGAGCTGGAACGGATGCTCTCCGTGGTCCGCAAGCTGCAACGGATCCAGCAGGTCGTGCTGAAGGTCAACCAGGCCTACATCGCGTCCGCCGCGGACCCGTCAGGTGAACCGTTCCTGTTGCAGGGCAGCTACCGCAACATGAACCGGATGGCCGCGAGGATCGTGCCGGCGATGAACGACGACGAGGTGGAGGCGTTGATCGACGACCACTACCTGGGCGAGGCGCAGCTGCTCGGCGGGCTCGCCGAGGCGAACCTCAGGAAGCTGAGGGAGCTGAAGGCCCGTTAGTGGCAGTCCAGTTCCTCGAAGCCGAGGGCACGGAGGTCGATCGGCTGCGACTTCTGCTGCTCCTTCAGCAGCTTGCAGAACTCCTTGGTGTCGTCGAGAGGCCACTCCAGGCAGCGCTCCAGGTCGATGACGCCCAGGTAGTCGTGGTCACAGCGCAGGAAGTCGAACAGGTTCGGCGGTAACCGCTCGGGAGGAGGCGGCGGGACCGGCGGCTTGTGCCGCGGCGGCGGCTTGACACCGCCAGGTTGCCGCGGTGGTGGCGGCGGAGGAGGCGGAGGCCGCAACTCGGGGGCGACGGCCGAGACGGCCGTGGTGGCGGTTGCGGTGATGACCTCGGGCGGAGGAGGTGGCGGTGCCACCAGCCGGATGTCCACCGGTCTGTCCGAAGGAGTCGCGAGCAGCCCTGTGAGCAGGGCCGCACCCATCACCGCCACCGCGGCTGTCAGGTAGCCGCGGCGTCTGACACCAGTCATCGCTTCTGCTCCCCAGGTTCCGCCTGCCCGGTAGCCGCCGTCCCCGTGGAATCGTTTAGCCCGCTAACGGTGTTACTCGCGGGCGTCATCCTGTCTTGTCTGGCCCCGCACCGGTCAGCGAAATGCGCAGAACGACCCGCTGCTCGCGCTGCATGGCGGCCCGGTACTCGTCCCAGTTGTCGTGTTCGCCGGAGATCGTCCGGTAGTACTCGACCAGCAGATCCATCGCTTCCGGCAACGGCACGATCGTCGCGGTGCCGGTGATCTGGATCCACCGGCCGAAGAAGCTGTCCGGCAGCACGCACAGCCAGACGTTCGGATCACGCTGGACTTGCTTCGTCTTGTACGCCGTCGCTCGGGTGGAGACGAGCGCGTCGCCGTTGTCGTCCAACGCGACGAGCACCGGCGACATCGCCGGCGTGCCGTCCGACTTCATCGCGCAGAACACCGCGCGGTGCTGACTGCGGAGCACTTCCCGTGCCTGGTCGAGGTCCATGGTCTTCATCCTGGCGAGGCGGGACGATGTCCGCATGCCCGATCCGAACTCCGTGAGCTGGCAGATGCACGCCGACCCGACGATGTGGATCGCCGGCATCGCGAGCCTCTACCTGCAGGCACTGCACCCCAAGGCCGTCGCCGGTGTGGTGCAGAACTCGAACTTCCAGGCAGATCCGCTGGGCAGGCTGAAGCGCACGGCGGACTTCGTCGGGCTCGGCGTCTACGGCACCGACGAGGAGATCGCGCAGGCCTCGGCACGGGTGCGGGCCACGCACCGCAGCCTGCGCGGGGTCGTCGACGGTCGGACGTTCCGCGTCGATGAGCCCGAGTTGCTGCTGTGGGTGCACTGCTCGGAGGTGTACTGCTTCGAGACGGTTCTCGACCGCGCGGGTTATGGGTTAACAGACCGGCAGAAGGACCGGTACTACGCGGAGCAGCGTTTCGCGGCCACTCTGGTCGGTCTGCACGAGGACGAGGTCCCCGGATCGCGCCGCGAGATGGAGGACTACTTCGATCGGATGCGTCCGGAGCTGCGCCGAACAGCCGATTCCGACGTGATCTACGACTTCTTGCATGGTCCGCCCGTGCAAGGTTGGGTCCGCCACGGCCTCCCGCTCTACCGGGTTCTGGTGGGCCACCTGGCGTATTCGGTGCTACCCGATTGGGCGCTCGAACTGCACGGCCGCGAGCCGTACGCGCGAGCCGATCTGTGGTTGCGAATGGTGCGCCGAGCTGCGCTTTTGGTGCCCGGCAAGATCAGGAGACTCGCCCCGCCCGGCCACCTCAGGCGTGCGATCGAACGATACGGCCGGCATGTGACACCGAGCCGATCGCGGCTGCCGTAGTTGTCACACATCACAGTTGATCATCGCCGCAGGTCCGTAGCATTGCTCACGACTCCACACCACCCCCTGGAAGGCCTGTCGTGATCCGTCGTGCTGCGCTCATCACTGCCGTAGCGGTGCTCGCCACCGCCTGTGGGAGCGGTGACACGAGCACAGTCATCGGACGTGCCGACACCGGGAAGCTGACCATCGGCATCCGCTACGACCAGCCGGGCCTGAGCCAGCGGCGGCTCGACGGCCGGTACGTCGGCTTCGACGTCGACGTGGCCAAGTACGTGGCGAACGAGCTCGGCGTGGAGGAAAGCGGTATCACGTTCAAGGAGGCGCGCGGCGCCGCCCGCGAGTCGATGCTGCAGAACGGCGAGGCGGACCTGATCATCGCCTCGTACTCGATCACGGACGCCCGCAAGGAGAAGGTCGCCTTCGCCGGCCCGTACTTCGAGACGGGCCAGGGCGTGCTGGTCCGCTTCACCGAGCAGTCCATCCAGGGTCCGGAGACCCTGAACGGCCGCAAGCTGTGCTCGGTCAAGGGATCCACGTCCGCGCAGAAGGTGAAGACGGACTACGCCCAGGGCGTGCAGATCGTCGAGTACGGCCAGTACTCCGACTGCGTGATCGCCCTGATGGCGGGCAACGTCGACGCCGTCACCACCGACGAGGTCATCCTCGCCGGGTTCGCCGCCGAGAACCCAGAGCTGCTCAAGCTCGTCGGCAAGACGTTCTCCAAGGAGCGCTACGGAATCGGCGTGCCGAAGGGTGACGCCAAGTCTCGGGACGCCGTGAACGAGGCGATCGAGAAGATGATTTCGAGCGGTGAGTGGAAGCGGGCCCTCGAACGCAACGTCGGTCCGTCGGGTTACGAGATCCCGCAGCCACCCCAGATCACCGAGAAGAGCTAGTTCTTCACCGCGGACTTGGCGGTCCAGGCCGCCCAGTCCAGTGCCCAGTCGTAGTAGTCGCGGTCGGCCGGACCGAGCTGCACCGACGAGTTCAGCACCTCGACCGGGTCGCCGATCATCGTCAGGTCGAAGAACGTCTTCGCGTTGGCGGGCGAGAGGTTCGCGCAGCCGTGCGAGACGTTCCTCTTGCCCTGGTCGTCCATCGACCCCGCGTACTCGTGGACGAACTCGCCGTTGTTCGAGATCAGGACGGCCCACGTGACCGGGACGTTGCAGTAGTTGTACGCCTTGTTGCACATGGTGCGGCTGGCTTCCTTCTGCATCACCACGTGCGTGCCGGAACGGGTGACCCGGCCCGGGTCGCTCTCCAGCCCGTAGGACGCCGGGAAGTCGTACAGCTGCACACCATCGCGGAAGACGACGAACCTGTGCGTCTGCGTGTCCGCCTTCGCGACCAACGCCCGGTCGGCGATCTTGAACTGCACGTGCACGTCCTCGGCGCCGTACGCGCCACCCCCGAACGGCACGCCGTAGACGTCGACGTTGACCGAGACCTCGGTGTTGGGCTTCCAGTACTCGCGCGGCCGCCAGTGCGCCGCGGTGTCGGACAGCCACGCCCACGCGCCCTCGGTCGGCACGGAGGTCGTGACGGTCATGGCCTTCTGCACCGCGGCCTTGTCCTGCACCGGCGAACTGAAGGTCACCTTGATCGGCATCGCGATGCCGTAGGTCTGGTGGTCGCCGACGTTCGTCGACGCGTTGACGAGCCGTCCCGGCTTGACCGTGCGGAAGGATCCGGTGACCGGAACCTCGGCGCCGTCCTCGCCCTTCGCGGAGCCGGACCACGTGTAGGCCTTGTCGTAGCCCAGGTCCTCGGTGGCGACCCACTTGTCGGCCGCCAGCTCACCCTTGACCACCGTGCCGTCGGCCCCCGTGAGCGCGACGGCGGTCAGCGCACCGCCGGTCACCCCGACCTGGAACGGCCCGGACGGGTTGATCCCCTCGCCCGACGCCGGCGTCACGGTGAGTGCTGCCTTCGCCTTGTTCTCCGCGACCGGTGCAGCGGGCGACGTCGGTGCGTCAGGCGCGGCGCTGCAGGCCGTCAATCCCAGTAGTACTGCCAAAATCAGTGGCCGGAACACGTGCTCCCCCAAGATCCCCAGGTTCTGTGCTGGAGAAGACGCACGGGGGTGGGGGCACGTTGCATGGGGAATTGCGATCACCCACCCGGACCAGCGGGTTTACCCCTATTGAGGCACAGAACTGGCCGGTAATGACCTGTAGTGCTATGACGCATCACACGTTAGGCTGACCCGCGCAGGCCGTGGTTTCTGTGTTCGTGCTTCACACGCTCGCGGAACGACACGCGGGCGTGATGCGCGCTCTCACGAGCTCACTGACCGCCCCCGGGACGGCCGGGGTTGCACGGTGCAGCCCCAAGCTTTCCTGCGATGGAGGCAGGTACATGGCACAGGGCACTGTCAAGTGGTTCAACTCCGAGAAGGGCTTCGGCTTCATCGCCCAGGACAACGGCGGCGCAGACGTCTTCGTCCACTACTCGGAGATCCAGGGTCAGGGCTTCCGCACCCTGGAGGAGAACCAGCGCGTGGAGTTCGAGGTCGGCCAGGGCACCAAGGGCCCGCAGGCTCAGAACGTCCGCGCGATCTGATTTGTATCGCCGCAATTGAGTCGTAAGTGAGAAGGACCCTCTGCCGGGCTCGGCAGAGGGTCCTTCTTCGTTCAGTGGCTGGGCTAGTGGCCGCGCTGACGCGCTTCCCACTCCAGTCGCTGCATGACCCATTCCGTGGCGAGAGCCTGCGGTGAGGTCTGGCGCTCTGCGGCGAGTTCCTTGAGCTGTTCGTTCGCCATCAGCTGCAGCCGCAGCTGGTACACCTGCGCGTTGCCGAAACCCGATGCGGTGGTCTCGTTGTCCGCGTCCGGGGCCAGGGCGGCCAGGTAGGAGGTCAGCTCCTCGTCGGGCAACGTCTCCTGCTGCGGTTCGTCCGCGGGGCGGTGACGGCCGGACTTGGAGCGTCCGAGGGATCCGATAGGCACCGGGACACGATAACGGCTCGGTCACGGAAGCCAAACCCCTGTGAGCTGAGTCACCCCAAGGTGTAAATGGCTCCACTCTGAGTGGGTCTCGCCAGGCCGCGCGAGAGTACGCGGGGAGCTTTCGTACTCCAGGAGCGCACGCGGGGGCCCCGCGTGCGCAAAGCAAGCAGCGGAAGGGGCAGCCGCCAGTGCCGCGAAAGGAGGAAGGCGGCGCGAGAGAGAGGAGCGGCGCGAGAGGAAGAAGGCGGTGAGAGAGGCGCAAGGCGGAGAGGCACGGCGAAGCGGTCCCGCACCACGCGAACAACACCAGCAACGCCAACAACCTACGCACACAACACGGTCGGCAACCAGGCACGCAATGCGGGCGACCTACGGGGGTCCGGGGGCTTGCCTCCGGCGCGGGGTCTGGGGGCTCGGCCCCCAGAAGACACTCCGAATCCCGCGGGCGGCGAAGGCGCCAGCCGAGCAGCCTGCGGAAAGGGAGAGGCCCCCGCGCCAGGGGGAGGAACGCGGGGGCCGGAGGGGATCTCCACAGGCGCTGACCGGGGGTGTGTCAGCTACTTCGGATTGTTGCACGCGCACAAGCCCGTTGGGGAGACTTCGCACCGAGATTCTTAAGTTGCCGATGGACGGAATCCCCGCAGTCGCAAGCTGTTGGTAACAACGAACACGCTGCTGAAGGCCATCGCGGCCCCCGCGATCATCGGGTTGAGCAGTCCCAGCGCCGCGAGTGGAAGTCCAGCGACGTTGTAGGCGAACGCCCAGAACAGGTTGCCCTTGATCGTGCTCAAAGTCTTGCGGGACAACCGGATTGCGTCCGCTGCCACGCGCAGGTCGCCGCGCACGAGGGTCAGGTCGCTCGCCTCGATCGCGACGTCCGTGCCGGTTCCCATGGCCAGCCCCAGATCCGCGGCCGCGAGGGCCGGTGCGTCGTTCACGCCGTCGCCGACCATGGCCACAACTCGGCCCTGTGCCTGGAGATTCCGCACGGCTTCGACTTTGCCGGCGGGCAGCACGTCGGCGATGACCTCGTCGATGCCGACCTCGGCGGCGACGGCGGCGGCCACGTCGGCGTTGTCGCCGGTCAGCAGCACCGGGCGCAGGCCGAGTGCGCGCAACGAGCGGATCGCTTGTGCGGACGTGGGTTTCACGACGTCTGAAACGACGACGAGTCCGACAACCTTGTCATCAAAGGAAACCGCGACGGCTGTTCGAGCTGGGTGTGCAACCAGGGTCTCAGTCAACTCCGGCGGCAGCGAAACGTTGCGCCCGACGGCAACACGGCGGCCTTCCACGACGCCGCTGACGCCGATGCCGTCCGTGGAAACGAAGTCCGAGACGGGCAGCACGTCGGAGACCTCGCGGACGATCGCCGCCGCGATGGGGTGCTCCGACGCGTTCTCGACGGCCGCCGCGAACCGCAGCACCTCGTCCCGCTCCACGCCGTCCGCGGGAATCACGTCGACCAGCGTCAGACGTCCCGTCGTGACGGTGCCGGTCTTGTCGAGCACGACCGTGTCCACGCGCCGCGTCGACTCCAGCACCTCGGGGCCCTTCACCAGGATCCCGAGCTGGGCGCCGCGCCCGGTGCCCACGAGCAACGCCGTCGGTGTCGCCAGTCCCAGCGCGCACGGGCACGCGATCACGAGCACCGCCACCGCCGTCGTCACGGCGAACTCGAGCGGCCGCCCGGTCAGCAGCCACGCGCCGAACGACGCCAGCGCGATCAGTACGACGACGGGGACGAACACCGCTGAAACCCGGTCGGCGAGGCGCTGCACCTCCGCCTTGCCGGTCTGCGCCTGCTCGACGAGCCGGGCCATGTGGGCGAGTTGGGTGTCCGCGCCGACGGACGTGGCCTCGACGACCAGTCGTCCGCCCGCGTTGACCGTGCCGCCGACGACCGGATCGCCCTCGCCGACCTCGACCGGCACCGATTCCCCGGTGACCATCGACCGGTCCACGGCGGAGCTGCCCTCGACCACTAGGCCGTCGGTGGCGATGCGCTCACCCGGACGGACCACGAACCGTTCGCCGGTCCGCAGGTGACCGATCGGCACGCGGGTCTCCACGCCGTCGCGCAGCACCGCCACGTCCTTGGCGCCCAGCGCGAGCAGCGACCGCAGGGCCGCACCCGCGCTGCGCTTGGACCTGGCCTCCAGCCAGCGGCCGAGCAGCAGGAACACGGTCACGCCGACCGCTACTTCCAGGTAGATGTCCCCGGAGCCCGCCGGACGCGGCAGCAGGCTGAACTCGTGCCGCATGCCGATCATCCCGGCGTCGCCGAACACCAGCGCGTAGACCGACCACAGGTACGAGACCGTGACGCCCATCGACACCAGGGTGTCCATGGTGCTGGCGCCGTGCCGCGCGTTCACGAAAGCCGCACGGTGGAACGGCCAGCCGCACACCCACACGACCACGCTCGCCAGCGCCAGCGACACCCACTGCCAGACGGGGAACTGCCACGCCGGGACCATCGAGAAAGCGATCACCGGCACGCCGAGCGCCGCGGCGAGGACGAACCTCAGCCGCAGCTCACCGGCCTCGTCGACGTCGGGTGCCTCAGGTGTGGGCTCCTCGGCGTCGTATCCCGCCGCGCGCACGGTCGACACCAGGTCGTCCACGCGCAGGTTGTCCGGGAACTGGACGCTGGCCTTCTCGGTCGCGTAGTTCACGGTGGCGGAGACGCCGTCGAGCTTGTTCAGCTTGCGCTCGATGCGCCTCGCACAGGAGGCGCACGTCATGCCGCTGATGGTGAGCTCGACGTGACGAGGCTCGGTCGTGGTCATCAGGCGACCTTGTACCCGGCCTCGGTGACGGCCGCGACGACCTCGGCGCGGTCGAGCTCGCGGTCGCTGGTCACGGTCACCGCACCGGTCTCCAGGACGACGTCGACTCCCGTGACGCCGGCGACCTCGCCCAGCTCCTCCTTGACGGAGCTGACGCAGTGGCCGCAGGTCATGCCGGTGACGGTGTAGGTGCTGCTGACGGACATCGGAGTCCCTTTCTTTCCGCGGGACTCCGATCTTATACCCCCCTGGGGTAAGGGATCTACTGAGGACTGTCGGGTTTCGGCTGGTCCAGGTTCTGGATGTCCTTCTCGATCTTGTTGACCAGGTCGTCGAGCCCTTCGAGCATCTTGTCGAGCTCGGCCATCCGGGAGCCGAACGCGGACTCGATGTCGGCGTCGATGGTCTCCAGGTTGATCCCGCTGATCGCCTTCAAGATCTCCTGAGGGTCGACCGCAGGCGGTATCTGGGACGCGTTTTGGCCCTCTGCATCGGGGGAAGGCTCCGGCGTGGGATCAGTCATCGGTCCATCATCCCCTGACGAGATCCCACGAGGCGTGCACCGCACCTGTACAGAAAGTAACGCTGGGTGCTGGTGGAATCACTCTGCGGGGGGCTGCGGCCGTTGTCCCAGGTCGCTTAGCCTCGCGCCAACCTCAAGTCGGGGAGGGCACTCATGAGCGGGTCACTGGAAGTGCGGAAGTTCCTGTTCACACAGGACGACGGCATGTCGCGGCAGGGCGGGCCGAGCGTGCCGGCCCAGCGGAGCGGGGAACCCTCGCGGATCTCGGACGACCAGGTCCACCGGGCGAGGCTCGCCGTCGCACGGAGCGCCCTGGGCACCGAGGACTGCAGGATGCTGCTCGACATGCTCGGTCTGTCACCGGGCGAGGACGGTGAAGCGCCGCCGGTGCAGCGGTGACGTGATGGGCACACGGATACGGCCCTGACTCCAGACGCGCACCCCCCGGAGCGCGTCTGCAGGGCAGGGCCGCATCTCGAAACATACCGACCGGTCTCTTTAGCGGCAACGGCTAACCTTGACCTCATGCCCCAGCAGGACCGGGCGTATGCGACGCGCGAGGCGATACTCCACGCCGCGGCGGAGGAGTTCGACCGGCTCGGCTACGACCGCACGTCACTGACCGCCGTGCTCGCACGCGCCGGGCTGACCAAGGGTGCCTTCTACTTCCACTTCCCCTCCAAGGAAGCGGTCGCGGGCGCGTTGATCGAGCGGCAGAGCGAGCTGTGGGCGCAGGTGCGGGAGTCGTGGCGGGCGCGCGGCGTCGACCCGCTCAGCGCCCTGTACGGCATGTTCGCCGAGTCGGCGGACCGGATGGCGAGCGACGTCGTGCTGCGTGCCGGCGTGCGGCTCAACGCCGATCGCGAGGTCGGTTATCCGGGCGTCCCGAGCACGCACGTCATGTGGGAGAAGCTGATCGCCACCTACGTGGCGGAGGCCGGCGAGCGCGGAGACCTGCGTCCCGGCATCGATCCGGACGCGGTGGCGCGGACGTTGTGCGGGGCCGCCCTCGGTGCCCGGCTGATCTCCTCGGCGACGACGGCGTGCGCCGACTTCCCCGACCGGATCCGCGAGGTGCTCGGGCACGTGCTGCCCTGCGTCGCGGCTTCCGGGTGGAAGTTGTCTGGATCACAAAACGCGCCAGAACGGGCTGACTGGCCGTGAGCAGGCATTTGTTGATCGGGGCGATCTCGCCGTGAGGCCGGTTTGAGCAGGTCAACGCATAAGTGGGACCCCCGTTTTGGAGGTGCGCGGACCTATGCCATATGCTTACGATGCTTCCAGAGACCAGCTAGTCCCCATCATCTAGCGGCCTAGGATCCCGCCCTTTCAAGGCGGTCGCGCGGGTTCGAATCCCGTTGGGGGCACGCAGTACAGTACGGTAAGATCTGCAAGAGCAAGGCCCAGTGGCGCAGTTGGTTAGCGCGTCGCCCTGTCACGGCGAAGGTCGCGGGTTCGAGTCCCGTCTGGGTCGCTTTCTTGTTTCATGGCCAGGTAGCTCAGTTGGTACGAGCGACCGCCTGAAAAGCGGTAGGTCGGCGGTTCGACCCCGCCCCTGGCCATCCTTCTTCGAAAGAAGCCCCGCAGAACGCTGCGGGGCTTCTTTCGTTCACGGGGTCAGGCGCGCGATCGCTTGGTCGTCGTGCGTTTTGTAGCGGGGCCAACGCTTGTGCTCTGAATCACCGAGTTCGGCTTCCCGGATTCGGTCGAGCACTTCGCCCAGCGGCTTTTCCGCGAGGTCCTCCCACGAGAAGAGTCCGTAGTCGGACACTCCACATGAGACACCGTCGGTGAGAGCGATCACACTCCTGATCTCCGAACGCGGCCAGCTCGTGGTCCGGGCCTGATGTGCCGCAAGGGGTTCGGCTTCCGCCACCCACCAGCCTCCTGGCTTGTTCTTGTGCGCCAGGATGTCCGGGCTGACCGGCCGGAGGTCTTCGAGCCGGGTGTCGTTGAGGACCTGGGTGGTCTGTCCGAACGCGACGACCGGGGTGTCGCACAGCACGAGGGCGTCGATCGTCTCGTCGTTCCAGCGCACGATCGCCGCGGTCGACGACGGTGCGTCGCCGGGGACGAGGTCGTGTTCCGCGGCGAGGTTCGCGATCGCCTGTGCCAGCAGGTCTGTCAGCGGGTCCGTCGCGGTGATCAGCCGGGCCAGTTCGTCGGCGAGTTTCGTGGCGTACCAACCACCGTTGCGGTCCGGTGGCCTGGTCCGCGAGGTGACGCCGTCCAGCACGACGACGGCGTTCGGCAGCACCCTGATCCGATCCTCGGTGACTCGGCCTGGAGCCCCCTGCTCGGCGGTCTCGATCTTCACCACTCCACGGTACGTGTCAACCTCGGTTGACGAACTCGGGTTGTCAACGTACGTTGACACCATGACTGAAGCGACGGATCTCGCCACAGCGGCTGGAGATCGCGACCCGAAGGTCGGGTTGCGGGCCGTCAGCGCGTTGCGGCGGCTGCTCGAACATCTGGAGGCCGCCCAGGTCCGCAGTGCGCGGGCCCAGGGCTGGTCGTGGCAGGACATCGCGGCGGAGCTCGGGGTCTCCCGCCAGGCGGTGCACAAGAAGCACGGGGGTCGATGATGATCGCGGAACGGTTCACCAAGGAGGCCCGTGAGGCCGTGAAGGCGGCGGTGCGGGACGCGGAACGGGTGCACGCCGGCGAGGTCGGCGTGGAGCACCTGCTGCTGGCGTTGCTCGACGCGTCGGTGCTGGCCGGGTTCGACCTTCCGCGCGACGAGCTGGAGACGGAGTTCCGCGACTACCGGCGCAAGGGCGGGCTGACCAAGGCGGACGCGGAAGCGTTGCGGGGCTTGGGGATCGACGTCGATCAGGTGATCGACTCGGTCGAGCAGTCCCTCGGGTCCGGTGTGCTGCGACCGGGGCCGCGCCGGCGGTGGTTCGGCATGCCGCTGGAGCCCGCGTTCAAGAAGGCACTGGAGAAGTCGTTGCGCGAAGCGCGCGACCTCGGCCACAACTACCTGGGTTCCGAGCACATCGTGCTGGCGTTGTTGCAGGGCAAGGGAATCGTGGCCGAGGTGCTGACCGAGCGAGGCGTCACCTACGAGGAGATCAGGAAGCGGGCTGCGAGCGCTCGCGCCACGTGAGCGCGGGCAGGAACAGCTGGGTGAGCGGGCCGATGCTGACCGCGTAGAGGACCGTGCCGATGCCGACGGTGCCGCCGAGCAGCCAGCCGGTGCCGAGCACCAGCAGTTCGATGACGGTTCGGGTGAGGCGCAGGGAAAAGCCCGTGCGGCGGCAGAACCCGGTCACCATGCCGTCGCGCGGGCCCGGTCCGAGCCGCGAGCCGACGTACGCGGCGAACGCGACGGCGTTGAGCACGATGCCGAGGGTGAGCAGCACGATCCTGGGCAGAAGTCCTTGCGGCGCAGGGACGATCGAGAGCGTCACGTCCACGCTCACCGCGATCACGACGACGTTCGCGATGGTGCCGACGCCGGGCTTCTGCTTGAGCGGGATCCACACGAGCAGCACCAGCACGCCGGTGATCGCGGTGATCAGTCCGAAGCTGAGGCCGGTGCGTCTGGCGAGGCCCTCGTGGAGCACGTCCCACGGATCGAGGCCGAGGGTCGAGCGGATGTGCAGCCCCATGCTCGCGCCGTAGAGCCACAGACCTGCGAAGAGCTGGGAGAGACGACGGGTGGGCGCGATCCTGACGGGGAGCTGGTGGAGTGCGGTCAATGTGGCCATGTGGTCATACTGGGTTGTGATTGGCCTGGTAATCCATAGCCAATTCGCGATAATTGGCCTCATGCTCCCACCAGGTGGACGTGTATCGGGTGCCCGGCTGGCCCGGCTGCTCGGGTCGTGGCGTCGTGGCGGTGCTCGCCAGGGCTCGGCCGACCTTGCTGCGGCATTGAAACTGCTGGTCGCGGACGGCCGGCTGCCCGTCGGCACGCGGCTGCCGTCCGAACGCGAGCTCACCGACGCGTTGCCGGTGAGCCGCACCACGATCACCGCGGCGCTGGACCAGCTGCGTTCCGAGGGGGTGGTGGAGTCGCGGCGCGGGGCCGGGTCGTGGATCAACGGGCCCGTCGGTGGCGGCGGTGGCATCACCGGTGTCGACGACACGTTGATCGACCTGTCCCGCGCCGCGCCTCCCGCGTTGCCGTCGGTGCGGCTCGCGATGGAGGTCGCGATGACCCAGATGCCGGAGCACCTCGCCTCGCACGGGTACGACGAGCGCGGGTTGCCGGTGCTGCGGCAGCGGATCGCGGACCGGTACGCGGCGCGCGGGCTGCCGACCTCGCCCGACCAGATCGTGGTGACGTCCGGGGCGCAGCACGCGTGGGCGTTGGTGCTGCGGCTCTTCGTCGGGCCGGGTGACCGCGTGCTGGTGGAGCAACCGAGCTATCCCAACGCGCTGGAGGCGGTGCGGGCGTCGTTCGGGATCCCTGTGCCGGTTCCGATGCTGGGCGACGGCTGGGACGTCGACGGGTACGAGGCGGCGTTGCGGCAGGCGGGCCCGCGGCTGGCCTACCTGATCCCGGACTTCCAGAACCCGACCGGACTGCTGATGCCCGCCGAGTCGAGGGAAACGCTCTCTGCGGTGCTGCGCAAAGCACGCACGCCACTGGTCGTCGACGAGACCCTGGTGGAGCTCGCGCTGGACGGGTCGGAGCCGCCGCTGCCGATGGCCGCGTTCGGCGGGGACTCGGTGGTGACCCTGGGATCGGCGAGCAAGTCGCACTGGGGTGGACTGCGGATCGGCTGGATCAGGGCGTCCGCGGAGATCGTGCACCGGCTGCTGTCCACGCGGGCGGCGATCGATCTGGGCACGCCGGTGTTCGAGCAGCTCGTGCTGGCGGCGTTGCTGGAGTCGCCGGAAGTCGTTCTGGGCCAAAGACGTGCGGAGGCTCTGGCGCAACGGGACGTCGCGGTGGCGGCGTTGCGCGAGCACTGTCCACAGTGGAGCTTCGAGGTGCCGTCCGGCGGGCTCGGGGTGTGGTGCACGCTCGACGGACCGGTCAGCACGCGGATCGCCGTGGTCGCGCAGAACCACGGTCTGCGGCTCGTGCCCGGTCCCAGGTTTGCGGTGCACGGAGGGTGCGAGCAGATGCTCCGAGTGCCGTACACGCAGTCGGCCGAAGTACTTCGCGAAGCGATCGCCCGTTTGGGTGTGGTGGCTGCATCTGTTGCGGGAACAGGGTTTCCGGCGGATGCCGACCTCGCGGTACCGGTCGCGTGAGACACGTCGGCCCGGTCTCCCGCAGCGGTGGAGACCGGGCCGACGAACTTGCCACCGGGTGGCCTGCGGCGGGGAACGTCCCAGGGATTGACGTCCCCCGTCCGCAGGTTTCCCGTGCGGTCCGAGACTGCGGGGGCAGCGCGGTACTCGGACCAGACCCGACCTGCCAGGGCGCGGTTGGCAGGTCAGGAAGACTGGGTTCCTTGCGTACAACGGGAAATGCGTGGAGGAGTTACTGGCGCGACGCCAACGAGAGGGTCACAAATCGCGCAGAGGGCAGACTTGTCCTGTCGGACTCAGTCGGGTGACGTGCTCGGCAGGCCGGGAAGGCTGCCGGGTGAGCGACCGTCGCGACGCTCCTCGACCGACCACGTCGTGGGCGGGAAGAGCGAGTTGTGCGACGTCAGAACGGCGAGCACGCCGCGCGCGCCGCCGGAGTTGTCGGAGTGGCCGGACGACGCGGAGGCCGTCGCGACGACGGGTGCCTGCTGCGGCGAAGGCAGCGGAACGTCCTGGCCGGGCACGGTCCAGGTGAGGTCGCTCACCGGCGTCGGCTCGGTCTTCAGGGGTGCGACGACCGGGAGGTCGGGCAGCAGCGGCACGGCCTTCTTGACCGGGACCGGGACCGGGGCCGGCGGCGGGGGTGGCGGAGGCGGCGGCAGTTCGGCGGCGGCCTTCGCGGCCTTCTTGGCGGCGCGGACCTGCGCCTTCGCCTGGATCACCTCGGGTGGCGCCTCGTTCGACACCGAACCCGAGCGGGTGTTGCCCTGCGAGCCGCCGCTGAAGTCGAGGACCGGGCCCTCGTCTTCGGTTTCCTGGGGCTCTTCCGGCTTCGTCACGACCGGCGGAGGCACGAACGCGGCCCTGTTGTGCCGCTCGATGACGGTCGCGGTGAACGCCTGGGCCCAGCCGGCGGGGTCCTCCCGCAGCTGCGGAATCTCGACGGCGATCTCGACGGCCGGCGGTTCCTCCGGGCTGGCGGACGCGTTCGTCCCGCTCAGCAGCCAGGCGGCGGCGGTCAGCCCGCCGAGCGCAGCGGCCCGCAGCAGCAGTGCACCAGCTCCACCACCTGCCACAGGATCACCACCGTCCACCGTTCAGGTCACCGCCAACGCACAGCGCCGTCGGAGGTCGACGTTGAGCTATGTCTAGCACTGGTGAGTGGCTTTGCGAACCAACTCCGCACAAAACACTCGGAAGGGCGTTCCCGTGCGGCTGTCCGTGTTGCCCTGATCAGGCATGAACACCGTCAGTGTCGTCATCGGATCGAGTGACTTTGCGCTTTCGTCCCCTGTGGACCGTGTCGCGGCGGGGGATGGTGTCCGTTGTGGACACGCCAAAGCAGGTCAACAGCCTCTCTGAGCTGGTCGATCACGCCTCCAGTGCCCTCGGCCCGGTGCTCGTGCACGACGCTGCGGGTCCAAACGAGTGTTTGGTCCGTTCGGGGGAACTGATCGTCTTGCCGACGGACGCACCCACTGTGCGCAAGCGTTTGCGAGGGGTCTACTCGCACGAGGAGATCGCGTCGGGCGCCATCCGCATGTACACGAAGGCGTCCGAACGGGCACGCGTCGTCGACATCGCCCGCGAGGTCGGCGCCACCCCGAACCACGTCCACCTCGCCTGTCCGATCATGATCGGCACCTCCCGCCCGGTGATCGGCACCCGCCTCCCGGAACTCCTGGGCGAGGGCACCGTCGCGTTGCTCGACACCCCTCTCGATGCCCCGCACGGCTCGTTGGTCGCCGGCGTCCTGCGGCACCACGGTGCCTCGGTGCGCCCGTTCCCGGTCCTGACCGTTTCGGGCTTCGGTGACGACCTGACCCTCGCGGCCGCCCTGCGCGCCACCCGCGACCTGCCGGTGGTCCTGGTCGCCTCGGGCACGTACTCGTTCAACGACGAGTGCCCGCCCGTTCTGGCGGCGTGCGGCCGCAACGTGGTGGCGGCGGCGGGCAACGGCGGCTCGTCCCGCCCGTGGTGGCCCGCAGCCCTGCCCGCCGTGATCGCGGTGGGTGCCTCTGCACCGTTCTCGGGCCACGGGCCGTGGGTGAACGTCGTGGCGGACGGCGTCGACGTGCCGGCCACGGTCGGTTCGTCGCAGCTGCTGTGCACCGGCACGTCGTTCGCGGCCGCCCTTCACGCCGCGACCCTGGTGCCCGTGCCGTAACAGCTGAACCCGAGGTGCGCGACGGCCCGTGCGGCTCGTGCGGGGTGGCCGATCAGGCGGTGCACCTCGGCCATGGCCTCGCCGACCTGCGCGTCCGGCACCGGCAGCACGCTGGCGATCACCGCTCGGGTGCCGGCGTCGAGGAACGTTCGGGCGAGGCCTGACTCGCAGGCGGACAGCACGACGATCTCGGGCGGGTGCGCGATCCTCGCGATGTCGTAGCCGTAGAGGGGGCCGTCGGCCAGTTCCAGGTGGGAGAAGAGCGGGTTCTCCGGGTGGACGTGACCGTGGGCGGCGATGTGGGCGATGCCGGCGCCTTCCAGTCCGCGCAGGGTAGCGTCCACTGTGGACTCGATGATGTGGCCGCCGTGCTTTTGTTGCAGTGAGGGCACTTCGTCGTGGTGGAGTTGTGGGCCGGTGATCCAGACTCGTCGGCCGCCGCGGCTTGGTGGGTGCCAATGTCGCAGCGAAGGGATGACGTGCACCAGGTTGGTGTGTGCGGCCCACGGCATGTGGTGGAGCACTCCGTCCGGAACCACGACGATCTCTTCGGCATCGGGAAGCAGGTCGAACATCGGTACACGCCTGCCCGCGGCGAGCGCCAACCTGCTCTCCTGCACCAGTTGGTCCGGGTCCGGGAGGGTGTGCAGGCGGGCCCGTCCACCAACCACGGTCACGGCCCGCATGAGTCCACTGTGGAGGCTGAAGCTGATCAGTGGCAGATCCGGTGCGGCAGCCGTCTTCTGGAGGCGGCGCGGACGCGTGGCGAGTGCTGTCCTGCGGACGTCCCGCTCCAACGCCTCGACTTGGCCGCCGAGCGCGCGGGCCTGGCGCAGTGCAGTGAGTGCTCGTGCGAGTTTCGTGTTGGGCGGCGGCAGCGGCGACGTCCTCCGGTGCTGCTCCGACCAGTGCAGCACCTCGCGTGCCGTCCGTGCGAGCCCGAGCGCGTGCCCGGTCAACTCGCGGCGCGGCCAATCACCGTGGTGCTCGTCGAGCACCCTGAGTCCGGCCCTGCACGCCGCCAACGCGCCCCGCCGGTCCGACCGGCGCGCCTGCGCGAGCCAGCCGAGCGCCCGCGTCTGCGCCGGCCCGTGAAACCGGTGCGCCGCAACGGCGTCGAGCTTCCCTGCGGCGAGCATGAACTCGACGTCCGCACCCCCGAGCCGCAGCGCGGGCCCCGGATCTCCGTCCCGCAACGCGCACCGCGCACTCAGCACCGCCAGCTCGGACACTTCTCTCCCGCACCGCTTCAGCAGACGTTCCGCGGGTTCCAGCACGCGGCGGGCCTCCGCCGTGAGACCTGCGGCCAGCAACGCCTCCGCCCGGTCGACGAGCGCTTCCGGCCGGCTCGCCGAGTCGAGCCCCGCCTTCGCCGCGTCCTCGTACCGCCGCAGCGCCAGCGGCAGATCACCGGCGAGCAGCGCGACGAATCCCCTGTTGTGCAGGCACATCGCCGCACGCCCGGGTTCACCGATGGCGTGCAGCACCGTCTGCGCGGCGGCGAAGTCGGCCTCCGCCCTGGCGAGCTGGGTGGCGTTGCACCGCGCGATTCCCCTGCCGACCAGCGCGTTGGCCAGCCAGCGTTCGTCGCCGTACCGCCGCAGCTGCCTGATGACCGCGGTGAGCTCGCCGATGGCCAACCGCGGCTCGGCGCAGAGGTGGAGTCCGCGCAGGCACCGCGCCCTCGCCAGCTCGCGGCCGCGCAGGTGCGGCGTGGCGAGGTCCAGGTGGTGCAGGCTCTGCTTGCGGCGGCCGCGGTCCAGGTCGATCCACGCCAGCGTCAACCGGAACCGCGCCTCGCCGGTGAGCCGCAGTCCGCGCCGGGCGAGCCGGGCGCCCACGTCGAGGTGGCCCAGCTCGACGTGGGCGATGCTCAGGTCGTGCAGGGCGTCGGCGCGTTCCGCTTTCGTGCCGCGGACGTCGGTCGTCGCGATGGTGGTCCGCGGGTCGGCGCTGGCGCTCATGCGACGAACCACCCGGTCGTGAGGCCCAGCTCGGGCACGGTCACGCACACCGGCCCCGGCCTGACGTCGGCGCGGAACCAGCCCTCGGCGTCCGGGCGGAGAGCCTGGGTCGTGTCGGGCTCGCGGACCTCGACGGAGACGTCCTCGTCCAGCACGCCGGTCAGTCGCACGCCCGCGGGTGAGGGGTCGAGCTGCAGGTACATGCGGCCTGCGCCGACGTGGAACACGAGCTGCCGGGACGGTCCGCGGACGGGTTCTTGGACGGGCTCCATGGGGTCGAGGCCGGTCGGGCGCGGGATGAGGGCTGGTGGTGGGGCATCCGAGCTGAGGAGGTCGGCGATCTCGTCGAGCAGCGAGTCCCTCATCGCCAGTCCTCCAGCTTCCGCCGCAGCTCAGCCAGGCACCGGCTCCGCGTCGACCCAACGCTCCCCACCTTCATCCCCAGGGCGTCGGCAACCTGTGCATAACTCAGCTCCGGGCTGTGGGCAGCGATCCTCAGCAGCCGCTGGCACCGCTCGTTCAACGTTGTCAGCGCCGCCCACAGCCGCCGCTGCCTCTCGTTGGTCAACGCGACCTCGTCGGGCGTTGGCGCCGTCGACTCCGGCTCCCACAGGTCGAGCAGCACCTCGCGGCCGCGGGTGCGCAGCACGGTGATCGACTGCCGCGTGGCGGTACGGACCAGCCACCTGGCGAGATGCTCCGGTTTGCGGATGCGGGTGAGGTGTTCTGCCAGGCAGAGCCACGTGCACTGGTAGACGTCGGCCGCGTCGGCGTGGCTCAGGTGGAACGATCTGGGCACCGACCAGACCAGTCGGGAGTAGCGCTCGACGAGGGCGTCCCAGCCGCAGAGCCCGGAACGCCAGCCTTCGAGAACCTCTGTGTTCGAGTCCATGCCATTTGGAGTCGAACCCCGGCGTGCAGGCTCCAAGCCTCACCCGAAAGTGGGTTGTCCACAGGTGTGGAGAAACCTGTCCACACCTGTGGACAACTACAGCTTGTGGAGTCGTTCCACCGCTTCGTCGATCACTGAGTCCTGCTTGCAGAACGCGAACCGGATCAGGTGCTGCCACTGCTCCGGGCGGTCGGTGAACACCTGGACCGGCACCGCGGCGACCCCGATCCGGGCCGGCAGGTCGCGGCACAGGGCCCAGCCGTCGGTGTAGCCGAGGGGCCGGACGTCGGCGCAGATGAAGTACGTGCCCTCCGACGACCGCACCTCGAAACCGGCCGCACGCAACCCCTCGGCCAGGCGCGCGCGCTTCGAGGCCAACGAGTCGCGCAGCTCGCCGACCCAGTCCAGTTCCGCGGTCAGCGCGTGCGCCACGGCGGGCTGGAACGGCGCCCCGCCCACGAAGGTCATGAACTGCTTGGCCGCGCGCACCGCCGACACCAGCTCGGCGGGCCCGCACACCCAGCCGATCTTCCAGCCGGTGCAGTTGAACGTCTTGCCGGCGCCGGAGATCGACAACGTCCGTGTGGCCATGCCCGGCAGCGAGGCCAGCGGGATGTGGGTCAGGCCGTCGAACACCAGGTGCTCGTAGACCTCGTCGGTGATCGCCAGCAGGTCGTGCTCCACGCACAGCGCGGCGATGGCTTGGAGCTCCTCCAAGCGGAAGACGGTCCCGGTCGGGTTGTGCGGCGAGTTGACCAGGATCGCCCGCGTCCGAGGCGTGACGGCCGCCCGCAACGCGTCGACGTCGAGCGCCAGCCGTCCGGACTCGTCCTCGCGCAGGCCGACGGTCACCCGCGTGGCACCGGCCATCGCCACGGAAGCGGCGTACGAGTCGTAGTACGGCTCGATGAGGATGACCTCGTCACCGGCCTCGACCAGGGCCAGCAGCGCCGCCGCGATCGCCTCGGTGGCGCCCACGGTCACCAGGACCTCGGTGTCCGGGTCGTACGAGAGCCCGTACCGCGAACGGTGCTGCGCGACGGCCCGGCGCAGCACCGGCATGCCGGGGCCGGGCGGGTACTGGTTCACGCCGGACGCGATCGCGGACTGGGCGGCCGCGAGCATCGACGCAGGACCGTCGGTGTCGGGAAAACCCTGACCGAGGTTGACGGCGTCGTGCTGCACGGCCAGCGCCGTCATCTCCGCGAAGATGGTCGACGTGAACGGCTGCAACCGAGGGACTAGCGCTGGTACCCGCACAACGCAGGATCTTCACGGACAATGTGGTTGTGGAGCAACTGACGGCTGCTGACCAGCAGAAGCGCACCGACCTGCGCAAGATGAAGGTCGTCGCCACGAGCTTCCTCGTCGGCGCCACGGTCATCTTCTTCGGCACGCACGCGTTCGAGGGCGCCTGGGTCGGGTACGTGCGGGCCGCCGCGGAGGCCGGCATGGTCGGCGCGCTCGCCGACTGGTTCGCCGTCACCGCCCTGTTCCGGCGGCCGCTGGGACTGCCGATCCCGCACACCGCGATCATCCCCACCCGCAAGAACATGTTCGGCAAGACGCTCGGCGACTTCGTGGGCGTCAACTTCCTCAGTCCCGAGGTGGTCCAGGACAAGCTGCGCCGCGCAGGCATCGCGGAACGGGCCGGCGCGTGGATCAAGCAGCCGGACAACGCCGAACGCGTCACCAACGAGCTCGCCAACGTCATCAAGGGCGCGATCACCGTGCTCAGGGACGAAGAGATCCAGGCCGTCGTCGAGCACGCGATCGTCAAGCGCGTCACGGCTCAGCCCTGGGGGCCGCCGCTCGGCAAGCTGCTCAACCAGGTGCTCACCGACGGCGCTCACCACAAGCTCGTCGACCTCATGTGCGACCGCGCCTACGAGTGGGTGCGGGACAACTACGACAAGGTCAGCCTGATCGTCACCGACCGCGCGCCCACGTGGTCGCCCAAGTTCGTCGACTCGCTGCTCGGCGACAAGGTCTACACCGAGCTGGTCAACTTCGCCTGGGCCGTCAAGACCGACGTCAACCACCCGATGCGGCTCGCCGTGGACCACTTCCTGCTCGAGTTCTCCACGGACATGCAGAACGACCCGTCGACCATGCAGCGGGCCGAGCAGGTCAAGCAGCAGGTCATCAACCACCCGGACGTGCAGAAGCTCATCAACAGCGCGTGGGGCACGGCGAAGAAGATGCTCATCGACGCCGCCGAGGACCCGTCCAGCGAGCTGCGCCGGCGCGTCACGCAGGGGTTGATCACGCTCGGCACGAACCTCACCGACGACCCCGAGCTGCGCGCCAAGGTCGACGGCTGGCTGGAGCAGGCCGCCGGGTACGTCGTCAGCAACTACCGCGCGGAGATCACCACGCTGATCACGGACACGGTCGAGCGCTGGGACGCCGAGGAGACCTCGCGCAAGATCGAGCTGCAGGTCGGCAGGGACCTGCAGTTCATCCGGATCAACGGCACCGTGGTCGGCGCGCTGGCCGGTCTGGTGATCTACACCGTGGCCAACGCGCTGTTCTGAGCGCGCGTTCGTTTTCGGAACGTGCGGGCCTTCTCGCGGTTGCCGCACACCTGCATCGAGCACCACGTGCGCGAGCGGTTGCGCGAACGGTCGAAGAACGCCCGCAGGCAGTCGTCGGCAGGACAGATCTTGAAGCGCTCCCAGGACCCCAGCACCGCGAGGCGCGCGGAGGCGGCCAGCACCGCGCCCAGCGCGTCCGAGCTCGACAGCACCGGGACGCCGTCGGTCAGCTCGACGTGGACGACACCCGCCGCGGTCTGAGGGCCTGACGACCCTTCGATGGACGACCGCAGCGCCGCCCGCGCGGCGCGCGCCTGTGCGATTTCACTGCTCCGCCCGAGGCCGCGTTCGGTCACCCAGGCGCGCCAGGAGGCTTCACTGTCCAGTACGTGTCGAGTGTTCAGGAAGTCGAGCAGCAGCTCGACGTCGTGATCCCAGCCGACAGTCAGACCAGTCACCCCACCACTGTAGGCGCCACGGCGGTTGCCCGTCAGGGCATCCGAGGAATGCACTCGGTGTATACATCGTGTGTATAGTGCCTCCCATGTCGATCGGACACGCACTGTTGGGCCTGCTAGAAGGCGGTCCAAGGCACGGATACGACCTGAAGCGCGCCTACGACGAGCGCTTTGGTCAGGACCGGCCGTTGCACTACGGGCAGGTGTACTCGACGTTGTCGAGGCTGCTGAAGAACGGCTTCGTGACCGAGGCGGGCGTCGAGGCCGGCGACGGTCCGGACCGCAAGCGGTACGCGATCACGGACGCCGGCGTCACCGACGTGGAGCGCTGGCTGAGCACTCCGGAGAAGCCGGAGCCGTACCTGCAGAACACCCTGTACGCGAAGGTGGTGCTGGCCCTGCTGTCCGGCCGCAGCGCCACGGAGGTGCTCGACGCGCAACGCGCGGCGCACCTCACCACGATGCGCGAGCTGACCAGGCGCAAGACCGGTGGCGACCTCGCCGACCAGCTCATCTGCGACTTCGCCCTGTTCCACCTCGAAGCCGACCTGCGGTGGCTCGAACTGACCGCCGCACGGCTCGACCAGCTGGCCGCGGAGGTCGCGCGATGAGCCTGTTGAGGGCCGAGGGCCTGACCAAGTCGTTCGGCAGGACGCACGCGCTCGACGGTGCGGGCATCACGATCCGCGAGGGCGAGGTCGTGGCGGTGATGGGGCCGTCGGGGTCGGGCAAGTCCACCCTGCTGCACTGCCTCGCCGGCATCCTGCCGCCGGACCGCGGCACCGTGCACTACCGCGACCGCGAGCTGACCTCGATGAACGACGGTGAGCGCAGCGAGCTGCGGCGCACCGAGTTCGGGTTCGTCTTCCAGTTCGGCCAGCTCGTGCCGGAGCTGACGTGCCTGGAGAACGTCGCGCTGCCCCTGCGGTTGAGCGGCATGAAGCGCAAGGAGGCCGAACGGGCGGCGAAGGACTGGATGGCCAGGCTGGAGGTCGACGCCGTCGCCGAGCAGCGGCCCGGCGAGACCTCCGGCGGCCAGGGCCAGCGCGTCGCGGTCGCCCGCGCACTGGTCACCGGTCCGAAGGTGATCTTCGCCGACGAACCGACCGGCGCGCTCGACTCGCTCAACGGCGAACGCGTCATGCACCTGCTCACGACCGCGGCACGGGAAACGGGTGCCGCCGTCGTGCTCGTCACGCACGAACCACGCGTCGCCGCCTACTCCGACCGCGAGGTCGTGGTGCGCGACGGGCGTTCGCGTGACGTGGAGTTCGCACGGTGAACCGCATGATCGGCGACCTCACCCTGGGCGTCCGGCTGGCTGTCGGGGGCAGCCGGAAGTCCTGGGTGAGGCTCGCGCTCCAGGGCGTGGGCATCGGCCTCGGCGTCGCGTTGCTGCTGTTCGCCGCGTCGCTGCCGAGCGTGCTGGACGGGCGGAGTGACCGCGTGGCAGGGCGGGAGATGGTGACGGAGGGCAGCGGACCGGCGCCGCTGCTGGTGGAGCGCGACTTCCTCGCGTTCCGCGTCGACTACATCGCCGGCTACTACCTCAACCCGCGGACGCCGGACGCGCCCGTACCGCCGGGCGTCGACCGGGTGCCGGGTGACGGCGAGATCTTCGTGTCGCCCGCGCTCGCCCGGCTGCTCGCCGAACCGCGCGGCGAGCTGCTCAGGCCGCGCTTCCCGCAGAAGGTCGTCGGCACCATCGGCCAGGCCGGCCTCGAGAACCCGAACGAGCTCCAGTTCTACGCCGGCAACACGAAGATCAAGGACACCAGCACCGGCGTCCACGGGTGGGGCGTCCCGCACCGTGGCGGCGGGCTGGATCCGGTGCTGTGGCTGCTCAGCGTCGTCGGCCTGGTCGTGCTGCTGTTCCCGGTGGCGGTGTTCGTCGGCGTCGCCACGAGGCTCGCCGCGGCTCAGCGCGACCGCAGGCTCGCGGCGTTGCGGCTGGTCGGCGCGGCCGCGAGCCGGGTGCGGCTGATCGCTTCCGGTGAGTCGCTGGCCGGTGCGCTGGCCGGGCTCGTGGTCGGGTTCGGGATCTTCTTCGCGGTCCGGCCGTTCGTCGACCGGATCTCCATCGCCGAGCTGTCGGCCTTCCCGAACGAGGTCATGCCGACGCCGGTGCTGACGCTCACCGTGATCGTGGCGGTGCCGGTGCTCGCGGTGGTCACCTCGCTGGTGGCGATGCGCCGCACGATCATCGAACCGCTGGGTGTGGTGCGGGACCAGAAGCCGGTCCGCCGCCGCCTGTGGTGGCGGCTCGTGCCGGTGGCGATCGGTGTCGCGCTGCTCGTCAGCCAGATCGGCACGTTCACCCGCACGGAGAAACCCAACCAGTGGCCCGTCGTCGGCGGCATCGTGCTGCTGATGCTCGGAATCCCGGTGCTCCTGCCGTGGCTGGTGGAGCGGGTCGTGTTCCTGGTGAAGGGCCGCACGCCGGCGTTGCAGCTCGCGGTGCGGCGGTTGCAGCTCGACAGCGGCACGGCGGCTCGCGTCGTCGGCGGTGTGGCGGTCGTGCTCGCGGGCACCGTGACGTTGCAGATGGTCCTGGCCGGCGTCGAGGGGGAGGTGCAGGTGAGGGAGAAGACGAAGGCCTCCTTCAACTACCTCACCGTCACCGCGAAGGAAGGCTCCGACGCGAACGGAATCGCCGCGGCGCTGGAGAAGAGCAGGGCCGTGACCGCTCTGCACCGGGTCGAGGTGGCCTGGGGAGAGCGGGGCGGTGGCGATTGGGTGGGTGTCAACATCGGTCCCTGTGCGGCGTTGACCAAGCAGGCGTCCATCCCCGACTGCAAGGACGGCGGGGTCTACGCCGTGCGCCAGTCCACCGGGCAGCCGGCTGCTCAGGCCGGTGACGTCGTGACGTTCCGGCACTCGGGCGCGAAGTGGACAGTGCCCGCGATCGAGGTGGTCGGGCCCGGCACTGGCACGTCCGACCTGTTCGTCACCCCGGCCGCCGCACGTGGCCTGGTGCCGTACAACTCGGAGTTCCTCGCCGTGCTCGACACCTCGGTGCCGGATGCGGTCGAGCACGCGCGCAACGCCATCGCGGACTACACCTGGCAGACGCACACCTACTTCGGTGGTGGCCCGTACGACGGCAACGAGGCGGAACGGGTGTTCGGCGTGATCCGCCGCGCGCTGCTGACCGGCTCGCTGCTCACGTTGCTCGTCGCCGCCGCGTCACTGCTGGTCGTGGCCCTGGAGCAGGTGCGGGAACGCCGACGCCCGCTCGCCGTGATGGCCGCGAGCGGGGTCCCTCGCGGCACGCTGGCCCGCTCGTTGCTCTGGCAGAACGCCCTGCCGCTCGCGATCTCCACGGTGGTGTCGCTGGCCACCGGCATCGGGCTGGGGGCGCTGGTGATCCGGGTGTTCGGAGCGGAGGTCGCGTTCGACTGGGCGGGGATCGGCCTCATCACCGGGATCGTGGTGGGCCTGACCTTCGCGGTCACTGCTCTGACGTTGCCTTCGCTGAGAAGGGCGACCGGAGCACTTGGCCTGCGGACCGAGTAGTCACCTCGTGCTCTGCCAGGCGGTCCTGCACCAGTCCGTGCCGGAACTGGTAGCAGGCTCCCGCCCGGCAGAGCACGCCGAGCTTGCGCGAGTCCTCCAGGAAGACCATCAGCTCCCAGGGCAGCTTTCCGCGCAACGCCAACCAGATCCGCGCGACGGTGAACCACCACCAGCGCAGGTGCAGCACGGCGAGCGCGAACCCGAGCATCAACCCGGACGCGAGCCCCAGCCCGACCATGCCGGTCTGGCCGGGACCGAACACCAGCGCCGCCGCCGAGCCGAAGACCACCGCCAGCACCAGAGATCCGGTCCACACCGCGATCCGGTCGCGCGCCATCGTCCACTGAGGACTGGAAGCCTGCTGGAGCTCGGCCGAGCTCGACAACGCGAACCGCAGCGCGACCGCCACGGCGCACCCGAGTCCGACCACGAGCCCGGCGGAAAGTCCGTACAGCGCACCGAAGACGAGCCCCGCGGCGAGGCCGAGCACGCCGGGGACGAGCAGGAGGCTGCGCCAGATCCCCAGGCGCGGCTTGACCTTGCGTTCCTGCGACGCGGTCAGCGCGGCCGCACCGACCGCGATGCCCGCGACCAGGCCGGTGATCGGGGCGAGCGACGGCGTGATCGAGTACGCCATCAGCCAGCCGACGCCGAACCCGCCGATCGCGCCGAGCACCAGAGCGCCGAGCAGCGCGAGCCAGGTGCTGCCGACCGACCGCCGCAGCTCCCACCAGGCCAGCTCGCGGATGCCGCGGTCGCGCATCTCGTGGGCGAGGAACTCGAGGAAGCGGCGGGCCCTGTCCCGCGGCCAGACCTGCGTCGCTCCGGCGTGGTGCGCGAACGCCCTGTTGCCGAACGCACGTGACACCAGCTCGTCGCAGAGGTGGTCCGAGATCGCCCGCGCGTCGGGGAAGCGGCCGCGGTCGAGCAGTTCCGTCGGCTCGGCCTCGTTGTCCGCGTAGACCATGCTGGCGAGCCACATCGTGAGCGGCGTGGAGAGCGCGTCGGCGAGCCTGCCGTCCGGCTCCTCGCGCAGGTGGATGAACACCGGCTCCCACCGCGCCGCGCCCACGCTGTCCGCGCTCGCCCGCAGGTAGCCGGCGACCTCGTCCAGGTCGAGCGGGGCCAGTTCGACGACGTCGGCGCCGGGCAGCGGGCCCGCGAGGTGGACGGTCTGCTCGTACTCGGCCGTGCGGCAGGTCAGCACCAGCGGCCGGTTGCCGAACGCCTTGGTGATCCGCGTCAGCGCGTCCGCGCGCTGGTGGCCGGGGATGTCGTCGAGGCCGTCCAGCACGGGCAGCACGAGGTGCTGCTCGACCAGCAGGTCACCGGCGTAGCTGCCGTACAGCTCGGTGTTGCGCAACGCCGGATGGTCCTCGTACAGCCGACGGGTGAGCCACGTGCGGACGTCCTCGACCGCCGGGTTCCACGTCGACAGCGGCAGCAGGACCGGCACCATGCCGCCGTCGTAGCGGTCCAACAGCCCGCACGTCAGCAGCATCGCGACAGTCGTCTTGCCGGTGCCCGCCTCGCCGAGGACCACCATCCTGCGGTTGATCTGCCGGGTGAACGCGCCCACCACCGCGTCACTGCGTCCCGGCGGGGCGTCCGGCTCGTCGCTCACGTCCAGTTCCGGGGCCGTCCAGTGCAGGTCGAGCACGTCGGGGTCGGTGAGCCCGCGGGACCGGACCTCCTCGTTCCACTGCGCCTGCAGACCGACGGCGAGCGCACGGCACGCGGCGTCGAGGTGCTCGTCGGTGCTCAGCTCCGCGTTGTGCCTGCGCTTGACCCACGGGTCGAGCACGGCGAGGAGGCCCAGGAACGCCAGTGCGAGCACGATCAGCCACACGTGCGGGTTGATGCCGTGGTCGGTCACGAACAGACCGGCCGCGGTGAGCAACGCGGTCAGCACGCAACCGGCCAGCAGTGCCTGCTGGCGGAACTTGGACATGCGTCGCATCATGACGCACCGCATCCGGCCGGGGTCGATTCAGTGACCCGTGTCGTGACGTTCGTTCAGGATCACAGACGCCACCTGTGCTCGGCCAGCGTCAGGAACTGGCCGTCGGGCCCGATCGTGATCCCGAAGTGGTGTCTGCGCGGTTTGCCCAGATCGTGCCACTCACCGACGGCTTCTTCCACGACGTCCCACAACCTGCGCGGGCCGCCCTGGTCGACGTGCGAGCCGCGGTGGTGCACCCACGACCCGTCCGCGTGCGCCAGCCAGTCGCGACCGGCGACGACGCCCGGCAGCGCGATGCCCGCGAAGAACTCGAACGGGCTGGTCGGGTCGACCACGGTGTCCAGCGGGAGCTTGGTGGTGCGCCGGTCGAACGGGCCCTCGCCGGCGAGAGCGGGCGGGTGGGCGTGCGCGCGCAACGGCATGAAGCGGCCGTCCTCGATGAGCACGCGTCCCTCGCCGGTGCCGTCGCCGTTGGACGTGATCTGGACGAGCCCCGCGCCGATGGGCCGGTGCAACGTCGTGACGACCAGACCGCCGGGTCTGGTCTGCTCCAGCCAGGCGGGTGGGACGGTCGCGACGGAGCAGGTGGCGAGCAAGCGGTCGTACGGTGCCCGGTCCGGATGGCCGAGTGCGCCGTCGCCCGTGACGCAGGTCGGGAAGAAACCATTGGCGTGCAGGTGTTCCCGCGCTCGCCGGGAGATGTGCGGGTCGACGTCGATCGTGGTGACGTTGTCCGAACCCACCGCGTGGCACAGCAGAGCCGCGTTGTACCCGGTGCCGGTGCCCACCTCGAGGATCTTCTGTCCTCTGTGGACGTCCAGTGCCTCCAGCATGATCGCCATGATCGTGGGCATGCTGGACGAGCACGTCGGTGTGCCACCGGTCACCGTGTCGTCGCCGTCGAACTGGGTAACCCACACCCGGTCGGCGTAGACGAGTTCCAGCCAGTCCGGGTGTTTCGAGGTGACCTGTTCCCAGTCGCCGTCGTGCAGCTGGCGGTAGAAGCGCGGCAGGAACTCGTGGCGTGGAACCGCCCGGAAAGCCTTGAGCCACTTGGAATCGCGCAGCACGCCATCGCCGAGCAGGTGGTCCGCCAGCTCGGCGCGCAGGGCCCCGGCGTCGTCCATGTCACCTGCAACGGTATCGCTGTGGCGGAGCACACGCAGCTGTTGCTAGCAGGGTGCTTGCAATAGCTAGCACTCAGGGCTAACGTTGTTGGTGGCACGAGGAACGGGAGCGGGAACAGTGGAAAAGTCCATCGACAAAGCAGTCGCGGACCTCGGCCGCAACATCGGTGAGTACATCCGCGAGCAACGCAACAGCGCGAAGATCTCCTTGCGCGAGTTGGCGAAGCAGGCTGGTGTCTCCAACCCATACCTCAGCCAGATCGAGCGAGGACTGCGCAAGCCCAGCGCGGAGATCCTTCAGCAGATCGCCAAGGGACTGCGCATCTCGGCCGAGGTGCTCTACGTCGAGGCCGGGATCCTCCAGCAGCGCGAAGGCGGTGCGTTGGCGGACGCCATCGTCGCCGCGACCGATCTGACCGAGCGGCAGAAGCAGGTGCTGCTCGACGTCTACGAATCTTTCAGGCGGGAGAACGCCGCCAAGAACAAGGAGGAGTGATCTCCATGCCGAAGCTCACCCAGGACGACGTCCGCAAGGCCGCCGAGCAGGGCGCGCACGCCGCGCGTCAGGCGCTGCTCGCCGCCCTCGGCGCCGGTGACCTCGCCGCCAAGGCGGTCGTCGAGGCCCTCAACAAGGCCAAGGAGCGTGCCGACGAGGCCCGCAACCAGGCCACCGACATCCCGGCCGAGCTCAAGGACCTGCGCGAGAAGCTGCAGCCGGCCGAGCTCAAGAAGCTGGTCGACGCCTACACCGCCTCCGCGGTGAACCTGTACACCTACCTCGCCGAGCAGGGCGAGCAGACGCTGGAGCAGATCAAGGCCCAGCCGCAGGTCAAGCAGGCCGTCGAGCAGGTCGAGCACGCCGTCGAGGTCGCGCAGAAGCGCGCCGAGTCCGCCGCCGCCGACGCCCGCGTCCTCGCGGACGACGTGCTCGGCAAGGTGACCCGCCGCACCCGTTCGGTCGGCGAGAAGGTCGCCCACGAGGTCGAGGAAGGCGCCGAGAAGCTGGCCGAGGAGATCGTCGAGGTCGGTGGCGAGGCCGCGCACGAGGTCCGCAGCACCACCCGCAAGGCCGCGAACCGCACCGCGCCGCGCAAGCCGGCGACGACCACCCGCAGCACCACCGCGGCCAAGAAGACGACCACGACGAACACCACCAAGTGAGTCGCTGAAGTCTCCTGCAGAGGGGAGCGTGCCACCCGGCACGCTCCCCTCTTCGCATGTGTCCACGTAGTCTGGGTGGGTGCTGTTCTTCGACCTGCCACCCGAGTGGAGCTTCTGGTACCTCGACCGGATCGCGTACCTGCTCGCCGACCTGGTGTTCACGGTCATGGCGCTGTTCGCGTTCTTCCACGCGCTGAGTCAGCGCGTGGACGCGTACACAGCGGCTGAGCGCATGACCAAGCCGGCGTGGCTCGGCATCACCGGAGGTGGGCTGGCCGCGATGCTGCTGTTCTCGCCGGGCGGCGTCGGTTCGATCTTCTGGCTGGCGGGCCTCGTCGCGGTGCTCGTCTACATGGTGGACGTGCGGCCGAAGCTGATCGAGGTCCAGCGCGGCCCCCGTTGGTGATCACGCACTCCTACGGCTCCGGCTCGCCGGTGACGCTGGTCGCTCACGGCCTCGGCGCGACGCCAGGCGAGGCGCGGATCCCCGCCTCCGGGCTGCCGGGCACCCGCGTGGTGGTGACGTTGCCGTCGCACGGTGACGCCCCGGATGCGCCTCCAGGTTATTGGGACTACGGCCGGATCGCGGCCGACCTGGCGACCGTTTCCGCTGATCAGGCCGTTGGCGTGTCGCTGGGCGCCGGTGCGCTGGTCCGGTTGCTGTCCCTCGAACCCGATCGTTTTCAACGGGTGGCGCTGCTGCTCCCGGCCGTGCTGGACCAGCCGCGGGCGCCGTTCACCCTCCAGCAGCTCTCCGACCTGACCGTCGGACCACCGATCTACGTCGCCGAACGCCGGGCAGCCCTGACCCGCCTGGAGGCCGCCGCCGAGCAGCTGCCGGGCCAGGTGGCCGTCGCGGACGCCTCGCTGTTGTCGGACGTGCGCATCCCGGTGCTGGTCATCGGGGCCGTGGACGACCCGCTGCACCCCGAGGACGTGGCGAAGGCGACGGCCGCGGCGTTCCCCGGCGGCGAGCTGTGGCTGATCGACTCGCCCTCGCCGATGATCACGCACCGCGCGGAGATCCGGCACAGATTGGTCGACTTCTTCGGCGGGTAGCCGAAGTGCATGGCCGAACAGAAGAAGATCGCATTCCTGGTCGACACGGAGGGCATCGAGCAGGTCGAGCTCACCGACCCGTGGGCACACGTCGAGAAGGCCGGCGGGGTGCCGCGCCTGATCGCACCGAAGCTCGGTGAGGTCCGCGGCTTCAACCACCTGACGCCTGCCGACACGTTCCCGGTCGACACCACCTACGCGGACGCCGACGCGGCCGACTACGACGGTGCCGTGATCCCCGGTGGCGTGGCCAACGCCGACTTCCTGCGGATGGACGCCGACGCCGTCGAGCTGGTGAAGGCCCTGGTGGCGGCGGGCAAGCCGATCGCCGCGATCTGCCACGGGCCGTGGTTGCTGGTCGAGGCCGCCGTGGTGCGCGGCAAGATGCTGACCTCGTTCCCGAGCCTGCAGACCGACATCCGCAACGCGGGCGGCGACTGGGCCGACGAGGAGGTTCGGGTGTGTGACCTGAACGGGTGGACGCTCGTGACGTCGCGCAATCCCGACGACCTGCCGGCGTTCAACCGCGAGGCGTTGAAGGCTTTCGGGCTTGACTGACCGGGGTCTGCAGCCCCCGTTCAGTTCCTAGAGACGCGTCTGCGCGTAGTGCTTCATCGCGGCGTTGGCCCACTCAGCAGTGCCTTCGGCGTGGGCGTCCAACTGCGACTTGAACTCGTCCTCGAGGTACAGGTCCGCGAGTCCCGAGTAGGACTCCCGGTTGGGCGTCCAGCTGAGGCAGATCCACCGGTGGTGCCGGTCGATGAGCTCCTGCGTCTCGGGCGCGTCCACCGGCGTGTTCGCGGTGAACAGCTCCGTCGCCCGCGTGACGATGTCCTGCCACTCCTGCAGGAACCTGTCGGCGTCGGCCTTCGTGGCACCCTGCCAGCGCTTCTTGCTGCTGGCGATGTGCTCCTTCACGCCGTCGCCGAAGCGGTCGACCAGCTGCGCCTCGTACTCCTTCTGCTTGGCGGCGTCGAAGCCGTCGAACAGCTCTTCCATCTTCACCTCGTCCCCTCCTTCCAGTTCTTCGATCGTGCGCGCGACGGTGGTGGCGAGCCGGTCCAGCCTGCGTCGTTCGTCCTGCAGCCACCGGTGGTGGTTGCGCAGGATCGTGAGCTGGTCCGTGCCGTTCAGCACCTCGGCCACCACGTCGAGGCCCAGGCCCAGGTCGCGCAGCAGCAGGATCTGCTGCAGGCGGTGGACCTGCTCCTTCTCGTAGTAGCGGTAGCCGTTGTCACCGATCCAGGCCGGTGGCAGCAGCCCGATCGAGTCGTAGTGCCGCAGCGTCCTGGACGTCACCTGCGACATCCGTGCCACCTGGGCGATCGACCAGGCCATCTCGGTTCCCCCTTCGCGCTCTGTTCAGACCGTAAAGGTTGACGCAGCGTCAAAGTCAACGCGACTTTTCAGTGCACGCGGGGAGCTTTCGTACTCTCAGAGCGCACGAAAGGGCCCCGCGTGCGGAAAGCAGGGGCGGGGTGGCGGGCTGGCAGGATGGGTGGGGTGTGGACCATCGCTGGGTCGTTGGAACCCGTACCTGTGCTTTCCCGCCTCGACCTCGTGCCGGAGCCGGTCGCGGCCGCGTTGAAGAACCTGGACGGCGCCGACCGCGTCGCCGTCGCAGAGATCGACGGTTCGTTGGCGGACACCGCCGAGTTCTGCGCGCACTACGGTTCGCCGCTCGAAGCGTCGGCGAACTGCGTGGTCGTCGCGGGCAAACGCGGCGGCGAGATCCGTTATGCGGCGTGCATGGTGCTCGCGACCATGCGTGCGGACGTGAACGGCGTCATCCGCAAACGGCTCGACGCGCGCAAGGCGTCCTTCGCGCCGATGGACGAGGCCGTCGCGTTGACCGGCATGGAGTACGGCGGCATCACGCCCATCGGCGTGCCCGCGGACTGGCCGATCCTGGTGTCGCCGGAAGTGGCCGCCGCCCCCGAGCTCGTGGTGGGCAGCGGCATCCGCGGCAGCAAGATCCTCATCCCGGGCGACGTGCTGATGAAGCTGCCGGGCGCCGAGGTGCTGCCCGACCTAGCTCGTGTACTTGACCAGTAGCTCGATCGCCTCGTCGATGTCGTCGGTGACGAGGATCCACTGCTCGGCCTCCCGGCCGGCCGCGAGCTTCTGCACGAGCGGCGCGGCCGGGACCTCGTCGGTCCAGAAGTCCTTGCCCAGGAACACCATGGGCGCGGCCGGGCCGACGCTGCCGTAGTAGTTCTGCGTGAAGTCCTGGAAGACCTCCTGGACCGTGCCCGCCTTGCCCGGCGTGTAGACGATGCCGCCCGTGGCGACGGTCAGCAGGCCCTCCTCGCGCACCGAGTTCGCGAAGTACTTGGCGTGCAGCTCGCACGCGGGGTTGGGCGGCTCGTGACCGTAGAACCACGTCGGGATGCCGATCGTGCGCGGCTTGTCGAACGAGGGGATCTCCGGGAACGCCGCGAGCCACCGGCCGATCGACTCGTCGTCGTGACCGAACGACGGCGCCTGCGCGATGGCGTCGAGGACGTCCTTGTCGGCCTCGCCGAGCCGCACGCCGAGCGGAACTGCCTCCATCGCGCCCGGTCCGCCGCCGGTCAGGACCGTGAAACCGGCCCTGCCGAGCGCCGCGCCGAGCTCGACGGCGTTGCGGTAGCCGTCCGAGCCGCGGGCCAGCGCGTGACCGCCCATGACCGCCACCGGCGATCCCGTCAGCGTCTCGTCGAGCGCCTCGGTGATCGAGTGGTCGTGCAGGCGTTCGGCCAGCGCGTGCAACGGGTCGGGGTGGTGGCCCTGTTGCTTGCTGTGCCGGTAGATCACCGCGTCCGGGGTGTCCGCGTACGACTTCGGGTCGGCCGGGTCGAAGCCGCCGAACAGCTCTGCGGGCGTGTAGAGCGACGACCGGTAGACCTCGTACGGCACGTCCGGGATCACCGGGAAGATCAACGCACCGGCTGCCTCCGCCCTGCGCTGCATGGTCTCGCTGAGGGCGCAGCCGAGCAGCAGCGCTCCGTCCAACGGGACACGGACGTCCTCTCGGGTCAGGTCCAGCCCGATGATGACGGCTTTGCGCAGGTCAGACTCTGCCCGCAGCTGGTCGAGGTCGGTGATTTCGATCCGCACGGGAAAAAGCCTATGCCTCGGGCGAACCAACGTGGCGCGGTATCCGAATGAGTAGTGGGAACCCAGGTCCGCTCGCCCTCCCGACGAGCGGCCGCGGGCCGCGCTGCCCAGGAAAGGTTCCCCGCCATGGCTACCGAACAGCTGACCGGATGCGCCGCCCGAGGCGCCCGAGTGGTAGATCCCCACCGCGTCGAGTACCTGGACTGCGGTGGTTACGGAGCCCCTCTGCTCGGCCACGCCCACCCGGCCGTGGTGCAGGCCGTGGTCGGCCAGGTGCGCCGGCCGTCGCTGCTGGACCGCCTGATGCTCGACCTGGTCACCCCCAACGGCCTCGACCACATCCACACGTTCCCGTCGGCCTCGGAAGCCGCCCAGTTCGCCGTGGCCCTGGCTCACGCCAACGGCCGTCCCCGAGTGCTGACCACCGGCGACGTCCCGTACGGCGGCATCGACTCGCTGCGCGCCACCCTGGCCGCCGGACCACCGGCCTGTGTGCTCGTCGAACCGGTCCGCGGGGCGTCCCTCCCTCCCGACGGCTACCTGCGCGCGATCGCCGAGGTGTGCCGCGAGCACGGCGCGCTCGTGATCGTCGACGAAACGCGCACCGGCCTGGGTCGCCTGGGTGTCTGGTGGGGCTGTGACATCGATGGCGTGACCCCGGACATCCTGCTGGTGGGCGAGGGCCTCTCCGGCGGCGTGCTCCCGATCGCGGCAGTGGTGGCCTCGGCCGACGTCGAGGTCCCGTTGTGGCGCGGCCCCGACGCCGTGTCCCCGCTGGCGTCCGCCGCCGTCAACGCCTGCCTGCACGTCACAGCCGCCGACGGCCTGGTCGAGCGCGCCAGGCTGCTGGGCGACGAACTGCTGTTCGGGCTGCGAGCTGTCGTGGCGGGCAAGGCCCACGCGTCCGGCCGCGGCCTGCTGCTCGGCGTCGAACTGCCGGACCAGCGAGCCGCTGACGTGTTCACCGGTGAGCTGTTGCGTTTGCGTGTGCTCGCCGACTTCCGCGGGCGAACCGTGAGCTTCACGCCTCCAGCCGTGATGACGGCCGCGGATGCCGGATGGCTGGTCGAGGCCGTGGGGAAGGCGGCGGCGAAGATCTGAGTTCGCCGGGCGGGCGCCGCGCACCCCTGCCAAGATCCACGGCGGGGGTGCGCCGTGCTCAGACTTCTTCCGATTCTCCTGCTGCTTCTGACGGGATGCAGCGTGCTGGAGAACTTCCACGCCGACGTCAACGCGGTCGGCAGGCAGATCGTCGCTGACTGGAAACAACGCCCGGACGTCGCTGCCGCGCAGTTCGAGTACCGCCACGGCCTCGACCTCGGCGAGAGCATGACCGTCGAGGTGCTCGTGCACGCGGACAAGATCACCGACACCACCGTCGCCGACCTGGTGGAGATCGCGAAACGCGACTACTGGCGCGGCACGTGGAAGAGCGTGTCGACCGACTACCGCGTCTACACCACCGACGACCCTCCCTACGCAGCCAAGCGGGGACAAGCCAAGCCCATCGCTGACGGCCACATCACGTTCGAAGGCGACCCAGCGGCCAGCTACGGCCCCCGACCGACGCAGCCGAGCAAATGAGGCGGCTCGCGCTCCTGGCGCTGCTGGTGCTCGCCGCGTGCGGCACGTCCGACGACACCGTCGAGGACCTGCGCGACCGCATCGAGTCCGACCTGCAGGCCCAGGACGGCGTCACCGCGGTCGAGGTGAAGTACACGACCGGCATGGACCACCGGCAGAGCCTCCGCGTGACCGCGACCGTGCCGGACCGCGCCAAGGCCGACGAGGCCATGAAGATCGTCCGGCGTGACTACTGGACCGGCACCGGCCGCCGGGTCGACTTCCGGATCGTGTTCCGGTCACCTGCCGGGGCCGAGGTGCTGAGCAGCGACGACGTCAGGTTCGAGCTCGGCGACGTCGTCGAGATGGAGCGCGAGTACGGGCCGCGGTCGGAGGCCGGCGAGCTCGAACCCGGTCGCTGAGTAGTTCCGCTCACCTTTGGCCGTTCGCTGGGCGACGATCCTCCGCGTCGTGGTTTGCTCGCCGTGAGTGAACGGAGGTACCGGTGTACGGCAATCCGGACGAGCTGGACCGCATCGCGGGTGAGATCGAGAAGCGTGCCGAGTCGGTTCGCACGCACGGCACCGAGCTGACCGACAACGCACGTCGGATGCAGTGGCGGTCCGTCGCGGCCGACCGGTGTCGCGAGACGGTCGAGGGCGACAGGCGCAAGCTGTTCCAGGCCGCGGAAGGAATGGACGGTGCGGCCGCGGTGCTGCGGCAGCACGCCCAGGAGGTCCGCGAGATGATCGCCGCGATCAAGCGGATCGCGGAGGCCGTCACCGGCTGGTTCAAGAGCGCGATCGACACCTTCAACCGCGCCGTCGACGCGTTCAACGACGCCGTGAGGGACATCGCGAACGGTGTCGCCGACGCCCTCGGCTTCGGCGGTGGTCAAGCTCCGCAACCGCCCCAGCCTCCGTGGACGGGCTGGAAGTGGGGCCCGGACAACCTGCCTCCGCACGGCGACAAGGCGTGGCTCGAAGTCGGCGAGTACATGCGCGGTCAGGGAGTGCCCGCGTGACCCCGGCACCGCACCGGTTGGTGCTGTCCGCCGGCGAGTTCGCTTACCTGGTCGAGAAGACCGGCGTCGACCTGCCACCGGACTGGATGCCGGCCGACGACGTCGCGATCGGTCCCGCGGAGGCCGGTCTCACCAAGAAGCGCGTCGTGACGGGCGTCGGGGACGAGGCGGAGGTTCACCCGTCGGTGGAGCGCAACCTGCAGATCCTCGCCGGGCCAACGGTTCTGCTGGACACCATCGCGTCGATCGGCTCGAAGAGCCTGCACAGCGTGCACGCGGTCAACGGCCCGTTGGGCGCTTCTCTCTTTGCGTTGGGCGACGGCGCGGTGGAGTTGTCCATGTTCGCGTCCGTCGACCTGGGCAAGGAACTGATCCGCGCCGTGCCGCAGGCAGACCCCGCCGGCACGAGCCTGGAGTCGCGGCTCGGCGGCGCCGAGGACGCTCAGCCGCTGCAGGGCCGGTTGCCGCTGGAAGCGTTGCAGGAGATGGGCGCGGCCAGGCTCTTCCGCGCCGCCGACCCGGACGCCCCGGCTGCCGTACTGGCCCAGCTCAAGCTTTCCGGTGACGAAGCTTCACTCGCGCAGAACGTCGCCGAACAGACCGACGGCGCCCTGCGCTGCCTCGTCATCTGGGCCAACGGCACGTCGCAGGTCAACTGGGTGCACACGGCGGGCGGCTGGAGCGGCCTCGACCCGGAACCGGACGGCTCGGGCCGCCGCATGGTGCGCGTCGAACCGGCACAACGCGAGGACCTGGGCACCTGGGTGGCGCCCGCAGTGGCGGGAGCGCTGGCATGACGGTGAAGAACATCCAGGTCGAAGGCGGCGCGGGCGGCGTCGAGGCCAAGTACGAGGACCTCGCCGCGATGGGCGACCTCACCACCGATGTTGCCGGCGACACCCTCAAGACCGCGGCCGCCGGGCACAAGTTCCTGGTCGAGCCCGATGTGCTGGCCTCCTCGCTGCTCAATCCCGGCGGCGTGGTGAAGTTCGAGGCAGCGATGGCCGTCGCCCTCGACGGACCCAACGGGCTCACCGCCACATCTGCCGCGATCGGACTGCGCAGCGAGGCTTTCAAGGCGTCGAGGATCGCCTACGAAGTGGCCGACGACCTGGCCGCGAAGGGCTTGGACGCCGCGCGGTGGTTCGGCGGTCTGGCGGTGGCGACCAACCCTCCTGGTGCCGCTCTGGTGGGTGGTGGCGGGATCGCCGCCGACGTCTACCTCAACTACGACGGCGACTGGGAGAAGTGGCTGGTCAACCACCCCGGCATGGTCGACAACCTGGTCGGCATGACGCCAGGGATGCTCAGCGCGCTGGGTATCCCGATGGACCTCGCCACCAGCTTGGATCTGCTGGCCGCCAGCTACCCGGACAGCGACGCCGAGGTGACCGACTCGCGGACCTCGAATCCGGACGAACCGAAGAACCTGGGTGACCTGCTCGACGGCCTGGCCAGGCGCAACGACTCCAAGCAGCACGAGAACGACCAAAGCCCCGACCCTGCCAACCTCGACGTCCAGATCATCCGGGACGCGAACGGCAAGGTGACCGGTTACGTGGTTGACATTCCCGGCACAAAGGCGTGGAACGCCCCGTTCACCACGGACGGGTCGAACGACACCGGCACCAACATCGATGCGATGGCCGGCAACAACACCGTGCTGCAAAAGGGCATCGAGGAGGCGTTGAGCAGGGCAGGGGCTCACGGCACAGGCGTACCGGTGATGCTGGTCGGCCACAGCCAGGGCGGTATCGTCGCGGCGCAAGCAACGGGAGACCTCGTCGCCAACGGGTACAACGTGACGCACGTGCTCACCGCCGGTTCGCCGGTCGGTCGGATTGACGTTCCGGACAACGTGCAGGTTTTGTCGCTGGAAAATCGAAACGACATCGTTCCTCGACTTGACGCGTCCGAGAACCCGGACAGTCCGAATCGCACCACGGTTCAGTTCGACAACCAGCAGAACACCGTGACCGGAAACCACAGGATTGAGGACAACTACGCGGCCGTGGCCCGCGAGCTCGACCAGGGTGGCAATCCCTCTGTGCAGCGGTACAAGGACGGCTTGGGTGCCTTCACTGGTGGAACGTCGTCCGAGATGCACACCTATCGCATTGATCGTGAAGGCGAGAAGAAGAAATGACCCTGTTGCGCGCAGCGGCTGCGTTGTCTGCGCTCGTCCTCATGGCGGGATGTGGCGGACGGCCGACGGAGTCCGCCATTGTCGACAAGATCAACGATGAGCTGGGAAAGAAGATCGTCGCAGACTGGCGGGCGGTACCGGGAGTGGCGGACGCCACCTACGAGTATCGGAAGGCGATTGATCGGCAGGCCATTTCAGTCAGGGCTGCGTTGAAGCCGGAAACCGCCTCGGACTCGTTGGTTCAAGAACTCGTCGAGATCGTAAAGCGCGACTACTGGCAGAGTACGGCGAACGTGGTTTTCTCGTCGTCGATGTTCAGGTCTGAGACGATGCCTGAAACTCCGGTCAAAGACGAGTCGATCATCCTTTTCAACGGGCCGATTAAAATTGACATGTACGACAAAGCGCAAGTCGCAGAGTTGAACGAGAAGTACGGTCCCAAGCCGGAGAGGAAATGAGCACCAAGATGACCCCCGACGAATGGCTCGCCGACTTCGAGGCCAAGACCGCCGAACTCCAGCGCAACGCCGCGGCCTTCCGCCGCAACCTCGAATCGGCAGGCACCACGGTGACGACCGAGGACAAGTCCGTCACCGTCACGGTCGCCCCGAACGGCGCCCTGCTGGACCTGAAGATCGAGGGCCACACCGACCTGGCGACCAAGGTCCTCGCCATCACCAGGACCGCCCGCGAACAGGCAGCCACCAACGTCCTCGACGAGTTCCGCCAGGTCGCCGGCAACCACGCCAACGAGCTGGACACCGACGTGTCGGTCCCCGCACCGCCCGCGCCCGAGACGCAGCAGCAGAAGCCCGTGCAGCCCGACGAGGACTTCAGCGAGAAGACGGTCTACCGCAAGGAAAGCTGGTAAACGCTCAGAAGATCACCGTCTGGTTGCCGTGCACCAGCACCCGGTCCTCCAGGTGCCACCGCAGCCCGCGCGCCAGCACCACCTTCTCGATGTCCCGCCCCTTGCGCACCATGTCCGCCACCGAGTCGCCGTGGTGCACGCGCAGCACGTCCTGCTCGATGATCGGGCCCGCGTCCAGGTCCGCCGTCACGTAGTGGCACGTCGCGCCCACCAGCTTCACGCCGCGGCGGTGTGCCTGGTGGTACGGGCGGGCGCCGATGAACGACGGCAGGAAGCTGTGGTGGATGTTGATCGTGCGGCCTGACCAGGCCGCGCAGAGTTCCGGCGGCAGGATCTGCATGAAGCGGGCCAGGACCACGGCGTGCGGGTCGTGCTTGTCCACGAGTTGGCGCAGCTGGGCGAACGCGGCTTGCTTGCCTTCCGGGTCGTTCGTGGGGAACGGCACGTGGTGGAACGGGATGCCGTGGGCTCGGGTGATGTCGCCGAGTTCCGGGTGGTTGGCGATGACGGCCGACACCTCGACGTCCAGCTCGCCGGTCGCCACGCGGGCCAGCAGGTCGTAGAGGCAGTGGCCTTCCTTCGAGGCCAGGATCACCACGCGCTTGCGCACGCCCGTGTCGGTCACCGTCCACGTCGACTGCGCGCCCAGGCCGGCGGCCACCTCGGTGAACTGGGCCCGCAGCTCGTCCACGTCGAACGGCAGGGAGTCCGCGCGGACCTCCTGGCGCGTGAAGAACCAGCCCGTCTCCGGGTCGGTGTGGTACGCGGCCTCGACGATCCAGCCGCCGTGCTCCGCGAGGAACGACGAGATCCTCGCGATGATGCCGGTGCGGTCCGGGCAGCCGAAGGTGATCACATAGCGACGCTCAGGCGATGACACGCCGCAGAAGTATTCACGGCCTGCGCAGTCCGTCCAACAGGGCCCGGTTCCCGGACACGATCGCGGGGCTCGGACGGCCCCACACGGCGCGATAGATGGCGTCTGCCGTGCCCGCGACGGTGGCGTCCTCGTCGACGGCCGCGTCCTGGACCGGGCTCACGACCACGGGCTCGCCGGGGGCCAGTCGCAGCTCCCACGTGCGGCCGGCGTCGGCCGCGTGGAAGAGGATCGTGCCGGTCACGTCGATCGGCACGCGGTTCACCGCTCGGGGCATGAGCCGCGTGAAGTACTCGTCGACGCCGTCGGCCGCGAACTCCGGGGTCCACAGCAGCGTGGGCACGTCGCCGACGGCGTGCAGGGCGTCGAGGCGGTGGATGGCGGTCTCGTGCGCCTGGCGCTGGGCCCAGAACGACGCCACGTTCTCGCCGTTGAACGTCCACACGGGAGTGTCCGGCGCGGTCGTGCGCAACCGGTCCAGCAGGATGGCCAGCCGCTCGTCCCACCACGTGAGCAGGTCGTTCCACGCCGAGGGGCCTTCCGCGGACGGCTGTTCGTCCGGGCGGGGTGGCTCGTTGCTCGGCGGTGTCGCCAACGCCTTGCCTGCCCAGGAGTGCACGCGCGCCTGGTGCGTGACCAGGTCGTGCACCGTCCACTTCGGACAGGTCGGCACCGGGGCCTCCGGGCCCGCCTGCACGCACGCGGTGCGCATCGCCGAAGCCTGCTTCTCGATCTCCGCGACGAAGTCCACGACGAAACCCTACGGCGCGACGGCGGCCCATTCGAGCGAGATTTCGCCCAGCCGCCAACGCCGCCGGTCGTCCAGCACCGGCCAGCCCCGCTCAGCGAGCAGCCGCGCCGACTCCACCCACCGCGCACGCGGCCCGAACGGCGCGAAGGGGGCCGCAGTGGCCCAGCACGCGTCCAGCTCCGCCAGCAACGCGTGCACGCGCTCGCCCGGCACGTTCTTGTGGATCAACGCCTTGGGCAGTCGCTCGGCGAGGTCCGACGGCACCTCGATGCCGGACGGCTTGCACGCCAGCGTGAACGTCTGAGGCCCCTCCGCGGACAGCGTCACCCACGTGCAGCGCCTGCCGATCTCGTCACAGGTGCCCTCGACGACCAGTCCGCCGGGCGCCATGCGGGACAGCATCGTGTCCCACGCCTCGAACGCCTGCTCCTCGGTGTACTGGCGCAGCACGTTGAACGCGCGCAACAACACCGGCCGCGCCCCCGCGAGCTCGAAGCCGCCGCGCCGGAAGTCCAGCCACGGCGGGTCTGCCACGGCCTTGCCCGCCTCGACCCGCTCGGTGTCGATCTCCAGCCCGAGCACGCGCATGTCGGGGCGCACCGAACGCAGGCGCGAAGCCATCTCGACGGTGGTGATCGGCGACGACCCGTACCCGAGGTCCACGACGAGCGGATCGGCTGCCGACAGGAGCAGGTCGGACAGCGTGCCGGTCATCCACCGGTCGACCCTGCGCAGGCGGTTCGGGTTGGTCGTGCCGCGCGTCGGCAGGCCGAGCGCACGGGCCCGGCCGGCCGCTAGCCGCGGTTTGCGAGCCATTCGGACGTGAACTCGCTCTCCTTGTCGAGCAGCACGGTGACCTGCTCGGCGATCAGCTTCTCGAGCTTGCCGCCCATGAGCGGGATGCTGACCTTGACCTCCCCCGTGAGGGTGAGCTTCGAACCGGAACCGTTGTCCGTGATGGTGAACGCACCGTCCAGCCGGCCGGGCACGCCGCCCAGCGTCACCTCGACCGTGCCCGCGAGCGCGGCCCAGTTCTCGATCCGCTGGATCACCAGGTCACCGCCCAGCAGGGACTTGGCCATCGACGGCAGGTGTTCTGCGGGCACACCCTGCTTGAGCTGGTAGGACGTCCTCACCTCGGTGGTGGTGAACATCACGAGCTCGGCGTTCGTGCCGCCGATCTCGGCCAGCCGGTCCCGCAGATAAGTCTCGTCGACCAACGCGCCGAAGACCTTCTCCGCCGAATGGGGTGACGTGGTGTGGTGCTCGATGCGGCGTGCCATGTCGCGGAGGCTACCGTTGACGCCTGTGACCACCACGCAGTCCGTACCTCTGGCCGAGCGCACCACGCTCCGACTCGGTGGCCCGGCCGCGCGGTTCGTCCACGCCACGACCGCCGCTGAGCTGGTCGAAGCCGTGCGAACAGCCGACGCCGCCGCCGACGAGAAGGTCCTCGTGCTCGGCGGCGGATCGAACCTCGTGATCTCGGACGGCGGCTTCGACGGCACCGTGGTGCACGTCGCCACCAAGGGTTTCCGCCTCGACCCGCTGGGCGGCGGGATCGTCCAGTTCACCGTCGAGGCGGGCGAGGAGTGGGACGCGGTCGTCGCCGAGGCGGTCGCGCAGGGGCTCGGCGGCCTCGAGTGCCTGTCCGGCATCCCCGGCCTCAACGGCGCCACGCCGGTGCAGAACGTCGGCGCGTACGGCGTCGAGATCTCCCAGGTGCTGCAGTCGGTGGATCTTCTCGACCGGCGCAGCGGCAAGGTGCACCAGGTGCCCGCCGCCAAGCTCGGCCTCGACTACCGCACCAGCGTGCTCAAGGGCACCGACAGCGCCGTCGTGCTGCGCACCAGGTTCTCGCTGACCGCCGGCGGCATGTCCGCGCCCATCCGCTACGCCGAGCTGGCGCGCGTTCTCGGTGTGGCGCAAGGTGATCGCGTTCCGGCCGACGAGGCCCGCAAGGCCGTGCTGGAGCTGCGCCGCGGCAAGGGCATGGTGCTCGACGCCACCGACCACGACACGTGGAGCGCCGGCTCGTTCTTCACCAACCCGATCATCGACGAGGCGACGTTCGCGAGCGTGCTGATCCGCATCTCCGAACGTCTCGGCGCCGACGTGAACGTCCCCGTCCACCCGGCGGGTCCCGGCCAGAAGAAGCTCTCCGCCGCGTGGCTGATCGAGCGCGCCGGGTTCCGCAAGGGCCACCAGGGCCCCGGCGGCCGGGTGTCGCTGTCCAGCAAGCACACGCTGGCGCTCACGAACCGCGGCGGCGCGTCCACCGAGGACCTGCTCGACCTGGCCCGCGAGGTGCGCGACGGCGTGCGGGCGGCGTTCGGCGTGGAGCTGCACCCGGAACCGGTCTTCGTAGGCGTTCGGCTGTAGGTCTGTTCGGGTGACTCTATGTGACCAATCGCTACCCGGCGTGTTTCATGGAGGTCAGGGGAACGGGAGGTCGCTGTGGGCTACCTCGACGAGAACGCGCGAGAGATCATCAGGCCGATCAAGCGCATGGTCGAAGACGAGTTCCTGTCCCGGCCGGGTGTGATCGGCGTCGACATCGGCGAGAAGGTCACCGGCGGACGCCCCACGGGCCGGGCCGCGATCGTGGTCTACGTGTGCGCCAAGGGTCCACTGCACCCGCAGCAGATCCCGGCCGAGGTTGGCGGTGTGCCGACGGACGTGGTCGCCGAGTCGATCGTGCTACACCGCGCACGGGTCACCCGCACTGCCGAACCCGTTGCGGCGGAACGGCATCCGGTGCTGCGCGGTGGTCTCAGCATCGGGCCCGCACGGTCCTTCAGGGTCGTCCCGCCCGAGGTCCCGGTGGCCGGGGAGTACGTGATCGCCGGCACCCTCGGCGCGTTCGTCGTCACCAGGGACGACGCGCGGAAGGTGTTGGGGCTCACCACGTTCCACGTCGGTTGTGTCGACGACTCGTGGTCGGTCGGCGACGAGTTCGTGCATCCGTCCAGAGTGGACGGTGGCGTGCCCGGTGCCGACCAGGTGGCGGTGCTCGACCGCGCGGCGCTGGCCGGATCTGTCTGCGCGGCCGGCCTGCGGATGGGCGCGCGGCCGATCCGCGCCGAGGTGCTCGACGTCGGCGCGATCACGGGCAGCGCGGAGGCGGTCGTCGGCTCGACCGTGCGCAAACGCGGCCGCACCACCGGACTCACGCACGGCGTGATCACGTCGGCCGACGCGACGCTGCGGCTCGACTTCGGCGACGGGCTCGGCGTCAGGACGTTGCGCGACCAGATCCGGGTGTACTCGTCCGAACGCTTCGGCGACCACGGCGACAGCGGTGCCGTTCTCGTCGACGCCGACAACCGGGTCGTCGGCCTGTACGTGGCGGGGACGGGCCCGACCGGGTACGCGAACCCCGTCGGGCCCGTCCTGCGTCAGCTGGACGTGGAGCTGCTCACACCCGGTGTACCCGAGTCGCGGAGACCTGAGCCCGCGGCTTGAGCACGATCTCGTCGAGGTTCACGTGGGACGGCCGGGTGACCGCGAACGCGATGACGTCCGCCACGTCGTCGGCGGTGAGCGGCGTCAGGCCCTGGTAGACCTTGGCCGCGCGCTCGGTGTCCCCGTCGAACCTGTTGGCGGAGAAGTCCGTCTCGACCATGCCCGGCAGGATCTCGGTGACCCGCACCGGCTGGCCGAGCAGCTCGCCGCGCAACGTCCGGTGCAGTGCCGACTGCGCGTGCTTGGCGCTGGTGTAGCCGGACCCGTTGTCGTACGCGTCACGTGCCGCCACGGACGTCACGGACACGATGTGCCCGTCTCCCGACGCGATCAGCTTCGGGATGAAGGCCTTGGTCACCAGCAGGGTGCCGAGGACGTTCGCCTCCCACATCCACCGCCACTCGTCCGGGTTGCCCTCGGCGACGGTCGAGAGCCCGCGCGCGCCACCCGCGTTGTTCACGAGCACGTTGCATTCGGGTACCCCGTCGGCGAAAGCGGCGACGGAGGCCTCGTCGGTGACGTCCAGCTCGATGGCCGTCCCGTCGATCTCTTTCGCGATAACGTGGAGACGGTCCAGACGACGTGCGCCGAGCACGACGTGGAAGCCCTCGGCGGCCAGCCGCCGCGCGGTGGCCTCGCCGATGCCCGCGCTAGCTCCGGTCACAACTGCGACAGGTCGATTCACGACTTCGATCGTAGGCCGCCGAAGTGGGTGTGACCGACGTCACTCACACCGTCATGGGGTGCTGGACGTCCACTCTGGTGGGAGGTCGAAACCGTGAAGAGAACACTTGCCGCGCTGGTCGTCGGGCTGACGCTGCTGACCGGTTGCTCGAGTGTCGAGGCGGGGTCACCGAAGGCGGACAGCTCGCTGCCGTCGGCGAAGGTCACCCTGTCCCCGGTGGACGGCACCAAGGACGTGCAGGTGACGTCGCCGGTGCAGGTGACCGTGGTGGACGGCAAGATCGAGTCCGTCGCGGTGAAGTCGCCAGAGGGCACCGAGGTCAAGGGCACGCTGACGGAGGACAAGTCCGGCTGGACCGCCGCCGAGCCGCTGGGCTACGGCAAGACGTACAGCTACTCCGGCAAGGTCGTCGGCACCGACGGCAAGCCGGTCGAGCTCAAGGGCTCGTTCACCACCGTCGCGCCCGGTTCGCAGACCCGCGCGACGCTCTGGCCCGGCGACAACCAGACCGTCGGCGTCGCGGCGCCGATCATGGTCAAGTTCGAGGCGCCGGTCCAGGACAAGGCGACTGTCGAGAAGGCCCTCAAGGTCACGAACTCGGCGAACGTCCAGGGCACGTGGGCGTGGCTCAGTGCCCAGGAAGTGCACTACCGGCCGGAGAAGTACTGGCCGGCGAACACCAAGATCAAGGTCGAGGCCAAGCTCTACGGCGTGAACTACGGCGGCGGCGCGTTCGGCAAGGCCGACGTGACGAGCGAGTTCGCCATCGGCCGCAACCAGGTCGTGAAGATCGACAACCCGACGCACCAGCTCGTGGTCCTGCGCGACGGCCAGCAGGTCGCCTCGTACCCGGCCTCGTTCGGCAAGGACGCGGACCCGGAGCTGACGACGCCGAACGGCACGTTCGTGGTCATGTCGAAGCACGACACGTGGTCGTTCGACAACCCGCGCTACGGCTACACCAACGTCGTCAAGAAGTGGGCCGTCCGGTTCTCCAACCACGGCGAGTTCATCCACGAGAACAACGACAACGCGGGCAACATCGGCAAGGTCAACTCCTCGCACGGCTGCGCGAACCTGCTGGAAGCCGACGCGAAGGCGTACTACGACTCGGCGCTGGTCGGCGACCCGGTCGAGGTGACCGGTTCGATCACGACGCTGCCGGCCCAGTTCGACTGGTACGACTGGCAGATCCCGTGGGCGCAGTGGCAGGAGAAGTCCGCCGCCAAATAGCCCTTGTTGATTGGCGCGAAAAGCACGTTCGGGCCGATAGATGGCCCGAACGTGCTTTTCCCGCCAAACCAGGAACGGTGGGAATGCGCGCCCTGACGTGGTCGTTTGTGCATGTGTGCAGCTGACACACGTGACGGCGGCCGGCGGGGGACGACTGGCCGTCCGTGAGGCAGGCCCGCCCGGCGCGCCACCGGTGGTGCTCGTCCACGGTTGGGCGCAGACGGGCGCTGTCTGGGACCTGCCGGACTTCCACACGTACGCCGTCGACTTGCGCGGACACGGCGAGTCGGACGACTTCGGCGACTACCGGGACTCCGCCGCGTGGGCCGAGGACCTCAAGGCCGTGCTCGACCACACCGGGCCCGCGACGGTCGTCGGCTGGTCCTACGGCGGGCTCGTGATCGCCGACCACCTGCGCTTCCACGGCACGTCGAACATCACCGCGCTGGTGTTCGTGAGCGCCATCACCGAGATCGGCCGCGGTCGCCCAGGAGGCGAGACCGGGCCCGTGATGCGGGCCGCGTTGCCCGCCGCCATCACCGACGACGCCGCGATGGCGCGGTTCTGCCGGGACATGGCGCCCGTTCTGCCTGCTGAGACGGTCGCCGAACTCACAGCCGCCGCCACCTCCGTGAGCCATAAAGTGCGAGGTGAGCTGTTCCGCAGGGATGTGGGCAGCGCTGACGTGCTGGCAGGCGTCGACGTGCCGACCCTCGTGGTGCACGGAACTCAAGACGAGGTGGTCGCTCCCGCTGCCGCCGAGTACTCCGCCGCCCTGATCCCCGGAGCCGAGTTGAGCCTGTATCCCGACACAGCGCACGCACCCTTCCTGGAGCGGCCCCAGAGGTTCTCCAGCGACCTGAAGCGGTTCGTCCGATGAAGCGCGTCGCGGTGCTCTCGGTGCACACGTCGCCGCTGGAGCAGCCAGGGACGGGTGACGCCGGCGGGATGAACGTCTACATCGTGCAGACGGCCACGCGGATGGCGCAGCGCGGCGTCGAGGTGGAGATCTTCACCCGCGCCACGTCGTCCGAGCTGCCGCCGGTGGCCGAGCTCGCGCCGGGCGTGCGCGTCCGGCACGTCGCCGCGGGACCGTTCGAGGGGCTGGGCAAGGAGGAACTGCCCGGCCAGCTCTGCGCGTTCACCGCGGGCGTTTTACGCGCCGAGGCACGCCACGAGCCCGGCTACTACGACGCGATCCACTCGCACTACTGGCTGTCCGGGCAGGTCGGGTGGCTCGCGCGCGAACGGTGGGGCGTGCCGCTCGTGCACACCGCCCACACGCTGGCCAAGGTGAAGAACCTGGCGCTGGCCGAGGGAGACGCACCGGAGCCCCGCATGCGGGTGATCGGCGAGGAGCAGGTGGTCGGCGAGTCGGACCGGCTCGTGGCCAACACCGACATCGAGGCCAGCGAGCTGATCAAGCTCTACGACGCGGACGCGTCCAAGGTCGTCGTGGTGCCGCCCGGCGTGGACCTCGACAGGTTCACCCCCGGCGACCGCGACAGGGCCAGGCACTCGCTGGGCGTCCCGCAGGACGCGATCGTGCTGGCGTTCGTCGGCAGGATCCAGCCGTTGAAGGCTCCTGACGTGCTGCTGCGCGCGGCCGCGGAGATGCTGGTCCGCGATCCGGGGCTGCGCTCGCGGCTGGTCGTGCTGATCGTCGGCGGTCCGTCGGGCAGTGGCACGGAACGGCCGAAGGCGCTGGAGGAGCTGGCCGTGCAGCTCGGGATCACGGACGTGGTGCGCTTCCTGCCGCCGCAGCCGGGCCCCGCGCTCGCGGAGGTCTACCGGGCCGCGGACCTGGTGGCGGTGCCGAGCTACAACGAGTCGTTCGGGCTGGTCGCTCTGGAGGCTCAGGCGTGCGGTACGCCGGTGGTCGCGGCGGCCGTCGGCGGGCTGCCGGTCGCGGTCAACGACGGCATCTCCGGCGTGCTGGTGCACGGGCACGAACCCCAGGAGTGGGCGGCGGCGATCAGCGGGGTGGCGCTGCCGCAGCGCGAGCACCTGGCGAGCAACGCGGTGGGGCATGCGCGACGCTTCTCGTGGGACCGCACGACTGACTCGCTGCTGGCGGGGTATCAGGAGGCGGCAGACGCGTTCCGCCGGGAGGTTTTCGCTTGAGCGACTCGCTTGACGACGTGATCAAGGCTTTTCTGGACGAACGGGAGCTGAAGTACGACCGGCGCGAGCCCGGCAAGTTCTTCGTCACGCTGCCGGGCACCAAGAAGCTGCAGACCAACGTGTGGCTGGTCGAGACGACGCACGCGCTGCTCGTGGAGGCGTTCGTCTGCCGGCGGCCGGACCAGTCGTTCGAGGACGTCTACCGGTTCCTCCTCCGTCGCAACGCACGGCTGTACGGCGTGCACTACACGATCGACGCCGAGGGCGACATTTACCTGGTCGGCCGGGTCGGCAAGCACGCCGTGACCGCGGACGAGCTGGACCGCGTGCTCGGGCAGGTGCTGGAGGCGGCGGACGGCGACTTCAACCCGTTGCTCGAGATCGGGTTCGCCGACGCGATCCGCCGGGAGTGGGCGTGGCGGGTCTCGCGCGGTGAGTCGCTCGCGAACCTCCAGGCGTTCCAACATCTCGTTTCGGAGTAGCGGGCAACTCGTTTCGGCTTCCCCGGCAACCCCTGGTCCGTCCTGAACCGTCGGACTGGCATGGGCAGACCAGTGCTGGTGGTGGGAGTCGCGTTGCTGGCCCTCGTTTCAGCGGGGTGTGGCGCGATGAGCAGTGGGGGGTCGGCGAAGGACGCAGCCGCACCTCCGGTGGCGCAGGAGAAGGCGCCGCAGCAGGAGAACGCGCAGTCGGCCGTGCAGGTGCAGCAGCAGGAACGGCAGCTGGTGCGCACGGCGAACGTCGACCTGCGCAGCGACGACGTGCTCAAGGCGATCGGTCAGATCAAGGACCGGGCGCAGACCGCGGGCGGGTTCGCCGGTGAGGAGAACTCGACCAAGGACTCCGGGACCGTGACGGTGCGGGTGCCGTCGAACGAGCTGGACAAGGTCGTGCGGGACCTGGCGAACTTCGGCGAGGTCACCCGGAGCGAGGTGCGCAGCGAGGACGTCACCGACCAGCTGGTCGACGTCGAGGCGCGGATCGCGACGCAGCGGGCCAGCGTCGAGCGGCTCCGCGTGCTGTTCGAGCGGGCCGGGTCGACGTCGGAGGTCGCGCAGGTCGAGGCCGAGCTGACGAAGCGGCAGGCCGAGCTCGAGTCGATGCAGCGGCGCAGCGAGTCGTTGAAGGGCAAGGTCGCGCTGGCCACGCTCACCGTGCGGGTCGCGACCGTGCCGATCGCGCCGCCGGCGGAGGAGGAGGTCGGTTTCTTCGGCGCTCTCGCCGGTGGCTGGAACGCGCTGGTCACCGTGGTGGGCGTGATCTTGGTCGGCGTGGGCGCGATGCTGCCGTTCGTGGTGGCGCTCGGCATTCCGGCGGCGGCCGTGGTCTACGTGCTGCGTCGCCGAAAGCGTGTCACTCGGATGAACGAAGCTGCGTGATCAAGCTCTACTGAGAGTGCACCTTTGGGGAGCGCGGAACGGCTCGGGAGAGAGGGGGAGTCGCATCGAGCCGTTCCGCGTCAAAGGTCCCCGCTGCATCGGATCCGTGGACGGGGGGAGCCTGCGGATCCCAAGCGGGCCGCGCGATCCGACGGGGGATGACGAACCGCGCAAGTGCCTCGCGCTCGTCGAGTAAGCGTGGGAGCCGACTCGCGGAGGCGGTATCAACTTCCCAGATGCATCCTTGCGATCACAAGTGCTTGTATTGCTCCATTCGAGTGTATTTAGTCGCGCTAAGTAACGTCTCTGTAGCGATCCGGCTGACCTTGACCAGCCCAGTGGGCTGGATCACGATGTGCCCACAGGCTGGGTGTTCAGCGAGTGAATGAGGTCGCCGCATGGTCTTTCGCAGTCCGTTCCCCGATGTCGAGATCCCCGACGTGTCGCTGCACCAGCTGCTTTTCGGCGACATAGCCGACCGGGCGGACCGGGTTGCGTTGATCGACGGCATGTCCGGCGCGACGCTCACCTACGGCCAGCTCGCCGGGGCGATCGACCGCATGGCCGCCGCACTCGCCGCGCGCGGCATCGGCAAGGGCGACGTGGTCGGCATCCTCAGCCCGAACACGCCGTACTACGCCGTCGTCTTCCACGGCATCCTGCGCGCGGGCGCCACCGCGACCACGATCAACGCGCTCTACACGCCCGACGAGGTCGCGCACCAGCTGCACGACGCGGGCGCGAAGATGCTGTTCACGGTGTCCGTGCTGCTGCCCAACGCGGCACCCGGCGCCGCGAAGGCCGGCGTGACCGACGTCGTCGTGCTCGACGGCGCCGAGGGCTACCCGTCGTTGGGTGAGCTGCTCGCCAACGACCACCCGGTGCCCGAGGTGGAGATCAACCCGGCCGAGGACGTCGCGGTGCTGCCGTACTCGTCCGGCACGACGGCGTTGCCCAAGGGCGTGATGCTGACGCACCGCAACCTCGTCGCGAATCTCGTGCAGTGCGGCCCGATTCTTTCGGATGTCGGCCCGGAAACGCGAATTCTTGCTGTGCTGCCGTTCTTCCACATCTACGGCATGCAGGTGCTGATGAACAACGGCCTCTACATCGGCGGTGTCGTCGTGACGCTGCCGAAGTTCGAGCTGCCCGAGTTCCTCCGCGTGATCGCCGAGCACAAGACCGACCGCGTGTACATCGCCCCACCGGTCGCCGTGGCCCTCGCGAAGCACCCGATCGTCGACCAGTACGACCTGTCGCCGATGAAGATGCTCTTCTCCGGCGCCGCGCCGCTGGACGAGGACCTCGCCGACGCGGTGAAGAAGCGCATCGGCTGCAAGGTCGCGCAGGGCTACGGCATGACCGAGATGTCGCCGGTCAGCCACGCGATCCCGGACGGCCGCGACGACATCTCGATCGGCACGGTCGGCGTGATCATCCCGAACCTCGAGTGCCGCCTGGTCGACCCGGCCACCGGCTCCGACGTCGGCGTGGGCGAACGCGGCGAGCTCTGGTGCAAGGGCCCGAACATCATGAAGGGCTACCTGAACAACCCCGAGGCCACCGCCGCCACGATCGACGACGACGGCTGGCTGCACACCGGCGACGTGGCGGTGATCGACGCCGACGGCATCGTCTCGATCGTCGACCGCGTCAAGGAACTCATCAAGTACAAGGGCTACCAGGTTCCGCCCGCCGAGCTCGAAGCCGTGCTGCTGACCCACGACGAGATCGCCGACGCGGCGGTCATCGGCGTGCGCGACGCGGACGGCGAGGAGGTCCCGAAGGCGTTCGTGGTGCGCCAGCCCGACTCCACGATCACCGAGGAAGCCGTGATGGCATTCGTGGCCGAGCACGTGGCGCCGCACAAGAAGGTGCGCGTGGTCGAGTTCATCGAGGCGATCCCGAAGTCGGCGTCGGGCAAGATCCTGCGCAAGGACCTCAGGGCGCGCGAACAGGCCTGAGCCACGTGACGTGGCGGCTTCCTGAGGAGCCGCCACGTTTCTTGTTCAGTACCCGCCTCAGACGGAATTGCTGCGAACTTTTTGAAGAAGAGTCGAGAACGGCCAGCCGCTGGAGAGACGCGGGCCCGTCGCGACGATGAGGATGCGCGCGCCGCACTCGCTCATGCCGCGCTCCTCTCCTCATCTCGAGCTCCGAGCAGTGTCGCCTGAAGGGTGGCCGTCAGCCAAGCCTCGTGGTGCAGCTCCGCCTCGCCGTGATGTGTCTTCCTCCGCAGATCAGGCGGAGACCTGCCAGGTGTAGGCGGCCTCGGTTGCAGTTGGGTTGTACCGCAGGTCAGGGCCGGTGAGCAGGCCTGTGATCATCTCGGCGCCCGGCCGCGTGCACGGCCGCCCGGCGTCTTCGCTCGCCGACGAATCCCATGGCGTGGGTCACGGTGACCTGCCGGGGTACGGCAGGAGGGTCGGCATGGCAGGCTAGCTGCCATGTCTGTCGGAACCTTGGTGCTGCTCCGCCACGGCGAGAGCACGTGGAACGCGGAGAACCTGTTCACCGGATGGGTGGACGTTCCCCTGTCGGAGAAGGGCGAGCGGGAGGCCCGCCGCGGCGGCCAGCTGCTGCGCGAAGCCGGTGTGCTGCCGGAGATCCTGCACACGTCGCTGATGCGCCGGGCGATCATGACCGCGAACCTGGCGCTGGACGCCGCCGACCGGCACTGGATCCCGGTCCGCCGCGACTGGCGCCTAAACGAACGCCACTACGGCGCGTTGCAGGGCAAGAACAAGAAGCAGACCCTCGAGGAGTTCGGCGAGGAGCAGTTCATGCTCTGGCGCCGCTCCTACGACACCCCGCCGCCGCCCATCGAGCCCGGCAGCGAGTACTCGCAGGACACCGACCCGCGCTACGCGGACCTCGGCCCGGACCTGCCGCTGACCGAGTGCCTCAAGGACGTCGTCGAGCGCATGATCCCGTACTGGGAGTCGTCGATCGTCCCGGACCTGCGCACCGGCAAGACCGTCCTGGTGGCCGCGCACGGCAACTCGCTGCGCGCTTTGGTCAAGCACCTCGACGGCATCTCTGACGAGGCCATCGCGGGGCTCAACATCCCCACGGGCATCCCGCTGCGCTACGACCTCGACGAGGACCTGAAGCCGCTCAAGCCGGGTGGCGAATACCTGGACCCGGACGCGGCGAAGGACGCCATCGCGGCCGTCGCAAACCAGGGCCGC
>NZ_JBHRZI010000011.1:854394-945903 GCF_042649515.1 Lentzea rhizosphaerae | reverse complement strand
CCAACCAACACCATCACGGTTGGGTGAACGGCGTCTGACCAGCGACGGAACAACCGTCCACTGAGGTGTCGCGGGTATCACGGTTCACGCTCCCGCACTAGGCCAAGACACCTCTGAGCTGCTTACCATTCGCTTCGTGACCACAACGGGTTACCTCGCTGTGTCGATCGGCCTCGCGCTCATCGGCGCGATCGCCGCTTTCTTCATCGGCCGGCTGACCGCTCCTCGCCACCCGAAGAAGCCCGCCGGTCTGACCGTCGGCGACCTGATCCAGCAGATCGTCCACGACTCCCACGACGGCATCGTGGTGCTGAACCACTTCGGCGACGTCGTGCTGCACAACCCGCGTGCTGAAGAGCTCGGCGTCGTGCGCAACAACCGCGTCGACGACCGGGCGCGCAAGGCCGCGGAGGCCGTCCGCAACAGCAACGAGGTCGTCTACGTCGACCTCTCGCCGCTCGACGCCCAGCGCGGCGGACGGCAGCCCGAGGCCGTGCACGCCGAGGTCCGGCAGCTCGTCGAGGACTTCATCGTGGTCGACGCCACGGACGAGTCGGAGTCGGTGCGGCTGGAGAAGACGCGGCGCGACTTCGTGGCCAACGTGAGCCACGAGCTGAAGACCCCCGTCGGTGCGCTGGCGCTGCTCGCGGAGGCCGTGCTGGACGCGAGCGACGACCAGGAGGAGGTCCGCCGGTTCAGCGCGAAGATCATGCAGGAGGCCACCCGCCTCGGCACGCTCGTCACCGAGCTGATCGCGCTGTCCCGCCTGCAGGGCGCGGAGAAGCTGCCGGAGCTGTCCGACACCGAGATCGACGTCGTGATCAACGAGGCGCTGTCGCGGTCCAAGCTCGCCGCCGAGTCGGTCAACATCTCGATCACCACCGACGAACCGAGCGGCTTCGTCGTGCCGGGTGACCGGTCGTTGCTGGTCACGGCGCTGACGAACCTGCTGGACAACGCGGTCGCCTACTCGCCGCCCGGAAGTCCGGTGAGCGTGAGCCGCAGGCTCGTGGACGGGCACGTCGAGATCGCCGTGACCGACCGCGGCATCGGTATCGCCGAGGACCAGCAGCAACGCGTCTTCGAGCGGTTCTACCGCGTCGACAAGGCCCGATCACGTGCGACCGGGGGCACCGGCCTCGGGCTCGCGATCGTCAAGCACGTCGCCGCCAACCACGGCGGTGAGGTGAAGCTGTGGAGCCTGCCAGGAACGGGGTCCACCTTCACGCTGCGGCTGCCGGCCGCGGCGACCGAGCCCAACCCGACTCTCGTGCCGACTGGCGCGGGTGACCCAGGAGGAGAGCTGTGACCAGGGTGCTCATCGTGGAGGACGAGGAGTCCTTCGCCGATCCGCTCGCCTTCCTGCTGCGCAAGGAGGGGTTCACCGCGGCGCTCGCGGCCACCGGCCAGGAGGCGCTGGAGGAGTTCGACCGCAACGGCGCCGACATCGTGCTGCTCGACCTCATGCTGCCCGGCATGAGCGGCACCGACGTCTGCAAGCAGCTGCGGCAGCGCTCGGCCGTGCCGGTGATCATGGTGACCGCGCGCGACAGCGAGATCGACAAGGTCGTGGGTCTCGAACTGGGTGCCGACGACTACGTCACCAAGCCGTACTCGGCGCGTGAGCTCATCGCCCGCATCCGCGCGGTGCTGCGCCGCGGCGGCGAGTCCGAGGACCTGCTGCCGCAGATCCTGGAGGCCGGCCCGGTGCGGATGGACGTGGAACGCCACGTCGTCACCGTCGGCGGCCAGGACGTCAGCCTGCCGCTCAAGGAGTTCGACCTCCTCGAGTACCTGCTGCGCAACGTCGGCCGCGTCCTGACCAGGGGCCAGCTGATCGACCGGGTGTGGGGCGCGGACTACGTGGGCGACACGAAAACGCTGGACGTGCACGTCAAGCGGCTGCGGTCGAAGATCGAACCGGACCCGTCGGCTCCCCGTCACCTGGTGACCGTCAGGGGTCTCGGTTACAAGTTCGAGTCCTGACGGACACGACCAGGTACCGTTTCCGGCGTGCGCCTGGGCGTTCTCGACGTGGGTTCCAACACCGTCCACCTTCTGGTGGTGGACGCGCATCGTGGTGCCCACCCCATCCCGATGACGTCCGAGAAGACGATGCTGCGTCTCGCCGAGCAGCTCGACGACAAGGGCATGCTCACGAAAGCAGGCGCTGACCAGCTGGTTCGTGCGGTGGCCGGCGCCAAGGCGTCGGCCAAGCGGTCCGGCTGCGACGACCTGATGGCGTTCGCGACCTCGGCGGTGCGCGAGGCGGGCAACTCCGCGGAGGTGCTCGACCGGGTGCGCGGCGAGACCGGGGTCGATCTCCAGGTCCTGTCCGGCGAGGACGAGGCCCGCTACACCTTCCTCGCGGTCCGCCGCTGGTACGGCTGGTCCGCGGGCAAGCTGCTGTGCCTCGACATCGGTGGTGGCTCGCTGGAGCTCGCGGTCGGCCGCGACGAGAACCCCGACATGGCCTTCTCGGTGCCGTTGGGTGCGGGAAGGCTCACCAGGACCCGCTTCAAGAAGGACCCACCCCGGCGCTCGGAGGTCCGCGAGACCACCGACTGGCTCGCCGAGCAGATGGCGCCCGTGGCGCGGAAGCTGAAACGAGCCGGTGAACCCGATCGGGTGGTTGCGACCTCAAAAACTTTCCGAACGCTGGCGCGGCTCACCGGGGCCGCGCCATCGTCTGCCGGGCCCAGGGCACGACGTGTGCTCACCGACGCCGGCCTGCGGCAGCTGATCGCGTTCATTTCCCGGATGTCGGCCGGCGACCTCGCCGAGCTGGAAGGCGTGAGCACTTCGCGCGCGCACCAGCTCCTCGCGGGCGCGCTGGTCGCGGAGGCAACAATGCGAGCCCTGTCACTCACGCAGCTGGAGATTTGCCCCTGGGCCCTGCGGGAGGGTGTCATCCTCCGGCGGCTGGACCACACTGATGGGACGGACCAGAGCGATACTGGACGGACTGGCCAGACCGGGGCACGGTGGAGTTGATGAGTCGAGAGAGCGGATCGGACCAGACGCAGCGCACTGTCGCTGAGCTGCTCGCCCAGTACGGGGGCAGCGCAGAGAGTGCGCCACGTCGGCGACGCCGCCGGGCGGCTGACGACGAGGACGACGTCCAGCAGCCGGAGACCGCGCCCCAGACGATCATCGAGCGGGTCCTGTCCGACAGCGGCCGGTTGATGGCGATCCGCGACGACGAGGCGCCCGCGCCCGGTCGTCGCGCGGCCCCAGAACCCCCGCCCGTCGCGCCGCCGCCGCCACCCGCCGCCGCCGAGCGCACGGCGTACCAGCCGAAGCCGCCGGTCGCCCCGCCCGTGCAGCCGCCGCAGGTCCGCAGACCCGCGCCCGCGCCGCCGCCCGCCGCTGCCGCCGAGCAGACCCGGCAGGTGCCGCCGGTACGCGACCAACCGTCGCGGTCCGACATGCCCCGCCCCGAGGCCGCCCGTCCGGAGGCGCCGTCCCGCTCGGACATGCCCCGGCCCGACGTGCCGCGTCCCGACCAGGTGAGCTCGCGGCTCGAGGCCCCCGCACCGGCCCCGTCGCGCACCAACATCACGCGCCCGCCGAAGCCGGGTCCGCCGCCGTCGGGGCCGATGCCGATCCCGCCGTCGGTGCAGATGCCCACGCCGGCCCCGAAGCCCGGCATGCCTCCGCGCGAGGCGATGACCGAGCAGCTCCCGCGCATCCCGGCCAAGGCGCCGGTGGACAAGATCGCCGCGCTCGAGACCGAGTCCGTGCTGATCGTGCCGCCCGCTCCGCCGAGGCTGCCGGAGCCGCTGCCGAACAACCAGCCCGACGCCTGGTTCGGCGACGACGACGCGGATGCGCACACCGACCTGTCGATGGCGCCGATGGAGTCCACCGCGGCCCACCCCGGCCCGTACGTGGACGACGACGACTCGCAGGAGTACGCCGTCTACCGCGCCGAGGACGACTACCTCACCGACAACGACGACGAGGGGGACGCGGACGAGGGTCCCGCGGGCCTCGACGACGCCGACGAGGTCGACGAGGAGCCCGAGAACGAGGCGCAGCGCTCGCCGGCCAAGGAGTGGCTGATCATGATCGGCCAGCTCGCCGTCGGCGTGCTCGGCGGCGCGGGGCTGTGGCTCGCGTTCAACTTCCTGTGGCGCACGCAGGCGGTGGCCGCACTCGTGGTCGCGCTGGCCGTTACCGTGGGTCTGGTGTTGCTGGTTCGAAAGATCCGCAGAGCGGACGACCTCCAAACCACCCTCCTGGCCATCCTCGTCGGCCTCATCGTCACCGTCTCACCAGCGGCGATGCTGCTGGTGAAGAATTGACCTCCCGCATCCCGGTCGGGCTTTCCACGGCGTCGGTCTACCCACAGCCCGCCGGAGCGGCGTTCGACATCGCGTCCGAACTGGGGTACGACGGCGTCGAGCTGATGGTGTGGGCCGACCCGGTGTCGCAGGACATCCGCGCGGTCGACCGCCTGTCGTCCCGGACGGGCATGCCGGTGCTGGCCGTGCACGCGCCCTGCCTGCTGATCTCGCAGCGGGTGTGGTCGCCGGACCCGGCCGAACGCCTGCGCAAGTCCGTCCAGGCCGCTCAGGACCTGGGCGCGCCGACCGTGGTGCTGCACCCGCCGTTCCGGTGGCAGCGCAAGTACGCGGACTCCTTCGCCGAGCTGGTCTCGTCGCTGGAGGACGAGAGCGGCATCGCGATCGCCGTGGAGAACATGTTCCCGGTGCGCCGTCCGCTGGGGCGTGGCCGTTCGGTGCAGATGACCGCGTTCAAGCCGTCCATCGACCCGACCGACGTGGGGCACCGCAACTACACGCTCGACCTCTCGCACTCGGCCGCCGCGCACGTGGACGCGTTGGAACTGGCCAAGCGGATGGGCGAGGGGCTGCGGCACATCCACCTCGCCGACGGCTCCGGCGCGCCGAAGGACGAGCACATGGTGCCGGGGCGCGGAACTCAGCCGTGTGCGGAGCTGTGCGAGATGCTGGCGCGCAACGGGTTCGACGGGCAGGTCGTGCTGGAGGTCAACACGCGACGGGCGTCCTCGCCCGCGGCGCGGCGGGAGATGCTCGCCGAGGCGTTGCTCTTCGCGCGGTTGCACCTGGACTGGCAGGTCGGCCGTCGCGAGTCCCGCCACCGGTGAGTTGAGCGGCGAGTTAGGGTTCGTGGTGTGAACCCGCTGCGAGCGTTGATCATGGCTGCGTCTCGCAACGAGACCGTGCGCCACCTCGTCGCCAACGCGCCGATCAGCCGTGACGTCGTGAAGCGTTTCGTCGCGGGCGAGAGCACCTCCGACGCGGTCGAGGTCGTGCGCGGGCTCGGCCTGCCGGTGACGCTCGACTACCTCGGCGAGGACACCGCGGACAAGGCGCAGGCCGAGAAGACCGTGCAGGCGTACCTCGAGCTGCTCGACGCGCTGCACGCCGCCGGACTGGCCGAGAACGCAGAGGTGAGCGTCAAGTTGTCGGCCGTCGGGCAGTCGCTCGACGAGTCGCTCGCTCTGACGAATGCGTCCCGGATCTGCGCCGCCGCCGAGCAGTGCGGCACGACGGTCACGCTCGACATGGAGGACCACACCACCACGGACTCGACGCTGCGGATCCTGCTCGAGCTGCGCCGCAGCTGGCCGTGGGTGGGTGCGGTGCTGCAGAGCTACCTGCACCGCACGCTCGACGACTGCAAGGCCCTGGCCGGGCCCGGATCACGGGTGAGGCTCGTCAAGGGCGCCTACGCGGAACCTCCGGAGGTGGCGATCCAGGACCCGCACGAGGTCGACCTGAACTACGTGCGGTGCCTGAACGTTCTCCTGGCAGGAGAGGGCTACCCGATGTTCGCGACGCACGACCCGCGGCTGATCGAGATCATCGGCGAACGAGCCCGGTGGTTTGACAAAACAGACTTCGAGTACCAGATGCTGTACGGGATCCGGCCCGAGGAGCAGAGGCGTCTCGGCACGCGCGTTTATGTCCCCTACGGTGAGCAGTGGTACGGATATCTCATGCGGCGACTTGCAGAACGGCCTGCCAACGTGACTTTCTTCCTGCGGTCGCTGGCCAGCCGCTCATGACCTTCACGAAGTCCAGCGCGGTCCGGTCGCTCGGTGACGGAACGTTCACGGCGTCCCTGCCCGCCGAGTGGACCGTCGGTCCCAAACCCCACGGCGGGTTCCTCCTGGCGGTGATGACGCGTGCGGCGGCCCAGGTCGCCGACGGCGATCCGCTGGCCGTCTCCGCCCAGTTCCTGCGGGCGCCGGAGGTCGGGCCCGTGCTGGTCAGGACCGACATCCGCAAGGCGGGCCGGACGGCGACCGTCGTCGCGGTGACCCTGGAGCAGCGCGGGCAGGTGTGCGTCGAGGCGTCGGTGACGACGGGGCGGATCCCCGAGCACCGCGCCGACTACGCCAACCTGCCGTCGATCCCCGCCGCGCCACCGCCGGGTTCGGTGGAGCTCGCGACGTTCCCGACCGGCGGCATCTACAAGGTCGGCAGCCTGTGCGACCTGCGGGTGGACCGCGAGTCGGCGACGTTCCTCGACCGGCGCACGGACGGGCCGTTGACGCTGAAGCTGTGGGCGCGGCCGATCGACGAGCAGCCGGACCCGTACTTCGCGCTGCTGGCGGGCGACCTGTCGATGCCGGTGACGTTCAACCTCGGCCGCTTCGGGTGGTCGCCGACGGTGCAGCTGACGGCGCTGCTGAGGGCCCGGCCGGCGCCGGGCTGGCTGCGCATCCACGTCACCTGCCAGTCGGTGCACGGGCAGTGGTTCGACGAGGACGCCACGGTGATCGACGCGGCGGGGCGGCTGGTGTGTCAGGCACGGCAGTTGGCTCTCACGCCTGCTGTGTGAGACTTGACCGATGACGAAGATCGCGGTGCTCGGCGCGGGCAAGATCGGTGAAGCGCTGCTGTCCGGGCTTCTGCAGGGCGGCCGTTCCGCCGCCGATCTGATGTTCACCGAGAAGCACGAGGCCCGCGCGGCCTCGCTCACGTCGCAGTACGGCATCGAGGGCACCACGGTCGCCGGTGCGGCGGCCAAGGCGGACGTGCTCGTCGTGGCGGTCAAGCCGCAGGACATCGAGCCGTTGCTGGCCGAGCTCGGTCCGGTGCTGCGCGCGGGCACGTTGATCGTGTCGCTGTGCGCGGGCCTGCCGACGGCCCTGTACGAGCGCAGGCTGCCCGCGGGCACGCCGGTGGTACGGGTCATGCCGAACACGCCGATGCTCGTCGGTGAGGCCATGAGCGCCGTTTCCGGCGGTTCCAACGCCACGCCCGAGCACCTCAAGGTCGTCGAGGAGCTCCTGTCGACCGTGGGCAAGGTCGCGGTCGTGCCGGAGTCGCAGCAGGACGCGGTGACGGCGCTGTCCGGTTCCGGCCCCGCCTACTTCTTCTTCCTGGTCGAGGCGATGATCGACGCGGGCATCCTGCTCGGCATCCCGCGCGACCTGGCGTCGACGTTGATCATCCAGTCGGCGGTGGGCGCGGCGACGATGCTGGCAGAGGGCTCGTCGCACCCCGTCATCCTGCGCGAGGCGGTCACGTCGCCGGCCGGGACGACGATCATGGCGATCCGGGAGCTGGAGAAGCACGGCGTCCGTGCGGCCCTGCTGGCCGCCATCGAGTCGGCACGCGACCGTTCCGTCGAACTGGGCCGCCAGCACGAGGACTGAAGTGCACGCGGGGAGCTTTCGTTCGCTCTGACCGCACGCGGGGCCCCCGCGTGCCGCTGAAGGTAACGCGGGGCCCCCGCGTGACTTTCAAGCAACACTGGTTGGACGTCGCAGGAGTCACACCAGTCCCGCTACTCTCAAGAGAGCACGTGCGTGTCGAACCGTCGGTGGGGAAGACCGACGGCACGACACGTGTCGAAGGATGCGGTGATACATGCCTGCGAAGGAGAACGAACGAACAGGTCTCGCTCAGGTGCAGTTCCTGACCGTGGCCGAAGTGGCCTCGATGATGCGGGTCTCGAAGATGACCGTGTACCGGCTGGTGCACTCCGGTGAGCTGCCCGCGGTGCGGGTCGGCAAGTCGTTCCGGGTGCCCGAGAAGGCCGTGCACGCCTACCTCGAGAACGCGTACTTCGACGCCGGCTGAAGGCTGCTGAAGGCTGGCGAACCCCGCCGGGTAGACTGGTAGGCCGATCGTGCTTACCGGCGCGCCGTGCTTGACACGGCCAAGGCTGGGGCGCGCCAGTCAAAGCAACGTCTAGAGCTAAGGAACCCGCATGGGCTCGGTCATCAAGAAGCGCCGCAAGCGCATGTCGAAGAAGAAGCACCGCAAGCTGCTGCGCAAGACCAGGGTCCAGCGCAGGAAGCGCGGCAAGTAAGCCCGCGAGCGCTCTACCGCCGCCGGTCCCTCTCGCAGGGGTCGGCGGCGGTTGCGTTTGCGGGTCACCCGAGTGGCGGCACCCGGTCCTTGCACCGACATGGAATATCACCCTGTGAGATGGCTCCGTTGAAACACGGGAACGGTCGCCGCCGATCGGGTGATTAGGCCGTAAAGCCTGCGTGACCTGCGTCAAGACGGCGTTCCGGCCCCCTCCGGTTTCAGATTTCGTCTGTAGCATCGACCAATCGCAACGCCCTTCGTGCTTGGAGTCGCATGACGCCCAAGGTCGTCCTCGTCACCGGAGTCAGCCGCTTCCTCGGCGGCCACCTCGCCGCGCGCTTCGCCGCGAACCCGGACATCGAGCGCGTGCTCGGTGTGGACACCGAGCCGCCGCCACGCGATCTCCTGCGCAGGATGGGCAGGGCGGAGTTCGTCCGCGCGGACATCCGCAACCCGCTGATCAGCAAGGTCATCTCCACCGCGAACGTGGACACGGTCGTCCACGCCTCGGTCACCGCCAGCCCGGCCGGGCCCACCGGCCGCACGGTGATGAAGGAGATGAACGTCATCGGCACCATGCAGCTGCTGGCCGCGTGCCAGAAGTCGCCCAAGGTGCAGAAGCTCGTGGTGAAGTCCACCAGCGCCGTCTACGGGTCGAGCAGCCGTGACCCGGCGGTGTTCACCGAGGACATGGGCCCGAAGGACCTGCCGTCGTCCGGCTACGCCAAGGACGCGGTCGAGGTCGAGGGGTACGTGCGCGGGTTCGGCCGCCGCAGGCCGGACGTGAACGTCACCACGCTGCGCTTCACGAACTTCATCGGTCCGCGCATCGACACCGTGCTGACCCGCTACTTCGCCCTTCCGGTCGTGCCCACCGTCCTGGGCTACGACGCTCGTGTGCAGCTGCTGCACTCCGAGGACGCCCTCGCTGTCCTCGAACGCGCGACGCTGCACGACCTGCCCGGTGTGTTCAACGTGGGAGGCGACGGCGTGCTGCTGCTGTCGCAGGCGATTCGAAGGGCGGGCAGGCTGAACCTGCCGGTGCCCAGTGCCGCCGTGCCCACCGTCGGCGGCTTCTTCCGGAGCGCCCGGCTCGTCGACTTCTCGCCAGACCAGATGAGGTTCCTCAACTGGGGGCGCGTGGTCGACACCACCCTGCTGAAGAAGGACTTCGGGTTCACGCCGCGGTGGACCACTCAGCAGGCGTTCGACGACTACGTGAGTGGCCGGGGTCTGAAGCCGCTCATCGACCCGGAGACGGTTGAGGCCGCGGAACGGGGAATCCTCGACGCGGCCGCTCGTTTCCGCTGATCTTTGCCTTGAGGAGATGAACGCAGTGGCAGGAGCACGCGTTATCCCGCTGCACGACCCGGAACGCGATGCCGCGCGCAGATCGCGCCACGTCGAGGTGGTTCCAGAGCCCGCGCAGCAGCAGTCCGAGACACCGGACTGGGAACGCAGGCTGACAGACCTGCTGTCGTTCGCGCGCAGGCGGATCGCGGGCGACTACCAGATCGACGAGTTCGGGTTCGACCGCGACCTCACCGAGAACGTGCTGATGCCGCCGCTGAAGCCGTTGTACGAGAAGTGGTTCCGGGTCGAGACGATCGGGATGTCGAACATCCCGATGGCCGGCGGCGCGCTGATCGTGGCGAACCACTCCGGCACGTTGCCGCTCGACGCCCTGATGACCTCGTACGGCATCGCGTCCGAGCACCCGGCCCAGCGCCACATGCGCATGCTCGGCGCGGACCTCGTCTTCCGGACGCCGCTGCTGGGTGCTCTGGCCCGCAAGTCCGGCCAGACTCTGGCGTGCAACCCGGACGCCGAGCGGCTGCTGTCGTCCGGTGAGCTCGTCGGCGTGTGGCCGGAGGGGTTCAAGGGCATCGGCAAGCCGTTCAAGGACCGCTACAAGCTGCAGCGCTTCGGCCGCGGCGGTTTCGTGGCGGCAGCGCTGAAGACCGGCACGCCGATCATCCCGTGCTCGATCGTCGGGGCCGAGGAGATCTACCCGATGATCGGCGACATCAAGGCGCTGGCGCGGTTGTTCGGCTTCCCGTACTTCCCGGTGACGCCGTTCTTCCCGCTGCTCGGGCCGCTGGGCGCGATCCCGCTGCCCTCGAAGTGGTACATCGAGTTCGGCGAGCCGATCCGCACGGACGTGTTCGGCGACAACGCCGCCGACGACCCGATGCTCGTGTTCAACCTCACCGACCAGGTGCGGGAGACGATCCAGCAGTCGCTGTACCGATTGCTCACCCAGCGGCGGAACGTGTTCCTGGGCTGACGAGGGCCTGCACGTCCTCGTAGCTGAACGCTTGTGGGATTCCACCGTCGCGCACTGCTTCGGCGGTCGCGACGGTGTGGTGCAGGGCTGCCCTGAAGAGCAGCGAGCCGGTGCTGATGCGTTTGACGCCCAGGTTTCCGAGTTCCTTCGGGGTGCGGTTTTGGGCCAGCACGTTGAGCGGGGCCAGGTTCGCGAGCTTCTCGATGTCGCTCGGGTTGGTGAGGCCGGGGACGAAGACGCCGTCGGCGCCCGCGTCCACGTAGGCCTTGGCGCGTGCCTCGGTTTCCTCGATGGCGACGCCTTGCCAGTGGGTGTCGATGCGGGCGTTGAGGAAGACGCCGGGCGCGCGTTCCTTGACCTTGGCGATGAGTTCTGCCTGCTCGCGCACTTCAGCCAGGCCGTGGGGGCGGCCGTCCTCCAGGTTCACGCCTGCGGCGTCGAGGCCGGCTACCAGGTCGGCCGGGTCCACGCCGAAACCCGACTCCAGGTCGACGGTGACGGGGCAGGGCAGGTCCTTCAGGAGGGTGGCCAGCGCGATCGCCTGCTCGCCGGCCAGGCCCATGCCGTCGGGGATGCCGTGTGCTGCTGCGACTCCCAGGCTCGTGGTGCCGATCGCTTTGAAACCGGCTGTGTGGAGGGCTGCGGCTGAGGTGTAGTCCCAGGCGTTGGGGAGGATCAGCGGGGTGTCCTGGTGGTGCATGGCTTTGAACGCCATGTTCTTGGCGATCTTCGTGGCCAGGGTGCGGCCTGGGCAGGCGTGGGGGCCGTGGCCGAACGGGTGGTGGTCGAGGCTGACCTCGATCACGCCGGTTTCGGTGGCCCTGCGGGTGATCGGAACGGCCGGCCCGGGATTCCCGGTGCGTAGGTGCTCTGCCAGTGCGTGAGTGGCCGCCCAGGCCTGCACGAGGAGGCCGATCCGGGCTGCGGTTTCCTCGTCGTGGCTCACTGCCAGGCGTTCTACGGCTGCGTCTGCCTCTGCGGTGACCGGCTCGTGTGGCTGGTAGCTGGGGGCGATCTTGGCGATGTCGTCGAGTGCGCCTGGGAGATTCAGGGCGGTCGCCAGGTCTTCGAGGGTGGTGACGTTCGGGATGAGTTCCGTCGTCAGCGCCCGTCGGCGGGCGTGGTCGGGGCCGTTGGTGAAGCGGACGACGTTGGAGCGCAGCCAAGCGACGCCGTGGTCGGCTGTCGGCACGGAGGGGACGGGAAGGCTCAGGAGCTCTTCGGTCATGGTGGTGACGCTAGGGGGCGGACGGTTCGGTGTGGGCCGAAGTGTTCCGGCAGCAGAATGGCTGGCATGCACGTACTGGCCGCACTACTCGCCGACCGCACGCGGGCCGCGTTCTGCGAGGCACTGCTGGATGGCAGGGCTTGGACGGCTACGGAGTTGGCTCGCCACGCTCGTGTGGCGCCTTCTACTGCTAGCGAGCACCTCACGCGGCTGATTGAGGGTGGGCTGCTGGTGGAGCATCGGCAGGGGCGGCATCGGTACGTCGCTCTCGCCGGGCCGCACGTTGCGGAGTTGTTGGAGACGATGACCGCGTTCGCTGGACCTGGGGCCTCTCCTCGTGGATTGCGTGCCAGCTCGGCTTCGGAGGCCATGGCTCGGGGACGTACTTGTTATGACCACTTGGCCGGGAAGCTCGGGATCGTTTTGAAGTCTGGTCTTCAGGATCTTGGGGTCGTGACTGCTGACCTTGCTGTCACCGAGCCTGGGATGGTTTGGCTGAAGGAGCTTGGATTCGAGCCGTCCAAGCGTCAGATCAGTCGGGCTTGTTTGGATTGGACTGAGCGGGTGCCGCACCTGGCCGGAGCTGCTGGGGCGCATCTTTGCTCGGTGTTCATTGAGCGTGGATGGGTTCGGCGGATCGGGTCTTCTCGGGCTGTTGTACTGACGGGTGCTGGTGAAGCTGGGTGGCGTGAGATCGGGTTGTTGGACGCGCCGGTTTTGTAGGTCGTCCCCCATCTGCTCGCCTTCGCTACTTCACCCTGCGTCGGTATGCCAGCGTGGCCGCTACCGCCCCTGCCAAGGCACCCGCACCCAGGACGGACGGCACTCCGATCTTCGCCGCTTTGCGGCCCGTCCTGAAGTCACGGATTTCCCAGCCCTTGCGTCGCGAGATTTCTCGCAGTTGTGAGTCTGGGTTCACCGCTACTGCTGTGCCCACCACCGAGAGCATGGGGACGTCGTTCGACGAGTCCGAGTAGGCCGTGCAGCGGCGCAGGTCCAGGCCCTCCTTGGCCGCCAGCGAGCGGACGGCTTGGGCCTTGGCCTTGCCGTGTAGGAGGTCGCCTACCAGGCGGCCCGTGTAGACGCCGTTCTCTGACTCGGAGACTGTGCCCAGGGCGCCGGTCAGGCCCAGGCGCCTGGCGATGATTTGGGCCAGCTCGACTGGGGTGGCGGTTACCAGCCAGACTCGTTGGCCTGCGTCCAGGTGCATTTGGGCCAGGGCTTGGGTGCCCTTCCAGATGCGGTCGGCCATGAGCTCGTCGTAGATCTCCTCGCCGAGGGAGACCAGTTCGGCGACGCTGCGGCCCGCTACGAAGGAGAGGGCCTGTTCGCGGGAGGCCTTGACGGATTCCGGGTCTTCTCGGCCGCCTACTCGGAACTTGAGTTGCTGCCAGACGAAGCCGGCGAGGTCGCTGGACGAGAAGTACTTGCGGGCTGCCAGGCCTCGCGCGAAGTGGAAGATCGAGGCGCCCATCATCATCGTGTTGTCCACGTCGAAGAAGGCTGCGGCGGTCAGGTCTGGGGGGACCGACAGCGACGCTTCGAGCTCTGGCGCCATTGCGGCAGCCTGGATCGCCGCCTCTGCCGATGCCTCGCCGGCTAGTTCGGCCAGCCGGTCGCTCTCCACGTCACGCTTGCCTGCCATGTCACAAGCCTAGCGATCAGGTCCGTGAGGACGGGGTCGACTCAGCCGAAGCTGATTCCTGGGAGGAGCGGGAGGCTGATGCTCGGGAGCGGTAGGGGGAGGGGGATGGTGATTTCCGGCTTGCCCGACGGTTGTGGGGCTTGGGTGCCCGAGGTCGGGAGCTTCGGGGCCGACGGGTTGGGGAGCAGGGACGGGCCTGGCTCGGTCGACGGGGTTGGGGCGCCTGACTGGGCCGGTTGGCCGGGCTGCGTGGGCTGGGGTGGGGTGGGGGTGCGGTTCGAGGAGGAGTTCGGGTCCGTGGTGGCTGCCGCGCACTCGTCCTTCGCCGGGAGGGGACCCAGGGTGTCGCTGTTGCCGCTGGTCACCGTGGTGCAGTTGGTGCGGGCTGACAGGTCGTGGGCTCGTTGGGCGATGCTCGCCAGTAGCCACATCGTCGTGTCGGCGTGGGCGCCTGCGTCTTCTGGCAGGCGGGGGCGCAGGGTGCCCAGCTTCATGTACTGGGCCAGGGCCCAGTCGCGGAGGGCTGGGAGGGCCGTTTTGTCGGACGTCGTGGCGTAGGCGGTCAACTGGCGGGAGCCTTCGGCTGCGTCCTTGTCCAGGTCGTTCAGGGCCGTCAGCTGGGCCGCTGACGTCGAGTCGCGGTCTGCCAGGGTTTCCATCTCCGTGACCCTGGAGGCGGCGAACTCGAGGTGCTTGAGGGCTCGGGACTCGTCGTCGAAGGTCAGGCCCAGCGAGGCGTTCTCGGTGGTGCGCTTGATGCCGTAGAGCGGGTCTCCCGGGAGCGCGTCACGGCTGAGCAGCACACTCATGCCTCCTAGCGACATCAGCAGGCAGAGAACCGCGGCTGCCGCGACTGCCAACCGTGCGCGCGCTCCCACGCGTCTTACCGACGAGAGCGCCAGGGGCTTCTCGGGTGGAGGTGCGGTGAGGATGCGCTGTTTCATGCGCTCGCGGGTCGCGGCGTCGGGGCCCACGTCCATGCGCCGGAGGAGCTCGACTATCGCCAGGTCCTCTGCGAAGTCGTCGCCGCCCACCGGTTGAGGGCCGCCTTCAACGGCACGGGCGAATCGCTCGTGCTCCGTCTGCCGCCACCGCGGTGTTCTTCCCTTGCCGTCCATCTCAGCCCGAGTAACGAAGTTGATCTGCTTTGGGTTACGCGTCTGCGATCGCGATCACCGCAACCACGACGGGAGGATCTGTGCGAGCCGCCTCACGGCTCGGTGTTGCAGGGCCTTCACGGCGCCCTCGTTGCGGTCCATCAGCTCCGCCACCTCGGACACCGACTTGCCTTCGATGAACCTCAGCCGGATGCACTCCTGCTGGTCGTCACCCAACTGGGAAACGCACCGGAGCAGCTCCGCGTTGGTCGCCTCGGTCATGACCTCCTGCTCAGGGCCGCTCGTCTCCTCGCGGTTGTCCTGGAGCTCGGCCGTCGTGACCTCGAGCCGGTACCGGCTGGACTTCACGTGGTCGAACACGATGTTGCGGGCGATCGTCACGAACCACGCACCCACGTCCCGGCCCTGGTAGCTGACCGAGCCGATGCTCCGCAGCGCGCGCAGGAACGTCTCGCTCGTCACGTCCTCCGCGAACGCGCGATCGCCACCCACGCGGAAGAGGACATAACGGAACACCATGTCGACGTACTGGTCGTAGAGCACGCCGAACGCGTCGGTGTCACCCTCCTGGGCGGCCTTGACGAGCTGCCACGGCTCGTCGCCTGGGTTGTCGTGCTGACCTCCCGTCATGCTCCGGGTGGTCCTGATCGTGGTCGGTCGTGCCCTTGCAGTCATCGGCTGGCGGCACCTCCACAGAGTCGCCGTGGCGGCAGCATACGTGTGGTTACTCCGTAGTAGGTAGTGGACGGGTCGCGATGTGGAGACGTACCAACCGCGGCTTCATGACGCTCGTCACGCGTGGAAGACTGCTCGAAGCGTCCAGTTGTTCATGAGGAGGCCATGTTGACTTCCGCTCGCAATGTCTCAGATCTGGTCCGTGCTTCGGCACAGCGGGGACCCAGCCACGTCGCTCTCGTCGACGTGGCGAGCGGAAAGAGCCTCACGTGGGAAACCATCGACGGCGCGATCGATGCTTTCGCCCGCCGTTTGGCGGATTCCGGTCTCGAACCTGGCGACCGAGTGGCGGTACGGCTGCCCACCGGTCCCGAGTTCGTGGTCGCTGTGTTCGGAATTCTCCGCGCGGGCGGTGTGGTGGTGCCCACCGGCCCCGGCAACCCGCCGCGTGAGCTCCAGCGCATCCTCGCCGACTCCGGCGCCGGCCTGCTGATCGGTGACGGTGAGGGCTCCGACGCCCAGGTCCTGGACGTTCCGGACGTCACGGCCACCGCGGAGCCGTTCGAGGCCGTCCGCGGCGGTGAGGACCTCGCGGTGCTCGGCTACACCTCCGGCACGTCCGGGGTGCCGCGCGGCGCGATGCTGTCCCACCGCGCGTTGCTCGCGAACGTCTCCCAGTGCGCCTCGCTGCGGCCCGCACCGGTGACGGCGGGTGACCGGGTGCTGCTCGCGCTGCCGTTGTTCCACGTCTACGGCCTCGGTCCCGGCCTGCTGCAGGTCGCGGGCGCGGGTGCCACGGCGATCCTGCTGGAGCGCTTCGAGGCCGCGAACGCGCTGGACGTCATCGAGGAGCACCGAGTCACCACGATGGTCGGCGTGCCGCCCATGTACCGGGCGCTGCTGTCGAACCCGGTCGAGGTGCTGCGCGAGAAGCTCGCCACCGTCCGCCTGTTCACCTCCGGCGCCGCGCCGCTGCCGGCCGGGGTCATCGCGGAGATGCGGGGCGCGATCGGCATCCCGATCTACGAGGGCTACGGCCTCACCGAGACCGGCCCGGTGCTGACGTCCACGCTGGTCGGCGGCGTGCCGAAGCCCGGCTCGGTCGGGCAGGCGCTGCCGGGCGTCGAGATCCGCCTGGTCGACACGGACGGCTCGGTGCTCGACATCGACGAGGACGAGCCCGGCACCGGCCTGGTCTCCGCGAAGGGCGACAACCTCTTCAGCGGCTACTGGCCAGACGGCGCGCACGGCCCGGACTCCTCCGGCTGGTTCCGCACGGGTGACGTCGGCTTCATCGACGCCGACGGCGACCTGCACCTGGTGGACCGCGCGGGTGACCTGATCATCGTGAACGGGTTCAACGTCTACCCGCACGAGGTCGAGCAGGTCCTCTGCGAGATGCCCGAGGTGCTGGAGGCCGCGGCCGTCGGCGTGCCGGACGAGAAAACCGGCGAGTCGGTGAAGGTCGTCCTCGTGCTGCGCGACGGACAGCAGCTGACCTCGGACCAGGTCGTGGCCCACTGCGCCGCGCGGCTCGCCAAGTTCAAGGTGCCGACGTCGGTGGAGTTCGCCCCGGCCCTGCCGCACTCGCCGACCGGCAAGCTGGCGCGCGCCGTGCTGCGCAAGCCGCTGGGAGCATGAGGGGCATGAGCCACCACGTCACGTTGATGAGCCGGGTCTCGTGCCACGCCTGCGAGGAGGCGGCCGTGGAGATCGAGCGGATCTGCGCGGACCTCGGCGCCACCTGGTCCGTCGAGGACGTCGACAGCGACCCGGAGCTGCGGGCCGAGTACGGCGACCGGGTGCCGGTGTTCCTCGTCGACGGGGCCGAGCACGGGTACTGGAAGGTGGAGGAGGACCGCCTGCGGGCGGCGCTCTCCGCGTAGCTGCCGAGTGCACGCGGGGAGCTTTCGTTCACCATGTGCGCACGAAAGCGCCCCGCGTGCCGTGAGGCTTGGACGGCGGCTGGGTGATTACCGGGCCCTTACGGCCCGAGCGAACCAGGGCCCTGCGGGTGTCGAATGAGAGGCATGAAGCCCGTCAAGGCCGCGCTCACCGGACTGCTCGCGATCGTCGCCGCGCTCGCGGCGGGGCACCTGGTGGCGGCCTTCGTCGGGCTGAGCGCCTCGCCGTACCTCGCGGTGGGCAACGCCGCGATCGACCTCACGCCGTCGTGGCTGAAGGACTTCGCGGTCACCGCGTTCGGCACGTACGACAAGGCCGTGCTGCTCACCGGCATGGCCCTCGTCCTCGCGGGCATCGGGGTCGCGGCCGGTCTGGCCAGCAGGAACAGCGCCACGCCGGGGTCGGTGGTGGCGGTGGTGCTGGGGCTCGTGGGCATCGCCGCGGTCCTGACCAGGCCCGACGTCGGCCAGCTCGCCCTCCTCGCACCCATCGCCAGCATCGCCGCCGGCCTCTGGGTCTTCCGCCGCCTGCACCGGCAGACCGAGGAGGACGGTTCCCGGCGCGACTTCCTGGTCACGGCCGGGCTCGCGGTCGCGGCGGGCGTCGCGGGGCAGCTGCTGGGGAACCGGACCGACGTCGAGGGTTCGCGCCGGGCCATCGGCGACCTCACGCCGAAGACGAAGGCGCCCGAGATCCCGGTCGGCGCCGACTTCGTCAAGGACGGGACGCCGAGCTTCATCACCAGCGGCGACGACTTCTACCGGATCGACACGGCGCTGAGCGTGCCGCGCATCCGGGCAGAGGAGTGGGCGCTGCGGGTGCACGGCATGGTCGAGCGGCCGATGGTGCTCACGTTCGAGGAGATCCGCAGCCGGGACCTCGTCGAGGAGACCATCACGCTGACCTGCGTCTCCAACGAGGTCGGCGGGCCGTACATCTCGAACGCCAACTTCGTCGGCATCAGGATCGGCGACGTGCTGCGGGAGGCCGGCGTGAAGGCGGGCGCCGACCAGCTGTTCAGCACCAGCGACGACGGGTTCACGGCCGGCAGCCCGCTCGACCACGTCCTCGAACGCGGGCTGATCGCCATCGGCATGAACGGTCAGCCGCTGCCCGCCGAGCACGGGTTCCCCGCACGGCTCGTGGTGCCCGGTCTGTACGGCTACGTCTCCGCGACCAAGTGGGTCACCGACCTCAACGTCACCACGTTCGCGAAGGAGCAGGGCTACTGGATCCCGCGGGGCTGGGCCGCGCGGGCGCCGATCAAGACCATGTCGCGGATCGACCGGCCCAGGCGCATGGGCAAGGTCCAGGGCAGGACCGTCGTGGCCGGAACCGCGTGGGCGCAGCCCAAGGGCGTGGCCAAGGTCGAGGTCAGAGCCGACGGAGGGCCGTGGCAGGAGGCTCAGCTCGGGGCCGACGTCAGCGACAGCACGTGGCGGATGTGGCGGATCGAGATGGACCTCAGGCCGGGCAGTCACACGGTCGAGTGCCGGGCCACCGACAAGACCGGGTACACGCAGGACCAGGCGCGCCTGGACCCGGTTCCCGACGGTGCGACGGGCTGGCACTCGGTCACCTTCACCGTCGAGTAGACCCTCACCCCGTAGTGATCATGAACCGACGAAGCGCTGGTCACGCCCTGTGACCAGCGCCGTGACCCGATTCGGCCGACTTTGTGCATGCGTTCACAAGCGGTACGGTGTGGGTATCACCAACGCCGCGGGGTCTCTGCGGTGAAGCACACCCGGAGGTCGGAGAGCGTGGCATCACAGCGGGGCGAAGGTGAGACGACCGCCACCCCTCTGGAGCCTGCCGACAGGGAGCGCGCCCGTGCGATCCCCGAGGCGGCGGTGGCCAGGCTCGCCGTGTACCTCCGCGTGCTGTCCGGCATGGCCGACCAGGGCGTGACGGCGGTCTCGAGCGAGGAGCTCAGCCAGGCCGCGGGCGTCAACGCGGCGAAGCTCCGCAAGGACCTGAGCTACATCGGCTCGTACGGCACGAGGGGCGTCGGGTACGACGTCGAGGTCCTCGTGAGCCACATCGAGCGCATCCTCGGCCTCACCCGCAACCACTCCGTGGCCGTCGTCGGCATCGGTAACCTTGGTCACGCTCTGGCCAACTACGGCGGCTTCCCAGGCCGCGGGTTCCCGGTCACCGCCCTCTTCGACGTGGACGCCGATCTCATCGGAGTGCCTGTTGGGGGCATACCTGTCAACCACATCGACGAGATCACCGCGGTCTGCCTCGAACGCGAGGTGTCGATCGGCGTCATCGCGACGCCGCCGCCAGCGGCTCAGTCGGTTTGCGACCGTTTGGTATCTGCGGGCGTCCAGTGCATTCTGAACTTCGCACCGGTTGTCCTTCAGGTTCCAGACAACGTCGAGGTGCGCAAGGTTGACTTGGCGGTCGAGATGCAGATCCTGTCGTTCCACGTCGCTCGACGTGCGGACGAGGCTGCCAGCGTCTCGGTCGGCAACAACGGACTCGGTGTGGACGGGATGGTGATTCGCCCGTGAGCGTGAGCCAGACGGCTCCGGCAGACGTGGTGAGTGCATGAGCGTGCTCGTAGTCGGTCTGTCGCACCGCACTGCCCCAGTCCCGGTCCTGGAACGTGTCACCGTGGCCGAGCCGAACCTGCCCAAGGTCCTCGGCCAGCTGCTCGCCGCTCCCAGCGTCTCCGAGGCGATGGTTCTGTCGACCTGCAACAGGGTCGAGGTCTACGCCGTCGTCGAGTCGTTCCACGGCGGCATGTCCGAGGTCGTCGAGGTCCTCGCGCAGCACGCCCAGGTCGACCCGCAGTCGCTCTACGAGCACTTTTACGTGCATTACGCCGCCGCTGCCGTGGAGCACCTGTTCTCCGTCGCGGCGGGCCTCGACTCGATGGTCGTCGGCGAGTCCCAGATCCTCGGCCAGCTGCGCGGTGCGTACGCGGCGGCGGACGAGGCGGGCACCGTCGGCAGGACCGTCCACGAGCTCACCCAGAACGCGCTGCGCGTCGGCAAGCGCGTGCACGCCGAGACCGGCATCGACCACGCGGGCGCGTCGGTCGTGTCCGAGGCTCTCGGTGACGCCGAGGCCCAGCTCGGCACGCTCGTCGGCAAGCGCGCGCTGCTCGTCGGCGCCGGCGCCATGGGCGGTCTGGCCGCCGCGCACCTGCGCAGGGCGGGCGTCGGCGAGGTCGTCATCGCGAACCGGACGCAGGCCAACGGTGTGCGTCTCGCCACGTCGCTGAAGGCCGAGGGCGTCCCCGCGACGGCCGTCGACCTGACCGCGCTGGGTGCCGAAATCGATCTCGCGGACATCGTCTTCGCGTGCACCGGGTCGGTCGACACGGTCGTGCGCGCGGACATGATCAGCAAGCGTTCGCGGCCGCTGGTGATGTGCGACCTGGGCCTGCCCAAGGACGTCGACCCGGCCGCCGCGGAACTGCCGAACGTTCGTGTGGTGGACCTGGAAACGCTGCAGCGGCGTCTCTCGGACGCGCCCGCCGGCCAGGACGCGCGGCTCGCCGCGCAGCTGGTCGCCGACGAGGTGAAGGCGTACCTCGCAGGCCAGCGCTCCGCCGAGGTCACGCCGACCGTCACGGCCCTGCGCAAGCGCGCGGCCGAGGTGGTCGACGCCGAGCTCCTCCGTCTTGATTCGCGACTTCCCGAACTGGACGCCGCGACACGCGGTGAATTGGCCAAGACGGTGCGCCGCGTTGTAGACAAGCTCCTGCACACGCCGACCGTCCGGGTGAAGGAGCTCGCCTCCGCACCTGGTGGTACCGGCTACGCGGAGGCTCTCCGCGAACTGTTCGGGCTCGACCCCCAGACGCCTGGGGCTGTCAGTCAGACCAAGCAAGCTTCTGTGGATGGTGAAACGCGGTGACCCGCACCCTACGGATCGGTACCCGTGGCAGCGCGCTGGCGCTCGCCCAGACGGGGACCGTGGCCGAGGCGCTCAAGGCGGCCGGAGCTCAGGTCGAGATCGTCGTCATCAAGACGCCGGGTGACCTGTCCGACGCCCCGATCGCGCAGATCGGCATCGGCGTCTTCACGTCCGCGCTGCGCGACGCGCTCGCGAACGGTGAGATCGACGTCGCCGTCCACTCCTACAAGGACCTCCCGACGGCGCCGGACTCTCGTCTGGTGCTCGCGGCGGTGCCCCAGCGCGAGGACCCGCGCGACGCGCTCGTGGCGCGCGACGGCCTCACGCTCGGCGAGCTGCTGCCGGGGTCCACTGTGGGCACCGGATCTCCGCGCCGCGCGGCCCAGCTGGAGGCCTTGGGTCTCGGGCTGAACATCGTTCCGTTGCGCGGCAACGTGGACACGCGCATCGGCAAGGTCCGCAGTGGAGAGCTCGACGCCGTCGTGCTGGCCCGTGCCGGCATCGCGCGCCTCGGTCGCGCCGGCGAGATCACCGAGACGCTGGAGCCCATCCAGATGCTTCCCGCGCCCGCACAGGGCGCGTTGGCAGTCGAGTGCCGGGTCGACGACGTCGACGCCGAGCACCTGATCCAGTCCACTCTGGACGATTCGGCCAGCCGGGCCGCTGTGACCGCGGAGCGCGCCATGCTGGCCGCGCTCGAGGCGGGCTGCAGCGCGCCGGTCGGCGCGCTGGCCGATGTGGTGGAAGATCTCGACGACGAGGGCAAGGTCGTGTACCGGCTTTCCCTGCGCGGGGTCGCTGCGACGCCGGAGAACGATCTCCTCCGGGCGTCCGCCACCGGTGACTTGACCGAAGCTGAGGGACTCGGCCGGGCGCTGGCCGCCGAGTTGCTCGACCTCGGGGCCGCGGTTCTCAGCGGCCCAGAGGCGTAATCGATGGGGAGTGCCCTGATGACCCGCGCACGCAAGACCCCCGGACGCATCGCCTTCGTGGGCTCCGGCCCCGGCGACACCGGGCTGCTCACGGTCCGGGCCCACGACTTGCTCACCAGGGCTGAACTCGTGGTGACCGACCCGGACGTCCCGTCGGACGTCCTCGCGACCGTGGCCGAGGGAGTCGAGGTCCGCCCCGCTGTCGGTGAGTCCGCCGACGTGGCCAAGGACCTGGTGAACGAGGCGAAGAACGGTGCGACCGTCGTCCGTCTCGTCGCCGGTGACCCGCTGACGCTCGACTCGGTCGTGAAGGAAGCGCAGGCCGTCGCGAAGTCGACGATCCCGTTCGACGTCGTTCCCGGCGTGCCTTCGGGCACCGCGGTCCCCGCCTACGCGGGTGTCGCGCTCGGTGGCGTGCACACCGAGGTCGACGTGCGCGCCGTGACGGACTGGGCGGGCCTCGCGGCCTCGCCCGGCACGCTCGTGCTGCACGCGACCGGTTCGCACCTGGCAGAGGCCGCGTCGAACCTGGTCGAGAACGGCCTCGCGCCGCAGACCCCGGTCGCCGTGACCGCCGAGGGCACCGGCTTCCAGCAGCGCACGATCGACACGACGCTGGCCTCCGTGGCCGCCGACGCCGGTGAGCTGAACGGCCCGCTGGTCGTCACGGTCGGTGCCGCGGCCGCCGCGCGCTCGAAGCTCTCCTGGTGGGAGTCGCGGGCGCTGTACGGCTGGCGCGTGCTGGTCCCGCGGACCAAGGAGCAGGCCGGCGCGATGAGCGAGCGTCTGCACTCGCACGGCGCGATCGCCGTCGAGGTGCCGACGATCTCGGTCGAGCCGCCGCGCAGCCCCGCGCAGATGGAGCGTTCGGTCAAGGGTCTGGTCGACGGCCGCTACCAGTGGGTCGTCTTCACCTCGACCAACGCCGTCCGCGCGGTGTGGGAGAAGTTCCGCGAGTTCGGTCTGGACGCCCGTGCGTTCTCCGGCGTGAAGATCGCCTGCGTCGGCGAGGCCACGGCAGCGAAGGTGCGCTCGTTCGGCATCATCCCCGAGCTCGTGCCGTCCGGTGAGCAGTCGTCCGAGGGTCTCCTCAACGACTTCCCGCCCTACGACGACATCCTGGACCCGGTCGACCGCGTGCTGCTGCCGCGGGCCGACATCGCCACCGAGACGCTGGCCGCCGGCCTGCGCGAGCGTGGCTGGGAGATCGACGACGTGACGGCGTACCGCACCGTGCGTGCGGCCCCGCCGCCCGCCGACACCCGCGAGATGATCAAGTCCGGTGGCTTCGACGCGGTGTGCTTCACCTCGTCGTCGACCGTGCGGAACCTGGTCGGCATCGCGGGCAAGCCGCACGCCCGCACGCTCGTCGCGTGCATCGGCCCGCAGACCGCCGAGACGGCGCGGGAGTTCGGCCTCCGGGTCGACGTGCAGCCGGAGGAGGCGAACGTGCCCGCGCTGGTCGACGCGCTGGCCGCCCACGCCGCCCGGTTGCGCGCCGAGGGAGCGCTGCCTCCTCCGCGCAAGACCAAGCGTCTGCGCCGCAGCTAGAATCAAACTGAAGCCGTCGGGGCCACTCAAGAAATTTTTGGGTGGCCCCTTCGACTCTCTCCGTCAGGGAGTCACACGATGTACCCACTTCACCGGCCGAGGCGTCTGCGCACGACGCCCGCCATGCGCCGCCTGGTCTCCGAGACCGAGGTGCGCCCTCGTCAGCTCGTGCTGCCGATGTTCGTCAAGGAAGGCCTGAACGCGCCCGCCGAGATCGCGAGCATGCCCGGCGTTCTCCAGCACACGCGTGACTCGTTGCGGAAGGCCGCGGTCGAGGCGGTGCAGGCTGGCGTCGGTGGCATCATGCTGTTCGGCGTCCCGGCCGAGCGCGACGCCGTCGGTTCCGCCGGCACCGACCCGGACGGCATCCTCAACGCCGCCCTGGGCGACCTGCGCGCGGAGCTCGGCGACAGCACCGTGCTGATGTCGGACTGCTGCCTCGACGAGTTCACCGACCACGGCCACTGCGGCGTGCTCGCCGCCGACGGCACCGTGGACAACGACGCGACCCTCGAGGCCTACGGCGAACTGGCCGTGGCCCAGGCCCGCGCCGGAGCCCAGGTCGTCGGCCCCAGCGGCATGATGGACGGCCAGATCGCCTTCATCCGCAACGCCCTGGACGTCGCGGGCTTCACCGACACCGGCATCCTCGCCTACGCGGTCAAGTACGCCTCGGCGTTCTACGGTCCGTTCCGCGATGCCGTGGAGTCGCAGCTCGCGGGCGACCGCAAGACCTACCAGCAGGACCCCGCGAACGCCCGCGAGGCGATGCGCGAGGTGCAGCTGGACCTCGCCGAGGGCGCGGACATGGTCATGGTCAAGCCGGCGCTGCTGTACCTCGACGTGCTGCGGTCCGTCGCCGAGGTGTCGGACGTTCCCGTTGCGGCGTACCAGATCTCCGGTGAGTACGCGATGATCGAGGCCGCCGCCCGCAACGGCTGGATCGACCGCGAGCGCTCGGTCCTCGAGTCGCTCACCTCGATCCGGCGTGCCGGCGCGGACATCGTCCTCACGTACTGGGCCGTGGAAGCGGCGCGGTGGCTCGACCGCTGACCCCGATACCGAAGCTGATCAACGTCTCGCGCTGGCTGTGGATCACCAGCGCGAGCATCGGCATGGTGCGGTTCGTCTCGCAGCTGTTCGACCGCGAGACGCTCGTGGCCGAGGCCCGCAGGCAGAACCCGGAGCTCGGCCAGGACCAGATCGACGCGGGCGTGAACGGCGGCATCATGTTCGGCCTGCTGATCGCCGTCGCGTTCCTCCTCGCGTACACGCGCCTGGCGAACGCGATGGCGCGCGGCCGCAACTGGGCCCGGATCGTGCTGACGGTGCTGGGTGCCGCGTCCGTCGCGTTCGGACTGTTCCGGCTCGTGGTGTTCTTCAGCGGGCTGGCGGCGGAGCTCGGGGTCGAGATGCGTCCGGTCGACCTGGCGGTCGCGTTCGTGACGACGGTGCTGGAAGCGGCGGCGATCGTGCTGATGTACCGGGCGTCCGCGCACTTCAGGACGCGCGTCACGGTGGACAGCGCCTTCAAGCCGTCCTAAGTTCGCGACCGTGACGTCTCCGAAGGAATCGGGCACCACCCCCGGCACCATCACCGCGGGCTACTGGCTCGTGGTCGCCGGTGCGGCCCTCTGGGTGCTCGCCGCGATCTACCAGCTCTCCAACAAGCAGGCCCTGGTCGACGCGGTCAAGAGCAGGACCACCGACACCGCGCTCACCCCGGAGATGATCGAGTCCTCGGCGACGGTGACGCTCGTCGTCGTGCTGGTGGTCTCCGTGGTGCTGGCCGCGCTCGCCGTGTGGTTCGCGGTCAAGGTCAAGGCGGGCACCAAGAAGAGCCGCACCGGACTGATGATCACGGTGCTGCTCAACCTGTTCTTCCAGATGATCGGCAACGGGTACGCCATCACCCCGGCGCTGATCGCGATGGCGGGTCTCGTGCTCTTCTACTTCCGGCAGTCGACCGAGTACCTGAGCGAACGCGAGCAGCTGACGTGAAGGAGACGCCCAGGACGGTCCGCATCGCGGTCGGTCTCTGGCTCGCGATCGCCGTCTTCGTCCTGTTCACGACCGCGGGGCTGTGGTTCCAGCGCGGTCAGGTGCAGGAGCTCACCAAGTGGTCGTCCGGGCAGGTCACGAGTTTCCTGCTGACGCTGACCGTGATCGCGGTGCTCTTCGCTGCCGCCTACGCGTGGCTGACCCGGACGTTCCTGCGCCGCAAGAACTGGGCGCGGATCGCGTTGTCGACGGTCGCCGTCGTGCACATGATCTGGATCCTGTTCCTCGGGGTCAGCGCGGCGAACCTGGTCACACTGCTGCTCATCTGCGCCGCAATCGTCTTCACGTGGCAGTCGGCTGCGGCACAGTGGGTGGCGGAGGTGCGTGAGCAGTGACCGATCCGCAGAACCCCGACCACGCGCAGTGGCAGAACCCGGCGGGGCACTACCCGGCGCCGCCCGCGGAGACTCCAGGGCACTACCAGGTGAGTCACGTCGGCCAGGCGAGCTTCTCGATGGCACCGCTCGCGCCCGTGCTGCCGCAGGAGCTGGCGCCGTCGCGGCCCGCCACGATCACCGCCGCGATGTGGATCTGGATCGCGGGTGCGGTGCTGTCGGTGGCGGTGCTGCCGGTGATGTTGCTCGGCAACACCGAGTACTTCCTCAGCCAGGGCAACGCGTCCGTTTCCGACCAGGAGCGTCAGGTCGGCGAGTTCGGTGTGCGGGCCATGGCGCTGATGTTCGGCTTCGCCATGCTCGTGGCTGCCTCGCCGTACGTCGCGTTCGCGGTCGTGATGCGCAACGGGCACAACTGGGCGCGGATCCTGCTCACCGTCCTCGGTGCGCTCGGGTTCATGTCGATGATCGCGATCATGTTCATCGCGCTGGGCGCGCAGGTGTGGCAGGCGAGCGTGGTCATCTGCATCGTCGTGATGGGACTGACCGTCGCCGCGGTGGTGCTGCAGTTCCTGCCCGCCTCGAACAAGTTCGTGCGGTAGTGCTGTACCGGGAGTCCGGCAGCAGCTGGTGGCCGCTTCTGTGGGGACCCGCGTTCGCCGTCGCCGGGTACCTGGTCGAGCTCATCACCGGGCCCGCGTCCGTCGGGCTGTGGACGATCGTGGGGCTCGGGCTGACGCTCGGCGCGGTGCTGTGGGTGTACGGGCGGGTGAAGACCGGCAGCGTCACGTTGACGGCCGAGGAAGCCCAGTTCGGGCGGGAGAAGCTGCCGGTCGCGATGATCGAGGCCTGTCGCGACGTCGGTGCGCCGACCGGTGCGCGGGTGCTCGGCGGTGGCTGGTCGGTGCCCAAGGGGACGACCGCGGTGCCGTTGCGGTTGCTCGACGGCACGGTGGTGCTGGGATGGGCACGTGATCCGGAAGCCTTGCTCGCGGGTCTGCGCAGGGTCGTGAGAGGGTGAGCGACGTGACAGAGGCTGTGACCGAGCCGGAGACCGTCGTGGAAGAGCCCGAAGAGGCGCCGCCCGCCGGCCCGAGCCTGCACCAGCCCAAGCGGTGGCTCATCGCCGCCGGCGAGGTCGTCGCGATCGTCCTGCTCGCGATCGTCGCCGTGTGGTGCTGGAACCGCGGTGTCGTGCGGCTCGCCTACCCGATCGAGGGCCGCGAACCGTTGATCTCCACGCGCTACCACGGCAACTGGCTGGGCACCGCCGTCGGCGCGGCCACGCTGGCCGTGATCCTCGGACTCGACGCGGTGCGGCAGGTCGTGCTGGCCCTGCGCACCCGGCCGCAGAAAGCCGCCGAAGCCGACGTGTGAGACTGGGGCACGTGACTGCCAGTCGATCCCAGGCCCTGTTCGAGCGCGCGTCGACGCTGACCCCCGGCGGGGTCAACTCTCCGGTGCGGGCGTTCCACTCCGTCGGCGGCACCCCGCGCTTCATGGTGCGCGGCGAGGGCCCGCACCTGTGGGACGCGGACGGCAACCGGTACGTCGACCTGGTGGCCTCCTGGGGCCCGATGATCCTCGGGCACGCCCACCCGTCCGTGGTCTCCGCCGTGCAGAAGGCCGCCGCGTCCGGGCTCTCGTTCGGCACGCCGACCGAGGGTGAGATCGAGCTCGCGGCCGAGCTGATCGACCGCGTCGAGCCGGTCCGTCAGGTCCGCCTGGTCAACTCGGGCACCGAGGCCACGATGAGCGCGATCCGTCTCGCGCGCGGCTTCACCGAGCGGCGCAAGGTCATCAAGTTCGCCGGCTGCTACCACGGTCACGTCGACGCGCTGCTGGCCCAGGCCGGCTCCGGCGTCGCGACGCTGGGCCTGCCGACCTCGCCCGGCGTCACCGGCGCCCAGGCCGCGGACACGATCGTGCTGCCGTACAACGACGTCGAGGCCGTGCGGAAGGCGTTCGCCGACAACCCCGGCGAGATCGCCTGCATCATCACCGAGGCGGCGGCGGGCAACATGGGTGCGGTCGCGCCGGGTGCCGACTTCAACGCGACTCTGCGGGAGATCTGCGACGCGGAGGGCGCCCTGCTGATCATGGACGAGGTCATGACCGGCTTCCGCGTCTCCCGCGCGGGCTGGTTCGGCCTGGAACGCGTCCGCGGCGACCTCTACACGTTCGGCAAGGTCATGTCCGGCGGTCTGCCGGCGGCGGCGTTCGGCGGCCGCGCGGACGTGATGGCCCGCCTCGCGCCGTCCGGCCCGGTCTACCAGGCGGGCACGCTGTCCGGTAACCCCGTGGCGGTGGCAGCGGGCCTCGCGACGCTGCGCGCGGCGGACGAGGAGGTCTACCAGGCCCTCGACCGCAACGCGACGCGCCTGGGCGCGCTGTTCACGGCAGCCCTGACCGAGGCCGGTGTCGAGCACCGAGTGCAGTTCGCGGGGAACCTGGTGAGCGTGTTCTTCGGTTCTTCTGAGGTGAAGGACTACGCGGGCGCGCAGGCGTGCGAGACGTGGCGCTTCCCGCCGTTCTTCCACGCGCTGCTGGAACGAGGCGTGTACGCCCCGCCGTCGGCGTTCGAGGCGTGGTTCGTCAACGCCGCCATGGGTGAAGAGGAGTTCGCCGTGATCGCAGACGCGCTGCCGCACGCGGCCCGTGCCGCCAAGGAGGCCCGCAAGTGACCCGCACCGTCGTCCACCTGCTCCGCCACGGTGAGGTGCACAACCCGACAGGCATCCTGTACGGCCGCATCCCCGGGTTCCGGCTGTCCGAGCGAGGGCAGAAGCAGGCTTTGACCGTGGCTGAGCATCTTGCTGACCACGACATCGTGCATGTGGTTGCCTCGCCGTTGGAACGGGCGCAGCAGACTGCTTCTCCCATTGCTGACTCGCATCGGTTGGAGTTGGCCACTGATGATCGGTTGATCGAAGCCGACAACCAGTTCGAAGGGTTGAAGGTTGCTGTGGGGGATGGGGCATTGCGGTCGCCTCAGCACTGGCCCAAGTTGGTGAATCCGTTCAAGCCGTCCTGGGGTGAGCCGTACATCGAGATTGCTCATCGGATGTTGGGGGCGGTGCAGAAGGCTCGTTCGGCTGCTGAGGGGCATGAAGCTGTTTGTGTTTCTCATCAACTTCCCATTTGGACTGTTCGGCGGTTTCTTGAGGGGAAGCGGATGTGGCATGACCCTCGGCGGCGTGAGTGTTCGTTGGCCTCGTTGACTTCTCTGATTTTTGAGGGGGAGCAGCTGGTTCGGATTGCTTATTCTGAGCCGGTTGGGGTTACCAATCCTCGGGTGACTGGCGCATGAAGCGGTTGCTGGTGCTGTTGCTGTTGGTTGCTGGGTGTTCTACCGGGAAGGATGCTGCTCAGATTGGGGCGGGCGAGTTCTATCTCGTGGCGCCTGGGGGGCAGGTCAAGCTTCGGTACCCGGTTTCTGAGCGCAAGGAGCTCAAGGGGCTTGAAGGCGAGTCCCTGCTTGAAGAGGGCAAGACCGTCAAGCTTTCTGATTTTGCCGGCAAGCCCGTCGTGATCAACGTCTGGGGGGCCTGGTGTGGGCCTTGCCGGACTGAGGCGCCGGAGATGCAGAAGATTTTTGAGGCTGGGACTCAGGTGCTCGGGGTGGATGTCAAGGAGACCTCGAAGGACCATCCGCGGGACTTCATGAAGGATCGGTCGCTGACCTATCCGTCCATTTACGACGCTTCGTCGCGCAGTTTCATCAACGTTTTCAAGGGTGTTCCGGCGAACACCGTGCCGTCGACGTTCGTCGTGGACAAGAACCACAAGGTGGCGGCGGCGTTCCTGGTGCCGGTGCTGGCCTCCGACGTCCAGCCCGTCCTGGACGACCTGGCCAAGGAGTAACCCGTTCGAGTGGTTCCAAAGTCACGCGGGGGCCCCGCGTTTCCTTCTGGGGAACGCGGGGCCCCGTGTTCCCCCAAGCATGAAGTGCACGCGGGGAGCTTTCGTGCACTCCTGGCGCACGGGAGGTCCCCGCGTGCGGTCAGCGAACGGCGGGGGTGGTGAGCGAGGGGATCTTGGCCTTGAAGGCCTTGATCATCTCGTCCCTGCCGATCGAGTTGAACTGCTTGCCCAGGGTTCGCATGATCGAGTTGTCTGTTGGGCGGTACAGGCCGTTCTTGTAGTACCTGGCGCCTTCCACCGGGGCGATGACGCCTCCGTCTGGGGAAGGTTTGCCCAGGTATTCGCCCCACTTTGCCCCTGTGGGGTCTTTGGTCACGTTCTTTTCGCGGGGTTCCGTGCCCGTGTAGGTGAGGTACGGGTAGTCGTACTCGTCGGCCAGGCCGCCGATTGAGTGGCCCAGCTCGTGGATTGCGATCTGGCCCGCTTGGGCGTTGGAGCCTGAAGCGGTGGCCACTGAGCCGCCTGCGCCGCCGTACTTGGTGGTGTTGCCCAGGGCGATCACCTGGTCTGCTTGCGGGGCTTGGGCTGCGTACTCCTTGGCCTTGGTTTCGTTGACGCAGAGGAGGCGTTCTGTGTTCGCGTCTCGGCCCTGGCACCAGAAGCCCATGTCCAGGGCGGTGTCCTTGAGGATGCCCCTGGTCGGGTCGTGGTCCACTCCGGACTCGGTGGAGATGACGTTGACCTGCCAGACGTTGAAGTAGTCCTTGTAGGAGGCGAAGGGCTCCACTGCGGAGAGTTCGTCCCACTTGCTCTTCACGTTGGCGGCGTAGGTCGCGAGGTCGTCTGTGGTGTAGCCGTCGCCCACGAAGACCAGGTCGAAGGCGTCTGAGGGGTCGCGGTCGCCGTGGATTTTCGTGACCTCGGCTGCGGCCAGGGCGCGGAAGGTCGTCGTCTCGGCTGGGGCCTTCGGGGTCAGGGTCTGGGTGATGGTGCCGTCTTCGTTGAAGACCTCGCGCCATTCCATGGCCGGGGCGGTGCTGCCGGCTGGTACCTGGGCGAACAGGGCCAGTGCTGTGAGCGTCAGCGCTGGGAGGAGCAGCCGGGGAAGATGCATGCGCTGACGCTAAGCAACCGTGATGTCACTCACAAGAGGCAATGGTAGGTACTTCTGGGCTGGTGGTGGTGGCGGCGTCAAAAGTGGTGCCGGTGCTCGCGTGATCCGGGCAACTACCTACCCTGAGGTGTGTGAACCCCACCGATCTGGCGATCTCCGGGCCGTTGCTGCTGGCCACCGGGGTTGCTTTGCTCGCTGGATTTATCTCTTTCGCGTCGCCCTGTGTGGTGCCGTTGGTGCCCGGGTATCTGGCCTACCTCGCTGGGCTGGTGGGGGCCGAGGCGCCTCGGGTGGAGGCTGAGGAACCCGCTGCGGCGGGGCGGTGGCGGGTGGCTGGGGCCTCGTTGCTGTTCGTGCTCGGGTTCACCGTGGTCTTCGCGCTGGCGTCCATGGCGATTCTTGGGGCTTCGGATGCCTTGTTCCTCAACGCTGAGCTGTTCCAGCGGATCGGTGGCGTTGTCACGATCCTGATGGGGCTGGTGTTCCTCGGGCTCGTGCCTGCGTTGCAGAAGGACGTGCGGTTCCACGCTCGGCCGAAAGCTGGGGTGTTCGGGGCGCCGGTGCTCGGGGCCGTGTTCGCGCTGGGGTGGACGCCTTGCCTCGGGCCGACGTTGGCGGGGGTGCTGGCTGTTGCCCGGAGCACCGAGGTCGGGTCGTCGACTGTGCGCGGGGCCGTGTTGGTGCTGGCCTACTGCTTGGGGCTCGGGTTGCCGTTCGTGGTGCTCGCGCTCGGGGCGCGGTGGGCGTTGGGCGTGACCAAGTGGCTGCGCTCGCACGCGCGGCAGGTGCAGGTGTTCGGTGGGGTGTTGCTGATCCTGGTGGGCGTTGCGCTGGTCACCGGGCTCTGGGGTGAGTTCGTCGGGTGGCTGCGCTACTCGTTCGTCGACGTCGTGAGGCTGCCGCTCTAGTGATCGCCTTCCTTCGCAACACGTGGCGCGGGCTCACCTCGATGAGGACCGCGCTGACCCTGCTGTTCCTGTTGGCGCTCGCGGCGATGCCGGGGGCGTTGCTGCCGCAGCTGTCGTTGAACGCGGCGAAGGTCGACGAGTACGTCGCCCAGCACGGGTGGTGGGGCGACCTGCTGCTCAAGCTCGGGTTCTTCGAGGTGTACGCCACGCCTTGGTTTGCCGCGATTTACCTGTTGCTGTTCACCTCTCTCGTCGGGTGTCTTCTGCCCCGGACGTGGGAGTACTTCAAGCAGATGCGCGCGAAGCCTGTGCTGACGCCGCGCAATCTGTCTCGCATGCCGCACCACGTGCAGGCCGAGCTCGACGTGACGCCGGAGGAGGCTGTTGCTCGGGCGAAGAAGGCGATGCGCGGGTGGCGGATGGAGGCCGGCGAGGGCACGGTCAGCGCCGAGCGCGGGTACCTGCGCGAGACCGGCAACCTGGTCTTCCACTTCGCGTTGCTGGGTCTGCTGGTGTCGTTCGCGCTGGGCAAGATGTTCAGCTACGAGGGCCAGGTCATCGTCCAGGCCGACGGTGGGCAGTTCTGCAACGGCGGCATCTTCAACTACGACTCGTTCCGGCCGGGGCTGCGGATCGACGGCACGGACCTCACGCCGTTCTGCGTCGAGATCGGCAAGTTCTCCGCCGAGTACCTCGAGAACGGCCAGCCCGTCGGCTACCAGGCGGACATCCGGTACCAGTCGGGCGAAGATCTTCAGGCCAACACCTGGAAGCCGTACACGCTGCAGGTCAACCACCCGCTGCGGACCGACGGCGACCGCGTCTACCTGCTCGGGCACGGGTACACGCCGACGTTCACGGTGACGTTCCCCAACGGCGAGAAGCGCACGCAGGGCATCCAGTGGCTGCCTGCCGACCAGCGCACGCTGGCCTCCGAGGGTGCGACGAAGTTCGACCCGCCGGGCGTGACGGACTCCGAGCAGCGGCGCAAGAACCAGATCGCGGTCACCGGGCTGCTCGCGCCGACGCCGTTGCTGCACGGCGGCATCCTGAATTCGAAGTACCCCGCCCTGAACAACCCGATGGTCGCCGTCGACGTGTACCGCGGCGACCTCGGCGTGGACGACGGCCGCGGCCAGTCGATCTTCTCGATCGACATGAAGATGGTCGAGCAGGGCCGGTTGCAGAAGGTCGCGCGCAAGAACCTCGCGCTGGGTGAGGAGATCGCGCTCGACGACGGCACCAAGGTGCGGTTCGACTCCGTGAACGACTGGGTGTCGTTGCAGGTCTCGCACGACCCGACACAGGGGTACGTGCTGGTGTTCGCCATCCTGATCATCCTCGGCCTCGGGGTCTCGCTGACCGTCAAGCGCCGCAGGGTGTGGGTGCGTGCGACCCCTCAGGAGGACGGGCGTACGTTGGTCGAGGTCGGCGGGCTGGCCCGCACTGACCAGGCAGGATACGGCGAGGAGTTCACGCGGCTGGCCCGCGCGGTGCTGAACGAGGAGAAGTCCTGATGCCGGTTGACGAGACCCTCGCGACCTACAGCGACTGGCTGTACCGCAGCGCGCTGGGCGTCTACCTCTTCGCGATCATGCTCTACGCCGTGGAACAGGCGTTCGCCCGTGCGCCGCGCAAGAAGGAGCTGGTCGGGGCCGGTGCGCCGGTTCCGGGCATCCTCACCGACGAGCCGAAGAGCGAGCTGTCGCGGACCGAACGCATCGGCCGCATGGGTGCCGCGCTGACGGTGCTCGGCGCGCTGCTGCACCTGGGTTCGCTGGTGATGCGCGGCCTGTCCGCGGGCAGGGCGCCCTGGGGCAACATGTACGAGTACATGTCGCTGCTGTGCCTCGCCGCGGTGGTGACGTGGATCGTGCTGATGGCGAAGTTCCCGATCCGCCGCCTCGGCGCGTTCGTGCTGACGCCGATCCTGGTCCTGCTGTTCCTCGGCGGCACGGTCCTCTACGCCGAGTCCGCGCCCGTGCAGCCGGCGTTGCGCTCGTACTGGCTCGTGATCCACGTCTCGGTGATCTCGATCTCGTCCGGTGTGCTGCTGATTCCGGGTGTGACGTCGATCCTCTACCTGCTCAAGGACAGCAAGGCCGACCGCTTCCCGAAGCTGCCGTCCGCCGACGTGCTGGACCGCATGTCGTACCGGACCACCGTGCTGGCGTTCCCGCTGTTCACCGCGGGCATCATCTGCGGCGCGATCTGGGCGGAGGCCGCGTGGGGCCGCTTCTGGGGCTGGGACCCCAAGGAGACCGTGGCGTTCGTCTCGTGGGTGGTCTACGCGGCGTATCTGCACGCGCGCGCGACGGCCGGTTGGCGTGGCCGTGGGGCCGCCTGGATCAACGTCGCCGGCTTCGCGTTGAACGTGTTCAACCTGTTCTTCATCAACTTGGTCACTACCGGGTTGCATTCGTACGCGGGTCTCTAACGAGTTAAGCCCCCAGGTCGATGGAACCGGTGCTGGTTGCGTACCGTCGCAACCTGGGGGTCGGGGAGGTCTCGATCCTCCTTGCTCAGGGAGGGCCACAGCGGTGACATGGCAACCACCGGGTGAGGAACAGGGCTCCGGCCCGCAGTACGTCGACCCGCAGACGGCCTACCTCGACCCGCAGCAGTCCGGTCCGCAGCACGTCAGCGGCGGCCCATCAGGCCCGTACCACGTGGGCGGCAACCAGTCAGGCCCCTACCAGGTGCCCGGCAACGCCTCCGGCCCGTACCAGGTTCCCGGCAACGCGTCCGGTCCCTACCCCGTCCCCGGCTCCACGTCCGGCTCGTACGCGGTGGACGGAGCGTCCGGCCCGTACCAGGTGGGCGGCGGCCAATCGGGTGCTCATTCGGTCGGTGGCGGCCAGTCCGGTCCCCACAACGCGAGCCAGTACGGCCAGTTCGCCGGCTCCTCGTTCCCCAACAACTTCCCGCAGCAGCCGTACCGCTCGCAGGCGCAGGAAGTCTCGTCGCAGCAGCTGATCAAGAAGGAGAAGCGCCCGCCGACGTCGGGCTGGCGCAAGTCGCTGCACTCGATCACCGGCGGTGCCGTCAACCTCGGCGAGAGCCCGGCCGACGTGCGCCGTCGTGAGCTGATCGCGCGGATCAACCAGCCGCTGCGCGGGTGCTACAAGATCGCGATGCTGTCGCTCAAGGGCGGCGTGGGCAAGACCACCACGACCACGACGCTGGGCTCGACGTTCTCGTCGCTGCGCGGTGACCGGGTGATCGCCGTCGACGCGAACCCCGACCGCGGCACGCTGGCGTTGAAGATCCCGAGGGAGACCACGGCGACCGTGCGGCACCTGCTGCGCGACGCCCCGCGGATCACGAAGTACAGCGACGTCCGCGCGTACACCTCGCAGTCGCCGGCGCGGCTCGAGGTGCTGGCGTCCGAGCAGGACCCGGCCGTGTCGGAGGCGTTCAGTGAGGACGACTACCGCCGCACGGTGGCGTTGCTGGAGCACTTCTACAACATCGTCCTGACCGACTGCGGCACCGGACTGATGCACTCCGCGATGAAGGGCGTGCTGGACGAGGCCGACATGCTCGTGCTCGTGTCGTCCGGCTCGGTCGACGGCGCGCAGACATCCGCGGCCACGCTCGACTGGCTGGAGGCGCACGGCTACCGCGACCTGGTCGCGAAGTCCGTCTGCGTGATCAACTCGGTGCGCCCGAAGTCGGGCAAGGTCGACCTCGACAAGCTCTCGGCGCACTTCCAGCAGCGGTGCCGCGCCGTGGTTCGCCTGCCGTTCGACGAGCACCTCGAAGAGGGCGCCGAGATCGCGCTGGACCAGCTCGCGCCGGAGACCCGGTTGGCGTTGCTGGAGCTCGCCGCAGTCGTGGCGGACGACTTCCCGCACAACTGAGACGCGTACGGCGAAAGGGGCCCTGGGGACAGGGCCCCTTTTCCGGTCACTCGTCGCGTTTGCGCTGCTCGTCGAGCTTGCGCAGGAACTCCGGGTCGTCGTCAGGGGCGATCACCTTGCGGCCCGGGGTGTACTCCGAATGCTGCGGGGCGAACGCTCGCCACACGAGCACAGCCACGGTGAGCGCACCGATCACCGCCAGCAGGTAGATCATCTGGTCGCCACCTCCCTTTGCCACGAGATTACCCGCGGCACAGGGATTACTACGGTTTCAGTGGCGGACGGGTTCAGTCGCCTCGGTCGTCAGCTCCGAAAGCAGAGCCTTCACCTCGGTCTCACGGAACCTGCGATGTCCTCCAGGGGTGCGAATCGAGCCGATGCGACCTGCGGTGGCCCATCGGGTCACGGTCTTCGGGTCGACCCGGAACAGATTGGCGACTTCCCCAGGCGTCAAGAGCCGCTCGGTGGCTGCAGTCACTCGTCCTCCTCAGATCAGACGTTCCGGTCTGATCGTGGCATCTGACCCATCAGGTACTCGAACGCTTGTTTTTTGGTAAAGAGGTAGTAAGGGACGCAGGGGGCGAACCGGACATGTGACCGGGACAACGTGCACGCGTGTGGAGCGCCTAAGGTGTCCACGTGGATGCTCTTGATCGACAGATCATCGCCGCACTGCGCGCCAACGGACGGGCCACGTACGCCGACCTCGGCAGGCAGGTCGGCCTGTCCGCCTCCGCCGTGCACGAGCGGGTCGGGAAGCTCGAGGCCAGCGGCGTGATCGTCGGCTACCACGCGGTCGTCGACCCCAGCGCGGTCGGCCTGGGCGTCACCGCGCTGATCGGCATCCACCCCACCGACATCGCGGACGACAACGAGGTCGCGGACGCGTTGAGCGAGCTCATCGAGGTCGAGTCCTGCTACCGGGTGGCGGGCGACGAGTCGTTCATCGTGAAGGTCAGGGTGGCGACCGTGGACGACCTGGAGCGCTCGCTCGGCCGGCTGCGGCGCATTCACGGCGTGGCCCGCACGCGCACGACCGTGGTGCTGTCCACGCGGTTCGAGGGGCGCCCGAACACCGGTGACGAAGCGGGCGACGTAACCTGAACGGGTGCTGGCTCGTGATGTGACGCTGTACGTTCTCGCCCGCCTCGGTCTCGTCGCGGTGGTGACGGGCGCACTCATGTTGTTCAACGTTCCTTTGCTGCCCGCGCTCGCGGTCGGCGTGGTCGTGGCGCTGCCTGCGTCGTTGTTCATCTTCAAGGGGCTGCGGCAGCGTGTCGCGGCCGGCCTGAACGAACACCAGGCGGCGCGCAGGGCAGAGCGGGACAAGCTCCGGTCCGAATTGCGTGGTGACGAAGGTCCTCTCACTCAGGCTTAGGCCGTTTGCGCGGCTATCGTGCCGCTGTGAGTACCTCCGTTGACCGTTGTTGCAGCAGGACCAGGCACTGGGTGTGCGAGGCCGTCAAGATCATCGAGGCGGACGCCAACCGCAGCGCGGACACGCACCTGCTGCGCTACCCGCTGCCGCTCGACTGGGGCATCGACCTCTACCTGAAGGACGAGTCGACGCACCCCACGGGCTCGTTGAAGCACCGGCTGGCGCGGTCGTTGTTCCTCTACGCGATCTGCAACGGCTGGATCACCGGCGGCACGCCCGTGATCGAGGCCTCCTCCGGTTCCACGGCGGTGTCGGAGGCCTACTTCGCACGGCTGCTGGGGCTGCCGTTCATCGCGGTGATGCCCCGCTCGACCTCGGCGGAGAAGGTCTCGCTGATCGAGCGGCAGGGCGGCAGGTGCCACTTCGTCGACGAGCCGTCGGCGATCTACGACGAGTCGCGGCGGCTGGCCACTGAGCTCGGCGGCCACTTCATGGACCAGTTCACCCACGCGGAGCGCGCGACCGACTGGCGGGGCAACAACAACATCGCCGAGTCGATCTTCGACCAGATGAAGCTCGAACCGTCGCCGGAACCGGACTGGGTGGTCGTCGGGGCGGGCACGGGCGGCACGTCGGCCACTGTCGGCCGGTACATCCACTACCAGAAGCTTTCGACGCGTCTGGCCGTCGTCGACCCGGAGCACTCGGTGTTCTTCGACGCGTGGCGGGACGGCAACCCCGACCTGGTGGGCACGCGCGGCTCGCGGATCGAGGGCATCGGGCGGCCGCGGGTGGAGCCGTCGTTCATCGGTCAGGTGATCGACCGCATGATCAAGGTGCCGGACGCGGCATCGGTGGCGACCATCCGGTTCGTGGAGGACCTGCTCGGGCGGCGGGTCGGCGGTTCGACCGGTACGAATCTGTGGGGAGCGTTCCAGATCGTGGCCGAGATGCGGCAGTCTCGCACCCGCGGCAGCGTGGTGACTCTGCTCTGTGACGGCGGCGAGCGTTACGCGAACACCTATTACGACGACTCATGGGTAGCTGCACAGGACATGGATCTCGATCCGTGCCTCGAACGCCTGAACAACTTCCACCGCACGGGGAACTGGTGACGAGAGTTCTGCGTCACAGCGTGACCTGAGCACCTGAGTCCGCAGGGGGGACGCTGTGTCGTCGCTGTTCACCGACGCGGCCGAGCTGCGCGCGTACGCCGAGTACCTGCGCACCGAAGCCCAAGAGTTCGAGACGATCCGCAAGTACGTCCACGCCACGGCGTGCGACAAGGGCGGCTTCACGGGCCTGCTCTCGTTGCTCCAGCCGGGCGTGGACGTCGTGCGCGCGCTGTTCGACGAGACGCTCGACTACGGCAAGTCGAAGCTGGAGGGCACGGCGTCGGCGGTGGACGCGACGGCTCAGGTCTACGAGGACGTGGACCGGGCGCAGATGGTGATCTTCGGGGGGCTCCTCAAGTGACCACCTCCTACTCCGACCCGCGCCCGGTCGTGGCGTCCCTGAAGCAGCCGGAGATCGACAGAGCCTCGCTCAACGACGTCCTGCAGGACCAGGGCTGGGGCGTGCAGGCCGTCAACTGGGTGTTCGAGGCGGTCACCGGCGAGTCGCTGGTCGCCACGATCATCACGCCGATCACCGGCGACTGGACGAAGATCCGTGCCGACGGCGACGCGTGGCGCATGGTCGGCAACGCGATGAACGACGTCTCGTACAACCTCACCGACGCGGTGGGCAAGGTGCGCGGCCACTGGGACGGCGAAGCCGCACGTGCCCACGAGAAGTACATCGCCCTGGGCTGGAAGGCCGGCCTGCTGGCCGAGATGGGCGTCGCCCAGCTGATCGCCAAGGGCTTCGACACGGTCGCCTCGGGCGCCGAGGCCCTGGGCAAGCAGGCCGCGCGCCTGCTCGACTACCTCGTCAACAAGCTCCTGGAAGCCGCCGCCACCGTCTGGATCCCGCTGGCGGGCTGGATCAAGGCCGCCGAGATGGTCTGGAACGCGTACCAGATCTACCGGCGCGTCATGGACATCATCGACACGGTCCAGAAGCTCATCTCGGACGTGAAGGCGCTCTTCGACGCCGTCGGCCGCGTCTTCTCGGCCATCGGCAAGCTGAAGGACGCCGACACCCTCGCCGAGGCCATGAACGCCACCCAGGAGGTGGCCGAGGCCGGTCGTGACGTCCGCAACGCGGTCAACGACATCCACGACGACATGACGTCCATCAAGGACTCCGCGACCGAGATCGCCGACCGGGGCCACGACATCGGCTCGAAGGTCCACGAGGTCTACACGCCGCCGGGTTCGTCCGCCGACGGCACCAAGGCGGCCGCGGTGACGTCCGTGGCTCCTGGTGGTGCTCCGGTGTCCGCGCCCCCGACGCTGCACGGCTCCGACGCTCCTGCGACGCACGCCGCCACGGTCGGTGGTCCTGCCGTGTCGGCGCCGCCGTCGGTGGGTTCGGGCTCGGGTGGTTCGGGTGGTGGTGGCGGCGGTGGTGTGCCGACCGGTGGTCACGCGCCTGCTGGCGTCCCGACCGGTCACGCCGGCGCCCCAACAGGCGCTCCACCGCGTCTGGACACGACTCACGCGGCGGGCGCAGCTCCCACCGCAGCCCCGCCGTCTCATTCCCAGACGCCCATGGGCGGCGCGATGCCGATGGGCGCTCCCATGGCTCCTGGTGGAGGCGGCGACCAAACCCGGAGCTCGGGCTCACGCCCAGGTGGCTCCGGCGTCCCGGCCTTCCCGAGCGCAGGCACCCCGTCCGGGCAGGCAAAGCCTCCGACCGGTCTGCCCACGCCTCCCGGACACGGCGGGCCGGGCCTCCCGACCGCGCCCGGTCAGACGCCGGCCTCGGGAGGGGCGCGGCCTGGTGGCGTGCCGACCCCGCCTTCCGGCACCGGTAGCCACGGGTCGGGCGCGGGCGCGCACCCGACGCCAGGCTCCGGCGGCACGCATCCGGGTGGCGCCGGCGGCGGTCTGCCGACTCCGCCGAACTCCGGCGGCCACCCGTCGGGCCCTGGCGCGCACCCGACGCCGGGTGGTTCCGGCGGCCTGCCCACGCCTCCCGAACACCCGAGCGCAAGCTCCGGCACGGCAACGGCCCCCGCTCCCTCCGCAGGCGGCGGCCTCCCGTCGCCTCCCGGTCACCCCACTCCGAACTCAGGCGGCGGCCTGCCTTCCCCTCCGGGACACCCGTCGCCGAGTTCAGGCGGAGGCCTGCCTTCACCTCCTGGGCACCCGTCGCCGAGCGCAGGCGGCGGCCTTCCGTCGCCTCCGGGACACCCGTCCCCGAGCACCGGCGGTGGCCTGCCCGGACACCCGAGCCCGGACCACTCGACGCCCAGCGGCTCAGGCGGCACGACGCCGCACGACGGTGGCACCCGTCCGCACGACACCACCCCCACCGGTTCGACGGACACCAAGCCCCACGACGGGCCGGACGGCACCAAGCCGCACGACGCGAAGCCTCACGACGGCGACGACCGGGCCGACACCGACAAGCCCCACGACACCGACACCAGCGGCGCCGACGACGTCAAACCCCTCGACCCCCAGCCCGACCACGACGCCCCGCCCGCCCACGAACCCGACCCCAAGCTGCAGACCGACGACGCATCCCCGAGCCACCCCGGCGACGGCGACGGCGGCGGCGCCAACCCCGCCCCCAGCGGGCCCGACCTCAAGGGGCACTTCGACGCCGCGGCCATGGCGGCGCAGGGGCAGGGTTACCAGCACCAGCTCGAGCAGATCCTGCCCAACCAGGCTGACAGGGACCGGTACGTCGAGCTCAGCCAGAAGCTCTCCACCGACCTCAGCGCGGCCGAGGCTCAGCACGTGGCCGACGTCCGCAACCAGATCACGGTCGGCACCGGCGACATCGTCACCAAGGCGCTGAACCAGCAGGCGCTCAGCACCTACCTGCCCGACACCCCGCACGCCGCGGGCAGCAAGCAGGAGACCTGGCAGGGGCAGTTGGGCGGCTCTGTCGCACGCGGGCAGGACGTCGTCGACATCAACACGCCGGCCGGGCTGCGGGACGGGCTCGCCCTCGACGACAAGGGCAAGGGCTGGACGCCGATCCCGGACGGGGCGCCGTCGGCCATGCAGCTGCGGTACGAGGTCACCGATCAGAACGCCGGTGCCCACAACGTGCCGTTCGGCGGGCCGAAGAAGGACGTGGCGGACTACGCGTCGCCGCAGGAGCAGGCGCACTACGAGGCCAGCCAGAAGCAGATGGCAGCGGCGGGTGGCTCGTCCAAGGTCTACGACGGGTACGACCCCTTCACCGGGACCGGGTACACGATGGGCGGTGTGCCCGAGTGGCGCGTCGACGGTGGCACGCCGTTGCCGGATCGTGCCGAGATCTGGCAGGTCAACTCGGACGGAACTGAGAAACTGCACGCCGTGTACGACCGCAAGTTCGGCTGGACGAAGCTCTGATGACCCAGTACTCCCAGGAGATGGCCGAGTACCGCGGCGAGGTGTTCTTCGCGGGCGCGGAAGGCCCGGACCACGTCTGGATCCGCAAGGTTCCGGGCGTCACCTACGCGAACCAAGACGGCTTCCAGACGTACGGCAACCGTGAGCTCAAGACGGTCGCCACGAGGGAACTCGACGCCTGGTACCGCGAGACCTGCACCGCGACCTGGCGCGGGCAGCCGTTCAACGTCGTCAAGATCGACAACGGCAAGGCGGAGGCCGGGTACGCGGGCGGCGAGTACGTCTGGGCGGCGGAGAACGGTCTCGAAGGCGACCAGTACAACGGTTACCACGCCACGCTCGACGTCGACGAGCTCGCGGACGTGCAGGTCGACCGCACCGACTTCCTGGCGCGGTGGAAGGAGAACAACCCGGCATGAGCACTCCACAGGCCGTGCGCAAGGCGGCCGGCATCGGGCCGGAGACGATCCTGCAGAAGATCGTGCACCCCGCGATCGCGCAGCTCTACCTGGGCAACGTCGTCGTGCCGGGCAAGTTCGAGCCGCACCGCGCCGCCGGGTTCGTCACGCGTGGGCAGGACTTCCCGCAGGGCACGTCGGAGGAGTTCGCCGAGGCGTTCGGCGTCGACAAGGTCGACGACTGGCCGAAGGGCACGCAGTACCTGCTGCGTTTCCTCGCCCACACCACGGAGATCTTCGACACGAGCTTCGGCGGGCCGACGCTCGGAGGCGCGCAGAAGATGGGCACGACGCGCGTCTACCCGGTGCCGTTCACCGGCACCGGCTACACCCCGAGCGCGCAGCCGATCCCCGAGTACGTCATGGAGCTCGCCGAGCTCCCCGCGGGCACCGAGCTGTGGCGGTTCGAGCCGAACGGCGAGGGGCGCAGCGTCGGCAAGTACGTCAACCGCCAGACCGGCTGGATCCCCACCGGTGACGTCGGCTTCGGACCCGGAAGGTACTGGCAGGCACCGGTTCCGCTGCGTCCGACCGTCCGTCGTGGACTGATCGGCAGGTACCGCGGCCAGGACTTCGACGTCGACTTCGGGCCCACGCCCGGCTCGGTTCTGTTGCACCCGCTGGCCGGCCAGCCCGCACCGCCGGACTTCACCGAGGGGTTCCTCGAGGTGCCGGACGCGGTCGTCGAGGACCTCCAATTCGTGCGCACGCTCTGCACGTACCGGGGAGCCGAGTTCGAGATCATCGGCGTCCTGGGCGACCAGGCCGTGCTGCACTTCGTCGGTGAGAACTACGAAACGGCCCAGCGGCTCGGTCTGTCCGAAGTAGACTTCCGGCAGTGGCGCACCCTCGGCCAACGCGCCGAGGTGAGCGACATCCGCGGCGAGGCGAGGCCGATCCGGCGCGGTCTCTTCGGCAGGGAGAACTAGCAGATGACCACCCCGAACGACAGCTGGAAGACGCCGGAGCTGCGCGCGGCGGAGGCTCAGGTCGACGCGCGCTTCAAGGAGGCGCAGGACCTCGCGAACCGCCTCAAGGACACGCCGCTGCCGCCGATCCCGCCCGTCGACTTCAAGGCGATCGCCCAGCAGGTCGAACGCGCGGCGCAGGAGAAGGACGCGCCGGAAGCGCTGAAGGCGTTGAAGCGCAAGGTGGACGCGGGCGAGTTCTCCTGGGAGGACGTCGTCTCCGGCAAGGCCGCCCAGGATCCTGACGTGCAGGCCATGCAGCAGGAGAACGTCAAGAAGATGAAGCAGGCGTTCCAGATGCTGCAGGAGGGCATGACCGCCGACGAGATCATGAACGCGCAGGGTCCGCGCAGAGGCCGGGGCGACGACGGTGACGAGAACGACCCCGACATCTTCGCGGAGGACAAGTGGTGATGACGGCCTGGCGGACACCGGACATCCTCGCGGCGGAGGACTTCCTGACGAACGCCGTCGCCGAGACGGACCGCGCGATGCGGTCCGCCCAGCAGGGGCTCAAGGCCAGGGAACCGTCCACTGAGGACGTCCGCAGGGTCGTGCAGTTCGCCAAGTCCAGCGAGGCCTCACCGGCGATGCGCCAGCTCGCCGACCGCATCGCGCGCGGCGCGGGCCTGAGCTGGCGTCAGGTCCTCACCGGCGAGGCGAGCCACGATCCGCTGGTGCGTCAGGCCCTGGAGGCCGACCGCGCGAGGCTCGACGAGCTGATCAAGGGCGAGACGGCCCCGCCACCACCGCCGCGCCGGCCCGCGCGCACCGAGGACGACGAGCCGACGCAGTTCACCGAAGACGCGTGGTGACAGGCCTCAGTCGAGGAACAGACCGGCGCTGACCAGGACCGCCCAGGCCAGCATCGCGATCCCGGTGAACTGCAGCACCGGGATCAGGTCGCGGCCGCCACGCCCGGCGGCCACCCGGCGCACGGCGGGCAGCAGCACCGGCGCCGCGAGGAACCCGAGCAACGCGTAGGGCACCCGCACGGTCATGCCGAGAGCGATCAGGAACGGCACGGCCACCAGCGCCAGGTACAGCCGGCGGGTGTCCTTGTCGCCCAGCACGACGGCCAGGGTTCGCTTGCCCGACACGGCATCCGTGGGGATGTCGCGCAGGTTGTTCGCCACCAGCACCGCGGCCGAGATCGACCCCATCGCGATGGACGCGCCGATGCCGATCCCGGTGATCTCACCGGTCTGCACGTACAGCGTGCCCAGCACCGCGGCCGGGCCGAAGAACACGAACACCGCGATCTCGCCGAGCCCCGCGTAGCCGTACGGACGCTTGCCGCCGGTGTAGAACCACGCCCCGGCAATGCACACCGCGCCGAACGCGATCATCCACCAGTACCCGGACAGCGCCACCAGCGCGAGCCCCGCCAGCGCGCCGATGCCGAGCGAGATGAACGCCGCCAGCCGCACCTTGGAGGGCTCCGCCGCACCGGAACCGGTCAGGCGGAACGGTCCCACCCGGTTGTCGTCGGTACCGCGGATGCCGTCGGAGTAGTCGTTGGCGTAGTTCACGCCGATCTGCAACGCCACCGAGACGAGCAGCGCGAGCGCCGTGTAGACGGGCTTGAACTCGTCGATGTGGTGTGCCGCCGCCGCGCCCACGATCACGGGTGCGATCGAGTTCGGCAGGGTGCGGGGGCGGGTCCCCTGGATCCACTGGACGACTGAGGCCATGCCTCCATCCTCCGCCATGACCACTGAGGACCCGCCAACGGGCCTATCAGCAGTTGGTCGCTCCGGAGACGCCCGCCACGTACGCCTTGGCGACGTGCTTGCCGGACGCGATGCGGTACCAGACGTTCGAGGTGCCCTGCGTGCCCGTCACCGACTCGCCCGTGAGCTGGCACGTGACCCTGACCTGGGCGTAATTCGCGGCCAGACCCACCTGCGACGTCGAGGAGTTCGCGCCGCTGCGGACGTTCACCGTGCCGTTGGCCGCGGACGTGCGCACCGTCCCCACAGGACCGGAGCCGGTCCACAGGTAGGTCACGGTCACCCAGGAGTTCGTGGTCAGCTTGAGGCCGTCCCAGAACGTGCCGTCGGCCAGGTCGATGCCGGCGGGGTTCGCTACCTCACGCCCGTACTGGTCCTTGCCGCCGTTGTAGTTGTTCTCGTACGCGGCCTGTGCTTCCGGCTTGCCCTGCGGCAGGTCCTTCCACATCTCCCGCGTCGAGGACGGGTTCCAGTAGTCGTCCTTGGTGTTCCACGGACCGACGTCCCACACCGGCGCCCACTCGCAACGGCCGTTCGACGCGCACACCTGCACGCTGTAGCTGCCGGAGTTGTTGGGCGCCAGGCCACGCCGCGATGGCAACGCCACGAAGTGGTCACGCGAACGGATCGTGTGCCCGTTCGCCGTCGTGCCACCGACAAGACCCTCGCGCGTCGCGTACACGCGGTACGAACGTCCAGCAGCAGCAACGGAAACGTCCTCCGAAGCCGCGGGCACGCTGGAAGCCGTCAGCTTCACGCGCGACGCCTTGCCACCGCTGAGAACCACGCGCGTCTGGACGGTCGAGGTGGTCACCGGCAACGTCGCCGGCGCCTGGAGCCACTCGGTCCACTGACCGTCCGGACGCAGACCGCGCACGTCGACCACGCCATCGCCGGTCACCGCCGCCGTGACCGCGTTGGCGGGCTCAGCGAGTCTGTGCGACCCGAGCTCGATCAGGCCCGTCCGGGGAGAGCCGCCCCAGGTGACGGCGTGGCCGCTGAGGTCGGCGGACCACTCGTTGCCCGCGGCCTGGGCGGGAGAGGCCAGTCCGACCACCAACGTGGCTCCGACGACCAGCGGTAACAGGTAGCGCATGAGAAACCCCCATCGCCAACGCGCGCGGTGGGGTCCGCGCGCTTCGCGGGCAGGGTCGTCCTCAGCGGTAAAGGTTCACCTAAAAAGGTCCGCTACAGCCGTTCTGTCGACTTTGCCCGGCCCCCGCAACGGCAGCTCGGACACGAACCGCACCAGTTTCGGCGCCGCCGCCCGCCCCACGGCGTCCGCAACGGCGGCCTTCAGCTCGTCCACCGACGGCTCCACCCCGCGAGCAACGACGACCGCGGCCACGACCTGGCCCCACTCGTCGTCCGGCACGCCCACGACGCACGCCTCCAGCACGCCCTCGACCGTCGACAGGGCCCGTTCCACCAGCACCGGAGGCACCTTCTCGCCGCCCGTCACGATCACGTCGTCGGCGCGGCCCAGCACCTCCAGCCGCCCGTCCCGCAGCCGCCCGAGATCACCGGTGCGGAACCACTCGCCGAACGGCTCCGGGCTGCCGCGGTAGCCCAGCGCCAGCACCGGTCCGCTGATCTCGATCACGTCGTCGGTGCGCACGCGTACGCCTCGTAGCGGCTCACCGTCGTACACACACCCACCGGCCGTTTCGCTCATGCCGTACGTGGTGACGACCTGCACGCCGAGCGCGCGCGCCTGCTGGAGGAGCTTCGGCGGGGTGGCGGCCCCGCCGATCAGCACGCCGTCGAACTGCCGCAGCGACTCGAGACCCGGCCCCTCTCCCACGACGAGCCGGGAGAGCTGCGTGGGCACCAGCGCGGTGTAGTGGCGCCCCGGCTGGGCCAGCACCGGCCGGGCGGCGTGCGCGAAGCCCATGGCCCGGAAGCCCTTCGACATGTCGAGCACGCCGGGCGTGGTGCCGGCGACGATCGACCGCACCAGGACCTGGGCCCCGGCGATGTGGCTGGTGGGCAGCGCCAGCAGCCACGTCCCGGGCCCGCCGAGCCGTTCGTGGGTGGCCTCCGCCGAGGTGGTGAGGGCCGCGGCGTCGAGCAGCACTGTCTTCGGCTCGCCCGTCGACCCGGAGGTGGGCACGCCGAGCACGGCCCGCTTCTCCCAGCCGTCGAGCGGGCCCTCGACCAGCGGTTCTCCGCCGCTGAGCGCGGCGCGCAGCTCGTCGATCATCAGAAGTAGTACGGGTAGTTCGACCAGTCGGGGTCGCGCTTCTCCAGGAAGGCGTCCCGGCCCTCGACGGCCTCGTCGGTCATGTACGCGAGCCGGGTCGTCTCACCGGCGAACAGCTGCTGTCCCACCAGTCCGTCGTCGATCAGGTTGAACGCGTACTTGAGCATCCGCTGGGCGGTCGGCGACTTGCCGTTGATCTCACGCGCCCACTGCAGCGCCGTGGTCTCCAGCTCCGCGTGCGGCACGACGGCGTTGACCGCGCCCATCCTGTGCATCTCCTCGGCGGAGTACGTGCGGCCGAGGAAGAAGATCTCGCGCGCGAACTTCTGCCCGACCTGCCGCGCGAGGTAGGCCGACCCGTAGCCGCCGTCGAACGAGCCGACGTCCGCGTCGGTCTGCTTGAACTTCGCGTGCTCCTCGCTCGCGAGCGTGAGGTCGCACACGACGTGCAGGCTGTGCCCGCCACCCGCGGCCCAGCCGTTCACGACCGCGATGACGACCTTCGGCATGAACCTGATCAGGCGCTGGCACTCCAGGACGTGCAACCGCCCCGCCCGCGCCGGGTCCACGGTGTCCGCGGTCTCGCCGGACGCGTACTGGTAGCCGCTGCGGCCACGAATGCGCTGGTCACCACCACTGCAGAAGGCCCAGCCGCCGTCCTTGGGGCTGGGGCCGTTGCCGGTCAGCAGCACACAGCCGACGTCGGACGACATGCGCGCGTGGTCGAGCGCGCGGTACAGCTCGTCCACGGTGTGCGGCCGGAACGCGTTGCGCACCTCGGGCCGGTTGAACGCGATGCGCACCGTGCCCTGGTCGATGGCGCGGTGGTAGGTGATGTCGGTGAAGTCGAAGCCCTCGACGGACTTCCACAGCGACGGGTCGAAGAGCTCCTGGTCTGCCACGATCTGAGACTCTAGGCGGTATGAATCCGTCCACGACGCAGGCGAGGGTGATCGTCGACGAACTGGTCCGCAACGGCGTCCGCCACGTCGTGCTGTCCCCAGGTTCGCGCAACGCCCCGTTGTCGTTCGCACTGCACCAGGCCGAACAGCAGGGCCTGCTCACGCTGCACGTGCGGATCGACGAGCGCAGCGCGGGGTTCCTCGCGCTCGGCCTCGCGAAGACGGGCACGCCGGCCGTCGTGACGTGCACCAGCGGCACCGCGGTCGCGAACCTGCACCCGGCCGTCATCGAGGCGCAGCTGACGAACGTGCCGTTGATCGCGCTCACCGCCGACCGCCCGGTCGACCTCTACCGCGCCGGGGCGAGCCAGACGATCAACCAGCACGACGTCCTCGGCATCCCGACCCTGCACATGCCCGAGGGCGCCGACGAGCCCACGACGCGTTCGCTGGTCTGCCGCGCGATCGCCACCGACGGCCCGTCGCACGTCAACGTGCCGTTCCGCCCGCCGCTGACGCCCTCCGACGACGCGTGGCCGGTGTCCGCCCGCGGTGGCCCGTGGACCGCGACCGACCGCGCGGTCACCGTCGAGACCCGCCCGTCCGAGCTGCCCGCGCGCACGCTGGTGCTGCTCGGCGACGACCGTCCGGAACGTCTTCGCAGGGCGTCCGAGCTCGGCTGGCCGGTGATCGCCGAGCCGACCGCGCCGAACGGCCTGCGGCACGGCACGTTGCTGCTCAACGCGGGCCTGCCCGAGCACCTGCGGCCGGACGCGGTGCTCGTCGTCGGCCGCGTGACGCTGTCCAGGGGCCAGCAGGCGCTGCTGAAGGACACCGAGATCGTCCACGCTGTCGGTGACCAGGCCTTCTGGCCGGACACGCAGTTCAGCGCCACGCACGCGTCGACCTGGCTGCCCGAACCGTCCGAGCACGACGCCGAGTGGCTTCAGGCTTGGCAGAGCGCGGTCAAGAACGTCAGCGCCGCCGTCGACGACCTCCTGGACACCGAGCCGTGGCCGACCGGCCTGCACGTCGCGCGCGACCTCACCCAGGCGATGCCCTCGGGCTCGTTGCTGTTCGTCGGCTCGTCCAATCCGATCCGCGACGTCGATTTCGCGGGCGAGCGGCGTCCGGACATCACCGTGCACGCGAACCGCGGCGCCGCGGGCATCGACGGGAGCGTGTCCACGGCCATCGGGCTCGCCCTGAGCCACCAGGGGCCCGCCTACGCGTTGATGGGCGACCTGACGTTCCTGCACGACAGCAACGGCCTGCTGGCCGACCGCGCGCCCGACCTGACGATCGTCGTGCTCAACGACGACGGCGGCGGGATCTTTTCCTTGCTGGAACAGGGTGCCCCGGAGTACGGCCGCAGTTTCGAGAGGATTTTCGGAACGCCGCACGGGACGGATCTGACCGCTTTGTGCGCGGGCTACCGAATTCCGCACTCCACAGTGGACGGCCAGGAGGAGTTCCGTAGCGCACTTGCGTCACCCAAGGGCCTCCAAGTGGTCGAAGTGCAGGCAAAACGTGACGATCTGCGCGGGTTGCACCAACGTCTCAAGGCGACTGTGTCAAACGTTTTCAGCAGATAGGAAACATACGTAAGTCGGTGGTTCGTGCCGCAAATGGGTGGATAGCGTCCCGCGCATGTCGATCAGATCCAAGGCGACGACCGCGGTGGCGTCCGCGGCCGCGATGACGCTCTTCGCGGGGACGGCGCTGGCCGCGTCTCCGGGTGCACCTGGCGCCGGTGACCCGTACTTCCCGAAGTACGGCAACGGCGGATACGACGTCTCCCACTACGACATCAGGCTCAACTACAACCCGAACGGCGACCAGCTGTCGGGCACGACGACGATCCTGGCGAAGGCCACCGAGGACCTCACGCAGTTCAACCTGGACTTCCTGCTCAAGGTGAAGTCGGTCCGGGTGAACAACGCGCCGGCCTCGTTCGTCTCCGACGACGGCGAGCTGATCCTCACGCCGCGCGGTGGCGTGAGGAAGGGCCAGAACCTCACCATCGTCGTCACCTACGCCGACACGCCGTCCGCGGTGAAGGACCGCAACGGCTTCACGGCGTGGACCAAGACCACCGACGGCGCCCTGGCCATCGGTGAGCCGGAAATCGCCTCCTGGTGGTACCCGTCGAACGACCACCCGACCGACAAGGCCACCTTCGACGTCAACGTCGCCGTCCCGAACGGCGTCGAGGCGATCTCGAACGGCACGTTCGTCGGCCAGACCCGCCAGATCAACGGCTGGACCCGCTGGAACTGGCGCAGCACCAAGCCGCAGGCGACGTACCTGACGTTCCTGACGATCGGCCAGTTCGAGATCCGCCAGTCGACCACGCCGTCCGGCCAGCCGTCGGTCAACGCCTACTCCGAGCGCCTCGGCGACAACGCCGACGCGGCCAAGGCGAGCATCGAGCGCACGCCCGAGGTGACCGACTTCCTGGCGGAGAACTTCGGCCCGTACCCGTTCGAAGCGCAGGGCGGCGTCGTCACCCCGGACCTCGGCTACGCGCTGGAGAACCAGACGCGCTCGACCTACGACACGGCCTTCTTCCGCCGTGGCGCCAACACGTACGTCGTCGCACACGAGGTCGCCCACCAGTGGTTCGGCGACTCCGTGTCGGTCCACCACTGGCGCGACATCTGGCTGAACGAGGGTTTCGCGTCCTACGCGGAGTTCCTCTGGTCCGAGCACGTCGGTGAGGGCACGGCACAGGAGAACGCCGACTTCACCTACGACCTGTACCCGGCCGACAGCCCGTTCTGGCAGGTCCTGCCGGGCGACCCCGGTTCTGGTGCGGTGTTCGACGGCGCCGTCTACGATCGCGGCGCGCTGGCCGTGCACGCGCTGCGCGTGGCCGTGGGCGACGAGAAGTTCTTCGAGATCCTCCGCACGTGGACGGCCGAGAAGAAGTACTCGGACGCCACGATCGAGGAGTTCATCGCGCTGGCGGAGCGGGTGTCGGGGCAGCAGCTCGACGAGCTGTTCCAGACGTGGCTGTTCACGAAGGGCAAGCCGGCGCAGGCGCCGGGGCGTTCGTCGGACGTGGCGGCGCAGACGTTGTCGGTGGGCAAGGCGGCAGAGCCCAAGTCGCGGGCGAAGATCCAGCTGACGCACGAGCTGCTGGACGCGCACAAGTGATTGGTTGTTTGACGGCGATTTTCTGTCAGACCTGCTGAGTACGTTATGACGCAGGGGTTCCCGGTTCGAGGGGACCCCTGCGTCAGCGTTTTCACCCGAACGAGCCCGTATCGTGGATCAGATCCAAGTCATAGCTTCGGTGGATGTCTCAAACCACTCCATCCACCGCGTACAGCCGGGATCTGGGTGACGAACTGCGCCGGCTACGCGAAACCTGCACCAACCTCAAAGGCGCCCAGGTAGCCGCCCAGCTCGGCTGGGACCCCAGCAAGGTCTCCACCATCGAGCACGGCAAGGCGCGGCCCAGCGAGATCGACCTGGTCCAGTTCCTGACGATGTGCGGCAAGGACATCGACTTCTTCGAGGACTTCAAACGGCGCTACCGCTACGCGTTCGACGAGTACATCGTGCAGCTGCCGGGCAACCTGCGCACCGTTGCGATGGCCGAGTCGGCCGCCACGAAGATCTTCAGTTACAACACGCTCACCGTGCCAGGTCTCCTGCAAACAGCGAGGTACGCCGAGTGCCTCTGCCGAGCGGCCGGGATGACCGTCGAAGAGCAGATCCCGGCGCTCGTGCAGGCCCGGATGGACCGCCAGGCGATCTTGCGGCGGCACGATCGGCCGGATTGCGTGTTCTACATCCATGAGCTAGCTCTGCGTCAACGTGTCGGCGACGAGCAGGTCATGGCGGACCAGTACCTACAGCTGATGTTCAACGCACACATCGTTCGTGTCGTGCCTGCGGACGTGATTGTGAACTCGGCTGGAATCCTGCTCTGGGAGTACGACAAGGCGATGCCGGTCGCCTACAGCGAGACCGATCTGACCCAGGTTTTCGTGCAGGATCGAGGTGCGATCGCACGCACGAGACTGGTTTTCGATCGCTTGGCTGAGGTCGCCTTGGATGAGGAACAATCGCGGAGGAAGCTGGCGGAGTACGTCAACCTGCCGCGAGAGGATCTCGATGCCCCAGGACCGCACTTGGCGTAAGAGCAGCTACAGCAACGGCACGCCGGAGGGTGAGTGCGTCGAGGTCTCGCTCACCCGCGACGCGCGTGTCCGCGACTCGAAGAACGTGGCCGGTGAGGTGCTGACCTTCAGCACCTCGGCCTGGCGCGCTTTCGTCGAACAGATCTGAAACGTGAGCGAAGCCCCAGCGTGGGCCTACGAGCGGCCAGAAGTCCGTCCGCACGACCCCCGATGGACCGCCCGAGCAAAGGCGGAGTCCGACCACCTGGCCGACCTGCTCGCCCCATGGCTCGTCGACGGCATCGAGCACATCGGCTCGACAGCCATCCCCGGCCTGGCAGCCAAACCGATCATCGACCTGATGGCGTCGGTGACTGACCTGGACACCGTCGTCGAGCAGGCCCGAGAACGCCTGGCCGCCGAAGGCTGGTCCTACGTGCCCCCAGAACTCGACCAACGCCCGTGGCGCCGCTTCTTCGTGAAGCCGGACCCATCCCAACAACACCGAGTAGCCCACCTGCACGTGATCCCAGCAGGCCACCAGCGGTGGACCGACCAGATCCGGTTCCGCGACGCCCTCCGCAACAACCCGGACCAAGCCCGGCAGTACGAAGCACTAAAACGCCAACTAGCCAAAACCAGCGACCACGACCGTGAGGCTTACACGGAAGGCAAGGCGGCCTTCGTCGCGAGCGTCCTAAAGCCCCTCTAGCGCCTCACGCATCGGCCGCATCTTCGCGTGCGCCTCCTGCACCTCGATGTCCGGATCCGAGTCCGCCACGAGCCCGCACCCCGCGAACAGCCGCGCCGTCGAGCCGGAGATCTGCGCACACCGCAGTGCGATCCCGAGCTCCCCGTCGCCGTTGCCGTCGATCCACCCGACCGGCCCGGCGTACCGCCCGCGGTCCATGCCCTCCAGCTGCGAGATCAGCTGAGTCGCGTCCAGCCGGGGCGTGCCCCCGACCGCGGCCGTCGGGTGCACGGCCGAACCCAGGTGCAGCAGTGACACCGACGACTCGAGAGTGCCGATCACGTCGCTGGACAGGTGCGACACGTTCGGCAGCCGCAGGACGGAAGGTCCCTCCACGGACATCGTCGTGCAAAAAGGGCGCAACGTCTCCGCGAGAGAGGTGATCGCGTAGTCGTGCTCTTCGAGGTTCTTCTCCGACGACATCAACGCCGAAGCGAGCTCTTCGTCCGAAACACCGTCGTGTGGCCACGTCGTCCCAGCCAGCACGCGTGAGTCGACCACCGAGCCGGTTCGGCGCAGCAGCAGCTCAGGGGTAGCGCCGACCAAACCGTCCACCGCGTAGGCCCAACACTCCGGATACCGGCGCGCGAGGCCCTGCAGCACGAACCGCTGGTCCAGGCGCCGGTCCGTCAGAGCGACCAGGTCGTGGGCCAGGACGACCTTGTCGAGCTCGCCGCCGCGCATCCGCAGAACGGCCTCGTGAACGGCCTCGCGGTACTGCGTGACCGGCAGCTGGCCGTTCGCGTATCGGACCGTTGACGGGCGCGAGAGAGGGGCGACGAAAGGGGCCGGATCCGAGGCGCCGATCGTGGTGACCCACTGCTCGCCGTTGCGGCGGCCGACCACCACCTCGGGGACGATCAGCACCGAGTCGCCGGGGGAGTCGGCGAAGGCCATCGAGATGAACGCGACGGGGCCGCTGCCCGGTACGCCCAGCTCGTCGTCCACGTCGAGGTGGGCGCAGAACTCCTGCCACCACTTGTCGGCCTGCGCGAACCGGTCTGGACCGCTGACCTCCAGCCGTGCGGCCTCGCCCCAGCCGACCAGGCCGGACCCGTCGCGCACCCAGGCGAGCGCGTGCTCCGGGTCCGGCAGCAGTCCGAGCAGGTCGGAGGCTGTGTCCCGCCTCGACCGGACGCGGATTCGCTGCCGTGCTCGCGATGTGGGTGCAGAGGTCACTCTCCGACTGTATGGACCTCAACCTGAAAGCGCGGCATCCGCCCGGCTCTAGACTTCTCAGTTGTGGTGGACGACGCACTGACCAAGCCTCCGCTCGGCGTACGCGTCCGCCGTGCGGTCTGCAGAACGTTGCTCGTCGTCGGTGGGGTGGTCACGCTCGTGTGCGTGCTTCTGCCCATAGCGTGCTGGCGGGACGACGTGGCCATCGAGAAGCACATGGGGCAGGCGATCGCGCAGGTCGACTCCGTCTCCTTCAACAGGACGGTTGTGCGCTACGCCACACCGGACGGTCGCGTGATCATCCCGTCCCAGGGAGTGCTGTACCCGTCTGGGCTCAACGTCGGGGACAACGTGCGGGTCGAGTACGACCAGACCAACCCCGAACTCACCCGCGTCGCCGGACGGACGGCGGTGCTCAGCCTGCTGCCCGTCGGCTCGTTCCTCGTGGCTGTTTGGCTGGTCGTCGGGGCAGTTGTGACAGTTCTACGCAGATTCGGCACTCAGGTGTAACATCGGGGCATGGCGGATGACCTGGAGCTGCGCTTCGAGCGCACGGTGCAGGCTGAAGCGCGCATCGAGCCGCGCGACTGGATGCCCGACGGCTACCGGAAGACCCTGATCAGGCAGATCGCCCAGCACGCCCACTCCGAGATCATCGGGATGCAGCCTGAGGGCAACTGGATCAGTCGCGCGCCCTCGCTGCGGCGCAAGGCGATCCTGCTGGCGAAGGTGCAGGACGAGGCAGGCCACGGCCTGTACCTGTACTCGGCGACCGAGACGCTCGGAGCCGACCGCGAGGACCTGACGACCAAGCTCATCGAGGGCCGCCAGAAGTACTCCTCCATCTTCAACTACCCCACGCTGACGTTCGCGGACGTCGGTGTCATCGGCTGGCTGGTCGACGGCGCCGCGATCTGCAACCAGGTGCCGTTGTGTCGCACGTCGTACGGGCCGTACGCGCGCGCGATGATCCGCATCTGCAAGGAAGAGTCGTTCCACCAGCGTCAGGGCTACGAGCTGCTCATGACGATGATGCGCGGCACGCAGCAGCAGCGCGACATGGTGCAGGACTCGGTGAACCGGTGGTGGTGGCCGGCGCTGATGATGTTCGGCCCGCCGGACTCGGAGTCCACGAACACCGAGCAGTCCATGGCGTGGCGGATCAAGCGCGACACCAACGACGAGCTGCGGCAGAAGTTCGTGAACATGAGCGTGCCGCAGGCCGAGGCGCTCGGCGTGACGTTCCCCGACCCTGAGCTCAAGTGGAACGAAGAGCGCGGGCAGTACGACTTCGGCTCGCCGGACTGGGACGAGTTCTGGCAGGTCGTCAAGGGTGGCGGCGTCTGCAACGAGCAGCGCATCGCCCACCGCCGCAAGGCGCACGAGGACGGCGCCTGGGTTCGCGAGGCCGCTGCCGCGCACGCCCAGAAGCAGGCTGTTGTGAAGGAAGGTGCCGCGTGAGCACGTCTTGGCCTCTGTGGGAAGTGTTCGTGCGCGGCAAGCGCGGCCTGAACCACGTGCACGTCGGTTCGCTGCACGCGCCGGACGCCGAAATGGCGCTGCGCAACGCCCGTGACGTCTACACGCGTCGCAACGAGGGCGTCTCGATCTGGGTCGTGCCCGCGGCCGCGATCACGGCGTCGTCGCCGGACGAGAAGGACCCGTTCTTCGCGCCGTCCGGGGACAAGGTCTACCGGCACCCGACGTTCTACGCGATTCCCGAGGACGTGCCGCACCTATGAGCTTCGACAACGCTTACGAGTCGCTTCTCGGCCACGAAGACGCGCACTGGGCGTTCGGGACGGGCTTCTCCGAGGCCCTGTCCGGCGTGAACCGCGAGTTCCCGGCCGATGTCGACAAAGACGCTTTGGCCGCGTACTGCCTGATGCTCGGCGACGACGCGTTGATCTTCTCGCAGCGGCTCGCGGAGTGGTGCTCGCGCGCGCCCGAGCTGGAAGAGGACATCGCTCTCGCGAACATCGCCCTCGACCTGCTGGGCCAGGCTCGCATGCTGCTGACGCGCGCCGGCGAGGTGCTCGGGAAGTCCGAGGACGAGCTGGCGTACCTGCGCGACGAACGCGAGTTCCGCAACGTGCACCTGGCCGAGATCGACTGCGGTCCGGGCCCCGGCGGCGACTTCGGCACGACCATCGCGCGCCTTCTGGTGTTCTCGTCGTGGCGTCTCGCGCTCTTCTCCCGGCTGCGCGGCTCGGCCGATCCGGTGCTCGCCGCCATCGCGGAGAAGGGCCTGAAGGAGCTGGCCTACCACCGCGACCACGCCGCGCAGTGGACCGTCCGGCTCGGCGACGGCACCGACGAGTCGCACCGCCGCGTGCAGGCCGGTCTTGAGCGCGTGTGGCCGTTCGTGGACGAGCTGTTCGCCACGCACGCCGTTGAAACGCGTCTTCCCGGTGTTGCGGTCGACCCGGCCTCGGTGAAGTCCGAAGTGGACGGTGTGCTCGACGCGGTGCTGTCGGCCGCGGGTCTCACGCGCCCGGCGGACACCCGAGCCGCGCGCGTCGCAGGCATGGCCGGTCGCGACGGCGTGCACACCGAGGCCATGGGTTACCTGCTCGCCGAGATGCAGCACCTGCACCGCTCGCTGCCGGGAGCGGTCTGGTGACGACGGCACTCGAGATCGCGTCGGCCGTGCGGGACCCGGAGCTCCCGGTCCTCACGCTGGCGGACCTCGGCGTGCTGCGCGACGTGTCGGAAGCGGACGGTCGCGTGGTCGTCACCATCACCCCGACCTACTCGGGTTGCCCCGCGATCGACGAGATGGGCGCTGACCTGCGCCGATCGTTGACCGCAGCGGGCTACTCGGAGGTCGAGGTGCGCCTGTCGCTGTCGCCTGCCTGGACGACGGACTGGATCAGCGACGAGGGCCGCTCGAAGCTCGCATCGGCGGGCATCGCACCCCCTGCGCGCGTGGGACCTTCCGTTGCTGGCCCGGTGCCGCTGAACCTCGTGCCGCCGTCACGTCAGGTCGCCTGCCCGCAGTGCGGCTCGCCCAACACGTCGGAGATTTCCCGCTTCGGCTCGACCGCGTGCAAGGCCCTGCGCCGCTGCAACGCGTGCGCCGAACCGTTCGAGCACGTCAAGGAGATCTGAGTTGTCGCGCCGAGCCGCTTTCCACAAGCTGACGGTCGCCCGCGTCGACCGCCTCTGCGACGACGCCGTCGCCGTCACGTTCGACGTGCCCGCCGACCTGTCGGACGAGTTCGCCTTCACCGCGGGCCAGTACCTGACCCTGCGCCAGGGCGACGAGCGCCGTTCGTACTCGATCTGCGCCCCCACCGGCGCCGCCCCGCGCATCGGCGTGCGCCGCGTCGACGGCGGCCAGTTCTCGACGTGGCTGGTCGACCGCCTGTCTCCGGGTGACGTGGTCGAGGTCCTGCCGCCCCTGGGCAAGTTCACGCCCTCTGGCACCGGCACGCACCACGGCCTGGTGGTCGCGGGCTCCGGCATCACCCCGGCCCTGTCGATCGCCGCGACCGTGCTCGCCACCGGCGCCCGCGTGACGCTCATGTACGGCAACCGCAGCACCAACACGGTGATGTTCGCCGACGAGCTGGCCGACCTGAAGGACCGCTACCCGGCGACGTTCCAGCTGATCCACGTCCTGTCCCGCGAACCACGCGACGTGGAGCTCTTCACCGGCCGCCTGAACGCTACGAAGCTGAACGCGCTGTTCGACACCATCGTGCCGTTCGACGGCATCGACGAGTGGTGGCTGTGCGGCCCGTACGAGATGGTGCAGGACGCCACGGCCGTGCTGCGCACACGCGGCGTGGCCCCTGAACACGTGCACCACGAGCTCTTCTACGTCGACGAGCCGCCGCCCCCGCCACGTCGTGCGGCGGCCGTGGTGGACGCCGCCGCCTCCGTGACGGTGGTGCTGGATGGCAAGTCGACCACGCTGCCGCTGCCCGCCGACGAACCGATCCTCGACGCTGCCCAGCGCGTGCGTGCGGACCTGCCGTTCGCGTGCAAGGGCGGTGTGTGTGGCACGTGCCGTGCGTTGGTCACGGAGGGCACGGTGGAGATGCGGCGGAACTACGCGCTCGACCAGTCCGAGGTGGAGGCCGGGTTCGTGCTGACGTGTCAGGCGTTGCCGACCAGCGAATCCGTGACGGTCGACTTCGACGCTTGACCACCAACACGGCGTGGAAGTGGCACGATCACCAGTCATGGGTGTCGTCGTTCGTTCAGTGCTGTGGGGATCCGCGGTCGGTTTCGTGCTCATGGGTGCCCTCATGACAATCGGCGTGACCGCCACTGCGAAGAGCACCGATTCGGTCGGCATCTCCATCGCGGCGGTCATCATCTCCGGCGTGATGATGGGCGGGGTCCCCGGCTCACTGATCGGCCTGGTCATCGGCCTGATCCGTCGCTCGATCAACCGGCCGCGCCCGCCGGTGCCGTACTTCCCGCTGGCTCCCCAGCAGCCCTACGACATGTGGTCCGAGCAGGTCGAACGCTGCGCCGAGTCGGCGCGCAGGGTCTCCGCGGCCGTGCAGACCGTGCCCAAGTCGGCGGCCAAGGACTGGCTGCAGCGGATCAGCGAGCAGCTGACCAAGGAGCTCGACGACGTGCGCGGGATCGCGCAGCTGGGCAGGGCGCTGGGCGCGGTCGACCAGCAGCACCCCGTCTACCAGCGGTTGCTCAAGGCCGCGCACGACTTCAAGCAGTTCGAGAACCAGGTCGGCCGGGTCGCGCTGCAGATGTTCGACCACCCGGAGCTGGACGACGCGCGCACCCACCTCGAGATGCTCGAGAAGCAGCTGCCTCAGCTGTCGACCTGAAGCGCTGACTGCCACCAGCCCAGCACCTCGTCCGCGGCGTCGGGTGCGGCCACCAGGAGGCCGTCCACGGGCAGTTGGGCTCCCTCGCCTCGTCTGTCCAACACGACCGCACCGGACTCCACGGCCAGTGACACTGCACCGGCCACGTCCCACTCGTGGTAGCCGTGCAGCACGGCGGCAGCGACGTGGCCCAACGCCACCTGTGCCACCGCCAGACATTTCGAACCAAGCACGCGCACGCCCGTGCCGGCTGTTGCGGCCGTGGAGATGAATTCGCCCATGCCTGGCCATGGGCCGGAACGGGTCATCTCAGTGCACACGACCAGGGAGTCGCCCTGGCGTTCGGTCAGGCGGACCGGGGTGCCGTTCGCGCGCATGCCGCGGCCTCGGGCGGCTGCGTAGATCTGGGAGCGGTACGGGTCTGCCACCACGCCGACGACCGGGCCCCAGCGGTCCACCAGGGCCAGGCTGTAGGCGCACCACGGCATGCCCGCGGTGTAGTTCGCGGTGCCGTCCACCGGGTCGACCACCCAGCGGAACTCCGAGTCGTCGGGGACCGCGTCGGAGTTCTCGCAGAACACGGGGATCGACGGGAACTCCTTGGTGAGCACGCGGCGGGTGTGGCGTTCCAGGGTGCGGTCGGTGTCGGTGACCCAGTCGAACGGTGACTCGTCCGAGTCGGGACGCACGCCGCGGCCGGCGGTGGCCATGATGACGTCCGAGGCGTCGTTCGCCAGGCGACCGGCCACTTCCAGGGCGATGGACACCAGGCCGGGGTCCACCGGGTGCGCGGGACGGGACGACAAGACGGTCATGCTGGCCTAGTTTCACCGCGTCCGGTGACCGGGAGCCGACGCGAAGATGACGAATCGACGATCACCTGGCCACGACGTGAGGTGTTCGGACCGCGTCAAATTGAGTGTCACGTGGACTTCACGCTGGCACCCCAGGGTGTCCTCTGTGCGCGTAGCGATCGTTACCGAGAGCTTCCTGCCCCAGGTGAACGGGGTCACCAACTCCGTTCTCCGCGTGCTGGAACACCTGCGGCGAGGTGGCCACCAGGCTCTGGTGGTCGCGCCCGGTTCCGGCGCCGACGACCACCTCGGCACGCCAGTCGTCAGAGTTTCCTCCGTCGACGTGCCCATGGTGACCAGCCTGCCCATCGGGGTGCCGAGCCCCAGAGTCCACCACGCGCTGGCGGACTTCGGGCCCGACGTCGTGCACCTCGCCTCACCGTTCGTGCTCGGCGCGTACGGGCTGCGGGCCGCCCGCAGGCTCGACGTGCCGACCGTCGCCGTCTACCAGACCGACGTCGCCGGGTTCGCGGGCAACTACGGGCTCGGGCTCACCAAGCGCGCGGCGTGGAGGTGGACCAGGCGCCTGCACACACTCGCCGACCGCACGCTGGCGCCGTCGAGCTCGGCGGTGGAAGCGTTGGAGCGGCACGGTGTTCCGCGCGTGCACCGGTGGGGCCGCGGTGTCGACGTCGACCTCTTCCACCCGCGCCCCAAGCACAACGACGAGCTCACGGTCGGCTACGTCGGCCGTCTCGCGCCGGAGAAGCAGGTCCACCGGCTCCGGGAGCTCCACGGCCTGCCGGGCGTGAAGCTGCGGATCGTCGGCGACGGCCCGGACCGCGAACAGCTCGAACGCGATCTTCCCGACGCCGAGTTCCTGGGCTTCCGCACCGGTCAGGCGCTCGCCGAGGCCTACGCGTCGCTCGACGTCTTCATCCACACCGGACCGCACGAGACGTTCTGCCAGGCCGTGCAGGAGGCGCTCGCGACCGGGCTGCCGGTGCTCGCGCCGGACGCGGGCGGTCCGCGCGACCTCGTGCGGCACGGCCGGACGGGGTACCTGTTCGAGGACGACGTCGTGCAGTACCTGGACCTGCTGCGGGACCCGTTGCGGCGCAAGCGGTTCGGTCTCGCGGCACGCAGGTCGGTGCTCTCCCGCACCTGGCCCGCGATCTGCGACGAGCTGATGGGCCACTACGCCGCGGTCACCGGACTCGCTCACCGGGCAGCCGCTTGAGGATCGTCCAGCTCGCCAACTTCTACGGACCGAAGTCGGGCGGGCTCCGCACGGCACTGCACCACCTCGGCACCGGCTACGCGCAGGCGGGCCACGAGGTGGTGCTGGTCGTGCCGGGCGACCGCCGTGCCGACGAGGTGCTGCCCGGCGGCGTCCGGCGCATCACCCTGCCCGCGGTGAAGATCCCGTACACCGGCGGCTACCGCGTCGTGGACCCGTGGCGGGTGAAGGCGCTGGTGGAGCACCTGGAGCCGGACCGGCTGGAGGTCTCCGACCGGCTGACGTTGCGCGGCATGGGCGCGTGGGCGAGCGAGCGCGGCATCCCGAACGTCGTGATCTCCCACGAACGCCTCGACCGGCTGCTGCGGTTCGTGCTGCCCGAGCACCCGGCGGTGCGGGCCGCGGACTGGGCCAACCGGCGCATGGCCGCGAGCTACGACACGGTTGTGTGCACGACCGGGTTCGCCCGCGAGGAGTTCGACCGCATCGGCGCGCGCAACGTCACCCAGGTGCCGCTCGGCGTCGACCTGACCACGTTCACGCCCCGCCGCCACTCTGCCGATCTGCGGCGGGACCTGTTGCGGGGCGAGGAGAGCCTGCTCGTCCACTGTGGACGGTTGTCGCCGGAGAAGCACGTCGAACGGTCCGTCGACACGCTCGCCGAACTGCACGAGCAGGGCCACTCGGCACGCCTGGTGATCGCGGGCGACGGCCCTCGCCGTGCCTTCCTGGAGAAGCGCGCGGCGGGCCTGCCGGTCACGTTCCTCGGCTTCGTGAAGTCACGCCTGGACGTCGCCTCGCTGCTCGCCTCGGCGGACCTCTCACTCGCGCCCGGCCCGCACGAGACGTTCGGCCTCGCGGCACTGGAGGCCCTGGCCAGCGGAACCCCCGTCGTCGTGAGCAGGAGCAGCGCGCTGAAGGAGATCGTCCAGCCGTCGTGCGGCGCGGCGGTCGACGACCACGCCGCGGCGTTCGCGCTCGCCGCCCGGCAGCTCCTCGAGTCGGGGTCACGGGAGGCCGCCCGCGCGCGTGCGGAGGAGTACCCGTGGCACGCGGCGGTCGACGGCATGCTGACGGCCCTGAAGGTGCCCTGAAGATGATCTCAGCTGGCCTGACTTAGTCTTGGGCCATGTCGCGAGCCGGCTTGGACAAGAACCCCCGCGAGGTCGCCGAGATGTTCGACGGCGTGGCCCAGGGCTACGACCGCACGAACTCGGTCATGACGCTGGGCTTCGACCGGCGGTGGCGGGAGTGGAGCAGGCGCGTGCTCGACGCCCGCCCCGGCGAGAAGGTCCTCGACCTGGCCGCCGGCACCGCTGTGTCCACCGTCGAGTACGCCGAGTCCGGCGCCTGGTGCGTCGCCGCCGACTTCTCCGTCGGCATGCTCGCCTCCGGTGCCCACCGCCGTGTCCCGAAGGTGGCCGCCGACGCCCTGCGCCTGCCGTTCAAGGACAACTCCTTCGACGCCGTCACGGTGTCCTTCGGCATCCGCAACTTCAACGACACGGTCGTCGCCCTGCGCGAGATGGCCCGCGTGGTGAAGCCGGGCGGCCGCATGGTGATCTGCGAGGTCTCCACCCCGGTGTGGAAGCCGTTCCGCTTCGTCTACATGCGGTACCTGCTCAAGCTCCTGCCGCTGATCGCGAAGTTCGTCTCCTCGAACCCGGCGGCCTACTCCTACCTGGCCGAGTCGATGGCGACCTGGCCGGACCAGCGCGCGCTGGGCGAGCTCATCTCGCAGGCGGGCTGGGAGGACGTCGCCTGGTTCAACCTGACGGGCGGCATGGTGGCCCTGCACCGCGCGACCAAGCCGGAGCCCACCCCCGCTGAGCCGCCCACCCCAACCCCCTAACCACCCCCCGCTTGCTTTGCCGCACGCGGGGCCCTCTCGTGTTCTCAGAGCGAACGAAAGCTCCCCGCGTGTCCTAGACGGGACGCCACAGCGTCGCTGAAACCCGAGGTCGGCCGCGTTGCTCCGCAGCACGGTAGGCACCCCGAAGTTCTGCGACTACGCCCGCTGGGTCCGTCTTAAGGCGTGAAGGCACCGTGTGGATCGTCATCACGCCGTTGGCCAAGAGCGCCGAGTGCTGAGCCATCGTTCGTGCGTAGTCATCAGGGCCAAGGTGGAACTCCACCGAGTCGATCTGCCATGCGAGCCCCACTTCGTCCCACCAGCCGTCAACGATGGCGAGCTGAGCCCCGGATGCGCTCCTGATCAGCACATTCCACTGCGGGAGTGGCAAGGAGGACCTCTGGACCAACGAGCGCGACCACGCTTCGGCGGCCGAACGGACGCCGTCACTGACCTCGTCCAACACCCGTCTTGGCAGCGAGGTGCCGCCCAGCCTCAGGTTCTTGAGCTCTTCGGCGAGTGCACCAGGTGAGCAGAGGCGGCGCTGAACGGCATCCGCGATAACAGCGCGCACAACGTCGAGACCGCTCTCTTTACGTGCAGCATCGATGAGCGCACGAGCAAGCGTCACCACGGGGAACCCGTTGATCAGCGTTCCATCCCACGGCCGGTTGCTGCGTTCCACGAGCAGTGAACCTTGGCTCGTCACCCGGCGGCCATGAGGAACCAGAACATGGATGCGTTGATCGGCCGGCACTCGACGCACTCCGTACATGCGGGCGGCTTCACAACCGGTCAGATACGTCAACGGACCGGCTCGCAGCAGCGCACCTCTAACAAGCTGTCGCCTGCTCGGCGTTCCGCCAGTGACCAGGTAGACACCGAGGAACAGTCGGGTCCAGCCTCCGCCTGGGCGGCACTTCTTCGCCAGCGTGGCGCTGCTGAACCCGAGCGCCAGTAGATGCCTGCGGGTGGCCACGGCATCCTCGAAGGCGTCGGCGAGCAGTCCGTAGTCGATCGAACGTTTAAATGTCACTCGATCAATCATCGGCATGCGGCCGCAGACCTCAACCGCCTCTTGATCGACATGTGGACAACTCGCGATCTTCAAGTGCACGCGGGGAGCTTTCGTTCGCTCTGGGAACACGTTGGGGCCCCGCGTGCTGTCCGGCAGCGGGCGGAGGCGGTGGGGTCTCAGGGAGGGGCGGTTAGAGTCGCGAGGGAGTCACGGCACACGTTAGGGAGTCTGGATGAGCAGGCGCGGGATCAACGAGGACGCCGACGTCATCGTGGTGGGGGCGGGACCGGCGGGCTCGACCGCGGCGACCTACCTCGCCAGGGCAGGCCTCGACGTCCTCCTGCTGGAGAAGAGCACCTTCCCCAGGGAGAAGGTCTGCGGCGACGGGCTCACCCCGCGCGGCGTCAAGCAGCTCATCGACCTGGGCATCGACACCCGCGAGAGCAACGGCTGGCTCCACAACAAGGGGCTCAGGGTCGTCGGCGGCGGTGTCACGCTGGAGCTGGACTGGCCGGACCTGGCCACGTTCCCCAACTACGGTGTCGTGCGGCCGCGCATGGACTTCGACGAGATGCTCGCGAACGCGGCCAAACAAGCCGGCGCGCGCATGCACGAGCACACGACGGTCACCAAGGCCATCATCGAGAACGGCCGGGTCGTCGGTGTCGAGGCCAAGCAGGGACCGGAGAAGAACCCGGTCACGTACCGGGCGCCCATCGTCGTCGGCTGCGACGGCGTGTCCGCGCGGCTCGCCCTGTCGGTCGGCCTGCAGAAGGACGACAACAAGCCGATGGGTGTCGCGGTCCGCCGCTACTACAGCAGCCCGCGCACCAAGGACGACTACCTCGAAAGCCACCTCGAGCTGTGGGCGCCGGACGGCCAGCTGCTGCCCGGCTACGGCTGGATCTTCGGCATGGGCGACGGCAGCGTGAACGTCGGCCTCGGCATCCTCAGCACGTCGAAGGCCTACGGCACGACGGACTACCGCCAGCTCCTGCGCTCCTGGCTCGACGCGACGCCGGAGGAGTGGGGCTTCCGCGAGGAGAACGCGACCAGCCGCATCGGTGGTGCCGCGCTGCCCATGGGCCTCAACCGCAAGCCGCACTACCGGGCGGGTCTCGTGCTCGTCGGCGACGCGGGCGGCATGGTCAACCCGTTCAACGGCGAGGGCATCGGCTACGCCATGGAGTCGGCCAAGATCGCGTCCGAGTCGATCGTCCAGGCACTCGCGCGGACCGGCGTCAACCGTGAACGCGCGCTGCACGGCTACCCCGTTCGGATCGAACAGGCGCTCGGGAGTTACTACCGGCTCGGGAACGTCTTCTCGAAGCTCATCGGTAACCCGGCGATCATGCGGACCGCAACGAAGTACGGAATGCCGCGGAAACGCCTGATGAAACTCGTGCTCAAGCTGCTCGCGGGCCTCTACGACCCCAAGGACGGCGACTCAATGGACCGCCTCATCGTGGCCGCCACGAAGCTCGCGCCGACGGCATAAATTACTCCGAATAGGTGACGGCGCCGGCTCAATACGAGCCGGTGCCGTTTCGCATGTGTCGGCCAAGTTAAAGCCCCAGGTCAGACCCTGTGATCTAGGTCATTTACAGGCGTTCTACACTGGCGAGCGACCTTGTGAATCACTTCACAACAGTGTGCACAAGCTTGTGAACTGTTTCACAAGCGGTTGTTAGGTTCGCCTAACAATCGAGTCGGACAACAACACCCTTAGGGTGCGGTCGACCGCGAGGAAAGGACGACGGAGCGTGCTTGACCCTTACCTCCCCCTCGTATTGATGTTCGCGCTCGCCGGGGCGTTCGCACTGTTCTCGGTGACCGCAGCGCCCTACATCGGACCCCGCCGCTACAACAAGGCGAAGCTCGACGCGTACGAGTGCGGCATCGAGCCGAGCCCGCAGCCGGTCGTGGGCGGTGGGCGCATGCCCGTCGCCTACTACCTGACGGCGATGCTCTTCATCTTGTTCGACATCGAAATGGTCTTCCTCTACCCGTTCGCCGTCGCTGCCGACAAGCTCGGGCTGTTCGGGCTGGTGGAGATCGTCCTGTTCGTCGCCACGCTCGGCTTCGCGTACGTCTACGTGTGGCGTCGCGGCGGCCTCGACTGGAACTGAGGAAGTCATGGGTCTCGAGGAGAAGCTCCCGAACGGCATCCTGCTGACCAGCGTCGAGAAGCTGGTCAACTGGACCCGCAAGTCCTCGCTGTGGCCTGCCACCTTCGGCCTGGCCTGTTGCGCCATCGAGATGATGACGACGGGTGGTCCGCGCTACGACCTCGCCCGCTTCGGCATGGAGGTCTTCCGGGCCTCACCCCGCCAGGCGGACCTGATGATCGTCGCCGGCCGCGTCACCAACAAGATGGCGCCGGTGCTGCGGCAGATCTACGACCAGATGCCCGAGCCGCGCTGGGTGCTGGCCATGGGCGTGTGCGCCAGCAGTGGCGGCATGTTCAACAACTACGCGGTGGTGCAGGGCGTCGACCACGTCGTGCCCGTCGACATGTACCTGCCGGGCTGCCCGCCGAGGCCGGAGATGCTGATGGACGCGATCCTCAAGATCCACGCCAAGATCATGGACGAGCCGCTGAACGCCGTGCGCGCCAAGGCACTCGCCGACTCGGGCTACCGCACCGATCTCATCCCGTCCTCCGAGCGTTTTGCGAGGAAGAAGTGACCGAGCCAGGGGGAGAGCACTCCAGCGCCGACCGCGCTGTCGAGGGCCTCGAGAAGACCAACGGCGCAGAGGCCAAAGCGCCGATCTTCGCGGGCAAGGAGCGCAAGGGCCTCTTCGGCGTCACCGGCTCCGGCGACACGTCCGGCTTCGGTGGCCTGCGCCTGCCCGCCCACGTGGCCGCTCCGTCCGAGCGCCCGTTCGGCGGCTGGTTCGACGAGGTCGCCGACGAGCTGTTCGCCGCGATCAGCGACAAGGGCCTGCCCGCCGACACGGTGCAGCAGGTGACGGTCGACCGCGGCGAGATCACCTTCTACCTCAGGCCGGAGACGTTGCTGGAGGTGGCGCGCATCTGCCGCGACACCCCGTCGCTGCGCTTCGAGCTCTGCAGCTCCGTCTCCGGTGTGGACTACGGCGCCGACGTGCCGCAGCGCCTGCACTCGGTCACGCACCTGACGTCGATGACCTACCGCCGCCGGATCCGGCTCGAGGTCGCGGTCGACGTCGACGACCCGCACGTGCCGAGCCTCGTCGAGGTCTACCCGACGGCGGACTGGCAGGAGCGCGAGACCTGGGACATGTTCGGGATCATCTACGACGGTCATCCCGGACTGACCCGAATCCTCATGCCGGACGACTGGGACGGCCACCCGCAGCGCAAGGACTACCCGCTGGGCGGCATTCCGGTCGAGTACAAGGGCGCGGAGATTCCTCCGCCGGACCAGAGGCGGTCGTACTCATGACCGAGCGGCTTTCCGACGTCACCACCGGGACGAACACCAGCGCGACCGGTAGCGACAGCACGGACGACGTGAACACCCGCACCGAGACCCCGGAGATCGCCGACTCACGGCGCACCACCGAGGGCACCGTCTACACGGTCACCGGCGGCGACTGGGACGAGGTGCTCGCGGACGCCGTCCACGACGAGCGCATCGTCATGAACCTCGGCCCGCAGCACCCGTCGACGCACGGCGTGCTCCGCCTGGTCCTGGAGCTCGAGGGCGAGACCGTCACGCACGCCCGCAGCGTCATCGGCTACCTGCACACCGGTATCGAGAAGAACTGCGAGTACCGGACCTGGGTCCAGGGCGTCACGTTCGTCACGCGCACGGACTACCTGGCGCCGCTGCACCACGAGGCCGCCTACTGCATGGGCGTCGAGAAGCTGCTCGGCATCACGGTGCCGGACAAGGCGCAGGCGATCCGCGTCCTGCTGATGGAGCTCAACCGCATCAGCTCGCACCTCGTCGCGCTCGCCACCGGCGGCATGGAGCTCGGTGCCCTCACCGGCATGACCTCCGGCTTCCGCGAGCGCGAGGAAGTCCTGCACCTGCTGGAGCACCTCACCGGTCTGCGCATGAACCACGCGTTCATCCGCCCCGGCGGTCTCGCCCAGGACCTGCCGAACGACGCGGTCGAGAAGATCAACGCGTTCGTCAAGGTCATGGAGAAGCGGCTCCCGGACTACGACAAGCTGCTCACCGGCCAGCCGATCTGGCGCAACCGCCTCGCGGGCGTGGGCTACCTGCCCGTCGACGCGTGCCTCGCGCTCGGCATCACCGGCCCGATCCTGCGCTCCGCCGGCCTCGCCTGGGACCTGCGCAAGATCGAGCCGTACAGCGGCTACGAGAACTACACGTTCGACGTGCCGACCTCGAACGCGGCGGACTGCTTCGCGCGGTACCTGCTGCGGCTCGAGGAGATGCACCAGTCGCTGAAGATCGTCAAGCAGGTCGTGAAGAGCCTGCCGACCGGTCCGGTGATGGTTGAGGACGCCAAGATCGCGTGGCCCGCGCAGCTCACGATCGGCAGCGACGGCATGGGCAACTCGCTCGAGCACGTCCGCAAGATCATGGGCCAGTCCATGGAGTCCCTCATCCACCACTTCAAGCTGGTGACCGAGGGCTTCAAGGTGCCGGCGGGCCAGGTCTACGTGCCGGTCGAGTCGCCGCGCGGCGAGCTGGGCTACCACCTCGTCTCCGACGGCGGCACGAGGCCGATGCGCGTGCACCTGCGCGAGCCCAGTTTCGTGAACCTCCAGTCGATGCCCGCGATGTGCGAGGGCGGCATGGTCGCCGACGTGATCGCCGCCGTCGCCTCGATCGACCCGGTGATGGGTGGTTGCGACCGATGACTCAGGCTGCTGAGAACACCACTTTCGGCCAGTCCACTGTGGACCGCGCGCAGGCGATCATCGCCCGCTACCCGCAGTCCCGCAGCGCGCTGCTGCCGATGCTGCACCTGGTGCAGTCGGTGGAGGGCTACGTCTCGCAGGACGGCATCCGGTTCTGCGCCGGGCAGCTCGACCTGAGCGAGGCCGAGGTCAGCGCGGTCGCGACGTTCTACACGATGTACAAGCGCCGCCCGTGCGGTGAGCACCTCGTGAGCGTCTGCACCAACACGCTGTGCGCGGCACTGGGCGGCGACGACATCTACTCGACGCTCAAGAGCCACCTCGGCGTGGGCCACGAGGAGACCGCGGGCGAGCCGGGCACGCCGGGCTCGATCACGCTGGAGCACGCCGAGTGCCTCGCCGCGTGCGACCTCGGCCCGGTTCTCCAGGTGAACTACGAGTTCTACGACAACCAGACGCCGGAGAAGGCGCTGCAGCTGGTGAAGTCGTTGCAGGCAGGGGAGAAGCCCGCCCCGACCCGTGGCGCACCGCTCACCGACTTCAAGCAGGCCGAGCTCCAGCTCGCCGGGTTCTTCGAGGGCCGCGACGCGGACCTCGACGGCCCGTCGGCGGCACCGGAGACGTTGCGGGGCGCGCAGATCGCGAAGGACCGCGGCTGGGACGCCCCGAAGATGCCGGCGAACGCCGAGTTCCCTGCACTGCCGGAAAAGAAGTAGGGATCAAATGGTCAACCCGCTGACTCCCGTTCTCACCAAGCGCTGGACCGAGCCCAGGTCCTGGACGATCGAGACCTACGAGCGCACCGGTGGCTACACCGCCCTGCCCAAGGCGCTGAAGGCCCACCCGGACCAGCTCATCCAGCAGTGCAAGGACTCCGGGCTGCGCGGCCGCGGCGGCGCGGGCTTCCCCACGGGCATGAAGTGGGGCTTCATCCCGCAGGGCGACGGCAAGCCGCACTACCTCGTCATCAACGCCGACGAGGGCGAGCCGGGCACCTGCAAGGACATCCCGCTGATGATGGCGGACCCGCACTCGCTGATCGAGGGCGTGATCATCACGTCGTACGCGATCCGCGCGAACTTCGCGGCGATCTACGTCCGCGGCGAGGTCCTGCACTGCATCCGGCGGCTGAACGCGGCCGTCAAGGAGGCCTACGCCAAGGGCTACCTGGGCAAGGACGTCCTCGGCAGCGGGTTCGACCTCGACCTGGTGGTCCACGCCGGCGCCGGCGCGTACATCTGTGGCGAGGAGACCGCGCTGCTCGACTCGCTGGAGGGCCGTCGTGGCCAGCCGCGACTCAAGCCGCCGTTCCCCGCGACCTCGGGCCTGTACGCGTCGCCCACCGTCGTGAACAACGTCGAGACCATCGCGTCGGTTCCCTTCATCGTCAACGGTGGCGCGGACTGGTTCCGCGAGATGGGCCGCGACCGCTCGCCCGGTCCGAAGATCTACTCGCTGTCCGGTCACGTCACGAACCCCGGCCAGTACGAGGCGCCGATGGGCACCACGCTCCGGCAGCTGCTGGACATGGCCGGTGGCATGAAGGACGGCATCCCGCTGAAGTTCTGGACGCCGGGCGGCTCGTCCACCCCGCTGTTCACCGCGGAGCACCTCGACGTGCCGCTGGACTTCGAGGGTGCCGCCGAGGCCGGGTCGATGCTCGGCACGACGGCGCTGCAGATCTTCAACGAGACCGTGTCCGTGCCGTGGGCCGTCATGAAGTGGACGGAGTTCTACAAGCACGAGTCGTGCGGCAAGTGCACGCCGTGCCGCGAGGGCACGTACTGGCTCGTGCAGATCCTGCAGCGGATGGTGGCGGGCAACGGCACGGCGAGCGACATCGACACGTTGCTCGACGTCTGCGACAACATCCTCGGCCGTTCCTTCTGCGCGCTCGGTGACGGTGCCGTCAGCCCGATCACCAGTGGCATCAAGTACTTCAAGGACGAGTTCCTGGCTCTCTGCGACCAGAACTCCAAGGTCCTGGCTGGAGCGAACGCATGACCATCGCCCCTGACAAGAACAGCACCGAGCTGGTGGTCCCGGAGGGTCACGTCAAGCTCGTCATCGACGGTGTCGAGGTCGTGGCGCCCAAGGGCGAGCTGCTGATCCGCACGGCCGAGCGCCTCGGCACGGTCATCCCGCGCTTCTGCGACCACCCGCTGCTGGAGCCCGCGGGCGCCTGCCGCCAGTGCCTCGTCGAGGTCGAGATGGGCGGCCGGCCGATGCCGAAGCCGCAGGCCTCCTGCACGATGACGGTCGCGGACGGCATGGTCGTGAAGACCCAGCTGACCTCGCCGGTCGCGGACAAGGCCCAGCAGGGTGTGATGGAGCTGCTGCTCATCAACCACCCGCTGGACTGCCCGATCTGCGACAAGGGCGGCGAGTGCCCGCTGCAGAACCAGGCGATCGCGCACGGCCGCGCGGACTCCCGGTTCCACGAGCACAAGCGGACGTTCCCGAAGCCGATCAACATCTCGACGCAGGTGCTGCTCGACCGCGAACGCTGCGTGCTCTGCCAGCGCTGCACCCGGTTCTCCGCGCAGATCGCCGGTGACCCGTTCATCGAGCTGCTGGAGCGCGGTGCGCAGCAGCAGATCGGTGTGGCGAAGGACAAGCCGTTCCAGAGCTACTTCTCCGGCAACACCATCCAGATCTGCCCGGTCGGCGCGCTCACGTCCGCCGCGTACCGGTTCCGCGCCCGGCCGTTCGACCTCGTGTCGACGCCGAGCGTCTGCGAGCACTGCTCCTCCGGTTGCGCCGAGCGCACCGACTGGCGGCGCGGCAAGGTGCAGCGCAAGCTCGCCGGTGACGACCCGCAGGTCAACGAGGAGTGGATCTGCGACAAGGGCCGGTTCGCCTTCCGCTACGCCACGGCCGACGACCGCATCACGCGGCCGATGGTCCGCGACGCCGAGACCGGTGAGCTGCGCGAGTCGTCGTGGACGGAGGCGCTGCAGGTCGCGGCGGCCGGTCTGCTCGCGGCACGGGACGCGAACGGCGTCGGTGTCCTCACCGGTGGCCGGCTGACCGTCGAGGACGCCTACGCGTACTCGAAGTTCGCCCGGATCGCGTTGCACACCAACGACATCGACTTCCGCGCCCGGCCGCACAGCGCCGAGGAGCTGGAGTTCCTGTCCGGCACCACGGTGTTCACGAACCCGGACAACGGCGTCACCTTCCAGGGCATCGAGAAGGCACCGGCCGCGCTGCTGGTCGCGTTCGAGCCCGAGGAGGAAGCGCCGATCGTCTTCCTGCGCCTGCGCAAGTCGGCTCGCAAGGGCACCACGAAGGTCTTCCACCTCGGCCAGTTCACGACCCCGGCCGTGGAGAAGACGTTCGGCACGCTGCTCGCCTGCGTGCCCGGTGCCGAGGCGAACGCGCTGAACGCGTTGCCGGAGCACGCTTCCGACGTCGTCGAACTGCTCGGAAAGCCCGGTGCGGTGATCCTCGTCGGCGAGCGCGCCGCCGAGATCCCCGGCGCGTTCACCGCGGTCGCGAAGCTGGCCGAGCGCACCGGGGCCAAGGTCGCGTGGATCCCGCGCCGTGCCGGTGAGCGCGGTGCGCTCGCGGTCGGTGCCACGCCGAACCTGCTGCCCGGTGGCCGCCACGTCGCGAACACCGCGGCCCGCACCGAGGTCGAGCGCACCTGGGGTGTCGAGGAGGGCTCGCTGCCGGCGAACCCCGGCCGCGACACCACCGGAATCCTCGAGGCCGCCGCGAACGGTCAGCTGTCCGGCCTGGTGGTCGGCGGCGTCGACCCGTTCGACCTGCCGGACCCGGCGCTGGCCGAGAAGGCGTTGGCCCAGGCCGGTTTCGTCGTGAGCCTGGAGCTGCGGCCGAGCGCGGTCACCGCGCACGCCGACGTCGTGCTCCCGATCGCCCCGGCGGTCGAGAAGTCCGGCAGCTACCTCAACTGGGAGGGTCGCCGCCGCGAGTTCGGCACGACGCTCGAAGGCACCGGCGCGCTGCCGGACTGCCGCGTGCTCGACACCCTCGCGGTGGAGATGGACGCGGACCTGTTCACGCAGACGCCCGCGGCCGCGGCGGCCGACCTGGCCCGCCTCGGCGAAGGCGCTCCGAGCGGCTCCTCGCTCAACGTCGCCGCGCCGCTGCAGTCCCCGGCCGGTGCCGGCAAGGCAGTGCTCGCCACGTGGCACCGCCTGATCGGCAACGGTTCGCTGCAGGTGGACGAACCGCACCTCGCCGGCACCGCCCGCCCGGTCGTCGCGAAGGTCGCTGAGGCCACCGCGCAGCAGTTCGGCCTGGAGACCGGCGGCTACGTGACGGTCTCCACCGAGCGCGGCGCGATCACGCTCCCGGTCGAGACCGACGACCTGCCCGAGGGCGTCATCTGGCTGCCCACCAACTCGGGTGACGTGACCGTCCGGGCCACTCTCGGCGCGGGCCACGGCTCGATCGTCTCCGTCAGCGGCGGAACTTCTTTTGGGGTGAAGTCATGACCCAGCACGTCTTCGCAGCGGAGATCGGCGACACCGCCAAGCTCCTCGCGGACGACCCGATCTGGCTGGTCCTGATCAAGGTCGTCGGGATCTTCGCGTTCCTGGTGGTCATGACCCTGTTCATGATCAACTGGGAGCGCAAGGTCGTCGCCAGGATGCAGCACCGTCCCGGCCCCAACCGGGTCGGCCCGAACGGCTGGCTGCAGTCGCTCGCGGACGGTCTGAAGCTCGCGTTCAAGGAGGACATCCGCCCGGTCCTCGCGGACAAGTGGGTGTTCTTCCTCGCGCCGGTGATCTCCTGCATCCCCGCGTTCCTCGCGTTCTCGGTGATCCCGCTCGCGGGCGAGGTCAACATGTTCGGCCAGCAGACCGCGCTGCAGCTCGTCGACCTCCCGGTCGGCGTGCTGGTGGTGCTGGCCTGCTCGTCGCTCGGCGTCTACGGCATCGTGCTGTCCGGCTGGGCCTCCGGCTCGCCGTACCCGCTGCTCGGCGCCCTGCGCAGCGCCGCACAGGTGATCTCCTACGAGATCGCGATGGGCCTGTCGATCGTCGCGGTGATCATGTTCACCGGCTCGATGTCGACCGGTGACATCGTGGGAGCCCAGGCGTCCACCGTGCTCGGGTTCGCGCCCGCCTGGTTCGGCCTGCTGCTGTTCCCCAGCTTCGCGATCTACGTCGTGTCGATGGTCGGCGAGACCAACCGCGCCCCGTTCGACCTCCCCGAGGCCGAGTCGGAGCTGGTCGGTGGTTTCCACACGGAGTACAGCTCGCTGAAGTTCGCGCTGTTCTTCCTCGCCGAGTACGTCAACATGGTCACCGTCTCCGCGCTCGCGACCACGCTCTTCCTCGGCGGCTACCACGCGCCGTGGAGCGGCGACTTCCTGAACACCGGCTGGTGGGGCCTGCTCTGGTTCATCATCAAGACGCTGGCGTTCCTCTTCCTCTTCATCTGGCTGCGCGGCACGCTTCCCCGCCTGCGCTACGACCAGTTCATGAAGCTGGGCTGGAAGGTGCTGGTCCCGACCAGCCTCGTCTGGATCATGGCCGTCGCGGTCATCCGCACCGGCGCGATCCAGCAGCTCTCCACGGCACAGCGGCTCATCGCGCTCGGTGTGGTCGTCGGCCTGGTGCTGCTGGTCTCGTTCCTGCTGCCGGACAAGAAGGTCCAGGACACCAAGGGCGTGCCGCTCGCCGGCTCCGGCTTCCCGGTGCCTCCGCTCGACCTCGCGGTCCCCAAGTCAGCGCCCAAGCGCAAGGTCAAGGTCGCCAACATCCCCAAGGACACGGCAGCCGTCACCACCGGTAAGGAGGCTGAGTAGGGATGTTCGAGTCCCTCAAAGGCTTCGGCGTCACCTTCGGCACCATGTTCAAGAAGGTGGTGACGGAGGAGTACCCCGAGGTCAAGAAGGTGACCGCGCCGCGGTTCCACGGCCGTCACCAGCTGAACCGGCACCCGGACGGGCTGGAGAAGTGCGTCGGCTGCGAGCTGTGCGCGTGGGCCTGCCCGGCGGACGCGATCTTCGTCGAGGGTGGCGACAACACCGAGGAAGCGCGTTACTCGCCCGGTGAGCGCTACGGCATGGACTACCAGATCAACTACCTGCGGTGCATCGGCTGCGGCCTGTGCATCGAGGCGTGCCCGACCCGTTCGCTCACGATGACGAACGAGTACGAGCTCGCCGACGACAACCGCCAGGACCTGATCTTCACCAAGGAAGACCTGCTGGCGCCGCTGCTGCCCGGCATGGAGCAGCCGCCGCACCCGATGCGGCTGGGCAACAACGAGACCGACTACTACGTGAACGGCCCGCAGCTGGCGAAGGAGGCCGGACAGTGAGCCTTCTCGTGCAGTTCCTGGCCCAGCAGCCGGAGCCCGTGCAGCGCGTGGTCGACACCGTCACCACTGGTGAGGCCATCGCGTTCTGGGTGCTCGGCCCGCTCGCGCTGGCCGGCGCGCTCGGCATGCTCTTCGCGCGCAACGCGGTGCACTCCGCGCTGTGGCTCGTGGTGACGATGCTGAGCCTCGGTGTGCTGTACATGATCCAGCAGGCGCCGTTCCTCGGCTTCGTGCAGATCATCGTCTACACCGGCGCGATCATGATGCTGTTCCTGTTCGTGCTCATGATGGTCGGCCGCGACAGTTCGGACTCCGTGGTCGAAGTCATTCGCGGACAACGGCTCGCGGCCGCGTTGCTCGGCATCGGGTTCGCCGCGCTGATGATCGGTTCCGTCGGCCGCGCGCTCACCTCGGTCCAGTCCAGGGGCCTCGCCGAGGCGAACACCACGAACGGCGGCAACGTCGGCAACATCGGCACGAAGCTCTTCACGGACTACCTGTTCGCGTTCGAGCTCACGTCGGCGCTGCTGATCACCGCCGCGCTCGGCGCGATGATCCTGGCCTTCGTCGGCCGCGACGGGAAGCCCGCCCGCAAGACGCAGAAGGAACTCGTCGAGGAGCGCTTCCAGGAGGGCAAGCGGGTCGGGTCCATCCCCGGTCCGGGTGTCTTCGCCACCGCGAACTCGGTGGCCACCCCCGCACTGCTGCCCGACGGCAGCGTGTCGGAGGAGTCGCTGTTCGAGGTCATCGAGGCGACCGACAAGTCCACCCTGTCGGACGACATCGCCGGGGCGGCCGGCACCGGGCACGAGGCCGACGCGCACGCGCTCAAGGGAAGTGAGTCGTGACTCCCACCTACTACCTGCTGCTGTCGGCTCTGCTGTTCAGCATCGGCGCCGTCGGCGTCCTGGTGCGCCGCAACGCGATCGTGGTCTTCATGTGCGTCGAGCTCATGCTCAACGCGGTCAACCTGAGCCTCGTGACGTTCGCGCGGATCAACGGCTCGCTCGACGGTCAGGTGATGGCGTTCTTCGTGATGGTCGTCGCCGCGGCGGAGGTCGTCGTCGGCCTCGCGATCATCATGTCCATCTTCCGCACGCGTCGCTCGGCCTCGGTCGACGACTCGAACCTGCTGAAGTACTGAGGGGTCACCGGTGACGGAACCTGTTGCCGCCAGCGGGATCGCTTCTCTCGCCTGGCTGTTGTTGGCGCTGCCCGCGTTCGGCGCGGCGGTGCTGCTGGTCGGTGGCAAGCGCACCGACAAGTGGGGCCACCTGCTCGGCTGCGCCACGATTCTCGGCGCGTTCGGCTACGGACTCGCCCTGTTCTTCTCGACGCTCGGCCTGTCGCCGGAGGAGCGGGTGCAGAACGTGCACCTGTTCAACTGGATCGACGTCAACGCGCTGACCGTCGAGTTCGGACTGCGGATCGACCCGCTGTCGCTCACGTTCGTGCTGCTGATCACCGGTGTGGGCTCGCTGATCCACATCTACTCGATCGGCTACATGGCGCACGAGGAAGGCAGGCGGAAGTTCTTCGCCTACCTCAACCTCTTCGTCGCGGCGATGCTCCTGCTGGTGCTGGGCAACGGTTTCGTGACCCTGTACTTCGGCTGGGAGGGCGTCGGTCTCGCCTCGTACCTGCTGATCGGCTGGTACCAGTACAAGCCGGAAGCGGCGTCGGCGGCCAAGAAGGCCTTCCTGATGAACCGCGTCGGCGACCTGGGCCTCGCCATCGCGATCTTCCTGATGTTCAACAAGCTCGGGACGACGCAGTACACCGAGGTCTTCAGCCGCGTCAGCGAGTTCTCCTCGGCCGAGGTCCTCGCGATCACGCTGCTGCTGCTCCTCGGCGCCTGCGGCAAGTCCGGTCAGTTCCCGCTCCAGGCCTGGTTGCCCGACGCCATGGCCGGCCCGACCCCGGTGTCCGCCCTGATCCACGCGGCAACCATGGTCACCGCGGGCGTGTACCTGATCGCCCGCTCGAACCCGCTCTACAACCTGAGCGAGGACGGCCGCCTGGTCGTCATGATCATCGGTGGCGTCACGCTGCTGATCGGTTGCATCATCGGTTGCGCCTACGACGACTTCAAGAAGGTCCTGGCGTACTCGACGGTCTCGCAGATCGGTTACATGATCCTCGCCGTGGGCCTCGGCCCGATCGGGTACGCGCTGGGCATCATGCACCTGCTGACGCACGGTTTCTTCAAGGCCGGGCTCTTCCTCGGTGCCGGTTCGGTCATGCACGGCATGAACGACGAGGGCAACATCCGCAGGATGGGCGGGCTGTACAAGTTCCTGCCGATCACCTTCGTCACCTGGACGCTCGGCTACCTCGCGCTGATCGGCATCCCGCCGTTCGCGGGCTACTTCTCGAAGGACGCCATCATCGCGGCGGCGTTCACCGGCGAAGGCTGGCGCCCGTGGGTCTTCGGCGGTGTCGCCCTGCTCGGTGCCGCGCTGACCGCGTTCTACATGACGCGCCTGCTGATCCTCGTCTTCCTGGGCCAGCCCCGCTGGAAGGACCTGAAGTCCGAGGACGGCCGCGACTACCACCCGCACGAGTCCCCGCTGTCGATGACCGTTCCGATGATCGTCCTGGCGGTCGGTTCGGTCGGTGGCGGTTGGTTCCTCTCGTCCGGCGGGCGTCTGGCCGGCTGGCTGGAGCCCTCGCTGGGCGAGCTGAAGGAAGAGCACGGCGTCATCTCGCACGGCATGGTCGGAATCCTGACCGTCGTGCTGGCGGTCGTCGGCGCCGGTCTCGCGTTCCTGCTCTTCGGCCGCGGCAAGCAGCCGGTCGAGCGGCCGGCGCGGGTGTCGTTCCCGGTGCGCGCGGCGCGTGCGGACCTCTACGGCAACGCACTGAACGAGGCCCTCTTCGCGCGGCCGGGCACCTGGCTCACCCGCGCGCTGGTGTTCCTCGACCTGAAGGGCGTCGACGGTCTGGTCAACGGCACCGCGGCGCTGCTCGGTGGTAGCTCCGGCCGGTTGCGCAGGCTGCAGACCGGGTTCGTCCGCTCCTACGCACTGTCCATGCTGCTGGGCTCGATCTTCGTGCTCGGGGCGCTCCTGGTGGTGAGGTTCTCGTGACCTGGGTTCTGATCGCGCTGCTGGTCGTGCCGCTCGTCGGCGCGCTGGTGGTGTCGTTCCTGCGCAAGGACGACGCGAAGGCCAAGCTCGTCGCACTGGCGTTCTCGGTCGTCGAACTGGTGCTCGCCGTTCTGCTGTGGTTCGCCTACAAGCCTTCTGGCGACCGCATCCAGCTCGCGTTCGGCGTGGACTGGATCCCGGCGTTCGGCGTGCGGCTCTCGTTCGGCATCGACGGCATCGCGCTGGTGATGATCGCGGTGATCGCGCTGCTGATCCCGCTCGTCATCGGGGCCGGCTGGACGGAGAAGCTGCCCGCCGGTCGTTCGCAGGGCGGCTACCTCGCGCTGATCCTGGTGCAGGAGGCCGTGACGGTCGCGGTGTTCGCCGCCACCGACGTCTTCCTGTTCTACGTGCTGTTCGAGGTCATGCTGATCCCGATGTACTTCCTGATCGGCGGCTACGGCGGCGCGCGCAGGCAGTACGCGGCGGTCAAGTTCTTCCTGTACTCGTTCCTCGGCGGCCTGATCATGCTGGCCTCCGCGATCGGCGCCTACGCGATGGCGTCGGACGAGCTCGGCAAGGGCACGTTCGACTGGGCGACGCTCGTGACCGTGGTCCGCGACGCCGATGCGACGACGCAGACCTGGCTGTTCCTCGGCTTCTTCCTGGCGTTCGCGATCAAGGCGCCGCTGGTGCCGTTCCACACCTGGCTGCCGGACGCGGCCGCCGAGGCGCCCATCGGCGTCACGGTGATCGTCGTCGGCATCCTGGACAAGGTCGGCACGTTCGGCATGCTGCGCTACCTGCTGCCGATGTTCCCGACGGCGTCGAAGAACCTGGCGCCGCTCGTGCTCGTGCTGGCGGTGGCCGGTGTCCTTTATGGATCGTTGCTCGCCACGGGCCAGCGGGACATGAAGCGGTTCCTCGCGTACGTCTCGATCGCCCACTTCGGCTTCATCGCGCTCGGCATCTTCGCGTTCACGTCCCAGGCGGGCGTGGGCTCGGTGTCGTACATGCTCAACCACTCGGTCTCGACCGGCATGCTGATCCTGGTGATCGGCATGGTGATCGCCCGCGGTGGTTCGTCGAAGATCGCCGACTACGGCGGCATGTCGAAGGTAGCGCCGCTGCTCGCGGGCATGCTGCTGCTGTCGGGTCTGACCACGCTGTCGCTGCCGGGCACGAACTCGTTCGTCTCGGAGTTCCTGGTGCTGATCGGCTCGTTCCCGACGCAGCCGGTCTACACGATCATCGCGACGGTCGGCATGGTGCTCGCGGCGCTGTACGTGCTGTGGCTCTACCAGCGGGTGATGACCGGTCCGCTGCGCGGTGACGCCCTCATCGGTGCCGCCGCTGGTCCGGGCGCGGTCGGCGACCCGGAGAAGAAGACGGCGATCGGCGACCTGAACAGGCGCGAGATCGCGGTCCTCGCACCGCTCGTAGTCATCGTGCTGGCACTCGGGTTCTACCCGCAGCCGGTGCTCGACGTGATCACCCCGTCCGTCGGGGCGACGCTGACCGAGGTCGGCGTGACCGACCCGGTCTCCGTGCAGGAAGGCAAGTGACGTGAACCTTCTCGTCGCTCAGGCGCAGCAGATCGAGGCGCCGCAGATCGACTACGGCGCCATCGCGCCGCTGCTCGTCGTACTCGGCGCGGCGTGCATGAGCGTGCTGCTGGAAGCCTTGCTGCCCAAGCACCAGCGGTGGGCCGTGCAGCTCGTGCTCACGCTCGCCACGCTGGTCGGCGCCACCGGTGCGCTGATCTTCTACGCGACGTCGGAGCGCCCCGCCCAGGGCGTGGCGACGCTGGCGGGTGCGATCGCGGTCGACTCGCCGTCGTTGTTCCTGTGGGCCACGTTGCTGGTGCTGGCGTTCGGCAGCGTGCTGCTGATCGCCGACCGTTCGGTGGAGCCGGGTGGTGCGTTCGTGGCCCAGGCCGCGATCCGTCCCGGCACGGTCCAGGACCGCGCGCAGGCGACGAAGACCGGCATGCAGACCGAGGTCTTCCCGCTCACGCTGTTCGCGCTCGGCGGCATGATGACGTTCGTCGCGTCGAACGACCTGCTGACCATGTTCGTCGCGCTGGAAGTCCTGTCGCTGCCGCTGTACCTGATGTGCGGCCTGGCTCGCCGCCGTCGCCTGCTCTCGCAGGAAGCGGCCGTGAAGTACTTCCTGCTCGGCGCGTTCGCGTCCGCGTTCTTCCTCTACGGCGTGGCCCTGCTCTACGGCTACGCGGGTTCGGTGAAGCTCTCGGCGATCGCGACGGCCGCGGCCGGCACGGACCGCTCCGACACGCTGCTGTTCGCGGGCTTCGGCCTGCTGGTGGTGGGCCTGCTGTTCAAGGCGGCCGTCGGACCGTTCCACGCGTGGACCCCGGACGTGTACCAGGGCGCGCCGACGCCGGTGACGGCGTTCATGGCCGCGTGCACCAAGGTCGCCGCGTTCGGCGGCATCCTGCGCGTGCTCACGGTGGCGTTCGAGAACACGCAGTGGGAGTGGCGCGGCGTGCTGTACGGCGTCGCGGTCGTGTCGATGGTGATCGGTGCTGTGCTGGGTCTCACGCAGACCGACGTGAAGCGCATGATCGCGTACTCCTCGGTGGCGCATGCGGGCTTCCTGCTGATCGGCTCGATCGCCCTGACGCCGGAGGGCACCGCGCCCGGCGTGAGCGCGACGCTGTTCTACCTGCTGGCGTACGGCTTCACCACGATCGCCGCGTTCGGCATCGTGTCGCTGGTCCGCAACTCGGACGGCGAGGCGACGCACCTGTCGCAGTGGGCGGGTCTCGCGAAGCGGTCGCCGATCGTGGCGGGCGTCTTCACGTTCCTGCTGCTGGCGCTGGCCGGCATTCCGCTGACGTCCGGCTTCATCGGCAAGTTCGTCGTGTTCAGCGCGGCGATCGACGCCGGCCTGGCGCCGCTCGTGGTGATCGCCCTGGTGGCCTCGGCCGTCGCGGCGTTCTTCTACCTGCGGGTGATCGTGCTGATGTACTTCAGCGAGCCCGCTCCGGACGGCCCGACCGTGACCGTGCCGGGTGCGTTCACCACGATCGCGATCACGTTGGGTGCGGTTGTGACCTTGGTGCTCGGTTTGTGGCCCACGTTCGTGCTCGATTGGGCGGGTACCGGCACGTTCCTCAGCTAGGTGTACGTAGGCTGCTGGTGTGACCAGTAGCGAGCATGAGGGACCGGGGTTCGCGTTGGTGGACCCCGTGCTCTCCGAGGTAGTCCAGGTCGGCCTGGCCGAGGTGGAGCGCAACCTGCACGACGTCGTGCAGAGCGAGTTCCACCCGGTCACGGAAACCTCGCTTCACCTTGTGGAGGCGGGCGGAAAGCGGATCCGCCCGCTCTTCACACTGCTCGCATCGCAGTTCGGCGCCGACTGGGACCGGGAGAAGGTCATCAAGGCGGCCACTGTGGTCGAGCTCACCCACCTCGCGACGCTCTACCACGACGACGTCATGGACGAGGCGACCATGCGCCGCGGCGCGGTGTCCGCGAACGTCAAGTGGGACAACAGCATCGCGATCCTCACGGGTGACTTCCTCTTCGCCCACGCGTCACGGCTGACCGCCGATCTGGGGACGGACGCGGCGCGGATCATCGCGGAGACCTTCTCGGTCCTGGTGACCGGTCAGATGCGCGAGACCGTCGGCCCGCAGCCCGGCGAGGACCCGATCTCCCACTACCTCAGGGTGATCGAGGAGAAGACCGGCGTCCTGATCGCCACCGCGGCGAGGTTCGGCGGCATGTTCTCCGACGCGACCGACGAGCAGACGGACGCGCTGCGCCGGTACGCCGAGGTGATCGGGGCGGCGTTCCAGATCTCCGACGACGTCATCGACATCGCCTCCCCGTCGGCGCAGTCCGGCAAGACACCGGGCACCGACCTGCGCGAGGGCGTGAAGACGCTGCCGATGCTCTACGCGCTCGCGGACCCGTCCGAGACGCGGCTCGTCGAGCTGCTGGCGGGCCCGATCCACGACGACGCGCTGGTGGACGAGGCTCTCGAGCTGCTGCGTCGGTCGTCCGGCATGGACAAGGCGCGCGAGACCCTCGACGAGTACGCGGACCGGGCCCGCACGGAGCTGGGCAAGCTGCCGCCGTGCCCCGCCCGCGACGCCCTCGAAGAGCTAGCCACCTACTGCGTAGCCCGCTCCCGCTAACTGTTTTGGCGGGGNNNNGAAAAGCACGTTCGGGCCGATAGATGGCCCGAACGTGCTTTTCGCGCCAATCATTCAGGCCAGGTGAGGGACTGCTTGCGCCGGTTCCTCACCGCGTCGAACGTGAAGATCGCGAGCGCCAGCCACACCAGGGCGAACCCGATCCACCGGCTCGCGGGCATGGGCTCGTGCACGACGAACACGCCCCAGACGAACTGCAGGATCGGCGCGAGGTACTGCAGCATGCCCATGGTGGTCAGCGGGATCCGTTGCGCGCCCGCGCCGAACAGCACCAGCGGGACCGCCGTGACGATGCCGGTGCTGAGGAGCATCAGCGTGTGGCCGGTGCCTTCGGTGGTGAAGGTGTTCGCGCTGCCGAGCGTGAGCAGGTAGACGAACGCGATCGGGGCGATCACGGCGCTCTCCGCGGTGAGGCTGGAGATGGCGTCGAGCGGCACCTTCTTCTTGAGCAGCCCGTAGACCCCGAACGAGCAGGCCAGGATCAGCGAGATCACCGGCAGCCTGCCGTAGTCGACGGTGAGCACGATCACAGCGATGACGACCACGGCGATCGCGACGACCTGGGGCAGCCGCAGCCGCTCCTTCAGGAAGATCATTCCGAGCGCGACGCTGAGCAACGGCGTGATGAAGTAGCCGAGCGCGGACTCCACGACGTGCTGGCTGTTGACCGCGTAGATGTAGGTGCCCCAGTTCGCCGTGATCAAGATGGCCGCGGCGGTAACGATGAGCCAGCCTTTTCCTGATAACTCAAGGAAAGGACGCCACCGCCTGAGCACCGCGACGACGATGGCGAGCGTGACGAACGACCAGACGATCCGGTGTGCGAGCACCTCGACCGGCTGGGCGGGTACGAGGAGTGGCCAGTACGCGGGGAACAGTCCCCAAAGGACGTAGGCCAGTGCGCCGTAGGTGACTCCTCGCCCCTGGGTGTGAACTTCTGGCGAAGTGATGGAGGAAGTCGTCAGCGGCGGCACAGAATCCCACTCTACGCTGGCGTTTCCTCTGGTTGTTTGCGCTGAACGGCGTAGTGACGGAGCATCATCGAAGGCACTGTAGTTTGGCCATGCTCACCCTTCCGAGTGAGTGGGGGCCGAGTGTGGTCGTAGAAGGGGCTTACCCGTGAATGTCTTCGGGCAGGTCTGGCTGTGGAGCTTGCTGGCGTTCGTCGCGGGAGTGCTGCTCACCTGGGTGGTGATGGTCCGACCCGCGCGCAAGCAGATCGCCGACCTCGAAGATCAACTTCAGGACGCTCGCCGGTCGGCCCCGCCGATCGCGACGGCCGTCCGCACCGACGACTTCGAGGTCGACGAGTGGGACGACGCGCCGCCGCGGTCGCTGACCGACGAGGTGCTGGCCCTCCCGCCTGCGGCGCCGACGCCCGCGCCTGCACCCGCGCCGTACGTGGAGCCGCCGGCCTACTTCGGTGAGCCCGTGCCGGCTCCGGCGCCCATCCCGGCCCCGCTGCCCGTTCCGGTCGTCGAGGAGCCCGTGGAGGCTCCCGTCGAAGAGGTCGTGGAGGAGGAGCCGTCCGCTCCGGTCCGCCAGTACCTGGAGCCGGAGGAGGCGCAGCGCCGGTTCGAGGAGCAGCTGGCCGAGCAGAAGGCCATGGCCGACGCCGAGGACGACCGTCCGCGTTCGCTGTTCGAGCGCCTCGCGCCCGAGGACGTGCCGGAGGAGACCCCGGCCGAGATGACGACGGTGCTGCCGCGGTCCGGTCTCGAGGCCGCCGACTTCGACGACGAGCCGGAGCTCCCGGTCGAGCAGACGTCGTACGTGCCCACCGTCGAGCCCGTCGCCGAGGTCGCTCCGCCGACCCGCGAGCCGACGGCGCCGGCCGAGGTCGAGCACCCCGACGACTTCATCTACCAGCCGCGCGAGGTGTGGGCCGAGCAGGAGCAGGAAGTCTTCCTCGACGAGGCCGACGAGCAGGAGGACGAGCCCGCCGGCACCCGCTCCGAGCAGACGACGTTCATCGCCGTCGAGGAGAGCAGCTGGCCCGACACCGACCTCACCGGCGAGTATCCCGGCCTGCGCGACGAGATCTCCGGCCAGCTGGACGGGTTCACCGAGCCGGAGCCGGAGCCGGAGACGGCCGCCGAGCAGACCGGGTTGATCGAGCCGATCGACCTGGACGCGCCGCACGTGCGCAACGGCGTCTTCGAGACGACTCTCGCGGACGAGCAGGCGTACACCGACGAGCAGGCGTTCACCGAGCCCGAACCCGAGCCAGAGTCGGCTCCGGCGCACGCCTACCGCGAGCCCGAGCCGGCTCACGAAGAGCCTGTCCGGCCCTACTCCCAGCCGTTCACGGCTCCCGGTGCCCCGGCTCCCGCGCCGTTCTCGGCGTTCGAGCCGCGGACCGAGGTCGACGAGGCTCCGGAACGCACGCCGCGTGGCGTCGGCGCCGCCTTCTCGCACGCCGCGGAAGCGCCCCCGGCCCCGGCGCCGGTGGCCGACCGTCCGCGCTCGCTGTTCGAACCGCTGCTGGACGCCGACGAGCCGCTGCCGCCGACCGGGCAGACCCGCTCGCTCCCGGACACGAGCAACGACCAGCCGTTCGTGCCGAAGTTCGTGCCGAGCGACGAGCCGCTGCTCGCCGCCCCGCCGGAGCCGGAACCCGAGCCCGTCGTCGTCGAGACCGACCTGCCCCAGCGCGTGACCGAGGCGGGCCTGCCGATCCGCGAGGCCCGTCGCACCACGGCACAGCGCCAGCAGAGCTTCCCGGCGTTCCAGGCCTTCGAGTCCCCGAAGCCGGAGGCCCCGCCCGCACCCGCCGCACTCCCGGCCCGCCCACGCCCGGTCGGCTTCTCGCCGTCCACGGGTGGCCGCCCGAACGGCGCGGCGGGTCCGTCGGCGCGCTACCAGCAGCCGGAGGGCTTCAACCCGCGCTCCCCGTTCGGTCCGGGTTCGGTGCTGCCGAAGTCGGACGGCCACGCGCCGGCCGCGGACTTCGCGGTGAAGGCGACGCTGACCGGTCGTCGTTACTACACCGAGGGATCCGCGAACTTCGTGGACACGAGGGCGGACGTGTGGTTCCGCACCGAGGCCGACGCGGAGAAGGCCGGGTTCCGCCCGGCTCCCTGAACGCATGTGAAAAAGGCCCCCACCGCGTTCGGTGGGGGCCTTTCTCGTCGGTCCGGGTCAGCCGACCACGGTCCAGGTGTCCTTGCCGTGCAACAGCTTGCTCAGGTCCGCTTCCTTCGCGGCCTTGGCCTCGTCGACCTGGGCCCGCGCGCTGTCGTCGTACGTCGGCCTGTTCGCCCTGCGGAACACACCCGTGACGGTGTGCGAGAGGTCCTGCGTCGACAGCCGCGAGAGCGCGAACGACAGGTTCAGGTCCGACGCGTCGTGGATGACGATGTCGCTCGCGTCCACGTCCGCGGACTTCGCGACCGCGAGTCCGAAGCCCTCGCGGATCACGCAGTACTCGCCCTCGCGACCGAACCGGATGGGCTCGCCGTCGACGACGTTGATGATCCGCCGCTGTGCCTCGTCCGCGTCCTTCAGCACGTCGAACGCGCCGTCGTTGAAGATCGGGCAGTTCTGGTAGATCTCGACGAGCGCCGAACCGCGGTGCTCGGCCGCCTGGCGCAGCACCGAGGTCAGACCCGCCTTGTCCGAGTCGAGCGCCCGGCCCACGAACGAGGCCTCCGCGCCCAGCGCCAGCGACACCGGGTTGAACGGGTGGTCCAGCGATCCGGCCGGGGTCGACTTGGTGATCTTGCCTTCCTCGGAGGTCGGCGAGTACTGACCCTTGGTGAGGCCGTAGATCCGGTTGTTGAACAGCAGGATCTTGAGGTTCACGTTGCGGCGCAGCGTGTGGATCAGGTGGTTGCCGCCGATCGACAGCGCGTCACCGTCACCGGTCACCACCCACACGCTCAGGTCCGGCCGCGACACGGCGAGACCCGTGGCGATGGCCGGCGCACGGCCGTGGATGGAGTGCATGCCGTACGTGTTCATGTAGTACGGGAAGCGGGACGAGCACCCGATGCCCGACACGAACACGATGTTCTCGCGCTTGAGGCCGAGCGACGGCAGGAACGACTGCATCGTGTTGAGCACGATGTAGTCGCCACAACCGGGGCACCAGCGGACCTCCTGGTCCGACTTGTAGTCCCTGGCCGTCTGCTTCTCGTCGGTGGTGGGAACTCCGGTCAGTCCCGGGATCCCGAGGTCGATAGCGGTCACGCCGACACCCCCTTGATCACGTCAGCGAGCACGTCCTGCAGCTCCTCCGCCTTGAAGGGCAGGCCCTGCACCTTGGTGTACGAGACGGCGTCCACGAGGTACTTCGCCCTCAACAGCAACGCCAGCTGGCCCAGGTTCATTTCCGGCACGATCACCTTGTCGTACTTGCGCAGCACCTCGCCCAGGTTCTTCGGGAACGGGTTGAGGTGGCGCAGGTGCGCGTGCGCGACCGGCAGGCCCAGCTTGCGGACCCGGCGTGCCGCGGCACCGATCGGGCCGTACGACGAACCCCAGCCCACGACCAGGACCTTCGCCTCGCCGCTCGGGTCGTCGACCTCGACGTGCGGGACCTCGATGCCGTCGATCTTCGCCTGGCGCAGGCGGACCATCCGGTCGTGGTTCTCGGGGTCGTACGAGATGTTGCCGGTGACGTCCTGCTTCTCCAGACCGCCGATGCGGTGCTGGAGACCAGGCGTGCCGGGCACGGCCCACGGGCGGGCCAGCGTCTCCGGGTCGCGCGAGTACGGCTGGAACGTCTCGGGGTCGGTCGCGAACTCGACGGTGAGGTCGGGCAGCGCGTCGACGTCCGGGATCAGCCACGGCTCGGAGCCGTTCGCGACCGCGCCGTCGGAGAGGAACAGCACCGGCGTGCGGTACTGGAGCGCGATCCTGGCGGCGTCGAGCACGGCGGCGAAGCAGTCCGACGGGGACTGCGGCGCGACGATCGGCACCGGCGACTCGCCGTTGCGGCCGAACATCGCCTGCAGCAGGTCGGCCTGCTCGGTCTTCGTCGGCAGACCGGTGGACGGGCCACCGCGCTGCACGTCGATCACCAGCAGCGGCAGCTCGGTCATCACCGCGAGGCCGATGGTCTCGGACTTCAGCGCGATGCCGGGGCCCGACGTCGACGTGACGCCGAGCGCACCGCCGTAGGACGCGCCGAGGGCGATGCCGATGCCCGCGATCTCGTCCTCGGCCTGCACCGTGGTGATGTCGAAGTTCTTGTGCTTGCTCAACTCGTGCAGGATGTCCGACGCCGGCGTGATCGGGTACGTGCCGAGCACGACGGGCAGCTTCGAGCGCTGCGCCGCCGCGACGATGCCGTACGCCGTGGCCGTGTTGCCGGTGATCTGGCGGTACGTGCCGACGTTGAGCTTCGCGGGCGCCACCTCGTAGGTGACGGCGAAGGCCTCGGTCGTCTCGCCGTAGTTCCAGCCGGCGCGGAACGCCAGGACGTTGGCCTCGGCGATGTCCGGCTTCTTCGCGAACTTCTCGCGCAGGAACCGTTCGGTGCCTTCGGTCGGCCGGTGGTACATCCACGACAGCAGGCCCAGCGCGAACATGTTCTTCGCGCGCTCGGCGTCCTTCTTGCCGAGCCCGGTCTCCTCCAGCGCGCCGATGGTCAGCGTGGCCATGGCGACCTTGTGGACCTGGAAGCGCTCCAAGGACTCGTCCTCGAGCGGGTTCGAGTCGTACCCGACCTTGGTCAGGTTCCGCTTCGTGAACTCGTCGGTGTTGACGATGAGGATGCCGCCGTCCGGCAGGTCGACGACGTTCGCCTTGAGCGCGGCCGGGTTCATCGCGACGAGGACGTCGGGACGGTCGCCGGGCGTCAGGATGTCGTAGTCGGCGAAGTGCAGCTGGAACGACGAAACGCCGGGCAGGGTGCCCTGTGGAGCGCGGATCTCGGCCGGGAAGTTGGGCTGGGTGGCGAGGTCGTTGCCGAACGCCGCCGCTTCCGACGTGAACCGGTCTCCGGTGAGCTGCATGCCGTCACCGGAGTCGCCGGCGAAGCGGATCACGACGCGATCCAGCTTGCGGGTCTCAGTGCTCATTCCTACGCCGATACCTCTCTCCAAGGGTGGCTGTGCCCCACATCGAGGGTAGTCGCCAGGACCGCCCGCCAGACCGGCCGTGTACCACCAGGCGAGACAAACCGTCCCATTCGCCGCACCGGGTCCTTAACTAGACGGTAGGCACCGCACTACCAGTGGATACCCGAATGCGGCAGACGTCACCCCCGAAACCTGTTACTCAAGGTAACACCTACCGCCCGCTGATCCGAGCCTTCATCGCGGCAAGCCTGGCAGCGAACTCTGGAGTGTCGATCGAAGCGACCTGTGGCCTCAGCTCGGTCTCGACCGCCTCCGCGTGGTCGTGCATTGCATCGGTCGCCCGCATGGTCGCCTTGATGGTCCGTACGAGTTCAGCTGGAGCCTCAGCAGCGGCCCTGGCCAGCTCTTTTGCTACTGCGAGTGGGTCTTCGGCCTTCGTGAGTGCGAGGTTGGTGCGCACCGCCTCGTCGGCGTCCAGGATCTGCCCGAACAACGTCATGGCCGTCGCGGTCTGCGGCCCGGTGATCCTCTGCAGCATCCAGGTCATGCCGCCACCAGGGTGAATGCCGAGCTGCAGGAACCGCGCGTCGAACCGCGCTTTCGGCCCGGCGACGCGCACGTCGGCCGCCAGTGCGAGGTTGAGGCCGGCACCCACCGCGGCCCCGTTGACCGCGGCGATCGTGGGGATCGTCGCGTTGGCCACGGCGAGGAAGCCCTTGTAGATCTTCCGCAGCCCCTCGTCCTTGGACTCGCCGAGCTGCGTGAGGTCGGCACCGGCGCAGAACGCGGGCGGCGCGCCGGTGACGATCAAGGCGTTGGCCGATTCCTCGGCTCGGGCAACCTTGTCCGCGAGCTCCTGCGACAGGTCGATCGTGAGTGCGTTGCGCCGGTCCGGATCGTTGATCGTGATCACGGCGACGGAGTCGTTGAGCTCCAGCAGAACCTCAGCCATGGCCCTAGGGTGCCAGCGGCCGGTCCAGGAGCCGGGACAGGACCACCGTCGACACGGTCCGGTCGATGATCTCGACGGCCCTGAGACGTTCGAGCGCCGTCTCCAGGTGGTGGATGTCCGCGGCCCTGAGGTGCACGATCGCGTCCGCCGCCCCCGACACCGTGTAGGCGGCGCTGACCTCGGCCATCGGCTCCAGCCGGTGCTGGATGTCGTGCGGCGCCACGTTCCCCTTGCAGTGCACCTCGACGAAGGCCTCAGTACCCCACCCGAGCGCCTCCGGATCCACCACGGCCGTGAAGCCGCGCAGAACCCCGGTGTCCAGGAGTTTGTCCACCCGTCGCTTCACCGCGGGCGCGCTCAGCCCCACCTCTTTGCCGATCTCCGCGTAGCTAGATCGAGCGTTGGCCATGAGGCACGAAATGATTCGCTGGTCGATGCTGTCCACACGCAACATTCTGCCCTAGTTGACGCAATGTCGCGGCGTTGATCGATGGTCTAGCTGGGCTTTACATTTCGATCCATGACGGTATCCATCTCCGGGCCCGGCGAGCCGATCACGCTCGACATCGCCGCACCCCTCGCGCCGACGCGCATGCCGACGACCCGTCGGTACCTCATGTGCCCGCCGACGTACTTCACGGTGGAGTACGCCATCAACCCGTGGATGGATCCGACCCAGCCCACCAGCACCTCGCTGGCAGTGGAGCAGTGGACGGCCCTGAAGGAGACCTACGAGCGCCTGGGCCACGAGGTCCACGTGATCGATCCGGTCGCCGGCCTCCCCGACATGGTCTTCTCGGCCAACAGCGGCACGGTCATCGACGGCCGAGTCCTGGGCTCCCGCTTCCGCGCAGAGCAGCGCGCGGCCGAAGCCGACCACTTCCGCCGCTGGTTCCTCGGCGCCGGCTACAAGTCCGTGGTCATGCCCACCGCCGTGAACGAGGCCGAGGGCGACTTCACCTGGACCGGCTCCCTGCTGCTCGCCGGCACAGGCTTCCGCACCGACCCGCACGCCCACTCGGAGGCCCAGGAGGTCTTGGGCGTCCCGGTCGTCTCCCTGCAGTTGGTCGACCCGCGCTTCTACCACCTCGACGTGGCCCTGTTCATGCTCGACGACCAGTCTTCGTCGCCTTTGGTGGCCTACTACCCGGAGGCGTTCTCGCCAGGCTCGCAACAGGTCCTGCGCCGCCTCTTCCCGGACGCCGTGATCGCCAACGACGACGACGCGGTCTGCCTGGGCCTGAACGCGGTCTCCGACGGCAAGCACGTGGTGATGCCCGTAGAGGCCGTTCATCTGGCCGAGCAGGTGGCGCGGCGCGGGTTCGAGCCCGTGCTCGTGGACATCTCGGAACTGCGCAAGTCGGGCGGCGGCCCGAAGTGCTGCACGATGGAACTGCGCGGCTGACCTCGCCCACGCAGACCGCTTCGAAGGCCCCCCGTCAACAACGCCGGGGGCCTTCGTCGTGGAGAGACTGGAAACGTCGTTGCGGGTTCGCCGTGCCCGGTGTTGTGCTGAACCTGGTCGTTGCACCCGTCCACAACGGGCAGAGAAGCACGAAGTGGCGGTGACGTCGTGAGTTTGCAGTCCCGGCCGGCCAGTGGCGGAGGGGAGTGGCCCACCGACAAGTTGACCGCGTTGCGGCTCGGACAGCGACTGGTCACCGAGGTACCGGCTTCCAGATCAGGCCGTCGAGCATTCGTCGACATCACGCCCGTGGCCACTCCGGCGGATGCCAAAGCCGGCAGCCAAGGCCGGAAACGATCCGATGATGCTCGCACCTTCACCCTGCAGCACTGGGACTACGAGGCTGATCGCCTCGACGGCTTCGACTACGACATGGGAGCAGTCCTGGTCAAAGCCAGGACTGCCACCAGCGAACTGGAACTGACTGCAGCCCTCGGAGAGTGGGGCCTGCGTCCGGAACGCTTCGTCTACCCGTGGCACTCTGACGACCCGAAGTAGGTACGTTCACCGACGAGCGTGGCCTGCCATCGACTATCAAGCGCCGCACGGAACTGCGCGGTTGGACCTCGCCCACGTAGTCACCTGATCTGCGCTGGTTGGAGACCTGAACAGGTCCTGACCAGCGCAGATCTGTTCTTGTCACGCTCCACGGGCGGTCTCACGTCGCCACGAGCGCCGCATGGAGGCCTGGAACGAGCTTTCTGCTGGACGCCGTCGTTGTACGGTCCGGTATGTGGGGTCACACGCCTTGCAACGGCGGGCTCGGCTCCTCGGGCGCCGGCGGAGGCGTCATCCTGGCGTTGAGCGCCCGAGCTTCCTGGAGCTGGTCTTCCAGCGTGACGATGCGGCAGGCGGCGTCGAGGCCGGTGCCCTGGTCGACCAAGGCGCGGACGCGGGCGGCCAGACGCAGTTGGAAGCGGCTGTAGCGGCGGTGCCCTCCGGCCGAACGTTGCGGCTCGATGAGTTTCGCCTCGTCCAGGCTGCGCAGGAAGTTCGCCGAGGTGTTGAGCAGTTCCGCGGCCCGGCCCATCGTGTAGGCGGGATAGTGCTCGTCATCGAACTTCTCGGCTGGGGTCTGCGGCTCGTTGTCCGCTGCTTCAGGACTACCTGGGGTCATCGCGCCTCCG
>NZ_JBHRZI010000011.1:627677-854362 GCF_042649515.1 Lentzea rhizosphaerae | reverse complement strand
CGGGGCCCCAGGGTTGTTGGGTTTCACTTCCACCTAGCCGACCGTGAGATCGACTCTCTCTGTCCGCATGACCCCTGTGAGTAGCGGGCGAAGCGGGGATCGCGTGTGCGTAACCGAAGACCACCTTCCAATCTGATGGAACTGCGGTACCCGTTCGGCAGAGTTCAGCCGAAGGCGGGCGATCCGATGGGGTGCAACCCTTCCCTTCTCCTCTGATTACTACCTTTTCTCACGTGGCTGTCGGCGCCGGACCTCATGCACGTGCCGGCTTCACTTCCACCGACTGCCCTCGGTCACCTGCCGGAACCCCTTTCACTGATCGGCTCCGGCACATCTGACCGTCCTGCACTTGCTGATCGAGCTCGCGGGTAGTTCGTCATCTCCCGCGCCATGTTGTCTCTTGTTCAACCAGGAGAAGAGTACATCGGCGCGACGGAGAATGTCTACTCTCGCCACCACAGATTCTCTGTCTCGTGCGATGTACCTGCACTCACCTGGCCTTGTCCGGTCATCTGGTGGCCGTGCCTCCGGACGGCGTCCGCACGTGCCGGTGGCCGCTGTCCGCGAACGCAGGGGGAGCGGCGGGTAGCAGGTCGCGCAGGAGGTAACCGCACTTCTCCGCCACACGGCAGGAGGCCTGGTTGCCCCTCGCGTGCAGCAGCTCCATGCGGGTCAGCTGGACCAGCTCCTGCGTCTCCAGCGCCCATCGCGACACGGTGTCCAGGGCACGGGCGGCGATGCCCTGACCGCGCACCGCGGCGACGGTCCAGTAGCCGACCTCTGCCACACCGGCAGTCCCGGCCTTCACCACCACGTGACCGATGGGCGATCGGTCGTCTGCCACCACCGCGAAGCTGAACCGCGTCGCAGAGGACCAGCCGGCCGCTTGGGTGTCGAGCCACTGCTCGGCCTCGGTCTCGTCCGCCAGCGACGTGGCCAGCCAACGGCGCATCACCGGGTCACGATGCGCCGCGAGCAGTGTCGGCAAGTCGTCCATCCGCCAGGGGCGCAGCCGCAGGGCGACTGCTGACGCGGTCTTCGGCACGGACAACGTGATCGTCATGGTCGCCAATTCTGCGATCTACGACGCCACCGGTTGCGGACCGAACGGAATCGACCCCGACGCGCCCGTGATCTCCGCAGTAGCGTCGAAGCGTGCCGAACATCCTCGTGATCGGATTCGACCCCCACACCATCCCCGGCTTCGACCCCGCCCCCGTCGCCGCCGCCATCGAGCAGGGCAGCAAGCTCTTCGCCGAGCTCGGGCTCGCCGAGGACCTCTTCCTCATCGACTTCGCCGAGCTCGACGGCCGCGCTCAGGCCGAGCTCGTCGAGAAGCTCCAAAGCAACTCCTACGACGCGGTGGTCGTCGGTGGCGGCATCCGCAAGGGGCCGGGGCTGCTCGAGCTCTTCCAGGCCGTGGTCAACCTCGTGCACTGGCACCAGCCGGACGCCGCGATCGCCTTCAACGACAGCGCCGGCGACAGCCCGGACTGGGTGCTCAAGGCGCTGGAGCAGAAGCGGAATCGCTAGCTTCGAGGACGTGACCAACGTTCTCCTGATCGGTTTCTCTCCCGACACCATCCCCGGCTTCGAGCCTGGCGCCGTCGCCGCGAGCCTCGACGAGGGCAGCAAGCGTTTCGCCGAGCTGGGGATGGTGGAAGACCAGTGCCTGATCGGCTTCGGTGAGCCCGACAGCACTGCCCACGCCACGATCGTCGAACACCTCGAGAAGAAGCAGTACGAGTGCGTGGTCGTCGGTGGCGGCATTCGCAAGGCCGCGGAGTTGCTGGACCTCTTCCAGGCCGTGGTCAACCTCGTCCACTGGCATCAGCCGCAGGCCGCCATCGCGTTCAACAGTGGGCCGACCGACAGCGCGGACTGGGCGCTCAAGGCGCTGGAGCAGAAGCGCAACCGTTAACCCACAACATCGGGTGAACCGTCGGCCCCTGCCCTCCGTACCTCTCATCAGAACAGCACAAAACGCTGTCCAGCGATCAAGTCCGCGCAGGTCAGCACTCCGCCCCCGAAACCCACTACCAAGCGTGACGGCATCACTCGATCGCGTGGTCGTTGAACTAACCCATAACGAGAGCTGGGCTCACACCGAACTAACAGACAGCTTCGCCAGTTCGTCAGGAGGCAACGATGAACTTATGCATGGAGCAATCGGCTCGTTGACTGTCTGTCAGCAACGGATAGCCCAACCACTCGGAAACGTGACGAGAGTCACCCAACGGGCGCTCAAGCTTGCCTGCGCTCGTGACGCGAGGTTACGTTCTCGCCCGCCGATAACGGTTTGGTCACCGGCAGGACACAGGAACCGCAGCATCTAGGGTCCAAAGTCCGGCCCGGAATCCCCCGCCGAGCAAGTCCGGTGGCCAAGCTCCCCGACGCAGGAGGCTCCCCCTTGGCCCGGCACAGCAAGGCCGATGGCCGAACCGTGTACACGGTCGTGCCCAGACCAGAAGTGAAACCCGGCGCGCATCGCGTCGAGGACGACAAGGTTCCGCTCGCCCACCGCGTGAGCGCCATCGTCGTCGCAGCAGGTGTCGCCGCCGGCACCGCCGCCATCGCCAACGCCGCCACCAGCGGTTCTTCCACGGAACTCGCCGCCGGCGCGGCCGAGCTGGGCGCTCTCCCCGACCAGCAGGCCACCAAGACGATCCAGACGATCCACGACGTGAACCCCGGCAATCAGGTCGGTCGTCTCCTGCAGTTCCAACAGATGTACGCCATGCAGACGTTCGAGCAGGCCACCAAGGTCGCCGCGGACGCCCACGCCCAGCGCGAGGCCGCCGCCAAGGCCGAGGCCGAGCGTCAGGCGGAGATGCGCAAGCCCGCCAAGCAGCGCGAGATCGAAGGCTGGATCAAGGAAGCCATCAAGGTCCTGCAGGCCAATGGCACCAACATCGACAACAACAGCATCGACGAGATCTACACGATCATCATCAAGGAGTCGAACGGCAACCCGAACGCCGTCAACAACTGGGACTCCAACGCGCTGCGCGGCACGCCGTCCAAGGGCCTCATGCAGTGCATCGACCCGACGTTCCGCGCCTACAAGCTGCCCGGCTACGACAACATCCTCGCGCCGGTCGACAACATCATCGCCGGTGTTCGCTACACGTACGCGCGCTACGGCGGCTTCCAGAACCACCCCGGGTTGGTCAGCATGAACCTGGGCGGCGGGTACCGGGGGTACTAAAGACGCCAGTTTCGCCGTGTCGGGGTGCGTGAAACCCATCGGCGGGCGATGCTGTCAATCAGGTTCACCCACAAGCATGGCGGCCCTAGCGGGCACACGCCCGGTAGTGCTCCCATCGAAGCGATCCCCGAACGCAGGGAGTGGCCGATGAACGAGCAACAGGCACGCGACGACGAGCTGGCGAAGATCCGCTCGGAGGCGACGAACTGGCTGGCCAAGATGGCCAAAGCCCAACAGCGCCCCAAAGTCGAGCAGCGGAGGCCTGAGCACGACGCCATGACACCCGCGAAGAAGTAGAAGGAAACAGCAGAGGCGCCTCGGCTACGGCCGGGGCGCTTCTGCATTGAAGGCCGACCACAGCAGGTTCAGCGGGTGATCCGCCGGATGCTTCGCCAGCTCGTCCGTTCGGGCGAAAACCCCGACAAGTCGCTCCAGCGAGTCATCTGAGAGCTCGACGACGCGGAGCCCTCCGCCTTCCCGGAGCTCGTTGTTCGACGCCACCACGCCCAAACCAGACGTCACGATCATGGCTCCCTGGACGAGGTTCGAGCGCAGCAGCGAGATGCCGTACTGGATCTCGTCGATCTCGGCCGCGATGTCGAGGTCCTGCCGGTAGTCGGGCCCGAACCACCCCCGCAGGAACTCCGCGATCAGCCCCGCCCCCGGCACGACCAACGGGACCGACCTCAACTGAGGTACCCGCACCCGGTCGCCGACAACCGTCTCCGGCAGATTCGTCAGCAACGCCAGGCCGCCGCGCCGCCACTCGATCACGTCGAACTCGGGGCGTTCCCAGCCGGCACCGGCCTTGGTCACGACGCTGCCGCACACGAGGTCGACCTCCTGCGTCTCCAGCTTCGCCCAGATGTCCTTGGTGCGGATGTGCACGACCTTGAGGTCCACGTCGCGCTCGCGGAACTCGTCCGAGACGTGGTGCCACGCCTTCGCGAGCGTGTCGAGCATGTATCGCGTGGTGCCGACGGTGACGGTCGTGCCGAGCTTGCGGCGGCACTCGTGAATTCCGTCGAGCCACTCCGCGAGCGTCTCCCGCGCCAATTCGACGAGTGACTCACCAGTAGGCGTGAACAGCACGTCTTTTCCGCGCCCCTGCTTCACCACGAGCGGTTCACCGCACAGTTGCCGGAAGTTCCTGTTCAACGTGTCGAGCTGCTTCTGAACGCTCGACTGCTCTCGTCCCAACGCCCGAGCCGCTCGTAGGGCCGAACGGGTCTCGTGCACCGTCAACAGCGTCCTGAGCTGGTCCAACGTGGTATCCAGGAGTGCGCCGGGCATGTTCAGCAGGCGATGCAGTGAAGTGCTGGTGGGGAGCACCAACTGGGACGAGCCGGACATCGGAACCCTCTCTGGTGTTCTACCGATCAGTTGAACTGAACTTGACCGCAGTTCGCCGACAAATTATCTGGAGATCTTGTCCGCAAATCCCTGGACTCTTATCGGCGGGTGTACAAAACTATCTGCGGCGACCACGCGTGGGAGCCGATTCCGGGGGGAATCATTGGGGGGTGGGGGTCCGCCAGGCGCAAGCCGGTGGGCCCCCAAGTATTACCCTCGCTGGTTGTGACCGTTTCCGCTCGCCCGGACGGTGTCGTCCTGAACTGGGGCACCACCTACCGGGTCACCGTCCTCGAACTCGGGCTCGCCTGCTGCGGAGTCGAAGTGATGGCCGCTCTCGACCGCCTTCCCGACCTCGGCGTCGCGCCGGTCGACGGCGCGGGCGAGGCACACGTTCTCGTCGTCTCCGGCACCGTCACGGACGTCATGTTGCCCGCTGTGCTCCGCAGTTACGAGGCCATGCCCGAACCCCGTTACGTGATCTCCGTGGGCGCCTGCAGCAACACCGGCGGCCCGTACTGGGATTCCTACAGCGTCACCAAGGGCATCGACCAGGCCTTGCCGGTCCACGTCGCCGTTCCCGGCTGCCCGCCGCGGCCGGAAGCGCTGCTCGAAGGCCTCAAGGCGCTGCACGGGCTGGTGAACTCATGACCGCGAAGACCGCCTTCGGCCAGACGGTCCACCACGTCGAGCTCGCGGACTGGCTCGGCACCGCCACGCGTCACCACGCCGAGGGCTGCGTGATGTTCGACTGGCTCGGCGTCGAGGACGCCGGCAGGCCGGGTGCCTCCGGTCAACGTCACGCCGTGTTCCTGCACGTCATCGACCCGCGCACACGCGAGGGCGCGATGCTGCGGACCGAGCTCGGCGAGACCGACTCCCTGCCGAGCGTCGCGCACCTCTGGAAGGGCGCGCGCTGGCACGAGCGCGAGGCCGCGGAGATGTTCGGCATCAGCGTCGAGGCCGAGCCCGAGCCCGAGCACCTGCTGCTGCCGGACAGCTTCGAGGGCCACCCGCTGCGCAAGGACTTCGTGCTGGCCTCCCGCGTCGTGCGCCCGTGGCCCGGCCGGTTGGAGCCGGGCGAGGACAACACGAGCGCCCCGAGTCGTCGCCGCACCGCGCCGCCTGGCGTACCGGACCCGTCGTGGGGCCCGCGCCGTGAAGAGGAGAGCACGTCATGACCAGCCTTCCGCCGCGCACGAGGGGCGTCATCGCGCTGTTGGAGGCCAACTGCACGGTCTGCATGATCTGCGCGCGCGAGTGTCCTGACTGGTGCATCCACATCACGAGCCACACCGAGGTCGAACAGCAGCCGGGCAGCGCCAGGCCGCGCAGCCGCAACGTGCTCGACCGGTTCGCGATCGACTACGGCCAATGTCTGTACTGCGGCATCTGCGTCGAGGTCTGCCCGTTCGACGCCCTGCACTGGGCACCGGAGTTCGGCTATCCGGGAACGGGCTCGGTCGAGGGAGACGGAGCCGTCGCGGAGCTGGTTCACGAACGGGACGTGCTGGCCACGTGGGTCGAGAAGGTGCCGCCGCCACCGCCGCTCGACCCCGCTGCCGAGGCCGCGCCGGAAACGGCGACAGGAACCGGCAGGAGGCCTGGTTCGTTGAGAGGTAGGACGTAAAAACCCGGAGGCGGAACCGTGCACAAGCACTTCAACGGGTTGAAGACGGCCGCGTTGCTCGGTGGGATGAGCGCGCTGATCGTGGTGATCAGCGGGCTGTTCGGCCGGACGGCGCTGGTCATCGGCCTGCTGTTGGCCTTGGGCGTGAACGCCTACGCGTACTTCAACTCCGACAAGCTCGCCCTGCGCGCGATGCGGGCGGTGCCCGTGTCGCAGGTGGAGCAACCAGTGCTCTACGCGATGGTGCGGGAGCTGTCGCAGAAGGCGCGCCAGCCCATGCCCAGGCTCTACCTCAGCCCGACCATCGCGCCGAACGCGTTCGCGACGGGCCGCAACCCGCGCAACGCGGCCGTGTGCTGCACCACGGGCATCCTGGACCTGCTCGACGAACGTGAGCTGCGCGCCGTGCTCGGCCACGAGCTCGCGCACGTCTACAACCGCGACATCCTGATCAGCTGCGTGGCCGGTGCGCTGGCCGGTGTGATCACGATGCTCGCGAACCTCGCCCTGCTCGCCGGCATCTTCGGAGGCGGCGACGGTGACGACGACGGCCCCGGCCCGCTCGGCCTGCTGCTGATCGCGCTGCTCGGCCCGATCGCGGCCACCGTGGTGCGCCTGGCCGTGAGCCGGTCGCGGGAGTTCCAGGCAGACCAGTCCGGCGCCGAGCTCACCGGCGACCCGCTCGCGCTGGCGAGTGCGTTGCGCAAGATCGAGCTGGGGACGCGGGCGGCGCCGCTCGCACCGGAGCCGGAGGTGGTGTCGCAGAGCCACCTGATGATCGCGAACCCGTTCCGCTCGGGGGAGCAGTTCGCGAAGTGGTTCTCGACCCACCCGCCGATCGCCGACCGCGTCCGCAGGCTCGAGGAGATGGCGCGCAGGGCCGGTTAACGGCCTGCCTGCGCCACCGCCATGAGGTACTCGCCGTACCCGGACTTGCCGAGCTTCTCGCCGAGCGCGTAGCACTCCTGCGCGGAGATGAAGCCCATGCGCAGCGCGATCTCCTCGGGACACGCGATGCGCACGCCGGTCCGGTGCTCCAGCACCTGCACGAACTGCCCGGCCTCGAGCAGCGAGTCGTGCGTGCCGGTGTCGAGCCACGCGAACCCGCGGCTCAGGTCCACCAGCTGAGCGCGACCCTCGCGCAGGTAGTGCAGGTTGACGTCGGTGATCTCCAGCTCGCCGCGCGGCGACGGCTTGAGGTTCTTGGAGATCTCCACCACACCGTTGTCGTAGAAGTAGAGCCCGGTGATCGCCCGGTTCGACTTCGGCTCCTTCGGCTTCTCCTCGATCGACAACAGCTTCCCTGTCTCGTCGACCTCGCCCACGCCGTACCGCTCGGGGTCCTTCACCTGGTACCCGAACAGCACACAACCGTCCAAAGAGGACGCGTGGTGCTGCAACGTGCTCGAGAAGCCCTGGCCGTAGAAGATGTTGTCGCCCAGCACCAGCGCCACGTCGTCGCCACCGACGAAGTCAGCGCCGATGACGAACGCCTCCGCGAGCCCGTTCGGCGCGGCCTGCTCGGCGTACGAGAAGCTCATGCCCCACTGGGAACCGTCCCCCAGCAGCCGCCGGAACAGCGGTAAGTCCGTCGGCGTGGAGATGATCAGCACTTCCCGGATGCCGGCCAGCATGAGCACCGACAGCGGGTAGTAGATCATCGGCTTGTCGTAGACCGGCAGCAGCTGCTTGGAGACGGCCTGCGTGATCGGGTGCAGGCGCGTCCCGCTGCCACCGGCGAGGACGATGCCCTTCACCGGTAGTTGGTGAACTGGAGGGCGATGCCGAAGTCGGAGCTCTTCAGCAGGGCGATGACGTCCTGCAGGTGGTCCTTCTTCTTGCCCGACACCCGCAGCTGGTCGCCCTGGATCTGCGCCTGAACGCCCTTGGGCGCCTCGTCGCGGATCTTCTTGGCGATCTCCTTGGCCTTCTCCGACGAGATGCCCTGCACGAGATTTCCCGTGACCTTGAACACCTTTCCGGACACCGCGGGCTCGCCCACCTCGAACGCCTTCATCGAGATGTTCCGCTTGACCAGCTTCTCCTGGAAGACGTCGATCGCCGCCTTGCAGCGCTCCTCGGTCTCGGAGGTGAAGGTGATCGCCTCCTCGCCGGCCCAGGCCACGGTGGTGTTGGTCCCGCGGAAGTCGAAGCGCGTGCTCAGCTCCTTGGCCGCCTGGTTGAGCGCGTTGTCGACCTCCTGCCGGTCCACCTTGCTCACCACGTCGAACGACGGGTCCGCCACGACTTCACTCCTCAACGATCTCGGGGTCACAGCCTGCGTCGATGCTACTGGGGGACCCCGATTTGGGGCCTCCCGAAGGGGTTATGTATTGTTCTGCCCGCACCGTTACGACGGTGTGGGGCGGGTTGCCCGAGCGGCCAATGGGAGCGGACTGTAAATCCGTCGCGAAAGCTACAGAGGTTCGAATCCTCTACCCGCCACAGCAGCATCAAAGGGCCTGTGACCAGCGAGAACTGGTCACAGGCCCTTTGTAGTCTTGTCCGGTTGTGTACGGCTCGAACCGGGCCTATACGGCGGTTCGCGCCAAGGGCACGCCAAAGTTCGGCGAACCTAGAGACGCCTGGACAAGGCGGCGTGCAAGCTCTTCACCGCCGTCAATGCACTTCGCGTAGACCCTCATCAGCACGGCGAGGCTGTGCCCTGCCCACTTGGCCACGCGCGGTGGCTCCACGCCCGCGTTGAGCCAGTTCGACACGCACGCGTGGCGCAGGTCATACGGACGCTTCGCGAGAGGCGTAGCGGCCACTTCAGGCGTGAACGCGCGTGCACGTGCCATGCCCCACACGCGGCCGTAGGTCGAGCTGGCTAGTCGGCCGCCCCGCTCTCCGACGAACAGCAGCCCATCGGGCGCGATGCTGAACTCATCGAAGTGCTCCCAGGCGCTCAGCACCATCTCGGGAGAGAGCGGCACCGTGCGCCCTTCGGTCACCTCACGGTGCTTGAGGCTGCGTTCCTCGTTCCTGGTTCGGCTGTCCGTCCACTCAGCGCCCACCTCGGGCGCAGCGCTGTCGAGGTAGATCTCACCCCACTCGTGGACTTCCCACTGGTCCGTCTCGTAGTTCCACATCCGCTCAGGCAGCGCGAGGTCGTTCCGGCGGAGATTGGTCGCTTCCTCAGGACGAAGCCCTGCGAAGTAGAGCAACTGGAAGAACAGCTTGAGCCTGCGGCCGATACGCCCGCACTCGGGAACCTCGTTGAGCACCGTGCGGAACTGGACGGGGTTTGCGACCGATCGGCGGTCAACCTCGTGGAACACCGTCTTGCGCTTCGTCGTCTTGACCTGCTTCAACGGGTTCTCGGCAAGCGCGCCTTTCTCCACCGCGAAGTCGAGCGCGCCACCGAACGTCACTCGGCGCAGGCGGATGGTGTCCGGTGCTGCTTTCTCACCGTTGAGTTTGCGCTCGAACTCGTTGACCACGGCGCGAAGCACATCGGGCTTGTTGAGGTCGGCGATCGGGCGTGTGTTTCGTGACAACCAGGTGAGCGCGTCGGCGATCTCGCACGGGTGCACGCCGTCCCGCTCCACGGAGTTGAACAACACCCGCAGAGCCTTACGCAGCACCTTCTGAACCGGCCTGCCGCGCGAACTCGTGAGCATCGCTTCCGTGATTGGCGTGAGCGCGTCCGCAATGGACTGGCGGTGTCGCGGTGCAGCGTCCGGCCACTTCATGTCGACGTATGCACAAGCCAGCTCGAACCACGACATTGATGTGGTTTCCTTGCGGATCAACGTGACCGGTAGCCCGGACTCGACGTCGAACGGAACACCGTCAGCGGCTGCGATGACGAGCTTGGCGCGGAAGCTGTTCGCCAGAGCCTTAGTTCCACGCGTCTCCTTGAACGGCTGACCTTCCACAGTCCAGCGCACGTAGTAGCTCATCTTGCGCTTGCCCTTGTAGGGCGCACCGATCTCCCAGATACGGACCTTCGTTGACGTGATCATCAGGCCGCCACCTCGCAAGATCGGTACCACTCTTCGACGTCGGAGCGCCTGAACCTCAACTGGCCGTTCGGCAGCTTCGCGTGTCGCGGTGCCATGCCTTTCGCCAACCAGTCGTAGAGCGTGGAACGGGGAACCCTGTACTCAGCGCAGAACTCGGCAACCGTCAGGAACGTGCTCATTGCTGACCCCCGTCCACGTCGTTTGCACGCAAGTACCGAGACCACGCATCGGAGAGACCGTGTTCGCCGTCGACGACGTAGCCCTTCGTCGGCGTCCCGTTGTGTTTGAACGTCTTGACCTTCACGCCGTAGGTGCCGAGTTCGGCGGACAGCGTGCGCGGGTTGAGCGGCTTGCCGTGGAAGTCAAACCACGGCGAGTCGTCCATCTCGTGCAGTGCCAACAAGATCTCGGCCGTGCTGAGCCGATCCGACATGCGAGCGCGGAACAATGCGCGCAGGTCAGCAAGCAGCCGCACGCCGTCTGACACGGGCTTCGCGGTCGCCTCGTGAACGAAGTGCGAGCAGGCTTTCCTCGCCGTGTGCGGCCAATGCCCTCCAGCCTCGTCGGCGATCGCGAGCAACGGTTCCCAGATCTCGGCGGGCCGGTCGTCGACACCGGGCGGCATGTCGGGCTCTGCCTCGACCAGCCGTTCACCAATGCTCGTTGCCCACGTGCTCAGCGCTTCGCGGATCGGTTCGGCCGCCCGCGTCACCTTCGATTCCCGGTAGGACTCCACCCGCTCGTCGTGACGACGCCTCCGCAGGTGAATGGTGATCGCGCGGGTGGTGATGGTGTCCGGCATCCTTCCTGCCAACCCGGCCAGTGCAGCGGGCGCGAAGATGGGAAGGCGCTCCACCGTGAACCCGGTCGCCGGGTCGCCTTTGGACTTCGGGATGGTGGCCGTTCGCTTGTAGCCGAGGTTCAGCATTTGGCGGACGTCCTCGTTGCCCGTTCCGCCGACTCCGAAGATCGCGTCAACCTCGTCCATCAGGATGGTGATCGGCCCGGCCGCGACCATGCGGACGAGCGCGGCGGCAGAACCGCCTGCCGTCATCTCCGCTTCCCTGGTCAGGTGCTGAGCGATTTCGAGCACCCGCGTCTTACCCGAACCCGGCTCAGGAGAAGACAGGATCAACCGGGGCGTGGTGTAGAAGGCATCGGCAACCCAGGTGTGGGCGTACCAAAGCGCGAGCATCGGCGCGCAGTGCTCCGAAGGGAACGCGGAGAACCTCGCTACGAAGTCACGGACCTGGTCCAGGACTTCATGCCCAGGCAGTACGGCCGGAGTCGGAAGGATCCTCAGTGCGGCGGTCATGCTGCGCTCCTCTTGGTGCGGTCGCGGTAAGCGGCTTGTCGGCAGGCGTGCGAGCAGTGGCGCGGCCAACGGCCGGTGTCCGGACGGATGAGTTCCTTGCCGCACCTGCATGTGCGGGTGGTGACGGAAGAGCCGCGGGCAGCACCCTCATGAGCTGCGGATTCGTCACCCGTCACGAGGTTTTGCCGGCTGGTTGCGTCACCTCGTGACGGTTGCGACCTGGTCGCTTGCGTCACGCGATGGCGCGCGTGGCCGAGGAGTTGAACGCCGATCCACATCGTGAAAGGCGGCGGGATGGCTTGGGTGAGGTATGGCCAGGGCAGCCAGTCGATGCCCATCGCCTCTCGGGCTTCCTCGGTGGTGTAGGCGAGTGGTGACGAATCCCCTTCGAGGGCTTTTCGTCCTCCGCGCTGGTTGTAGGTGCCGTAGACGGGCACGGATGGCGCGCTGCGGTCGTGGTGGCAGGGCGTGCCATACAGGGGCAGGTTCGACTCGAACAGCCGGTGCCGCCGCACGCCGAGACGAAGCGTGTCACCGCAGATCTTGATGGGATCTTCGAGCGGTGCGCCGGGTACGTTCTCGATGACGTAGCCCCAGATCTCCCCGCGCGCCACAGCGTCACGCAGACGCTGCCGGATCGGGTCGACGAGGTCCGGGTGATCGTCCCGCCGGTCGGCGGGCGTGGCCTTGCAGAACCGTTGGCACGGCGGGGACGCGGCCACCACGTCATAGCCGGACAGGTCCACGGTGAGCGCGTCGGCCTGGACGAACGGGAACGGGTAGTAGGGCTGGGGTTCGATGTCCACACCGGTCACGTCGAACCCGGCCGCGTGGTAGCCAGCAGAGGCGCCGCCACCACAGCAGAACAGGTCGAGCAGTCGGGGACGGCGCCTCATGCCGCAGTCCTCTCGGTGTCGTCGGCGGCTTCCTCGGGCGTGAAGTACTCGCGGTCCCAACGCATCCACTGCTCCGGTGCGACCCAGACCCACACCCGCGTGAGCGCGGGCTGCTTGTCGCCGTAGTCGTCGGTCACCTTGGCGATGGGGTGCTCGTAGGTGTCGTCGCTGGGCAGGTAGCAGCGGCTCGATCCGCACGCGTGGGTGAGCGGGTACCGGCCGCGCCGACTGGACAGGCGGTTGGCCAGCCAGTCGCGGTAGAAGTAGGCGCGGCGGTGTTGGGGTCCGCCGACGAGCGCGACGACCGGCGTCACGGGGTTGCTGTAGGCGCTCACGCGGCCACCGCCAACCGCCTGGACGTGTTGTCTGCCAAGGGCTCTGCGCGGTGGTGCAGGTGCTGTGGGCAGCGCACCGACGAGACGTCCGGCAGGCGCGCGGCCAACTCGTCGGGCAGCGGGTGCACGAACTCGACCACCGCCGTGCAACCGAGGTGTCCACACGGGAGCGTGCTCGTCAGCAGACGGCGCCGCTCCAACTCCTTGAAGCTGGGGCCGATGGCGCTGCCCCAGGCTTGTGTGGCGGACATGTCGTGTGAAGCGCTGCGGGCACGGTCGCGGCACACGCGCTCGATCTCGTCGAGCCGTGAGGTCCGACGGGCGTCGATCGCGGCCGGGGTGTTCTCCTCCAGCCTGGTGAGCGCGGCGAGCACGACAGCAGCGGGCTTGCGCGGGTCGGTGTCGTCGAGCGCGCACCAGGCCCGGCTTCCTGCGGGCGGGATGACCCCGGCGGACTGAGCGCGGGTGAGCAGCGGGACGGCCCAGAGACGGACGGCTTGCGGGTCGCAGAGCGGGCGACGGTCGGTGGTCATGACCTGTCTCCTGTCACGTTCTGTAGTCGCACATGGGCGTGCGGAGGGAAGGCGACCAGCGCACGGGCTGGTCGGCCGGTAGCTGCGGAGCGGTGATCGAGCCGGGTTAGGTCCGGTGAACCGGGTTAGGTTCCTAACCGGAGGGTGAGTCGTAGCCGATCATGATGTTGAGCTGCGAAGAGTTAGCAGGTGAGGCGAGTTAGGCGGTGCCGCAGGACCCTTGCCAGAGCGGCGTTTCGAGGGTCTTCCGGGTATCGCACCGGCCTAACTCGGCTGCCCGCGGGGCTTCCGTCACTCGTCGAGATCTGCGGTAGCGCGGTTGGCCAGAGCCTCACGGATCGTGACCGGATCGACCGGGTAGCGGTTGCCCGTGGAAGGCACCTTCAGGCCGTACTCGCTGGCGAGCAGCGCGCGAAGCTGCTTGCCGTTGAGCTTGCGGTAGGGCGGCCAGTCGGGCGCGTGCTTGGCCAGCAGTGCGGGCACGTCGGCGACGGGCACCGTGTCGTGGCCCAGCACGTCCGCCAGGTCTTCGAGCAAATCTCGTTGCACCGCCTCGACTTCCGGGCGCTTCGGGCTGCCCGTGGTCACGGCCGGGTGCACAGTGGTCATCGCACGCTCGATCACCTCGGTGGCCGCGTCCCAGCCGGTCTCGTCGTCGACCGGGACGTAGAACCACTTGAGGATCTCGAACCGCTCGGCCGTCGCGCCCGTGATCAGCGCCGTTCCCCGGTCGCGTCCGGCGCGCAGCTCGGTTGCCCGGATACCGGCCTGGAAGCTGCCGTCACCGAGGAAGCCATCGTTACTGCGCCAGGACTTCACCGCGAAGCACACGTTGATCTGCACCAGCTCCACGATCTTCGGCGGGATCGCGTCGGCCCGGCTGGACTGGGTGTCGAACATCAGGACGATCCCGGTCTTGCGGGCGCGGCGCAGCGTCTGCACCGCGAACTCCGCCGCCTCTTCACCTACCGCGCTGCCGAACAGCTCGTGGCACTCGCTGAACAGCGCCACGATCGGCCGCAGGTCGGTGTGCTTCTCCGCCAAGCCCCGCGTGACCTTCTTGGCGCCGAGCTCGGCCAAGCGCGCCTCACGACGGCCGACCTCTTCGTACAGCTCCCGCAACGAGTCCAGGGCCGCGTCGACAACGCTGGGGTCCGTGCCGCGCTCGTAGCGGGCGAGGCGTGGCTGGTAGGCGTCGAAGTCGCCGTTCCCGGCGAACACGAACACCCACAGCTCTGCCAGCGGGTCCAGCGCGGCACCGAGCATCGTCACCCGCGCGGCGTTGGACTTGCCCTGGCCCATCATGCCGCCGTAGACCACGTTCGCCTGCACCAGCGCCGGGGCGATGACGTCACCGCGCTGCGAGACACCGAGCGGCACGCCGTCGAAGATGTCCACACGGGACGCGGTGAGCAACGGGCATTCCGGCGCGGGCTTGGTCGATGATCCGGGGTCAGCGACCCACAGGTCGACGAACCCGGCACGCTCTGCCGCGTTGGGCCAGACCTCCATCGGGTCGCGGTGAAGGTTGCGCGCCAGCACGTCGCGCTTGTCGCTGATCATGTCCGGCGTGACACCGAGCGGCAGGGAGAACATGGCCTGATAGCCCTTGCCGTTCACCCGCACGGGAGGCGTGGCGAACTCAACGGTCCAGCCGTCCTTGATGGCACGGTTGAGTGCCGGGATACCGAGGTGCGCGAGCGCCTGCCCGATGCCGCCGGGCGTGACCACGGTGTGGGTGTCCTGCCGCTGTGCCGCCGTCATGGCCCACCCCGGCAGCGTTGCCGCACGTGCACCGGCACGGTAGGCGCCGACCAGCCACGCCACCGGCACCGCGAACACCGACGCCTGCAACGCCACCATGAACGCGATGCCGAGCACGTTGCCGGTACCGGCGAGGAAGCTCCACCACTCGTCCCAGGTCCAGCCGCCGTCCCACAGCCACACGGTCACGCCGATGAGGAACAGCAGTGCCGCCAGGATCACCACGACCAGCAGAGCGGCAGTGACACCGGCGATGATGGCGCGCGGTGCCGTCATGACCCGCTGCCGCCGCGTGGCCTTGGCGTCCTTGAGGCGGTCCTGCCACTCCGCCAGTGCCACGACGTCGCCCTGAGCGCGGGCGGCATCGATGCGCTCGGTGTAGTAGGCGAACGTTGCCGCCCGCCACATGCTGCCGATCCACACGCCGTGGCCGCGCCACACCTTGTATGCCGCCCGTGCCACCGGCAGTCCGACCGTTGCCGCCACCGCTGCCGCCTGCCGTGCCTGCGGCACCAACTGCCCGGCGCGCTGCCGCAGTGCCGGAACCGTCGCGGTGCCGTCCTCGTCGACGAGTTCGCCGTCCAGGACCGGGCCGACCGGTTCCACTGCCGTGCCGGGCACTGCCGCGTCCGTGCGGGCGGCAGTGGGGAACAGCAGCACCGTTGCGTCCCGCTCGTCCGGCGTGCCGCCGGGTGCCGTCGTCGCGGTCATGCCGCCGCCCCCTTCTTCTTGCCGTGCGTGCTCATGGCGAGCAGAGCGAAGCCGGAGATGACCATCAGTCCGTCGAGCACCAGCGGGCCGACATGAGCGGCCAACGTGCCGTAGCCCCATGCCGCCAGGACGTCCCGCAGGTGGCCGTAGGAGATGACGGCGGACCCGAGCGCGACCGTTCCGGCACCGCCGTAGCGGGCGAGGCTCCACCAGAAACCGGTCTGCCACTGCACGCGGGACAGCACCTCAACCGACAGCAACAGTCCGATCGGCCACACAGCCGCACCCACCTGGGACGCGATGCCCGGCGTCCAGCCCGGCGCCATGCCAGCGGCCGGAAGCCACGTGTGCAGAACGTTCGCCGCGACGGACATGATGCTGCCGAAGACGAACCCCACCCACGACACCAGCCGACCACCGGGAGCGACCTGCGGCGACGCGTCTTCGGGTGACGATTGCACCGCGGGCACGGCCTTCCCGCGTGACGTTTCACCTGCGACGTCGCGAATTTTGCCGGCTGGTTCCGTCACCTTCGGCGCAGCCATGCGGGCACGCGGGCGTGGCACGGTCGTCATGTCGGTGTCCTTCTTGACCTCAGCGATGCGGTCCCGTCCCCACCGCTCCCCGCGCTCGAACAGCTCACCGAGCGCCTTTCCGCTCAGCGCCTCGCCCCGTTCCACGCTGTCGCGGAACGCCTGCCGGGCGCGCTCCTGGAGGTCAACGGGCGCAGCGTCAACCTGCGTCGTGGTGTCCGCCGGAGCCGGGAGCGTGGCCACAGCGCCGTTGATGTGCTCGGTCATCGGTGACCACCCTTCGACTTCGCGGCGACCTCGTGAGTGCTGGCGAACATCCGCACCAACTGCGCTGCGGCGAACAGCGCCGGGAAACCGAGCACGGCCGCCCACGTCCGGGGATCGGTGGTGTGCGCCAGGACCAGCCACTGCATGCCACCGATCACCACCGTGGCGACCAGAGCGCGGCCGAAGTTGCCGCCCATCCGCGTCACAACCCGCGTGGCCTTGGCCGCACGGCGCCGGGCGCCACGGACGAACAGCCAGATGATCAGCAAGGACAGAGCGCCGATCGCGACGATCCACGGGGTGTACTGCGAGACGTCTTTCATGCCGCACCCCCAGCCGGGCCGGTCGTGGTGACCAGCACCGGGCCACGGGCCACAGCGCAGGCGGTGTCACCGGCGTCGGCGAGACGCTCGGTCACGTCGGCGATCAGCGCGGCGACCAGTCCGATGACGCGGGCGAGCAGCGTCAGCACGGTGATGACCACGTAGGCGATCGCGGCCGGGACGGTCATCTGCCGCAGCGTGCGGCGGGTCTGCTGGTTCATCGCGCACCACCGGTCGACTCGTCGCCGATCACGCGGGGGAGGTGGACGTGCAGGTGCCGCACGGTGACGTTGAACTCCATCGTCCGCAGGTCCTCTGCGGCGACTTCGGCCAGAGCGACGGAGCGGTGACGACCGCCCGCGCACCCGAACGCGATGACGCAGCGGTGGCCGTGCGGGAAGGCGAGAACGAAGCCGAGCGTGAGGTCGATCGTCTCCGGTGCTCCCCAGGTGTCGAGGACAACCCGGCGAACCTCGTCGTCTCGGCCGTCGCAGTCGAGCAATCCCGTGTCCCGCACGGCGGCCGGGTCACTGAGGTACCGGCGCACGTCGAACGTGAGGTCAGCTTCCGGGGCCGGGCCGTGCAGGTAGCCGAACGAGATGATCTCGACGTCGCTGACGGCCGACAGGCCGGATTGAGTGGGCGTGGTCTTGTCGGACATGCTGATGGTCTCCTGACTCATCTGATGGGTGGTGGAGACCCGGACCTGCGGTGTCTTCTTGCCGGAATGGGCCGCAGGTTCGGGGCAATCAGAAAACTGAGGCGTCGACTGACCGGGTGGTGCGCTCGACGTCCTGCGTGCACAGCGCGCAGTCGTCGCACTCGGCGTCCTTGGCCAGCGGCCAGACCGTGATGGCACCTCGACCTCCGCAAAGTGAGCAGTCGTCGTCGGGGTGGGGCGAGCAGTCGGGGCAGTCGACGTCGCGGGCTTCGATCACGTCGTCGCGAGCGATCCAGACCTGTCCGGTGCCGGTACAGAGGTCGCATTCGAGGTAGGCGTTCTCGTCCGGAACCTCGCCCCAGCCGTCGCAGTCAGGGCAGCGCTCGCTTTCGGCCGGGATGCCGAGAAGATGAGAGTCCGTGGCCATCACGCGGCCGCCGTTCCGGTCGTTGCGGATGCCTGACCGTGGACGTTCAGCGCACGAACCGTGCCGTTGAGGGTCCGCTCGATCACGCGACGATTGCGGCGCTTCAGCGCGGTCCCGTCGAGCAACGCGGACGTGGCTGGCGGCAGCTCCGCCAACTCGTCCGCAACTTCGCTGATCAGGGCATCGATTGAGCCCTCGTCCAACCCGTCGGGGCTGAACCTGAAGGGGATCTCTTCCACGACTTCGTCTCCTGTGTAGGGGGTCTAAACCCTCTGGTCGCCGTACCGCCTCGTGGTTGAGGGGGTCTAAACACGAAGCTAGAGCCACGTGCGCATCGTGTCAAGGGGGTCTAAACTCGGGTGGCATGACAGCCGTGCCAGACGAGTTTGAGTCCGTCCGGTCTGACCCCGACCCCATCCGACGAGGCAAGCGCGCTGGCGAGCTGATCACGCTCTACCAGCAGCGCTCCGTGGAGCTGGCACGCCTGCGTAAGGCGGCAATCGAAGAGGCTCGGCGTGCGGGAGATATGAGCTATACAGAGATTGCTGCTGCTCTTGGCATCACGAAGGGGCGAGTTACGCAGATTCGCGGCAGTGCGCCTGGTCCTGAGCGTGCCTTTTTCGGGGTTGGTCCGATCGAACTGGCACTTCCTGGGCGTCTGATTCGTGAACGCGGTGACGTTGTTATCGCGTCAGAGGATGATGCTGCGGGATCTCACCTGTCGGCTACGCTGGAAAAGCTCGCATTTGCGATCAGTGAACGCGTGGTGATAGACCCGCGTGAAGAGTGGGAGCCTAAAGGTGATGCCGTGGTCGTATGTGGACCAGCGTCTGCACATATTGGTCACAAGCTCATGGCGGAAGATCCTGCCCTAAAGATGACATTGGGCGACAATGTGCAGTGGTACATCGTTGACCAAGTAACGGGCGAGCGGTTTCTCTCGCCGATGGATCAGGAGCATCCCGTTCGTGCTGATCATGCCTATATCTCACGCCGGAAGTTGGACAACCGGATCGTTATACATATTGCTGGCTTGCATGCATTGGGCTCCGTTGGTGCCGCACATTACTTGACGCGCTCTCTCGTGGATCTTTTCGCTGACCTTGGGGACACTCAGTACAGCTTGGCTGTAACCACGACCTTCGATGGGATGGAACCCGTTGCGTGTGAGGTGCTGGTTCCGCCTCGTCAATGGGGCAACCGATGACGTTTCATGGCGCACTTCTTCCGGCAGGGTTGGGGCGCGGTCAAGATCGCTGGTCTGCGACGGACAATATCGCCGTAGTGTTGGATGGTGCTTCGAGCTTTACGCCCTCCGTGGCCGATGCTGGGGCGTACGTCGACATGCTCCTCTCGTCACTTATGGTCAATGTGTCGATCAACGGTATTGATCTCCGTGAGGCGCTAAGTAAAAGCATCTTGCAATGCGCTAGGGGACTGGCAGTTCCGCCGATCGGTGGTCCCTCGTCCACTGTGTTGATTGCGCGCCAAGGCGCCGAGACCTTCGAGATTCTCGTTCTCGGTGATAGTACGGCCATCGTGGGAACTGTGGACGGTTCGGAAGTTCGACTAACAGACGATCGGTTGGGCGCGATTGGCACTGAAATCCGGGAGAGGTACCGGCACCGCCTTCGTGGTGGGGCGGGGTACGACTACGTTCACGCGGAGATGCTGCGTGAACTCCAGGAGGTAGAGAAGTCCCGGCGAAATAAGCCTAGTGGCTACTGGATTGCCGAGGCTGACCCGTACGCTGCTGTGCACGCGATTGTTCATTCGTTCCGGCTTGAGCAGGCGTCTTGGTGTGTTCTCGCCACGGATGGTGCTCAGCGCGGCATGGATCATCTCGGTATTGCGTGGGCAGAGGTAGCCGAAATGTCATCAGGCGAGCTTGGTGATCTACTTGCTCGACTCCATGACTGGGAGGAGAGGGCAGATCCGTCTGGCGTGCGCCTGCCACGATCGAAGCGTCATGATGACAAGACGGTCGTTGTTTGGCGTCCAGGCCGGTAGCGATTGGTTTAGCTCTAGCTGCCTGTGTCCCTGAGATCGGTAACTTCGGTAACCTCGGTAACCGCGCAGGTCAGGCGGTTACTGATGTGGTTACCGGTTACCGATGTGCGAGCACTGGTTACCGAGGAGATCGGTAACTTCATGATCAAAAGTAACCGCCTGACCAGCAGGGTTACCGAGGTTACCGAAGTTACCGACCCTGGGGACGCAGGCGGTAGGGCGACAGCCGTGAGGCAGGATTGGTATAGCGCCCGCCATAAGCGATACTCGCACACATGTTCGAGAGTGGCGGGCCGCCGGTACGGCCGGGCGTGCACATCGTGGTGCGCCCACCTGCTCCGTGCTGGGTAGATCTTGGCCGCGCTTTCCCGATCGACGAGCTGCGGCGTGTGGTCCCTGACGGCATCGACCTTCAGGCGACTGTGCCGGGCGAAGTGTTGATCTGGTCAGTCACTACCACGGGCCACTGGGTCGGCTACGTGTCGTTCTCCGTGAAGCACGGAGACCATGGAATGCGGTTGCAGCAGTGGATGCTGAGCGCAGCGCTCACCGAGCGGGCCGACGCACCAGCTCGTCCTGAGCGTCACAGGAGTTCTCGGGGGATCAGGCGCGTTTGAGGCGAGCGTGTTGGCAGAGCGCGTTTCAGAAGGCTCTGAGAGGGTCGTGGACGGCCTCAGCGGACCACGCTGGTGTGCTGGGATGGTTGAGGCATAACGGTCCTGCGTCATGAGGTGACGCAAGCGACCAGGTCTCAAACGTCACGGAACACGGAGCTGCCCGCGGGCCAAACGTCACGGCTGCAAGCTGCCTTCCCTGCGGGCGCGCGCCAAGGGCGCGTCAATGCCCTGTTGCTGTGGCACGAAAGCCCTGGTCACGGGTTAAGTGGGCGCCGGTCTGTAAATCCGTCGCGAAAGCTACAGAGGTTCGAATCCTCTACCCGCCACAGCAGGACAGAAGGCCCTGTGACCAGGCGACTGGTCACAGGGCCTTTGTAGTGTCGGAGGGTCGGGCGGGACTCGAACCGGGCCTGTGCGTCGGCCGTGCCCGACGTGGACACCCGAGCGAGCCGCGGCCGCCAGGTCGAGCGGGTCCGGTGTCCGTCGCGAATCGCGGACTGTGGACGCATTGCCGAAATCGTCGTTACGATTCCCGCGACCGAACCTGATGTTCGACGATCGGCGACATTGGTGGACGTGTTCATCTCCTACTGCCGGCGTGATGTCGATGCCGCGCGACAAATTGCGAACTTGCTCCTCGGGGCCGGGTACAACGTCTGGGTCGACTGGGAACTGCGGGCCGGACAGACCTGGAAGGCGATGATCCGGGAGAAGATCGAGAAGAGCGATCGGTTCGTTTGCGTCGTGACTCCCGAGATGCTCGATTCTCCGTGGTGCACGTGGGAGTTGTCCGTCGCGACTCGGATGGGCAAGCCGGTCGTGCCGGTGCTCGTCCGTGCGGGCGGGCGGGAGCACGCCGTGCTTCGGACCATCCAGTTCGCCGACTTCACCGGCGGAACCACGGAAGCGGCGGTGTCCTCACTGTTCGAGGGGATGGCCGCGGCGGTGCCGAGCGTGCCGGACCCCGGGCTGCCGATCGAGCCTCCCGAGAGTGAGCTCCACCAACCGTATTATCGTCGGCATTTCAGCGACGCCATCATTTCCCAACAGTTCGACCTGCGTGCCACGGGTGAGCTCATTCTCGAGAAGAGGAGTGCTTCCCGGCTCGTTCTGGGTTTCGTCCAGGTCGGCGGACGGGTCACGCTCACCGATCAGAGGCTGCTCTTCGAGGCCCATTCCTTCAACTTCAAGGCCGAACGCGTGGAAATCAGCCTCGCGGACGTCCTGCGCGTCGATTCGTTCACGATCGGCGTTCTTCCGCCCGGCTTCACCGTGCACACCAGGTCCGGCCGGAAGTACAGGTTCGTCAGCTACGGCAGAAACGACGTGGTGGCGGCGATAGATCGATATCGCCCGTGACGGCGTGTAGGTTGTCGTCGCCAATCCAGCAGGGGGGATCCACGTGCGTACGCAGATGGCCACGGAGGCCGGTAGAACGACGGCGCCGAGCGAGGACCGCGCCCTGGTCGGGCCGAACCTGCTCGCCGTGCTCGACGGCGTCACGGCCAAGCCGGAGAACGGGTGCGAGCACGGGGTCGGGTGGTTCGCCGACCAGCTCTCCGCGGAGATCCTGCGGGTCGCGCACCTCGGGCCTGCGGAGGCATTGAAGGAGGCCATCGCGCAGGCTGCGGCGCTGCACGACGGCACCTGCGACCTCGACCACCCCGACTCGCCCAGCGTGGCGATCGCGATGGTGCAGATCAAGGACGACGTGCTGCGGTACCTGGTGCTGGGTGACGCCACGGTCGTCGTCGACACCAAGCGCGAGTTGCACGTCGTGAGCGACACGCAGACCAACCGCACGGCCGGTGCGAACGCGGCCGACGTCGAGCACGCGCTCACGGGCGAGGTGCCGATCCAGGACGTGCGCCGCCTCGCGATCCTCTCCGACGGCGCCGCGCGTGCGGTGGATCTGTTCAACCTCTTCGACTGGCCCAAGGCTCTCGAGCTGATGGCGGCGAACGGGCCGGACGACCTCATCCGCAAGATGCGCGCGGTCGAGAAGGAAGACGCCAAGGCCGTCGAGTGGCCGCGCAAGAAGATCTCCGACGACGCGACCGTCGTGTACTTCGACCGGTGACGACGCTCTCCGCGCTGGACGACGTGCTGCGCGACGCCGCGAGCGTCCGGGTCTCCGAGATCGAGTGGTACGGCGAGATCGTCGTCGACCTGACGGAGCCCGGCGACCTCGACCGGCTGCGGGCGGCCATGACGGTCGCCGACCTGCCGGGCTACGTGTGCGCGTGCCGCGGGCAGGTCCGGTTCGAGTTCCTCGACGCGCGGGGCGAACGTCTCACCGTTGTCGTGATGCACCACGGGATCTCGCTCGCCTGGCAGTGGCTCAGCGGCCACGGGGAACTCGCGGACGGCGAGAAGTTGTTGCGTTGGCTGGGAGATCACGGCTTGCCCGGCCCGTTGCTCAGCAGCGCCGAACGGCCGGAGCGGCTGGCCTGGATCGCCGCGATGCCGCCCGCGCTGGAGGAGATGGCCGGCGACCTCGTCGGCCACTGGCCGATGCCCGAAGAGTCCAAGCACGTGGTCGAGGCGCGCAAACGCATGCGGAGCGTCGACCCCGTGACCGGAGTGCTGGAGCTGCTGGCCTGGTGCGCGTCCGGGATGGGCAACCTCACCAAATCCCCGCCGTACGAAGACGTTCCGGGGCTGGTCCTGCGCGACACGCCGATCGCGGAGATCGTCGAAGCGCTCCAGGACCCTCGGGCCGACGAACGCCACGACGCGGGCGCTGCCAGAATCCTGTTGGTGGACAAGAGCAGGATCAGGCAACGGATGGACGTCGCCTCGCTGCCCGGCCCGCTCCGGGTCCGCGTGCGGGAAGCCGCCGCGGCCCGCCGGTACGAGCTGCCGCGGTGGGCGGAGATCCTGCTGTCCAAGGCCTAGACGCGCTTTCAGTGCCTGGGCGCCGGTTCGACGCCCCGGCGGCGCGCGATCGCCCGCATGTTCTCCTCGCCCCAGTCGCCCAACGGCAGCAGCGCGGTGTTCAACTTCTGGCCGAGCGCGGTCAACGAGTACTCGACGCGCGGCGGCACCTCGTGGAACACCTCGCGGTGCACGATCTCGTCCGCCTCCATCTCGCGCAGCACCTGGATCAGCATCTTCTCGCTGATGCCGGGCAGCTTCCGGCGCAGTTCGCCGGTGCGCAGCGGGCCGTCGTGCAGCTGCCACAGCAGCAGCGCCTTCCAACGCCCACCGATCACGTCGACGGCCGCGTCGAGTCCGCAGGCGTAGGTTCGTGGCTTCATCCAGGATCCTTACCGAAAAGTGGGTACCTGACAAAATAGTAGGTACTTGTCGTCTCGACAGTGGCCGAACGAGCATTGGCCGCATGGGGATCAAGAAGCCGGAAGTGAAGTACCTGGGCAAGAAGGCCGTCGTCACCGGCGGCACGCACGGCATGGGCCGCGCGACGGTCGACCTGTTGATCGAGAACGGTGTGGAGGTCCTCCTCACTGGCCGCACGATCGACAAGGCCGAGGGCGTCAAGGCACACGCCGTCGCCTCCGATGCGGCGGACCTGGAAGACATCGTCAAGCTCAAAGCTGAAGTCGCACAACGGTTCCAGGAGATCGACCTGCTGTTCATCAACGTCGGCTTCTCCACGCTCACGCCGTTCGACACGACCAGCGAGGCCGACTACGACCGCACGTTCGACGTGAACACCAAGGGCGCGTTCTTCACCGCCCAGCACCTGGCGCCGCTGATCAGGGAGGGCGGCTCGATCGTCTTCACCACGAGCGTCGCCACCGCGCTGGGCTCGCCCGGCCTGAGCGTCTACGCGGGCGCGAAGGCCGCGGTCAGGGCGTTCGCGCGAGGCCTCGCCGCGGAGCTCGCGCCGCGCAACGTCCGGGTCAACGTCGTGAGCCCCGGCTTCATCGACACGCCGTCGATGGGCGTCACCGGTGTGCCGGAAGAGGTTCTCCAGCAGTTCAAGGAGGAGGGCGACCGCATCACGCCGCTCAAGCGCCACGGCTCGATGGACGAGGTGGCGAACGCGGTGCTCTTCCTGGCGTTCGACGCCACGTTCACGACCGGCGCCGAGCTGGCCGTCGACGGCGGCCTCGGCCAGGGCGTCAGCGCCTGAGAAAAAATCTTCGAAGAACCTGTCACACATCCGTCGCGCCTCGGGTCAACAGAGCAGAAGACGACGAAGACAGGGAGAAACGAAGATGAGGATCGCCAACCCGATGATGACCGTGCCCGGTGCGATGCAGGCGCTCCTGGGACTGTCCGAGGCTGCGGAGAAGACCGGGCTGGACAAGAACTTCCTGGAGCTGGTCTACCTGAGGGTCAGCATCATCAACAGCTGCGGGGTCTGCATCGACTACCACAGCAAGCTGCTGCGCAAGGCGGGCGAGACGGACGAGCGGGTCTACTCCGTGGCCGGCTGGCGGGACGTGCCGTACTACACGGACGCGGAGAAGGCGGCGTTCGCCCTCGCCGAGGAGATGACCAGCGTGCACGTCAGCGACGACGTGTGGGACGAGGCGGCGAAGCACTGGAGCGAGGCCCAGCTCGGCGGGCTCACGATCGCGATCTCCGCGATCAACGTGTGGAACCGGCTCAACGTTGCCACGCAGCAGAAGGTGGCCTGAGTTCGAAGTAGTCGAGGCCGGCGCGCAAGAGCTTCCTCTCTCTTGCGTGCCGGCCTCAGCGCGCAGCATACCCCATGTCGAACAGATGTTCGATCATCGGGCGATCAACACGCCGATCAACTCGCGGCGAGCGCCGCCCGGCCGTCGTCGGTCAGCTCCGCGCCGACGCGATGGCCGAAGCTCGTCGGCTGCGTGGGGCGCAGCAGTCCCGCGTGCACGAGGTCGTGCGTCGCCATCTGGTCGCAGCAGGGCAGTCCGTCGACGTACAGCTCGGGCTCCGTGCCGCCGGTGACCTCGGCACGACCTGCCGCGACAGCCCGCAGCATCGCCCTCGCTCTTCCGCTGAGTTCCATCTCGACCCCCCAGGTGTGGTGTCCGAATCCGCTATCCCCTTTGTCGAAATAGAGGCCGGATTCGTTCCACAAGTACGGGCTCGTTCGGGTTCTTCGCTTGTGTGAACGGGTAGATCATGTCTCACTACGCCGTTCGGGTCACGAAGACACGCCGGGGGACGTGCGCAAAGCCGGTCGGCGGGCCCACGTCGTCCAGCGCGGGCGATACCCCTGCGAGTACCAGAACGGCGTCGACCTCGGGTTCGGCAGGGCGTGGTGGAGCAGTGTCGACGCGACGCCTGAGCGGTCCAGCACGTCGTGCACGTGCGCCACGAGTGCGCTGCCCGCCCCCGAGCCGCGCACGTCCGGCCGGACGCCGAGGTGGCCGAAGTACGCGAACGGGCGCGCCTCGGCGAAGCGCTCCATCCACAGCGCGTGCGACGGCATGTCGACGTAGGCCATGCCGACGGGCGTGTCTCCGCGGACGGCCAGCCACATCGCCTCCTGGTCGCGGTCGAGCACCTCGGCCAGCGCGGACCGCAGGTGCTCCGCGCTGTTCGGGCGTTCGGTCACCATGCCGAACGCCGCGTCGTACCTGACGGTGTGCATGTTCAGCTCGACCGCGACGTCCAGGTCGGCGTGCGTCGCGGGGCGGATGCGGACGTCGGACGGCCGGGCCGGCGCCGACCGTCCGGCGAGGCGTTCGGCGACCACCGTGAGCGGGGCGAAGCCGTGGTGGATCAACGGCAGCGCGTTGGTGGTCTCGTGGCTCGGCACCGTCACGATCGCGGCGGTGTCCGTGTCGTCCAGGCCGGTGAGGCGGTTCTCCCACTCGTCGAGCAACGCGGGCAGGTTCCAGCCCGGTTGCCAGGTCAGGCTGTGGACGCGCAGTGCGCTCCACGTCGGTAGAAGGGAATCCGGATCCGTCTCGCGGTACGAGAAAATCTCCGTCACGACCTCATCTGAGCATGGCAGGGTCGCGCGTGTGGAGATCTTCGTCGTGGACGCGTTCACCGACCGGCCCTTCGCGGGCAACCCTGCCGGCGTCGTGCTCCTCACCGAGCCGCGCGACGACGACTGGATGCAGCGGGTCGCCGCCGAGATGAAGCACGAGGGAACGGCCTTCGTCACCTCGGACAACGGGCTCCGGTGGTTCTCGCCGACGCGCGAGCTCGAACTCTGCGGGCACGCCACGCTGGCCGCCGCGCACGTCCTCGGCGGCGAGCAGAAGTTCACCACGCGTAGTGGCGTCCTCACGTGCGTCAACGACGACGGATGGGTCCGGATGGACTTCCCGGCGGACCCGTCAGAGTTGACTGACCCGCCAATCGGACTAGCAGAAGCGCTGCCACATGCGACGATCAAGTCCGTGGCGCGTGGGCGCCTCGACTACCTGATCGAGTTGGGGAGCGCCGCGGAAGTCCGTTCCTTGCGACCTGACGTCCAAGGACTGGCACAGATTTCGTCACGGGGAGTAATTGTGACGGCTGCTGGCGACGGTGAAGCAGACGTCGTGAGTCGCTGTTTTTATCCGGCCGTCGGCATCCCGGAGGACTCCGTCACCGGTTCGGCCCACTGCACGCTGGCGTCCTATTGGGTGCCTCGGCTCCAGCGCGCTGACCTGCTGGCGGAGCAGGCGTCGCCGCGGGGAGGGTTCGTGCGGGCGACCCTCGCACAAGATCGCGTACTGCTCTCGGGGCAGGCCGTGACGGTGCTCCGAGGGCGGCTGAACGTCTAACCACGTCTGGGTGAATCGACGTCACTACGGGTGCTCGACCTGCCATTTCGTCCCCCGAGCGGGGTACATTGGTGCCCCTGGAGGGGTCCTGATCGCCAAGTGCGGGACCCCTCAGTCACGCCTAGAGGTCCCCCCACCCCAGGCCGACGAGGAGGCTGGATGTCCGACCGAGCGTCGGCCCCCGTGTCGGACTCGGCCGCCTGGTCGGCCAAGTCGACCAACCGCGCGTTCAGCGCGTTCGCCGTCACCCTCCTGGTGGCCGGCGTCGTCTGCGCGGGCATGGTCGCGGCCTGGCTGCCGGAGAAGGAGAACACCTCCCTCTTCTGGATCGGCCCCCTTCTCGTCGTCGGCTTCCTGCTGGCAGAACAGCTCGCGATCAACGTCGACGTCCGCAGCGGCGTCGCGTGGACGATCTCCTTCACGGAGATCCCGCTGGTCCTGGGCTTGTTGGTGGCCCCGTTCGAGGTCGTGCTCGCCGCGCACGTGGTCGCGGGCGTGGGCACGTTGCTCGGCCGGCGGATCCTCGACCGCGCCGTGTACAACGCGGGCCTCATGTTCATGGAGATCTCGGTCGCGTTCGCCGCAGCCGAGGCCGTGAACCGGATGATCGGCGAGGGCGGGCCGTTCTGGGCGGGTGCGTTCGTCGGCACCATCACGGTGCCGCTGCTCGCGAGCGTGCTCGGCCTCTGCGCGTTGCGGCTCATGGGCAAGTCGATGCGCGTCGGCAACAGCCTCCGTCTCGTGCTCCAGACGCTGGTCGTGGCGCTGCTGAACACCTCCGCCGGTCTCGTCGGCTTCCAGATCGTCTCCACCACGAAGTGGGGCGGCCTGCTGATCGCCCTGGTGCTCGCGGGCATCGTGGCCACCTACCTCGCCTACTCGGGACTGCTGCGGGAACAGCGCGACCTCGAGGCGTTGAGCGAGGTCAGCCTCCGCGTCGCGAGGTCGGGACAGCACGGCACCGGCCCTCGCCAGCCCGACGACGACCTCGCCACCGGCGTCGAAGAGGACGAGTGGCAGCTCATCGCGGAACGCATCCGCGAGCAGCTCAACGCCAACCGGGTCGTGCTGCGCCTGCGCACCGACCCGCAGGAAGCCATGATCACCCTCGTCGCCGGCGAACCGCTGCCCGAGGAGATGACCGCGACGGACCCGCGGGCCGTGCGCGAGGACCCTGTCCTGCAGCTGCCAGGCACGCACGTCCGCTACTACCGCGTGGCCGACGCGACCGAGGACGTCAGCGAGGCCCTGCTGCGCCGCGACGCGCAGGAGGCGCTGGTCGTCCCGTTGCGCGGCGCGACCCAGCTGCTCGGCGCGGTCGAGGCGCACGACCGGCTGTCCCGCTGGCGCGGTTTCGGCAAGGCGGACATCCAGCTGCTGCGGACGCTGGCCTCGCACCTCGCGACGGCCGTGGACAACCGCCGGCTGCTGGCCCGTCTGCGCCACGACGCCTACCACGATCCGCTGACCGGCCTGCTGAACCGGCCGGGCTTCCGCGAGGCGTGCGCCGAGCCGTTGCGCGACTCGAGCAGGGGAGTGGTGCTGCGGATCGACCTCGACATCCTGTCGACGGTGTCCGACGCGCTGGGCCAGGCGTGGGGAAACCGGATGGTCGTCGCGGCCGGGCGCCGGCTCCGCGACGCGCTGGGCGCCGACGTTCCGCTGGCCCGCCTGGAGGGTGGCGCGTTCGCCGCCTTCCTCGACGACTCGCGTTCGGTTGCGGCGCACGAGATCGCGGAACGCCTGCGCGCCGGGCTCTCCGTGCCGTACCCCGTCGACAGGCTCACGGTCGAGGCCTCCGCGGTCGTCGGGTACGCGTCCAAAGCGGACTCCGAGACCGAGGACCCGGACCCCGACGCGTTGCTGCAGCGGGCGGACGTCGCCGTGCGCGCGACGTCGGAGGGCACGCCGGTGAAGGCCTACGCGCCTTCGATGGGCCAGATCTTCCTGCGCCGCTTCCAGCTCGTGACGCAGTTCCGCCAGGCGGTCGAGACCGGGCAGATCTCGGTGCACTACCAGCCGAAGGTCGCCCTGCCCTCACGCCAGGTCGTGGGCGCGGAAGCGTTGGTGCGCTGGACACATCCGGAGTTCGGCCGCGTCGACCCGGACGAGTTCGTGCCGGCCGTCGAGGCCACCGGTCTCGTGGACGTGCTGACGGACTTCGTGATGGACCGCGCGCTCGAACGCGTGCGCCGCTGGCTCGACCGCGGGCTGCGGATGTCGATCGCGGTGAACCTGTCCGTGCGGACGCTGGGCGACGAGGACTTCCCGAACCGCGTGGAAGCCGCTCTGGCGCGCCACGACGTGCCTTCGGGGCTGCTGACCTTCGAGCTCACCGAGTCGGGCGTCATGGCCGATCCCGAGCGCGCTCTGCCGGTGCTGCGGCGCCTGCACGCGATCGGTGTCGTGCTGGCGGTCGACGACTTCGGCACGGGCTACTCGTCGCTCGCGTACCTGCGCCAGCTGCCGGTGGACGAGGTGAAGATCGACAAGTCGTTCGTGCTCGGGATGGGCACGGATCTCGGCGACATGGCCGTGGTGCGGTCGATCGTGGAGCTCGGGCACTCGCTCGGTCTCGTGGTCGTGGCCGAGGGCGTGGAGGACGACGCGGCCCGCGACCAGTTGGTCGGCATGGGTTGCGACGTCGCTCAGGGGTACCTGATCTCGCGTCCGCTGTCCGAGGACCGGTTCGAGGCGTGGCTGCGTGCGCGAACGGTGCAGGTCAGGGGTGCCCGCGATGAGACGGTGCTCACCTTGGTGCACTAGAGGCACCCCCGGATTTCGTTCTTGGTGGACGGGTGTTGTAGAGTTCTCCTCGCTCGGCAAGAACGAAAGAGCAAGCCCCTTTAGCTCAGTCGGCAGAGCGTCTCCATGGTAAGGAGAAGGTCTACGGTTCGATTCCGTAAAGGGGCTCCACTACTGGCCGCAGTGCTGAGCGCTGCGGCTGTAGTTGTGTAAAGCGGTGTAGCTCAGTTGGTAGAGCAAGCGGCTCATAATCGCTGTGTCGCCGGTTCAAGTCCGGCCACCGCTACGCGAGTGGGAGAGGTGTGTCGGCGGAAAGCGCCGACCATCCTCGCTCCGCATGATTTTGGGGGCCAAGCCCCCAAGCCCCCGGTACGTAGGTCGACCGGGAAGCAAGGTTCGGGTGGCGCCTCGTCACCCACCCCCGCCAGACGGTAAGCCCGGACTGGGTTTCACGGGGTTCATGTGCTCTCAGGAAGGCAAGGACCGTGGCTGCAACCGACGTACGCCCGAAGATCACCCTCGCGTGCGAGGAGTGCAAGCACCGGAACTACATCACCAGGAAGAACCGGCGCAACGACCCGGACCGCCTGGAGATCAAGAAGTTCTGCCCGAACTGCAAGACGCACCGCGCGCACAAGGAAACCCGCTGAGCGCGTAGCGAATCTTCGCCGAAGCCCGTCCCGCAACTGGGGCGGGCTTCGGCGTTTCTGCGGCGTCCTCGGAGCCGTATAGGCTGCTCAGGTGCCTCTCGACCCCAGCTTCACCGGACGTAGTTATCCGCCGTCGCAGCCGTACGACGTGAGCCGCGAGAAGATCCGCGAGTTCGCCGACGCCATCGGCGCGACCAGCCCGGCCTACCGCGACGCCGAAGCCGCGAAGGCGTTGGGGCACGGGGACGTCATCGCCCCGCCGACGTTCGCGATCGTGGTGTCGATGAAGACCAACGAGACGGTCATGTTCGACCCCGAGCTGAAGCTCGACTACAGCCGCGTCGTGCACGGCGACCAGAACTTCACGCACCACCGGCCCATCACCGCGGGCGACCAGCTCGTCAGCGTGGCGCACATCGACGCCATCACGTCCCGCATGGGCAACGACATGATCACCGTGCGGACCGAGATCAGCACGGTCGACGGCGAGCTCGTCACCACCGCCAAGTCGATGCTCGTCGTGAGGGGAGAGGACGCATGACCGTCGAGGTTGGTACCGAGCTGCCGGCGCTGTCCGTGCGCCTCAAGCGCGATGACCTGGTGCGCTACGCGGGCGCCTCGCTGGACTTCAACCCCATCCACTGGAACGAGAAGACGGCCAAGGAGGTCGGCCTCCCGGACGTCATCGCGCACGGCATGCTGACCATGGCCGTGGCGTCCAGGATCGTCGCCGAGTGGATCGGCGACCCCGGTGCGATCGTCGAGTACGGCTGCCGGTTCGGCCGGCCCGTCGTGGTGCCCAACGACGACGAGGGCGCGCTGGTCGAGGTGACCGCGAAGGTCACCAAGGACTTCGAGGACGGAACTGTGAAGGTCAACATCAACGCGGCTTTTGACGGCAAGTCGGTGTTGACGGGTGCCTTCGCCCGCGTCCGCGTGGCCTGATCTTGTGATCAAGAACACCACCGGACGACCCGGTCCGGTGGTGTTTGCGGTGCTCACACGAGATTCGGGCCCGGATCGTGCTTCAGTTGCACGACCCTGATTCGTGTTCTTGGCCCGCCTGTGGGTAGGCTGTGCGACAGGCCGCTCGGCAACTGCTTGAGCGGTCTGGTTGGAATGGACGGGACAGGCTCCCGTACACTTCCTGCTTGGCCAGGGGATCCCCACTCGGGATCTCAAAGGGGTGTAGCTCAACTGGCAGAGCAGCGGTCTCCAAAACCGCAGGTTGCAGGTTCAAGTCCTGTCGCCCCTGCTGTCGAAGCGCGTCATGGGTGGAGTGGAGGCACGGCATGAGCGAGGGCCGCGAGCAGGACCAGCCGGAGGAGCGCGAAGGCGCTGTCCGGCCGTCCACTGCTGCGGCGCGGCGTGAACGTCGTGCCTCCTCTCGCCCGGCCGCCCGCAAGGACGGCAGCAGCGCTGAGTCGAAGAAGAGCGTCGTCAAGTCCGACGAGTCGGACGAGGACGCGAAGAAGGGTCGCCCGACTAAGGCCCGTGACGGACAGGAGAAGCGTCCCTCGCTGATCGGGCGGTTCTTCCGCTACATCCGCGAGGTCATCGGCGAACTCCGCAAGGTGATCTGGCCGACGCGCAAGCAGCTCGTCACCTACACCGGCGTCGTGCTGGTGTTCGTGGTCTTCATGGTTGCGCTGGTGTGGGCTCTCGACCTCGGCTTCGGCGCGGCTGTTTTCGAGTTGTTCGGCTGAGCCGGACAGCTGCCGCTGCAATCAGGAAGCGAGATCCACAGTGACCTCCGATAACGGCGTCGACGCCCAGGAGCTGACCGACCTCACCGACGACGAGGTGTCCGAGGACGCCGCGGTCGACGAGACGGTCGAGTCGGAGGCCACCGAGGACGCTGCCGTCGAGGCCGACGAGGACGTCGACGTTCTCGCCATCGACGAGACCCCGATCGACGAAGAGATCGCCGACCCCGCCGAAGAGCTGCGTCAGGCCCTGCGCCACGCGCCCGGCGACTGGTACGTCGTGCACTCGTACGCCGGTTACGAGAACAAGGTCAAGGCGAACCTCGAGACTCGTATCCACACGCTCGACATGGAGGACTACATCTTCCAGGTCGAGGTGCCGACCGAAGAGGTCACCGAGATCAAGAACGGCCAGCGCAAGCTCGTGCAGCGCAAGGTGCTGCCCGGCTACATCCTGGTCCGCATGGAGCTCACCGACGCGTCCTGGAGCGCCGTCCGCAACACGCCGGGCGTGACCGGGTTCGTCGGAGCCACCTCGAAGCCCTCGCCGCTCACCATCGACGAGGTGCTGAAGTTCCTGCTCCCGCAGGGTGAGCAGAAGCCCGCCGAGGGCAAGAAGGCCGCCTCTACCGCTGCTCCGAAGCCGACCATCGAGGTCGACTTCGAGGTCGGCGAGTCGGTCACCGTCATGGACGGACCGTTCGCCACGCTGCCCGCGACGATCAGCGAGGTCAACGCGGACGGCCAGAAGCTGAAGGTCCTGGTGTCGATCTTCGGCCGGGAGACGCCGGTCGAGCTGTCGTTCAGCCAGGTCTCCAAGATCTGAGCGGTTTCCCCGCGAGGGGAGACCGATCGGCCACGCTGCGGCTGGCAGGGCCGCGCGCGGACACCGCAATAACAGGAAGTACGGACAATGCCACCCAAGAAGAAGAAGCTGTCAGCGATCATCAAGCTGCAGATCAAGGCTGGTGCCGCGAACCCGGCGCCGCCCGTTGGTCCCGCGCTTGGTCAGCACGGCGTCAACATCATGGAGTTCTGCAAGGCCTACAACGCCGCGACCGAGTCGCAGCGCGGTCAGGTCGTGCCGGTTGAGATCTCCGTGTACGAAGACCGCTCGTTCGACTTCAAGCTGAAGACCCCGCCGGCCGCGCGACTCATCCTCGCCGCCGCTGGTGTTGAGAAGGGCTCCGGCGAGCCGCACCGCGTCAAGGTCGCCAAGGTGACCATGGAGCAGGTCCGCCAGATCGCCCAGACCAAGATGGTCGACCTGAACGCGAACGACATCGACCAGGCCGCGAAGATCATCGCCGGCACCGCCCGTTCCATGGGCATCACGGTCGAAGGCTGACCAAGACCTTTCACGCAAGCGTGGGAGAGCCGAGCGCGGCTCATTCACCACGAACTGATCCACGGTAAGGACAGAAGTTATGAAGCGCAGCAAGGCCTACAAGGCCGCCGCCGAGCTGGTGGACCGGGAGCGGCTGTACTCGCCGCTGGAGGCCGCCAAGCTCGCCAAGGAAACGTCCAAGGTGAAGCTGGACTCGACCGTCGAGGTCGCGATTCGCCTCGGCGTCGACCCTCGCAAGGCCGACCAGATGGTCCGCGGCACCGTGAACCTGCCGCACGGTACGGGCAAGACCGCCCGCGTGATCGTCTTCGCAACCGGTGACAAGGCCGCTGAGGCCGAGGCCGCCGGTGCGGACGCCGTTGGCTCCGAGGACCTGATCGAGCGCATCCAGGGTGGCTGGCTCGACTTCGACGCCGCGATCGCGACCCCCGACCAGATGGCGAAGGTCGGCCGCATCGCCCGCATCCTGGGCCCGCGTGGCCTGATGCCGAACCCCAAGACCGGCACCGTGACCCCCGAGGTCGCCAAGGCCGTCAACGACATCAAGGGCGGAAAGATCAACTTCCGCGTTGACAAGCAGGCCAACCTGCACTTCGTCATCGGCAAGGTGTCGTTCGACCCCGAGAAGCTGGTCGAGAACTACGCGGCCGCGCTGGACGAGGTGCTCCGCGCCAAGCCGTCCGCGGCCAAGGGCCGGTACGTCAAGAAGGTCACCGTCTCCACGACGATGGGCCCCGGCATCCCGGTCGACCCGAACCGCACCCGCAACATGCTGGTGGACGAGGCCTGAGCCTCTCCGGTTCTAGTTCGTTGAAAGGCCCCCGGTTCACGCCGGGGGCCTTTTGCGTTGCGTCACAAGGGTTTGCGCGCTGCCAGCAGGAACATCAGCGGTGCGGCCGTGAAGTCGGCGCTCTGCAGTTCCGCGAGCCACCGTTCGCCGTCCGCGCGCTCGATCGCGCCCGCGCGGATGGCCCGTTCCGTGTTGCGGGTGAAGGCGAAGATCTCGTCCGCCAGAGCGAAGTCGTGGAACACAGGAGCGGCCGTGTGCACGCTCTCGACCTCGAAGCCGGCCGCACGCGCCAGTCGCGCGAGCTGGCGGCCGATGGTGGCGTTGCGGACCATCGTCGAGCAGGTGAAGCGGTTGAAGGCCCGGTTCATCTCCAGGTCGCCGTCGACGACCAGCGAGTCCCAGTCGGGCTCGCCGATCCGCAGCAGGCCGCCCGGCTCGAGCACCCGCAGGAGTTCGGACAGGACGGCGGAGGGGTCCGCGACGTGCTGCAGCGCACGATCCATCCGCGCCCTGTCGAAGGTGGCCTCCTCGAACGGCAGCGCGTGGCCGTCGCCGAGGTGGATCTCGACGTGGGGATGGTCGTGGAACCGATCAGTCGCGGCGTCGACCATCTTCTGGTCGATGTCGACGCCGACGACGCGACCTGACGTCGTCACCGCGTCGGCCATGGCCGGCAGATCCGCGCCGGGGCCGCAACCGAGGTCGAGGACCGTCAGACCGGGTTTGAGCGCGAGCAGGTCGAGCAGCTGCTGTTTGTAGTCGACGGCCGCGGCGGCGACGGTGTCCATGTACGTGACCTTGTCGGGGCTCGGCACCCCCAGTGCATTTGCCATGCACCCGAATCAACCACAGGTGCTGGCAGACCAGTCGGTGATGACCCAGCCCGAGCCGACCTTCTCCACCACGAACGACCCCAGGCGCGGACCGCCCTCGACAGTCAGGGCGCACGAGTCGATGGTGACCTTGGTCGTGGTCGGCGTCTTGAGCATGTCCGGCGGGAACATGACCTGCTGGTACTTGTCGACGCTGGTCACCTGGGTCTTCAGAGACTTCACCGCAGCCGGGCAATCGCTTGCGCCGTGGGCGTTGGCGAACTTCTGGCGCGTGTCGTCGCGGAGGAAGAGCGTGCAGGCGCGGGTCGTGTCGGCGAACGAGACGTGCTTGTAGAACATGCCCACGGTGCCCTGGAGGCCAGCCGGGGCGGACAGTCCCTGGGCCGGTCCGGTCACGCCGCCGCTGTCCTGGGCGATGTCGCCCGGGTCGTCCACGCCGAAGAAGTGGTTGTAGGCCCACACCACGGAGAGGACGACCAGGAGCAGGAAGAGCGCGCGCCAGAAGATGCGGCTGCCGAGCACGACGAGCCACCAGCGCTTGCCGCCTGACTGCTTGGGCGGCTCGGGTGCCTGGCCCGTTGCTTCCTGGTAGCGCTGGAACTCCTGGAAGCGCTGGAACTCCTGGAACTGCCGCAGCTGCTCCGGATCCATCGGCGGGGCGGGCGGCTGCGGCTGGCGGGGCGCGAGGTCCTTGCCGGGCTCGTCGGTCACACGTCACATCATGCCGATTTGGATCGGCGGACACGACTCGCGTAGTCTCTTCCGTGGTTCTACCGAAGACCGCTGGTTTTCTCCGCGAGGAGAACGAAGGCCCCGTTGCAACACGGGCGGCCCGCGCAGGGAGGACGTGGCTAGCTCTTGCAACGCCCCGTGCTGCTTGTGCGCGTGGGCGTTTCTGTTGTTTCGGGACCTTCTCACAGCTGGTGGTCTAACCCAGCCCAGAGAGGAGGCGATCATGGCGAAGCCCAGCAAGGTTACGGCGGTCGCTGAGCTCGCGGACCAGTTCCGCAGCAGCTCGGCAGCGGTTGTCACCGAGTACCGTGGCCTCTCCATGGCGCAGCTCACCACGCTGCGTCGCGCTCTCGGCGCGGGCACCAAGTACACCGTCGCGAAGAACACGCTGGTCAAGCTGGCCGCCGCGGACGCCGGCATTGAGGGCCTCGAGGCCCTTCTCGCCGGCCCGACCGCCATCGCGTTCGTCGAGGGCGAGCCCGTCGACGCCGCCAAGGCGATCCGCGACTTCGCGAAGGACAACAAGGCCCTGGTCATCAAGGGCGGCTACATGGATGGCCGCCCGCTCTCGGTCGACGAGGTCACCGCTATCGCGGACCTCGAGAGCCGTGAGGTGCTGCTCGCGAAGCTCGCGGGCGCGATGAAGGGCAACCTGGCCAAGGCCGCGGGTCTGTTCAACGCCCCGGCTTCCCAGGTCGCTCGCCTGGCTGCTGCCCTGCAGGAGAAGAAGGGCTCTGCGGCTCCCGCCGCCGAGGCCGACGCTCCCGCCGAAAGCTGATCACCCGAAGACACACCCGACGCTTTCGCGCGGGAGATTAGAAAGGACCGCCGATCATGGCGAAGCTCAGCACCGAAGAGCTGCTCGACGCGTTCAAGGAGATGACCCTCCTCGAGCTGTCGGACTTCGTGAAGCAGTTCGAGACGACCTTCGAGGTCACCGCCGCGGCGCCGGTCGCCGTCGCTGCCGCCGGCCCGGCCGGCCCGGCTGCCCCCGCCGAGGAGGAGAAGGACGAGTTCACCGTCGTCCTCGAGTCCGCCGGTGACAAGAAGATCCAGGTCATCAAGGTCGTCCGCGAGGTCGTCTCGGGCCTGGGCCTGAAGGAGGCCAAGGAGCTGGTCGAGGCCGCTCCGAAGCCGCTCCTGGAGAACGTGGCGAAGGACGTCGCCGACGCCGCCAAGGAGAAGCTCGAGGCTGCGGGCGCCAAGATCACCCTCAAGTGATCTGGGCCCCCTTGTGGGGCTTGCGCAGTAGTGCCTGAACGGGCGTGCACCTTTCAACGGGGGTGCACGCCCGTTTTGTTTTGCCTGGGGTCCGTAGGGGTCTTGTTGCGTTGGCGGGTTCCGGTCGGGTGCAGCAAGAGCTGTGGTGCGACTCGTGACGGGACCCCACCGCCGGGCCCGCTTGCTCAGTTCGTTTCGGGGCCGTTGGCCCTCGAATTGTTGGTGTGCCTGTTGTCACACCTCTGGTCGGTTTTTGGTTTGCCAGGCGTTGGTCTACGCCTCGGTGACCGTTTTGCGAGGTCACGCTGCGTGGCGTTATGCAAGCGCAACCGGCGTTAGGCCAACTGGTGAGTAACCTGCCGCGAACGAACTCGTTGCCCTGGTATGACGCCGGACACTGCGGCGTCTTGGGCGTGTGCGGAGGTGCGGATGGGCGTCGAGGTGGTCGTCGAGGGTCTGACCAAGTCCTTCGGCAAGCAGACCATCTGGCAGGACGTCACGCTCACGTTGCCGCCCGGTGAGGTCAGCGTGATGCTCGGGCCATCGGGTACCGGCAAGAGCGTGTTCCTGAAGTCGCTGGTGGGGCTGCTCAAGCCGGAAAAGGGCAAGATCGTCATCAACGGGACGGATCTCGTGCGGTGCTCTGAGCACAAGCTTTACGAGATTCGGAAGATGTTCGGCGTGCTGTTCCAGGACGGTGCGTTGTTCGGGTCGATGAACCTGTACGACAACATCGCCTTTCCGTTGCGCGAGCACACCCGCAAGAGCGAGGCCGAGGTCAGGCGCATCGTCCTCGAGAAGATGGAGATGGTCGGTCTCGTCGGGGCTGAGAAGAAGCTGCCCGGTGAGATCTCCGGCGGTATGCGCAAGCGGGCCGGGTTGGCTCGGGCGCTGGTGCTCGACCCCGAGATCATTTTGTGCGACGAGCCGGACTCCGGGCTTGATCCGGTGCGCACGGCTTATCTGAGTCAGTTGCTGATCGATTTGAACGCGCAGATCGACGCGACGATTCTCATCGTCACGCACAACATCAACATTGCTCGGACCGTGCCGGACAACCTCGGGATGTTGTTCCGGCGCGAGCTCGTCATGTTCGGGCCTCGCGAGGTGTTGCTGACGAGTGACGAACCCGTTGTCGAGCAGTTCCTCAACGGGCGGCGGCTCGGGCCCATCGGAATGTCCGAGGAGAAGGACCAGGCCACCATGGCCGCTGAGCAGGCTCATGCGGATGCCGGGCACTCGGACGGGTCGCCGGACGAGGACATGCGCGGGGTTGTGCCGCAGTTGGAGCCGACGCCCGGGCTGCCGTACCGGGATGCGGTTCGGCGGCGCAAGGACCGGGTCATGTCGATCATTCACCAGCTGCCGCACGAGGCTCAGCAGGGGATCATCGCCAGCCTGACGCCGGAGGAGCAGGCGCGGTACGGCGTGCACGTCGGGGCTCCTGCCCACGCGCCCACGCCCAGTCCCTGGCCTCGTCACGGCGGTGTGCTGTGACTGCGCAGACGACTTTCCCCGGCGCTGGGGCGCTGCGGGAGACCGGGAAGTTGTGCCAGCTCGGCATCGACGTCGTGCGGACGTCGTTCCGCCGGCCGTTCCAGCTGCGGGAGTTCATCCAGCAGAGCTGGTTCATCGTCAGCGTGACGGTGTTGCCGACGGCCCTCGTCAGCATCCCGTTCGGCGCGGTCATCGCGTTGCAGCTCGGGTCCCTCACGCGGCAGATCGGTGCGCAGTCGTTCACCGGTGCGGCCAGCGTGCTCGCGATCATCCAGCAGGCCAGTCCGATCGTGACGGCGCTGCTCATCGCGGGTGCGGGTGGCTCGGCGATCTGTGCGGACCTCGGGTCGCGCAAGATCCGCGAAGAGATCGACGCGATGGAAGTGCTCGGCGTGAGCCCGATCCAGCGGCTGGTGGTGCCTCGGGTGCTGGCCGCGATGCTCGTGTCCGTGCTGCTCAACGGCATGGTGAGCGTCGTCGGCGTGCTCGGCGGCTACTTCTTCAACGTGATCATGCAGGACGGCACGCCCGGTGCCTACCTCGCGAGCTTCAGCGCGCTGGCGCAGCTGCCGGACCTCTGGATCAGTGAGATCAAGGCGCTGATCTTCGGGTTCATCGCGGGCATCGTGGCCGCGTACCGGGGGCTCAACCCGGCCGGTGGGCCGAAGGGCGTGGGTGACGCGGTGAACCAGGCCGTGGTCATCACGTTCCTGCTGCTGTTCTTCGTCAACTTCGTCCTCACCACGATCTACCTGCAGGTCGTGCCCGCGAAGGGGAGCTGATGGCGAACAAGGCGTTGTCCACTCTGGACGGGTTCGGCGACCAGCTGTCGTTCTACATCAAGGCGCTGGCGTGGACCCCTCGTGCGCTCAAGCGGTACTCCAAGGAGACGATGCGGCTGCTGGCCGAGGTCAGCTTCGGCAGCGGCGCGCTCGCGGTCATCGGCGGCACGATCGGCGTGATGGTGGGACTGAGCGTCTTCACCGGCACGGTCGTCGGCCTGCAGGGCTTCACGGCCCTGAACCAGATCGGCACGAGCGCGTTCGCGGGCTTCGTGAGCGCCTACTTCAACACCCGTGAGATCGCGCCGCTCGTCGCGGGCCTCGCGCTGTCGGCGACGGTCGGGTCCGGCTTCACGGCTCAGCTCGGTGCCATGCGGATCTCAGAGGAGATCGATGCGCTCGAGGTCATGGGCATCCCCAGCCTGCCGTTCCTCGTCACCACGCGGATCATCGCCGGGTTCGTCGCGATCATCCCGCTGTACGTGATCGGCCTGCTGACCAGTTATCTCGCGGCGCGGACGATCACCGTCGAGTTCTACGGGCAGTCGGCAGGCACATATGACCACTACTTCAACCTGTTCCTACCGCCGATCGACGTGCTCTGGTCGTTCGGCAAGGTGCTGGTCTTCGCGGTCGTGATCATCATGACCCACTGCTACTACGGCTACCGCGCGTCCGGTGGTCCGGCGGGCGTCGGTGTGGCGGTCGGCCGTGCGGTGCGGACCGCGATCGTCACGACGGCGCTGCTCGACTTCTTCCTGAGCCTCGCGATCTGGGGTGCGACGACGACGGTGAGGATCGCGGGATGAGGAAACGTGTTCTCGGTATCGCGTTCCTCCTCGCGATCGCCATGTTCCTGTCGCTCACGGTGGCGCTGTACAAGGACGTCTTCAGCGACTACGTGAAGGTCACGCTCAAGACCGACCACATCGGCAACCAGCTGCAGACCGCGAGCGACGTCAAGGTGCGCGGCCTGATCGTCGGCTCGGTGAAGGCCATCCGCACCAGCGGCGACGGCGCCGAGCTGGAGCTGGCCCTGCTGCCGGACAAGGTCTCGCAGATCCCGTCCAACGTCAGCGCGCGGCTGCTGCCCAAGACGTTGTTCGGCGAGCGGTACGTGAACCTCGTGCTGCCGCAGCAGAAGAGCGCGGCCATCAAAGAGGGCGCGGTCATCGAGCAGGACCGGACCAGCAGCGCGATCGAGCTCGAACGCGTGCTGGACAACCTGATGCCGGTGCTCCAGTCGATCCAGCCGGAGAAGCTCGCGACCACGCTGACCGCGTTGTCACAGGCGCTCGACGGTCGCGGCAAGCCCCTCGGCCAGACGCTGGTGTCGCTCGACCAGTACCTCGGTGAGCTCAACCCGCAGCTCCCGGCGTTGAAGGAGAACATCTCCAAGCTCGCGGACGTCTCGAACGTCTACGCCGACGCCGCGCCGGACCTGTTGCAGGCGCTCAACGACATGACCACGACGACCAAGACCGTCGTCGAACAGCGGGACAACCTGCTCGCGCTGTACGGGTCGCTGACCACGACGTCGCAGGACCTCACGAGCTTCGTCACGGTCAACAAGAACAACATCATCTCGCTCGCCGACACCAGCCGGCCGACACTCGAGCTGCTCGCCAAGTACGCGCCCGAGTACCCGTGCCTGCTCAAGGGCCTCGCGGAGTTCGAGCCGATCATCAGCAAGGCGTTCGGAGAGGGCACCAACGAGCCCGGCCTGCACATCACGCTGGAGATCACGCAGAACCGCGGCAAGTACAAGCCGAACCTCGACGAGCCCGAGTACAAGGACAAGCGCGGTCCTCGCTGCTACGACATCGTGCCGAGGCCGAACCCGTTCCCGCAGTACCCGCCGGAGGGCCCGGTGCAGGACGGTTCCAGCTCGCCGCCGCCCGCGCGCGTCGCGAACGACGGGATCCTGCCGCCCGCCAACGCAGGCAACGTCACCTCGACGTCGTCCGCGCAGGACGTGCTGCGGCTCGCCAACTCGCCCGAGGAGGCCAGGTTGATCGCGGCCCTCTTCGGCCCGCGGATCGGCGTCGACCCGCAGGACATGCCCGGCTGGTCGAGCCTGCTGCTCGGACCGCTCGTGCGAGGGACGGAGGTGACCGTCAAGTGAAGGGTGTGCTCGCCCCGCTGCTCAAGCTGATCACCTTCGCGGTGGTCACGATCCTCGCCACGACGCTGCTCGCGGTGACCATCGCCAACGTGAACCTGGCCGGTGCCACCGGCTACAAGGCCCAGTTCACCGACGTCACCGCGTTGAACGAGGGTGACGACGTCCGCATCGCCGGCGTTCGCGTCGGGCAGGTCGACGAGATCAAGGTCGTCGACCGCAAGACCGCGGAGGTCGCGTTCTCGATCAACGGCGAACGCAAGCTGCCGGGGTCGGTGACCGCGACGATCAAGTACCGCAACCTGGTGGGACAGCGGTACATCGCGCTGGAGTCCGGCACCGGTGACACCAAGGCCGTGCTGCCAGAGGGCGGCACGATCCCGTTGGAGCGCACCAAGCCCGCGCTGGACCTGACCGTGTTGTTCAACGGCTTCAAGCCGCTGTTCCAGGCGCTGTCGCCGGACGACGTGAACAAGCTGTCGTTCGAGATCATCCAGGTGCTGCAGGGAGAAGGCAGCACGATCGACAGCCTGCTGGAGCACACCGCGTCGCTGACCAGCACGCTGGCGAGCAAGGACAAGGTGATCGGCGAGGTCGTCGACAGCCTCAACACCGCGCTCGACACCGTGAACTCGCGCGACGAGGACTTCAACAACCTCGTGATCACGTTGCAGACGCTGGTGTCCGGGCTCGCGCAGGACCGCAAGCCGATCGGTGACGCGATCACCGCGCTCGGCGACCTGACGAACGCCACCTCGGGTCTGCTGGAACAGGGCCGGGAGCCGTTGAAGAACGACATCGCACAGCTCGGGCTGGTCTCGAAGACGTTGGGCGACAACGAGGTTCTCGTCGACCGGATGTTGCAGCGGCTGCCGAACAAGCTGGAGACGATCACGCGGACCGCGACCTACGGCTCGTGGTTCAACTTCTTCCTCTGCGAGGGCACCGGCCAGATCGCGGTGCCGCCGGTCATCAACAACCCCGTTCCGATCACGGCCCTGCCGGTGACACAACAGAGGTGCCGCCGATGAAGGAGCGCAACCCGATCAGGACCGGCGCGATCAGCCTGACGTTGATCGCCCTGCTGCTGCTGGCCGCGTTCTACTCCGACGACCTGCCGATCGTCGGCGGCGGCACGAGCTACGCCGCGGACTTCAGCGAGGCCGCGGGGCTGGTGCCGGGCAACGAGGTCCGCGTCGCCGGCGTGAAGGTCGGCAAGGTCACCAAGGTCAAGCTGAACGGCGACCGGGTGCGGGTGACGTTCAAGGTCAAGGACGCCTGGGTGGGCGACCGCACGACCGCGATGATCCGCATCAAGACGTTGCTGGGCCAGAAGTTCCTGGCGCTCGACCCGCAGGGCAGCGCGCCGCTGTCGCCGGGCAACCCGATCCCGAAGGAACGCACGCTCGCGCCGTACGACGTGAACGAGGCGTTCAACGGGCTCGCGACGACAGTCGGCCAGATCGACACCAAGCAGCTCGCGGACAGCTTCACGGTCCTGTCCGACACCTTCAAGAACTCGCCGGAGCACGTCCGCGGCGCGCTGGACGGCCTGTCCGCGCTGTCGAAGACGATCTCCTCGCGCGACGAGCAGCTCGCGAAGCTCCTGGGCAACACCAGGCAGCTGACCAAGACGCTCGCCGACCGCAACGCGGAGTTCGAGAAGCTGCTCTCGGACGGCAACCTGCTGCTCGGTGAGCTGCGCAAGCGTCGCGAGGCGATCAGCGCGCTGCTGACCGGCACCCGCGACCTGTCCCGTCAGCTCAGCGGTCTGGTGCAGGACAACCAGAACCAGCTCAAGCCCGCGCTGGAGCAGCTCGGCAGGGTCACCACGATCCTGCAGCGCAACCAGGACAACCTCGACCGCAGCCTCGCGCTGATGGCGCCGTTCTACCGGGTGTTCGCGAACACCCTGGGCAACGGGCGCTGGTTCGACACCTACATCTGCGGTCTGCTGCCGCCTTCGGTGAACCTCGGCGTCGTCGGGTTCAACGAGGAAGGCTGCCTGCCTCCGGGGGTGCAGCGATGACCACCGCTGTCAACACGAAGACCGGCCGTTTCATCGCCATCGCGTGCGTGCTCGCGCTGGTCGTGACCGCCGCGCTGTGGTGGGTGTTCGCCGGGATGAACGGCCGCAAGGTCACCGCGCACTTCGCCGCGGCCGTGGGCGTCTACCCCGGTGGTGACGTGCGGGTGCTCGGCGTGAAGGTCGGCACCATCGACGAGGTCACGCCGGAGGGCAAGACGGTCAAGGTCGTCTTCACCCTCGACCGCGACGTCCGGATCCCGGAGAACGCGCAGGCCGTCGTGGTCTCGCCGAGCGTGGTCAGCGACCGGTACGTGCAGCTCGCGCCCGCCTACACCGGCGGGCCCACGATGGGCGACAACGCCGTGATCCCGCGCGAGCGCACCGCGACGCCGGTCGAGCTGGACGAGCTCTACCAGTCGCTGGACAAGCTCACGACCGCGCTGGGACCCAACGGGGCGAACGCCGACGGTGCGTTGGCGGACCTGCTCAACGCCGCGGCCAAGAACCTCGACGGCAACGGCCAGGCGCTCAACGACACGTTGAAGAACCTCGGCCAGGCCACGCGGACGCTGTCGGGGTCCAAAGAGGACCTGTTCGCCACCGTCGACAACCTGCAGAAGTTCACCGCGATGCTCGCGGCCAACGACAGTCAGGTGCGGGACTTCAACAAGCAGCTCGCCGACGTGTCGAAGATGCTCGCCGACGAACGCGGCGACCTCGGTGCCGCGCTGAACGAGCTGGCGACCGCGCTGGGCCAGGTGCAGGGCTTCATCAAGGACAACCGCGAGGTGCTGAAGTCCAACGTGGACAAGCTGGCCTCGATCACGCAGGTGCTGGTGAACCAGCGGGCAGCGTTGGCGGAGACGCTCGACGTCGCCCCGCTGGCGCTCGGCAACCTGCAGAACTCGTACAACGCGGCGTCCGGCACGCTCGACACCCGCGCGGACATCAACGAGCTGAACCAGCCGCCGATCGTGCTGATCTGCAAGCTGGTCCAGCAGACGACGCCGAACAACGTGCCGCCGGTGCTCGCGCAGACGTGCAAGCAGCTGGAGCCGGTCCTGTCCGGTGCGCTGCCGTTGCCCACTCCGGCTCAGGCGATCTCCGACCTGAACGCGGGCAAGCTGCCGCTGCCCCTGCCCGTTGCGGGGGTGCCGCGGTGAAGAAGCTCGCGATCGTGTTGTCGGCCCTGGTGCTGGCCGGTTGTGGTTCCGGCGGGTTCGACGGCGTCTACAACATGCCGCTGCCGGGCGGTGCGGACGTCGGTGATCACCCGTATCGGGTCAAGGCGCAGTTCAAGGACGTCCTGGACCTCGTGCCGCAGGCGGGCGTGAAGGTCAACGACGTGCCGGTCGGGCGCGTGGAGAAGATCGATCTCGCCGGTGACGGCTGGACGGCCGAAGTGACCATGCTGGTCAACGGTGACGTGCGGCTGCCGGCGAACGCGTTCGCGAACCTGCGGCAGTCCGCGTTGCTCGGCGAGAAGTTCGTCGAGCTCGGGAAGCCCAAGGACGCCGCGGGCGAGCTGACCGACAACGCCGTGATCCCGTTGGCGAAGACGAACCGCAACCCCGAGGTCGAAGAGGTCTTCGGTGCGTTGTCGATGTTGCTCAACGGCGGCGGTGTCGCACAGCTGCAGAACATCACCAAGGAGCTCAACGCGGCGTTGGAGGGCAACGAGCAGCAGGTGCGCTCATTGCTGGGCAACCTCAACACGTTCGTGGGGGAGCTCGACAAGCACAAGGCGGAGATCGTCCGCGCGCTGGACTCGCTGAACCGGCTCGCCGGCACGCTGGCCCAGCAGCGCGAGAAGATCGCGGTGGCGCTGACGGACCTCGAACCCGGTCTGAAGGTGCTGGCCGAGCAGCGCACGCAGCTCGTGACGTTGCTGCAGTCGTTGAACAAGCTCTCCGACGTTGCGGTGGACACGGTGAACAAGAGCCGTGACGACATCGTGGCGGACCTGAAGGCGTTGCAGCCGACGCTGACCAAGCTCGCCGAGTCGGGGCAGAACCTGCCGAAGTCGCTCGAGCTGCTGCTGACCTACCCGTTCCCGGACGAGGCGGTCGACGGCATCAAGGGCGACTACGCGAACCTCTACGCCGACCTGGACCTGAACCTCGGCACGATCCTGGACAACCTCGGACGGTCGCGGCAGTCCCCGCTCGACGGGTTGGTCCCGTCGCAGGGCACGCCGTTGCCGTTGCCGAACATCCCGCTGCCGGGCCTGAACCAGGGCAGCGGGTCCGGGCTGGGCGACCTGCTCGGTGGCCTGCTGGGAGGTGGTCGCAAGTGATCACGCGCGGGACCAAGCTCAAGATCGGCGCGTTCGTGCTGGTCGCGTTGCTGGGCATCTCGTACGTCAGCGCGACGTACGTGGGTCTGTTCAAGTCGTCGTCGACGGTCGTGACGATGCAGCTCGCCGACTCCGGTGGCATCTTCACCAACGCCGAGGTCACGTACCGCGGCGTCACGATCGGCCGGGTCGGGCAGCTGCGGCTGACCTCGGACGGCATCGAGGTCGACCTGGAGCTCGACTCGGACGCACCGCGCGTGCCGGCCGCGACCGAGGCCGTCGTGGCGAACAGGTCGGCCGTCGGCGAGCAGTACGTGGACCTGCGGCCGACGAGCGACTCCGGGCCCTATTTGGAGGCCGGGTCGGTCATCCCGCGGTCGGCCACGAAGACGCCGCCGCCGGTCGACGGGCTGCTGTCGAACCTGGACGCGTTCGCGTCGTCGGTGCCGACGGACTCGCTCAAGACCGTCGTCGACGAGCTGCACACGGCGTTCAACGGCACCGGCGGCGACCTGCAGGTGCTGATCGACAACACCGCGGCGTTCACGGCGGCGGCTCGCGAGCACCTGCCGCAGACCACGCAGCTGTTGAAGGACGGCAAGATCGTGCTGTCCACGCAGGCCGCCTCCGGTGGTGCCATCCGGTCGTTCAGCGGTGACCTGAGGTTGATCGCGGAGCAGCTGAAAGCCTCCGACGGCGACCTGCGGCGGCTGATCGTGGCCGTGCCGCCCGCCTCGGAGCAGGTCTCGGCGTTGCTGAAGGAGAGCGGCCCCAACCTCGGAGTGGTCTTCGCGAACCTGCTGACCACGTCGAACATCCTCGTGACCAGGCGCGACGGCCTGGAGCAGATCGCCGTGACGTACCCGATCGCCGTCGGTGGCGGCTTCAGCGTGGCGCCGGGCGACGGGACGGCCCACTTCGGGCTCGCGTTGAACGTCTTCGACCCGATGCCGTGCACGGTCGGCTACGAGGGCACGACGATCCGCTCGGGCAATGACACCTCCGCGGCGCCGTTGAACACACAGGCCTACTGCGCTCTCGCGCGCGGTTCGGCGACATCGGTGCGAGGCTCGCAGAATGCGCCGTACGGTGGAACGCCGACGACGCCGGTCGGCAACGCGACGACGCAGCCGGGCCAGGAGCCGACCGGGCAGCAGACAGCCCCGGAGCTGCCGTTGCTGACGTCGCTGGGCCAGCTGCTCGGTTTGCCGGAAGGGAAGAAGTAGTGCGGATCTTCACGGTGGTCGCCGTGGTGCTGGCGGTGCTGACGTTCGGGTACGCCGCGTACTTCGGCGTGGCCTGGTACTCGGCGTCGCACTCGTCGGAGTCGCAGTTCGCCGCCACGCGCGACGAGGCCCTGCGCTCCGGCCAGGTCGGCATCGCGAATTTCCTGACGCTCGACTACAAGAAGGTGGACGAGGACCTCCAGCGCTGGCTGAACTCGTCCACCGGCGAGCTGCGCGCGGAGATCGACAAGGACAAGGACTCGCGCAAGAAGCAGCTGGTCGACGCCAAGTCCGTGACGACGTCCAAGGTTCTCGACTCGGCCATCACCGAGCTCGACGACCGGGCAGGCAGCGCGTCGATGATCGCCGTCGTCGAGAGCACCGTGACGCCCGCCGACGGCAAGCAGGTCACCAAGATCAACCGGTACCTGACCAAGCTCACCCGCACCGAGGACGGCTGGAAGCTGAGCCAGCTGGGCCCGCTGCGGGCGGGCGTCTGATCCGGCCAGAGTTGATTGGACGAGTGCAAGTGCCTCCATCCCGCCGCCGCCCCATCCCGACGCCTCCGGCCGGAGGCCGCCCGAAGGTCGCCGGTCTGCACCGGCGCGCCTCCGACGCGGCTGCTGCTGCTCCCGAGGTAGTGGAGGAGGAGCAGGAGGAGCTCAAGGCGCCGACGGCGGTCGAGTGGACGCCACCTGCGACGAAGCAGCCGGACGCCGAGCTCACCGAGAAGAAGGCCAGGTTCTCGGCCGACGCGGAGAAGGTGGAGTCGACGCCGGCTGCGGCTGGTCGGCCCGGCTGGATGCTGCCCGCGGCCCTGCTCCTGGTGGCGGTCCTGCTGGGCGGCCTGGGCACGTTCTTCCTGGTCAAGTCGCGCGCGGTGTCCTACGACGCCGCCCTGGTCGACGCCGCGACCACGTCTGCGGTCAACGGCCAGGTCCGCGAGGCCGTGGAGAAGTCGTTCTCGTACAACTTCGCCGACGTCGAGTCGACGGAGAAGGCGGCTCGCGAACTGCTCACGGGCAAGGCCCTGTGCCAGTACAACGCCGTGTTCGGCCCGGTGAAGGAAGTCGCGCCGCAGCAGAAGCTGGTCGTGACGGTTCGTGTCGTCTCATCGGCCGTGTCGTCCCTGAAGGACGGCCACGCGACCGTGCTGGTCTTCGCCGACCAGGTCACCACCCGCACGACCGACAACCAGTCGGGCGGCGGCACCGCGATGCTCCGCGTGAGCGCGGTCGACACCGGTGGCCGGTGGAAGATCGACAACATGGAGATGTTCGGCGCCACGGCCGAACAGAACCAGCAGCTCCAGACCTGCTGACCGGAACGCGGGGCCCCCGCGTTACCTTCCGGGGAACGCGGGGCCCCCGCGTTTCCTCCTACGGCACGCGGGGCCCCCGCGTGCGCTCGAAGCGAACGAAAGCTCCCCGCGTGCACTTCGGCCGCGGCGAGAAGCGGCCCTCATCTCGTCGGGTCGTTTGGGGCAGGCCGGTGGTTGGCCGATCGGCGCCGTCCCCTAAGATCAACTCCGCTGTGAGGGGCCCGGAAGTACCCGGAAAGCACTGAAAACACCCCCTCCGCCAGCCCCGACACGCGTGATCTCAGTCACACAAATCTGGTGGCGCTCTGTAAGTTCACTTGAAGCCGCCAACTTCCAACCAAATCGGCCGCACACGTGTTTGTGCAGGTCAAATGGGTGACGGTCGGTGGACATCGCTCCATCCAGAGGGTGGATCGGCGCGCAACATCTTGACTGCACGCTCATGCAGGGTCACTCTGTCGGTGAGCAAGAGGAGGGTCCTTCCAGGTGCCTCTCGACAGTCGCCGTGCGCGTGGCTAGACTGCCCCTTTGCGCTGCCCATTTTCCGCTTGCCCTTCGCCGAGAGCGTGGATTAGTCGGGCATCGCCGCACCCTTGACAGCCGTGCTAGTTCGCTCTAGCCAGCTACCTGTCCCTGGAAGGACGCATCTTGGCGATCTCTCGCGCGACCAAGGCCACTGCTGCGACCAACTCCACGTCGGGGATCCCTGGAGCGCCGAAGCGCGTCTCGTTCGCAAAGATTCACGAGCCGCTCTCGACGCCCAACCTGCTCGACCTGCAGATCCAGTCGTTCGAATGGCTCACCGGCGACGAGGCGTGGTTCCAGCGTCGCGTCGACGCCGGCGACGAGACCCCGACGGGCGGCCTCGAAGAGGTCCTCAACGAGATCTCGCCGATCGAAGACTTCTCCGGCTCCATGTCACTGTCCTTCTCCGACCCGCGCTTCGACGAGGTCAAGGCCTCGACCGAGGAGTGCAAGGACAAGGACATGACGTACGCGGCACCGCTGTTCGTCACGGCGGAGTTCACCAACCACACCACTGGCGAGATCAAGAGCCAGACGGTGTTCATGGGTGACTTCCCGATGATGACGAACAAGGGCACGTTCATCATCAACGGCACCGAGCGCGTGGTTGTCTCCCAGCTCGTGCGTTCGCCCGGTGTCTACTACGACACCGCGGTCGACAAGACGACGGACAAGGACGTCTTCAGCGTCAAGATCATCCCGTCCCGGGGTGCCTGGCTGGAGTTCGACGTCGACAAGCGCGACACCGTTGGTGTCCGCATCGACCGCAAGCGTCGCCAGCCGGTGACGGTGCTGCTGAAGGCTCTGGGCTGGAGCACCGAGCAGATCCGCGAGCGGTTCGCGTTCAGCGAGACGTTGCTGACCACGCTCGAGAAGGACCACACCGCGGGTACCGACGAGGCGTTGCTCGACATCTACCGCAAGCTGCGTCCGGGCGAGCCGCCCACGAAGGAGTCCGCGCAGGCCCTGCTGGAGAACCTGTTCTTCAAGGACAAGCGCTACGACCTGGCGAAGGTTGGCCGCTACAAGGTCAACAAGAAGCTGGGCCTGGACACCGACATCAACACCGGTGTGCTGACCGAGGACGACATCGTCACGACGATCGAGTACCTCGTCCGCCTGCACGCGGGTGAGACGCAGATGGACGCCGCCAACGGCACCGACGTTCCCGTCGAGGTCGACGACATCGACCACTTCGGCAACCGTCGCCTGCGCACGGTCGGCGAGCTGATCCAGAACCAGATCCGCGTCGGTCTGTCCCGCATGGAGCGCGTCGTCCGCGAGCGCATGACCACGCAGGACGTCGAGGCGATCACGCCGCAGACCCTGATCAACATCCGTCCCGTCGTGGCGGCGATCAAGGAGTTCTTCGGCACCTCGCAGCTCTCGCAGTTCATGGACCAGACCAACCCGCTCGCGGGTCTGACCCACAAGCGCCGCCTGTCGGCGCTGGGTCCCGGTGGTCTGTCCCGTGAGCGGGCCGGCATGGAGGTCCGCGACGTCCACCCGTCGCACTACGGCCGCATGTGCCCGATCGAGACGCCGGAAGGCCCGAACATCGGTCTGATCGGTTCGCTCTCGAGCTACGCGCGGGTCAACCCGTTCGGCTTCATCGAGACGCCGTACCGCAAGGTCACCGAGGGCCGGGTCACCGACCAGATCGACTACCTGACCGCGGACGAGGAAGACCGCTTCGTCAAGGCGCAGGCGAACTCGCCGACCGACGACGAGGGCAACTTCACCGACGACCGCGTTCTTGTTCGCAAGAAGGGCGGCGAGGTCGAGTTCATCGACCCGATGGACGTCGACTACATGGACGTCTCGCCGCGCCAGATGGTGTCGGCCGCGACCGCCATGATCCCGTTCCTCGAGCACGACGACGCGAACCGCGCCCTGATGGGTGCGAACATGCAGCGTCAGGCCGTGCCGCTGCTCCGCTCCGAGTCGCCGCTGGTCGGCACCGGCATGGAGCTGCGTGCCGCGGTCGACGCCGGTGACGTCGTCGTCGCGAAGAAGACCGGTGTGGTCGAGGAGGTCTCCGCCGACTACATCACCGTCATGGCCGACGACGGTGCGCGCAACACCTACGCGCTGCACAAGTTCCGTCGCTCGAACCAGGGCACCTGCATCAACCAGAAGCCCATCGTCAACGAGGGCGACCGGGTGCAGGAGGGCCAGGTCCTGGCCGACGGGCCGTGCACCGAGAACGGTGAGATGGCGCTCGGCAAGAACCTGCTCGTGGCGATCATGCCGTGGGAAGGCCACAACTACGAGGACGCGATCATCCTGTCGCAGCGCCTCGTGCAGGACGACGTTCTCACCTCGATCCACATCGAGGAGCACGAGATCGACGCCCGCGACACGAAGCTCGGCGCCGAGGAGATCACCCGGGACATCCCGAACGTCTCCGAGGAGGTCCTGGCCGACCTCGACGAGCGCGGCATCATCCGCATCGGTGCCGAGGTGCAGCCTGGCGACATCCTCGTCGGCAAGGTCACGCCCAAGGGCGAGACCGAGCTGACCCCCGAGGAGCGCCTGCTCCGCGCGATCTTCGGTGAGAAGGCGCGCGAGGTCCGCGACACCTCGCTCAAGGTGCCGCACGGCGAGTACGGCAAGGTCATCGGCATCCGCGTCTTCTCGCGTGAGGACGACGACGAGCTGCCTCCGGGCGTGAACGAGCTCGTCCGCGTCTACGTGGCCCAGAAGCGCAAGATCCAGGACGGTGACAAGCTCGCCGGCCGCCACGGCAACAAGGGCGTCATCGGCAAGATCCTCCCCGCGGAGGACATGCCGTTCCTCGAGGACGGCACGCCGGTCGACATCATCCTGAACACCCACGGTGTGCCGCGTCGTATGAACATCGGCCAGGTGCTGGAGACCCACCTCGGGTGGATCGCCAAGCAGGGCTGGAGCGTCAACGGCGACCCGGACTGGGCGAAGAACCTGCCGGAAGAGCTGTACGACGTCGAGCCCGGCACCAAGACCGCGACCCCCGTCTTCGACGGCGCCAAGGAAGAGGAGATCACGGGCCTGCTCGGCTCGACGATCCCGAACCGCGACGGCGAGCGGATGGTCAAGGAGAACGGCAAGGCGCAGCTCTTCGACGGTCGCTCCGGCGAGCCGTACCCGTTCCCCGTGTCGGTCGGCTACATGTACATCCTGAAGCTGCTGCACCTGGTGGACGACAAGATCCACGCGCGTTCGACCGGCCCGTACTCGATGATCACGCAGCAGCCGCTGGGTGGTAAGGCGCAGTTCGGTGGTCAGCGCTTCGGTGAGATGGAGTGCTGGGCGATGCAGGCGTACGGCGCCGCGTACACCCTGCAGGAGCTGCTCACCATCAAGTCCGACGACGTGCTCGGCCGCGTGAAGGTCTACGAGGCCATCGTCAAGGGCGAGAACATCCCGGAACCCGGCATCCCGGAGTCCTTCAAGGTGCTGCTCAAGGAGCTGCAGTCGCTGTGCCTCAACGTCGAGGTCCTGTCTTCGGACGGTGCCGCGATCGAGATGCGCGACGGCGACGACGAGGACCTGGAGCGCGCGGCCGCGAACCTCGGCATCAACCTGTCGAGGTCCGAGTCGCCCTCCGTGGACGACGTCGTCAACTAGTCACCTCGCCGGCCGTCAGGGGGAACACCTCCCGCGTTCCCCCTGACGGCCTCCCGACCAGCTCCTTTGCCACCGATCTAAAAAGGGGAAGAGAGTAGACGTGCTCGACGTCAACTTCTTCGATGAGCTCCGCATCGGTCTCGCGACCGCGGACGACATCCGCCAGTGGTCTTTTGGCGAGGTCAAGAAGCCCGAGACCATCAACTACCGCACGCTCAAGCCTGAGAAGGACGGCTTGTTCTGCGAGAAGATCTTCGGTCCCACCAGGGACTGGGAGTGCTACTGCGGCAAGTACAAGCGCGTGCGCTTCAAGGGCATCATCTGTGAGCGCTGCGGCGTCGAGGTGACCCGTGCGAAGGTGCGTCGTGAGCGCATGGGCCACATCGAGCTCGCCGCTCCGGTCACGCACATCTGGTACTTCAAGGGCGTTCCCAGCCGGTTGGGCTACCTGCTCGACCTGGCCCCCAAGGACCTCGAGAAGATCATCTACTTCGCCGCCTACGTGATCGTGGGCGTGAACGCCGAGCTGCGCCACAACGACCTGCCCACGCTCGAGAGCGAGATGCAGGTCGAGCGCAAGCGCGTCGAGAACCGCCGCGACGCCGACGTGGAGGCCCGCGCCCAGAAGCTCGAGGCCGACCTGGCCGAGCTCGAGGCCGAGGGTGCCAAGTCCGACGTGCGCCGCAAGGTCAAGGAGGGTGGCGAACGTGAGATGCGCCAGCTCCGCGACCGCGCCCAGCGCGAGCTGGACCGCCTCGACGAGATCTGGTCCACGTTCACCAAGCTCGAGCGCGCTCAGCTGATCGCGGACGAGCTGCTCTACCGCGAGCTGTACGACCGCTACGGCGACTACTTCACCGGTGCCATGGGCGCGGAGGCCATCCAGAAGCTCCTGGGTGACTACGACGTCGACGCCGAGGCCGACATCCTGCGCGAGACGATCCGCAGCGGTAAGGGCCAGAAGAAGCTGCGTGCGCTCAAGCGCCTCAAGGTCGTTGCCGCCTTCCAGGCGACCCGCAACAACCCGCAGGGCATGGTCCTGGACTGCGTCCCGGTCATCCCGCCGGACCTGCGCCCGATGGTGCAGCTCGACGGTGGCCGCTTCGCCACGTCCGACCTGAACGACCTGTACCGCCGCGTCATCAACCGCAACAACCGGTTGAAGCGACTGATCGACCTCGGCGCGCCCGAGATCATCGTCAACAACGAGAAGCGGATGCTGCAGGAGGCCGTCGACGCGCTGTTCGACAACGGCCGCCGCGGCCGCCCGGTCACGGGTCCCGGCAACCGCCCGCTGAAGTCGCTGTCCGACCTGCTGAAGGGCAAGCAGGGCCGGTTCCGCCAGAACCTGCTCGGCAAGCGCGTCGACTACTCCGGCCGTTCGGTCATCGTGGTCGGCCCGCAGCTCAAGCTGCACCAGTGCGGTCTGCCCAAGCAGATGGCTCTGGAGCTCTTCAAGCCGTTCGTGATGAAGCGGCTCGTGGACCTCAACCACGCGCAGAACATCAAGTCCGCCAAGCGGATGGTCGAGCGTGCGCGCCCGGCCGTGTGGGACGTGCTGGAAGAGGTCATCACCGAGCACCCGGTGCTGCTGAACCGTGCACCTACGCTGCACCGCCTCGGCATCCAGGCCTTCGAGCCGCAGCTGGTCGAGGGCAAGGCCATCCAGCTGCACCCGCTGGTCTGTGAAGCGTTCAACGCCGACTTCGACGGTGACCAGATGGCAGTCCACCTGCCGCTGTCCGCCGAGGCGCAGGCTGAGGCCCGCGTCCTGATGCTGTCGTCGAACAACATCCTGTCCCCGGCGTCCGGCAAGCCGCTGGCCATGCCGCGTCTGGACATGGTGACGGGTCTGTACCACCTGACCCGGCACAAGGCCGGCGACATCGGCGAGGGTCACTTCTACTCGTCGCCCGCCGAGGCCCTGATGGCGTTCGACCGCAAGGTCCTGGGCCTGCAGGCGATGGTGAAGATCCGCGTCTCCGACAAGAACCCGCCGAAGGGCCAGGAGCCCGAGGGCTGGGAGCCCGGTCAGCCGTGGCTCGCGGAGACCACGCTGGGTCGCGTGCTGTTCAACGAGATCCTGCCGCAGGACTACGCCTTCATCAACGAGGTCATGCCCAAGAAGCGGCAGGCCGTGATCATCAACGACCTCGCCGAGCGGTACCCGATGGTCACCGTCGCCCGGACGCTGGACAAGCTGAAGGACGCCGGTTTCCACTGGGCCACCCGTTCCGGTGTGACCGTCGCGATCTCGGACGTCCTCGTGCCCGCGGCGAAGCAGGACATCCTCGAGGAGCACGAGCGCCTCGCGGACGCCGTCGAGAAGCGCTACCAGCGCGGTCAGCTCTCCCACGAGGAGCGCAACTCCGAGCTGGTCAAGGTGTGGACCAAGGCCACCGAGCAGGTCCACGAGATCATGGAAGACAACTTCCCCGAGGACAACTCGATCCGCGTCATCGTGCAGTCCGGCGCCGCCGGCAACATGACGCAGGTCCGTTCGCTCGCGGGTATGCGTGGTCTCGTCACCAACCCGAAGGGTGAGTACATCCCGCGTCCGATCAAGAACTCGTTCCGCGAGGGCTTGTCGGTGCTGGAGTACTTCATCGCGACGCACGGTGCCCGCAAGGGTCTGGCCGACACCGCGCTGCGTACCGCCGACTCGGGTTACCTGACCCGTCGTCTGGTGGACGTCTCGCAGGACGTCATCATCCGCGAGGTCGACTGCGGCACCACCCGTGGTGTGCAGATGACCGTCGGCGAGCAGCTGGGCGACAAGGTCGGCCTGCACGAGTTCGCGCAGACGTCGGTCTACGCCCGCACCGTCGCGGACGACATCACGGACGCCCAGGGCAACCTGGTGCTGAACCGCGGTGACGACCTCGGCGACCCGGCACTGCAGTCGCTGGTCGACGCGGGCATCCTCCGCGTCAAGGTCCGCTCGGTCCTGACCTGTGAGTCCGCGGTCGGTGTGTGCGCGTCCTGCTACGGCCGCTCGATGGCCACCGGCCAGCTGGTCGACGTCGGCGAGGCCGTCGGCATCGTCGCCGCCCAGTCGATCGGTGAGCCCGGCACGCAGCTGACGATGCGTACGTTCCACCAGGGTGGTGTGGCCGGTGACGACATCACGACCGGTCTGCCCCGTGTCCAGGAGCTCTTCGAGGCCCGCGTCCCGAAGGGCAAGGCGCCGATCGCCGACGTCGACGGCCGCGTCCGCATCGAGGACGGCGACCGCTTCTGGAAGATCACGCTGATCCCGGACGACGGCTCCGAGGAGATCGTGTTCGAGAAGCTGTCCAAGCGTCAGCGTCTCGCCAACACGGCGACGGGCCCGCTGCAGGACGGCGACCACGTGGCCGTCGGCCAGCAGCTGCTGGAAGGTACTCCGGACCCGCACGAGGTCCTGCGCGTCATGGGCCCGCGCGAGGCCCAGCTGCACCTGGTGCAGGAAGTGCAGAAGGTGTACCGCGCCCAGGGTGTGGCCATCCACGACAAGCACATCGAGGTCATCGTCCGGCAGATGCTCCGCCGGGTCACGATCATCGACTCCGGCGCGACCGAGTTCCTGCCGGGCTCGCTGGTCGAGCGCGCCGACTTCGAGTCGGGCAACCGCGCGGTCGTCGCCGAGGGTGGCGAGCCGGCTGCCGGTCGTCCGGTGCTGATGGGTATCACGAAGGCGTCTCTCGCGACCGACTCGTGGCTGTCCGCCGCGTCGTTCCAGGAGACGACCCGCGTGCTGACCGACGCCGCCATCAACGGGCGTTCGGACAAGCTCATCGGTCTGAAGGAGAACGTGATCATCGGTAAGTTGATCCCGGCTGGTACGGGCATCAACCGCTACCGCAACATCCAGGTTCAGCCGACTGAGGAGGCGCGTGCGGCTGCGTACGCGATTCCTTCTTACGACGACGGGTACTACACCCCGGACGTCTTCGGCACGGGCACTGGTGCTGCGGTGCCGTTGGACGACTACGACTTCGGTCGCGACTACCGCTAGTCGGTTGTTCTGGAACGGCCCCCGGAGCCTCGACGCTCCGGGGGCCGTTCCCGTCCTCACCGGTAGGTGAGCTTGCGCAGCAGCGTCTCCGCCGGCCCTTGAACGTTGTTGCGCCGCAACGCTTCTGCGAACACGACGGTGGCCAGCCAGGTGAGCACGGCGATGCCGGACACCGCCGCGGTGCCCACTTCGGTGCCGAGCCCTCCGGCGTACGGTACGAACACGGTCACGAACACCACTGACTGCAACAGGTAGCAGGTCATCGACCGCTGCCCGCAGGCGGCGAGTGCGGTCAGCACCGGCCCCGGCGTCGTGGTGCGAGCCGCGACGAGTCCCATCAGCGCCGCGTAGCCGAGACCGCCGACCACCCCGCTGAGGCCGTGCAGCACGTAGAGGGCCACCTCCGGCGCGCCCTCCCAGAGACCGGTGTCGACCAGCGCCAGCGGCAGCCCGCCGAGAACGGCGACGCTGATGCCGCCGAACGCGACGGCACGCAACGTTTTCCGGTGCTCGTGCGGCTCGACCAGCAGTCGCCTCCGTGCCGCCCACACACCGAGAACGAACGGCACGACGAGCTCGATGACGAAGAACGGCGTCAACGCACTCCACAGCGCGATCCGGTCGACCAACGCGCTCACAGGGTCCGCGGCGGCTGTCATCCCCGACGCGCCGCCGAACTCCGCGATCCGCAGACCGCCCAACGTGATCACCACGCCGTGCACGACCAGCCACAGCCCCGCAAACACCAGCAGCGACCGGTCCCGCCACCGCACCACCCCCGCGAGCGCCAGCCCGAGCAGCCCGTACGCGCCCAGGATGTCGCCGAAGAACAACAACAGGGCGTGCAGGCACCCGAACACCAGCAGCCACGCGCTGCGCCGCCGCAGCACCCGCAGTGCGTCGCCGCTCTGCTTGGCCGCGATCTGTACGAACCCGTAGCCGAACAGCGCGGCGAACATCGGCATGGCCCGTCCGTCGACCAGCGTCACCTGAACCCCGGTGACCAGCAGGTCGAGCGGGCTGCCGTCGAGCGCATACGAGCGGAAGCCGGTCTGGTGCCCGGACAGGTACATGTGGGCGTGCGCGAGTGCGATGAGCAGCAGCATCACGCCGCGCGCGAGGTCGGGCGCGAGCGCCCGGCGAGTGAGTGTGAGCATCGGCAATCCCCCATTAGATACGCATCCGTAGCTTATCGAGCTGATAAGATACGGCATCGTTTCTTGTTGGGGAAGGTGGGTGGCGTGACGCCGGAGCGGCGACGGGGAGAAGCACTGGTCCGCGCCATTCACGAGGCAGTGCTGGCCGAGGTGGCCGACACCGGTCTCGGTGGCCTGAGCATGGAGGGCATCGCGCGCCGCGCGGCAACCGCGAAAACCGTGCTGTACCGGCGCTGGGCAACGCCGTTCGAGCTGTTGATCGATGCCCTGGGTGAGGCGCATCCGGTCGAGGTGCCGACGCCGGCGGCGGACGATCTCCGGGCGGACCTCATCGCGGCACTGACGTTGCTCACGGACTGGATGGCCACTCCGGCGGCCGGTGCGGTGCTGGTGATCACGTCCGAACGCGCGCGCTATCCGGAGTTGGCGGAGGCGTTGTACAGCAAGGTGTTCGACCCCCGCGGTGGCACTTTCACCACCACGGTGCTGCGTCACTACGCAGCCAGTGGCCGAGTCGATCCGCGGCGGCTGACGCCGATCACCACCCAGATCGGCGAAGCGCTCGTCTTCAAGCTGTCCATCGACAACGGCCGCATCCCCGACGTGGACGAGCTCGCCGCGATCGTGGACGAGGCGTTGCTGCCCGCGCTGGGGCTCTAGCTGGTCAGCGGTTGGCCAGGCCGTCCAGGCGAACCGGTGCGGGGTTCGGCGACTTGTCGTACTTGGCCGCGATCTCGGGACCGTTCTTGAAGATCTGGTAGAGCGGCATGCCGTGGCCCCGGCCCAGGTCGTAGTCGTTCTTCAGCCAGTCGAGGAAGTCGTTCGCCTTGGTGGTGACGTCGAAGCCGTGTGCCGTGGCCGCGGCCAGCAGCTCGGCCGGGGTCTTGCCGGTCTTCTTCTCCGCGCCGTCGAGGTAGGCCTGGAAGGACATCGTGGTCTCCGTTCGCTCTGGTTGATCAGAGCCTAGGACAACCATCCCTGTCTTGACAAGAAAATTTGTCGGTGAGGTCTGACGGGGCTCGACGAGGCGTGTTGTCAGCGGCGGCGGGCGCGGGCCAGGGCTCGGGCGCGGATGACCAGGTCGTCGACGAGGTGCTCGTCCACCAGGGGCGGCACGCCGGACTCGTCGGTGCAGCAGCGCGGCTTGGTGCGCTTCTCGGAGAGCTGGGGACGGACGCCGGCCATTTCGTACAGGGCCTCGTAGAGGTCGAGGCCCGGGTCGTCGTCGTGCGGGCCTACGAGGAGCACCCACACGACTTCTGGTGATGGGAAGGCGACCACTACTCGATCGGCGCCTCGGAGGTGTTTCACGCACAGGCGTGGGAGTGGTTCTGGGCCCGTTACGCGGTAGCCCAGGGCTGCGCAGCCTGAGTGGGCCAGTTCGTCGAGGAAGCGTTCGTAGGCCACGCGGGCTCGGCCGCGGAGGCCGTTGGCCTGGGCGTTGGCGGTGTGGGTTTCTACTACCTGGATCAAACTGAGCGGACCACGCGTCCTTTGCCGCTGCGCATCTCGTCGAGGGAGGTTGCGAGGTCGGACCTGTCGAGGAGGGACTGGTCGCTGAGGCGGCGGTGGACTTCGTCGATCAGGCCGCGGGTTTTGCCTGCGCGGCGCAGGTCGGAGACGAGATGCAGGACCTCGTGGAGGCGCACGGTGTCGAGGAGCATGCGCGGTTCTTGGCTGTGGATGGCCAGTACGCCTTCTCGGGCCCAGGCCTTCACTGTTTTCTCGGTGAGGTCGAGGAGTTCGCCTGCTACCACCGGGCGGACCGGTGGGGCTTGGCGGAGGGTGCGGGCTACTACGCCGTCGAGCTTGCGGCGGCGTTCGTCGTCTTCTGACAGGGACGACGCCACGGACTCGATCTCTTCGATCGTTTCGAAGAGGTCCCGGATGTGGGCGGCCTCGGTCGCGACAGACATGGCTACTCCTCCCGTTGACTACCGATTATCACCCTGAAATTCGGTAGTCGTCAACGGCCCCGGAGCAGGGATCCGGGGCCGTGCACGCTCACGAGGAGAAGAAGAGACCTGCCATACCGCGGTGCTTGCGGTGGCCGTAGGCGTGGCCGTAGCCGCCGTGGTGGTGGTGGATCTGCTGCGGCGCGGCACCCCAACCAGGCTGGGCCGGCTGCGGGTAGGCGGCGGGCGGCGGGGCCGGGGCCGCGGGCGGCGGCGTGTGCATCTGGGCCTCGAGGCGGGTGATGGACTCGAGCTCGCCGTAGTCGAGGAAGACGCCGCGGCAGCCGTCGCACTGCTCGATGTGAACGCCCATGCGGTCGAACGTGCGCATGTTCGCATGACACTTGGGACACTGCATCGTGGTGAGCCTCCTGGGTGGGACCGGACAAAAACGATATTAGCCGCGGTCGCCGTTGCCGTGCGTCGCGATGATCCGACGACATGCATCGACCAGCGGTTCCACTGCTTGCAGACCGGTCACTAGTGCCCGCGCTGCCATTTGCACAACGTACGCCTGAGCCGGGATGTTGAGCGCCTCCCATTCCGATGTCGGCAGCGCCACACCTCCCGTTTCACGGTAGGTGTTCAGGAACCTCGCCCAGAGATCGCCGGGAAGGATGCCCGCCGCGAACAACGCCGCAGGTCGGGCCAGGTCCCACACCGGATCGCCGACCCCCAGATCGTCCACGTCGATGAGTCGCCACGCGCCCCGGTGGACCAGCTGACCGAGGTGCCAGTCGCCGTGGATCAGCGCCCGCCCCGGCAAGTCCAGCGGCGGCAGCGTTTGGAAGGCCTCCAAGACGACATCGGCGTACGGCAGATCGGGTGGCAGGGCCTCGATGGCGCGCACGATCCGTTCGGGAGCTCCCGCCACCGGACCTTGCACGGGCAACGCGTGCAGGCGCGCCAGCAGGGCCGCGCTCTCCTCCCACGGTGCCGCGTCGGGATCCGCCTGGCTCACTGGCGTCCCGTACGGCCACACCGTCACCGGCCGGTCGTCCACGAACTGCAGCGGCTTCAGCGGCGGCAGCAACAGCTCCGGATGCGCCGCCGCGATCTCCACCCGCTGCCGCAACGCGGGCACGTCGACGTTCGCCGGGTGCGCCTTGGCCACCACGTCGCCGACGCGCACCACCACGACGTCACCGCGGTCGCCGCCGAGCACCTCGGGGTCGGCGGAGGAGCCGGTCAACGAGGCCATCGCCGCGATCAGGTCGTCCACGCGCACAGTGAATCACTGAGGCGTGGGCGGCTGGCGCAGTGCGTCGGTGTAGCTGTACATGAAGCCGATCAGGTAGGTCGCGGCGTCGCCGGGGGAGTCGAACTCCGCGTAGAACCGCTTTTCGCCGTCGTGCAACCAGAACACGACGTAGCTGTCCTCCGCGCGCACGAGGCACAGGGCGTTCTCGACGGTCGCGCCGACCGAGTAGCTGCGTTGGTCGAGGCCCAGGAACTCGGCGATGCCGTGCACGGCCTGCGCGGCCGTGTCGAACTCGCCGGCGAGAGCGGGTTCGAGCTCCGGCGCGTCCGTCGCGACGGCCAGTGCCCGTGCGCGCACGGGCGAGGACAACCGTTGTGGCAGTTGGTATCCCCGTTCGCGGACGTGCGCGAGGAACGCCTGGTCCGGCGCGATGTCGTACCGCTCGAGGTAGTACGCCACCGAGCTGGCCCAGACCCAACGGCCGTCGGTGTGGTAGGCCATCGGCACTTCCTGCGGACGTTCCGGGTCCAGCCAGTCGCGCACGAGACTGCGCGACGCCAGCACCACCGTGGCGTTGGTCAGGTAGTCCAGCAACGCCTTCTTCTCGCCGGCGATGACAGGTGAGCGGAACAGGACCGGGGTCTCGTTCTCGTCCATGCCGTCGAACATCCGCACGAGGTTGGTTTCGCGGTTGCCCGGTGCGGGCGACTCGGCGAACACCGACTTCGGCGGTCCGGCCAGGCTCAGCGTGCTGAGGGCGGAGGCCATCCAGTCCGGGGTGGTCTGCGGCATGCGCGGGAAGTACAGGAACTCGGTGCGCAGCAACTGGTCCGCGAGGTCCATGGGGCCGCGGTCGTAGTACGCGGCCCAGCGCGGTTCGGCGCGCCGGTCGAACGCCAGCGTCGGCCGCTCGCCCCTGCTGACCTCGTAGCGCGCCGTGGTCCAGGCACCGTGCGGGTAGACGTAGGTGGCCGTGCGCAGGCGGTGGAACCACTGCCCGACCATCAGCGGTGGCAGCCAGTGGCGCTCCTCGCCGTCTGCCGTGCGCAGGAACGTCGTGAGCTCCTGCCACGGACCGAGCGCGTGGCACTCCACGACGATCGTCTGCCAGCCCTCAGGGCAGTGCCGGGTGAGCAGCGCCGTGATCGCGTCCACCAGCGCGTCCGTCTGGGCGGGGGCCTGCTTCGACTCCGGCAGCACCAGGTACGGCGGCGACGTGTCGACCACGTCGAGCGTCGGCAGGTCGTCGTGACGCATCTGCGCGAGCCGTTCGAACTCCGTGCGCGGCCTGGTGACGGCCTCCTTCGGCTTGCCGGTCCGCAGCCGTGCCACCGAGAGCTCGTCGTCACCGACGCCCTGCACCTCGTGCAGTGAACCGTCGGTGCCGTGCGCCACCGCGACGCTCAGGAACGCCGACTCGACCAGGCTCAGCCCCAGTGGTTCCGGGGTGCCGGACCCGTCGTCGAAGAGCACGTGCCGTGCGATCCGGTGGTCGAGCCGCGTGAACGTGCTGGGGAACAGCTTGTTGTTCCACACCAGGAACTGGCGCATGCCGAGCTCGGACTCCGACGTGGGCGCGGGGCCGGGCACCAAGGCGGCGAGGTCGGCTGTCGGCACGGTCACCGAGGCCACGGCCGGAACGCCGGGGTTGAGCCGGAGCAGCACGCCGTCGAGCGCACCGAGGTCCCGGCCGCGCGCCCGTTGCCAGCGCGACCAGTTGCCGGGCAGCCGAGCCTCGGAGGTGAAGACGTGCAGGACCTCGTCGTCGCCTTCCTTCGCGACGGCGAACTGGCCGGGGTGCTCCTCGCGGTCGACGAGGAAGACCTCCGCCTCCAGCAACGCGAGCACCACATCGCCTTCGGGGCCGTACCCGGTGGCGGCCAGTTCGATCGCCTGCTCCAGAGCGTTCTCCGGAGGGGAGAGCTCGAGCGCGCGCGGGCTCGGCCGGTAGTTGGCGTTCGGGCTGAAGTCCCCGATCTCGCCGCGATCGTCGACCGCGAAGGCGCCCCTGATCGCGTACGGGGGCACCACGCCGTCGGGGTCGAGCATCGGGTCGATCGCGTAGAGCCAGCCACCGGCCTGCTGCTTGGCCGCTGCCCGCATCTCGGCGGTGATCTCTGGCTTGCCGGGCTGCGTCATGACGTGGTCCTCAGTGCATCAGTGGTGTGCGGCTCGTAGTGCGGGTTGGTGAAGGCCCGTTTCGTCGGGACCCACTCCGTGCCGTTCCACTTCACCTCGACTGCTTCCTTGATGTAGCGCCGGTCGATGCCGCCGAGGAAGCCGATCTCGGCCTCCTGGTCGACGGACATCAACAGGTCCTTGTGGCCTTCTCGTTCCAGCGTGGCGAGCACGTCGAGTCCACCGGGAGCGTCGATGACGTAGTTGTACGCGACGTCGCCGATCTGGGGCGGCATGTCGCCGCCGAACTGCTTGCTCGTGTACCAGGTCGAGTCGCGGGTCACCGACACCATGCGGCCGGAGTTGGACGTGACCTGCTGGCGCGTCGTGCCGCCCTGCTTGTGCTCGCTGACGTGGAAGCCCTCGCCGAAGACCACGGCGGGGTCCCGGTTGTCGAACCGGTAGAGCTCCTCGTTGCTGATCCGCCAGGCGGCCTCGTCGCTGATGTCCTCGAAGTGCAGGGCGGCGCCTTCCGGTGCGGCCTGCGCTCCGTGGGCGCGTGCCTCGTCGGAGTGCGGGTCGTCGTAGTCGGTGGCGCCCTTGGCGATCGCGTCCTCGCGCAGGTCGTGTGCCTTCTGGGCCCATTCGCGGCGGATGTCGGGCGGCGGTTCGCAGCCTTCGAGGCGCGAGGCGATGCCGTTCCGGTCCTCTTCCGCGGTGTACTTCGACGGGGGGAGTTGGGGTTTGGGTGCGGGGTCGGGGGTGGGTTCTGGGGCGGGGGTTGGCTCTGGGGCGTGGACCGGCTCGGCGTCCTGAGCTGGCTCGGTGTCTCGGACCGGTTCGGTGTCGTGAACCGGCTCCGGGTTGTGGGCTGGCTTCTCCTCGGGAACCCGTGCGGACTCCGGTCGCTGGTCGGGGGCGGGCTGGCGCTCCGGTTCCGGTGCGGGGTGGCGTTCGGGCGCAGGCGCGTGCTGGACGGGCTGAGCCGGCGGCGGCACCACGTCCGGTCGCGTGCTCGGCACGGCCTGACGCTCGTCGCCCGGCCGGTGCCACTGCACCTCGGACGCGTCGAGCGGCTTCACCGGTCGCCAGTCACGCCCCGGTGCGGGCGGCTGCCAGTTCGGCCGCTGCTGTCCGGGGTTCGGCTGTTGTTGGGGCGGCAGCGGAGGACGCTGCTGGTGCGCAGAGGGCTGCGGGAAACGCGGCTGGCCCTGCTGCGGGAAGCGCGGCGGCACGGGACCGCGTGGCGGCCCGACCGGGCGGTGCCCCTGGTTCGGCGGCGGTCCGACCGGGCGGTGGCCCTGGTTCGGCGGTGGTGGCAGCGGTGGCCGCTGGCCGCGGTTCGGCGGCGGACCCCAGTGCTGCGGCGGCGGAGGTGGCGGTGGCTGCCTGACCTGGTGCGGCGGCGCGACGTGGCTCGCGGGCACGAGCATCGCGTTGCCGAACCTGTCGTGAACCCACACCATCGGCTCGCCACGCCGGTGCGCGCGCACGCCCTGCTCCGGGACGTTGTCGCCCCAGGTCGGCGTGGTGCCCGGCGCGGTGGAGCGCTCGTGCTTGGAGTTGGTGCCGTCCGGCTTGAACGTGGCCCAGTCACCGTTGGGCGGCCAGCCGGGCGACTCGCCACCGCGCTTGTGGTCGTAGTGCGTCGAGCTGGCGAACACGTTGCCCATGTCGTCGACCCACGCGTCCTTCGTGGGCGCCACGACCTCGACGCCGAGCTCCTGGCTCAGCTTCGCGGCAAATCCGTCCGCCTTGGTCCCGGTCTGACAGGACAACAGCCGAATCGGCTGCTTGCCGTCCCAGTCGCCGCTGGACCGGATGATGTCGGCGAGGTCCTTGGGCGTGAGCTTGGTGTCGCCCACCCGCACGTTGTCGGCCGACCCGTGCACGTCGACGGTGTAGCGGTGCGGGTCGGGCGCGACGGTGGTCGCGGAGTACACCGCACCGTCCATGCGGTTCCAGCCCGAGCCGGCGCGCTCGTGCAACGACAGCCCGGCCTTGGTGTGCGCCGCGTGGTCCTGCAGGTGCTTGAGGTGGTCCGGCAGGGTGACCGGGGTCTTCTGCCGCGCGAGGTCCTCGGCGTGGCTGCGGGCCTGCCGTTCGTGCGGCTGGGAGGTGTCGACGGGCCGGTGCTGAGGTGTCGGGCCGTGGCTGGGCGGAACCTGCTGCGCCACGGGATGCCGTTGGGGCTGTGGTGCCTGGTGCTGTTGCGGGGCGGGTTGGGGCGCTTGGGTGTGCTGGGGCGTTTGGATTTGCTGGCGGGGTTGCGCGTGTTGCGGCTGCGCGTGTTGCGGAGCTCGGGTGTGCGGCGGCGCGGAGGTGTGCGCTGGCGGTTGGCCGTGCAGGGGCCGCTGCGGGGGAGCGCTGCGCGGGTGTGGTCCGGGCTGTTGAGGGCGCTGGTTGTGTGGGCGCGGCTGCTGCTGCGGCACGCCCTGCGGCGCCGGGCCCTGGCCGAGAGGCGAGGACTGCGACGAGGCAGGGGCCTCGCTGTGGCGGCCGGGCGGCGCGGTGAAGGGCGCGGGAGGAACCGGCGTGGACGTCGCCGCCTGGTGGATGGCGTCGCCCGCAGGAGACCTGTGCTGCTGCGGTCCGGCCGGGCCCAGGCCGGTCGGGGAAGGACCGTGGTTCGTGCCGCCGGGAGGTGTGAAGCCTGCCGGGGCGAGGTTGGCCGGTCCGTTCGGGCTCGGCGCATGACCGCCCGCGGGCGAGATCGGGGAGTGGTTGCCCGCCATGGGTGATGGGCCACCGTGCGGGTGGCTCGCCGAGGCGGGCGGGCCGCTCGGTACGGGACCGCCGCTACCGGACGGGTGGCTTGCGCCGTGCGGGGTCGGGCTGCCCGACGGCGTCGGCCCGTTGGGACCGGACGAGTGGACAGCGGGACCGGGGACGCCGGTGTTCGGCGGGTGCGCGGTGGACGTCGGGGCTGGGCCGCTCGGTGAGGGACCGCCGCTGCTCGGCGAGTGACCGCCGGCCGTCGGGTTGGTTCCTGCCGCTGGTGCGTGACCGCCAGCCGCCGGCGTGGGTCCACCCGCCTGGGAGTGGCTGCCGCTCGTCGGCGCGGAGCCGCCCGCAGGCGAGTGGCCGCCGCCACCCGATGACGGCGCGCTGCTCGACGCATGCCCGCCCCCCATCGGCGAAGCGCCACCGCTGGGGGAGAACCCTCCACCCGACATGCCCGGCGTGGAGCGCGGCGCAGCCGGAGCATTCCCAGCGGCAGGCGCGGCTGGCGCATTCCCCGCCGCAGGAGCGGACTGCTGCGAAGCCTGGAAGCCCTGCGGCTGCTGGGAAGGAGGCGGCGGTGCCGACGCAGCAGGCGTCGTGTCCGTACCGCCGCGGTGCTGCGGCTGCTCCACGGGCGGGGCCGCGTACGACATGTTCGTCGCGTCGGAGGAGCGGCGCGGTGGGGCCTCGGCGTCCGGAGTGGACGTCGACCCAGGCGCATCCGCACGAGGAACGTCCGCACGAGGAACGTCGGCGCGGGGCGCGTCCGCACGCGGTGGAGCGTCGCCTGCCGAGGGCATGTCGCCTGCGGTGGGGACGTCGATGTCCGCGTTCAGGCCCTCGATGCCCGACTTCGCGCCCGAGACGCTGCCGCTGACGGCGCCCGAGGTGGCGCCGAACAGCACGTCGGAGGCCTTGATGCCCTCCTCGCTCAGCGCGCCTTCCGCCAGGGCCGAGCCGGCGCCGGTGATGGCCTCCTCGGCGGCGTTGCGGCCGATGGAGCGGCCGAGTGAGTCGCCCAGGCCGTCGCCGAGCGTCTTGCCCGTGCCGGCGCCCACGCCCGCGCCGACCACGCCGGAGATCAGGCCGGACTTGGCCGCGTCCAGCGTGAGCGAGGTGTCGAGGGTGTCGCGGGTGCCCTTGGCCAGCTGGATGCCCTGGACGGCCAGGTCGGTGGCGACCGAGGTGGCCACCTCGATGCCCACCTGGAGGGCCAGCTTGCCGATGAGGTTGCGGCCCACCTGTTGCATCAGGCGCTGCACGAGCTGGCGGAAGACGATCTGCACGCCGGCTCTGGTCGCCAGCTGGGCCGGCACGATGCCCGCGGTCGAGGCGCCGAACGAGACCACGGCCGAGGCGAGCATCACCGCGATCTGGATGGCCAACAGGACCAGGGCGATGATGATCGAGAGCTTGGCGTACTCGATCTGCATCGCGCAGTTGCGGCAGGCCGTCGCGAGCTTCTCGGAGACGTCCTTCATCTTGGGCAGGGTGGCTTCCTCGCCCTTGACGAACTTCTCCCAGTACTTCTTGAACGCCTCCGCGGCCTCACCGTCCATGTGGGACGTTGCCTGCTTGACGGCGTCCTCCGCCTGGCGCATGGCCTCGTCGACGTCGGTCGCCGCCTGTTTCCAGACGTCGCCGAGTCGCTGCAGCGCCGTTTCGTCGCCTTCCGGCCAGCTGTCACCCACCACGATCGGGATGAGCCAGCGGACCTCGGCGGGCATCTCGATGCCCATGGCGGCAATCCCCCCAGACTGCTAACCGCTGATGCCGCGTGCGTTGAAATTGTCCTGCTGTTCCATCAGGTTCGCGGACTCTTCCAGGTTCTTCCCGATGTCCTGCAAGGTCTTCGCGACCTCGGCCATCACCTTGCGGACGCCGTCGGCCGCGGGGACGTAGTCGGTGGCGAACTTCTGGCCCGCCTCGTCGTTGCCCCAGCACTGGCCTTCGGCGTCGAGGCCGCGGGCGAGCGTGGCCGCGCCGGTCGCCATGTCCTCGCCGGTGCTCACCATCTTGGCCGCCGCCGAGCGCACGCCGGCGGCTTCCATCCAGGTCTGCCCGGTCACCAGCTGTCCCTCCGGCCCATGATCGAGTTGCCGCCGAAGTCGTCGTCGTCCGGCTCGGAGGCCGCACGCTGGACGGGCCGGGCTTCCTTGCGCAGCACGGAGGAGCCGAAGTCCTCATCGGACGGTGGCGCCGGTTCGTCGCGCTGCTCCACCTTGAAGATGTCCTTCAACGACGGTGCTCCCGGCACGATGTCCGGCAGGTCGACCATGCCCTCTTCCGAGGTCAGCGGGGCCATCTGCGCGGTCACCTGCTCGCGCACGTTCGCGGCCGCGCGACGGGTCACCTGGGTGATCGTCTGCGCCAGCTGCTCGGGCGTGACCCGCTCGAACGCGCGCGGGCCGAGCTCCAGCTTGTCCAGCACACCGGTGGAGTCGACGGTCACCACGACGTTGCCGTCGGGTGAGGACGCGACCCCGGACATCGCCGCGATCGCCGCCTGGGCGTCGCGCAGGCCGTCGGTGCGGTCCTTCAGCTCTCGCATCAGGTTGTCGAGGGTGCCGCGCAACTCTGCGTTACGAGCCGCTAGCTGATCGTCGTCGAGCACTGCGGCAACGTACCGAACGCGGGAGCACCCTGTCGGCCGAACGGATCACTTGGTGATGCAGATCGTCTTCATCGGCTGCGAGTAGGTCTTCGAGTCCTCGCCTGCGCACAGCGAGCGGTCGGACTTGCCCTCGACGACCTTCGTGACCTTGCGCGTTCCGGTGCCGCACACCACCCGTTCGAAGTACTGGTTGACCGCCTTGAGGCAGTCGCCCTCGCTCACGTTGAGCACGTAGCAGTAGCGGGTCTTGCCGTTCCGCTTCGACCGCCCGGACGACTCGTCGAGGTAGTCACCGGTCGGGCACATCGTGCGCCGCTCACGGGAAGACACGCGGTACACGGCCTCCTGGGACGAACAGTCCACTTCGGCCATGTTGACGCTCGTGTCGTTGAGGTCGATCTGCTTCGCGCACTCGCCGACGCCCGCCTGCTCGTGCCAGCCGGAACAGCCGGACAGGGTGAGGACGAGCGCGGCGGCCGTGGCAACGGTCTTCACGACTTCTCCAGGCAGATCGTGGTCGCGGGTTCGCTGTACGTGCGGATCTCGTGGTCGCCGCACAACGACCGGTCGACGCCGCCGGTGACCTTGGACACGCGCTGCGACCCGCCAGTGCCGCACGTCACCCGTTCGTGGAACGCGTTGGCGCGCTTGAGGCAGTCGCCTTCCTTGACGTTGAGCACGTAGCAGTGCCGCGTCTTGCCACCGGTCTTGCGGGCGCGCTGGGTCGTCTGGACGAAGTAGTCGCCCTCGGGACACGACGACCGCTTCGTCTCCTCCTTGACGAGCCGGTAGGTCGCCTCCGGGGAGGCGCAGTCGGTCTCGTCCATCTCCAGCTCGCCGGTCGGCCGGGCGCAGTCGCCGACCGAAGGGGTCGAGAGCAGGTCCTTCGCGATGAAGAACCCCGGTACGGCGATGACCACGGCGATGGCGCCATAGACCAGCAGGTTGGCCTTCAAAGTGCGTTCTCCGTCACACGAGTACCGTGGGGTCCGGTCGCCATGTCTACTGCAGGTACGAGCGCGGTACCCCCGTTTTGACCCAGGTAGACGTGGGCGGGTATCTTTGCTACTCGTGCCCGACCCATGTCGGGCCGCTCCGCGTGCCCGTGAGGCAGCGGTGTCCTCCACTCGCAGGGGCAGTTGAGCTGTTGCCTGCGGACCTTGGGAGCGGGCGACACGCCCGACCTCGGGTGCAGAGAGGGATCAAGAAACACGAGGGTGAACCGAGAGGCGAACCCGCAAAAGACGGAAGAAGCAGCCGGCGAATGCCAACGATCCAGCAGCTGGTCCGCAAGGGCCGCCAGGACAAGGTGGCCAAGCAGAAGACGGCGGCCCTCAAGGGCTCGCCGCAGCGGCGCGGTGTGTGCACCCGCGTTTACACCACCACCCCCAAGAAGCCGAACTCCGCACTGCGCAAGGTCGCTCGCGTCAAGCTGACCAGCGGTATCGAGGTCACGGCCTACATCCCCGGTGAGGGCCACAACCTCCAGGAGCACTCGATGGTGCTCGTGCGCGGCGGTCGTGTGAAGGACCTGCCGGGTGTTCGTTACAAGATCATCCGTGGCTCTCTCGACACGCAGGGTGTCAAGAACCGCAAGCAGGCTCGCAGCCGCTACGGCGCGAAGAAGGAGAAGAGCTGATGCCCCGCAAGGGACCGGCCCCCAGGCGGCCGCTGATCTCCGACCCGGTCTACAGCTCGCCGCTCGTGACCCAGCTCATCAACAAGGTGCTGGTCGACGGCAAGCGTTCCGTGGCCGAGAAGATCGTCTACGAAGCGCTCGAAGGTGCTCGCGAGAAGACCGGCACCGACCCGGTCGTCACGCTGAAGCGCGCGCTCGACAACGTGAAGCCGGCTCTCGAGGTCAAGAGCCGCCGCGTCGGTGGCGCGACCTACCAGGTCCCGGTCGAGGTCAAGCCCGGCCGCTCCACCACGCTGGCGCTGCGTTGGCTGATCACCTTCTCGCGGCAGCGCCGTGAGAAGACCATGGTCGAGCGTCTGATGAACGAGCTGCTCGATGCGAGCAACGGTCTCGGTGCGAGCGTCAAGCGCCGTGAGGACACGCACAAGATGGCCGAGTCCAACAAGGCCTTCGCCCACTACCGCTGGTGATGTGACGCCCGGCCTGGACACCAGGCCGGGCTCTCCCGGCCCTAGTGAGCTGACAAGCTCAAGACAGGGGAAAGACCCGTGGCACAGGACGTGCTCACTGATCTTGCCAAGGTCCGCAACATCGGGATCATGGCGCACATCGACGCGGGCAAGACCACGACGACTGAGCGGATCCTCTTCTACACGGGGATCAGCTACAAGATCGGCGAGGTTCACGACGGCGCGGCCGTGATGGACTGGATGGAGCAGGAGCAGGAGCGCGGCATCACGATCACGTCGGCCGCGACGACCTGCTACTGGAAGAACCACCAGATCAACCTGATCGACACGCCCGGCCACGTCGACTTCACCGTCGAGGTCGAGCGCAACCTGCGCGTCCTCGACGGCGCCGTTGCCGTCTTCGACGGCAAGGAGGGTGTCGAGCCGCAGTCCGAGCAGGTCTGGCGGCAGGCCACCAAGTACGACGTCCCGCGCATCTGCTTCGTCAACAAGATGGACAAGCTCGGCGCGGACTTCTACTTCACCATCCGCACCATTCAGGAACGTCTCGGCGCGAAGCCGCTGCCGATCCAGATCCCGATCGGTGCCGAGAGCGACTTCATCGGCGTCGTCGACCTGGTCGAGATGCGTGCTCTCACGTGGCGTGGTGAGGTCCAGAAGGGCGAGGACTACGCGATCGAGGAGATCCCCGCGGATCTCGTCGAGCGTGCGCAGGAGTTCCGCGAGCAGCTTCTCGAGGCCGTCGCCGAGACCGACGACGAGCTGACCGAGAAGTACTTCGAGAACGGTGACCTCTCCGTCGAGGAGATCAAGGCCGGCCTTCGCAAGATCGTCGCCGAGGGCACCGCCTACCCGGTGCTCTGCGGTTCCGCGTTCAAGAACAAGGGCGTTCAGCCCATGCTCGACGCGGTCATCGACTTCCTGCCGTCGCCGCTGGACCTCCCGCCGGTCGAGGGCACGCTGCAGGACGGCGAGACCGTCGTGTCGCGCAAGGCCTCGAGCGACGAGCCGTTCTCGGCTCTGGCGTTCAAGATCGCCGTGCACCCGTTCTTCGGCAAGCTGACCTACATCCGGGTCTACTCGGGCAAGGTCGCCTCCGGCACCCAGGTCGTCAACGCGACCAAGGACCGCAAGGAGCGCATCGGGAAGATCTTCCAGATGCACGCCAACAAGGAGAACCCGGTCACCGAGGCCATCGCGGGCCACATCTACGCCGTGATCGGTCTGAAGGACACCACGACCGGTGAGACCCTGTGCGACCCGGCTCACCCGATCGTCCTCGAGTCGATGACCTTCCCCGAGCCCGTCATCCAGGTGGCCATCGAGCCCAAGACGAAGGCGGACCAGGAGAAGCTCGGCACCGCGATCCAGAAGCTGGCTGAGGAGGACCCGACGTTCCGGGTCAACCTCGACCAGGAGACGGGCCAGACCATCATCGCCGGCATGGGCGAGCTCCACCTGGACATCCTGGTGGACCGCATGCGCCGCGAGTTCAAGGTCGAGGCCAACATCGGCAAGCCTCAGGTGGCGTACCGGGAGACCATCCGCAAGGCGGTGGAGAAGTACTCCTACACCCACAAGAAGCAGACCGGTGGTTCCGGCCAGTTCGCGAAGGTGCTCATCACCGTCGAGCCGCTGGAGAAGAAGGACGACGGCGCGCTCTACGAGTTCGTGAACGCCGTCACCGGTGGTCGCATCCCGCGTGAGTACATCCCGTCGGTCGACGCGGGTGCACAGGACGCGCTGCAGTACGGCGTGCTGGCGGGCTACCCGCTGGTCGGCGTGAAGGTGACTCTGATCGACGGCGCCTACCACGAGGTCGACTCCTCGGAAATGGCGTTCAAGATCGCTGGTTCGATGGCCCTCAAGGAAGCCGCCCGTCAGGCGTCTCCCGCGATCCTCGAGCCTCTGATGGCCGTCGAGGTCACGACGCCCGAGGAGTACATGGGCGACGTGATCGGCGACCTGAACTCCCGCCGCGGCCAGATCCAGGCCATGGAGGAGCGCAGCGGCGTCCGTGTCGTCAAGGCACTGGTTCCGCTGTCGGAAATGTTCGGGTACGTGGGTGACCTGCGGTCCAAGACCCAGGGTCGTGCCAACTACTCGATGGTGTTCGACTCCTACGCAGAGGTTCCCGCGAACGTCTCGAAGGAGATCATCGCGAAGGCGACCGGGGAGTAACTCCCCACCGGAGCACCGCAGTTCGACCGCGGGCTCTCCGGGGGTGAATCCCTGGGGTCCGCTACTTTTAGACCCTGACGTGTAAGTCCGGCGGGTGGCCACAAATGCCCGCCGGACCAGCAAAAAGAAGTCCAGGAGGACAATCCAGTGGCCAAGGCGAAGTTCGAGCGGACGAAGCCGCACGTCAACATCGGCACCATCGGTCACATCGACCATGGCAAGACCACGCTGACCGCGGCGATCTCCAAGGTTCTGCACGACGCGTACCCCGATGTGAACGCCTCGTTCGCGTTCGACCAGATCGACAAGGCGCCGGAAGAGAAGCAGCGCGGCATCACGATCTCGATCGCGCACATCGAGTACCAGACGGAGAACCGTCACTACGCGCACGTCGACTGCCCCGGGCACGCCGACTACATCAAGAACATGATCACCGGTGCGGCGCAGATGGACGGCGCCATCCTGGTGGTCGCGGCCACCGACGGCCCGATGCCGCAGACGAAGGAGCACGTCCTCCTGGCCCGCCAGGTCGGCGTCCCCTACATCGTCGTCGCGCTCAACAAGGCCGACATGGTCGATGACGAGGAGATCCTGGAGCTCGTCGAGCTCGAGGTCCGCGAGCTGCTCTCCGAGTACGAGTTCCCGGGCGACGACCTGCCGGTCGTGCGCGTCTCGGCGCTGAAGGCGCTCGAGGGCGACGAGCAGTGGGGCAAGTCCGTTCTCGAGCTCATGGCCGCCGTCGACTCGGCGATCCCGGAGCCGGAGCGCGAGGTCGACAAGCCGTTCCTCATGCCCGTCGAGGACGTCTTCACGATCACCGGTCGCGGCACCGTGGTGACCGGTCGCATCGAGCGCGGCATCATCAACGTGAACTCCGAGATCGAGATCGTCGGTATCAAGGAGACGTCGAAGAAGACGACGGTCACCTCGATCGAGATGTTCAAGAAGTTCCTCGACGAGGGTCGCGCCGGTGACAACGCCGCGCTGCTGCTCCGCGGCATCAAGCGCGAGGAGGTGGAGCGCGGCATGGTCATCGTCAAGCCGGGCACCACGACCCCGCACACCGAGTTCGAGGCCCAGGTCTACATCCTGTCGAAGGACGAGGGTGGCCGCCACACGCCGTTCTTCAACAACTACCGTCCGCAGTTCTACTTCCGGACGACGGACGTGACCGGCGTTGTGACGCTGCCCGAGGGCACCGAGATGGTCATGCCGGGCGACAACACCTTCATGTCGGTCAAGCTGATCCAGCCGATCGCCATGGACGAGGGTCTGCGCTTCGCGATCCGCGAGGGTGGCCGCACCGTCGGCGCCGGCTCGGTCACCAAGATCATCAAGTGACCTAGCAGCACCCAGTTCGGCGAAAGGCCGGGCCAACGGTTCCGTTGGCCCGGCCTTCGTCGTTGCCAGGTCGAAGTTGTGCGACAGCTCACGTCGGGCTGTCGCGACGCGCAGGGGAGTGGGCCCGCGTCGGAGATCCTGTTGCCGGGCAACGGAACTGTCGTGCTCGTCGCTCCACACGCGACGAACAGGACGGCTCACCGGCCAAGATCCTGACGTGATCTGGCTCCAACTCACCCACCCCGATTTGGAGCGCCTCACGCCCGTGTGGCATCCTTTACGGGTTGCTCGACGAAGGCCGGGTCGCATCCGTGCGTGCCTGAGTCCTTCGACCGAGCGTCCGCGCCCTGTTAGTGAACGCCTCCTTGCGGAGATGGGCATCAGGGTGCAAGGGCTGTGGTAGGCCCAATCCCACCGGGGAGACCTTGAGTGGGACCGGTATGCGCACCGGGCGCGACACGCCCGACCGCGTGGACCGGGCACCATGACACTTCAACAGGGGCGGAGCGCGCCAAGAGGCTGTAACAGGCCTCATCCGAGGCACCGCACCGCAGCGGTTACGAGAAGCAGAGGAACGGCAAGCCATCATGGCGGGACAAAAGATCCGCATCCGGCTCAAGGCCTACGACCACGAAGCGATCGACGCGTCTGCGCGCAAGATCGTGGAGACCGTGACGCGCACCGGCGCTCGGGTCGTCGGGCCGGTGCCGCTGCCCACTGAGAAGAACGTGTACTGCGTCATCCGCTCGCCGCACAAGTACAAGGACTCGCGCGAGCACTTCGAGATGCGCACGCACAAGCGGCTGATCGACATCCTCGACCCGACGCCGAAGACGGTTGACGCGCTCATGCGCATCGACCTGCCGGCCAGCGTCGACGTCAACATCCAGTAAGCGTTGGGCGCGGAGAGTAACGGACCAATGTCTGACAGGCAGATGAAGGGCATCCTGGGCACCAAGCTCGGCATGACTCAGGTCTTCGACGAGAACAACCGGGTCGTCCCGGTGACCGTCGTGAAGGCCGAGCCGAATGTCGTCACCCAGGTTCGCACCGAAGAGAAGGACGGCTACACCGCCGTCCAGCTGGCGGCCGGCGCGATTGACCCGCGCAAGGTCAACAAGCCCGTCGCGGGCCACTTCGCCAAGGCCGGGGTCACGCCCCGCCGCCACCTGGTGGAGCTGCGCACGACGGACGCCGGCGAGTACACGGTCGGCCAGGAGATCACCGCTGAGGTGTTCGAGGCCGGCGCTGTTGTCGACATCACCGGCACCAGCAAGGGCAAGGGCACCGCGGGTGTCATGAAGCGCCACAACTTCCGGGGCCTCGGCTCCAGCCACGGCACCCAGCGCAAGCACCGCTCGCCGGGTTCCATCGGTGGCTGCGCCACTCCGGGTCGCGTCTTCAAGGGTCTGCGCATGGCCGGCCGCATGGGCCACGTGCGCGTCACGACCCAGAACCTGAAGGTGCACAAGATCGACGCCGAGAACGGCCTGCTGCTCATCAAGGGCGCTGTTCCCGGCCCCAAGGGTGGTCTGGTGTTCGTCCGGACTGCTGCGAAGGGTGGTGCCTGATGTCGACTGTTGAGATCCGCACCCCGGACGGCAAGTCCGCCGGCACGGTTGAGCTCCCGTCGGCCATTTTCGACGCGCAGGCGAACGTTGCGCTGCTGCACCAGGTTGTCGTCGGCCAGCAGGCCGCCGCTCGCCAGGGCACGCACGCCACGAAGACCCGCGGCGAGGTGTCCGGTGGTGGCAAGAAGCCGTACCGCCAGAAGGGCACCGGTCGCGCCCGCCAGGGTTCGACGCGTGCGCCGCAGTTCGCCGGCGGTGGCGTCGTCCACGGCCCGCAGCCGCGTGACTACACCCAGCGGACCCCCAAGAAGATGAAGGCCGCCGCTCTGCGTGGCGCCCTCTCCGACCGGGCCCGCGCCAACCAGGTGCACGTCGTGTCCGGCCTGGTGGACGGGGACACCCCGTCGACCAAGACCGCACGCAAGGTCCTGGAGTCGGTCACCCAGGCTCGTCGCGTTCTCGTGGTGCTCAACCGCACCGACGAGGTCGCGTGGGTCAGCGTGCGGAACCTTCCGCACGTGCACGTGATCGCGCCCGACCAGCTCAACACCTACGACGTGCTCGTCAACGACGACGTGGTGTTCACCAAGGACTCGCTCGACGTGTTCCTCGCCAGCAAGGCCCAGCAGGGTCGTGGCTCGGCTGAGGGCGCGGCGGTCGTGGTGGACGAGGAGGCTTCCAAGTGATCCCCGACCACAGGGACATCTTGCTCGCGCCGGTGATCTCCGAGAAGTCCTACGGGCTTCTTGAGGAGAACAAGTACACCTTCTTGGTGGCGCCGGGTTCGAACAAGACCCAGATCAAGATCGCCGTGGAGAAGGTCTTCGGCGTGAAGGTCGTCAGCGTCAACACCATCAACCGGCAGGGCAAGCGCAAGCGCACCCGCACCGGGTTCGGCAAGCGCAAGGACACGAAGCGCGCGATCGTGACCCTGTCCTCGGACAGCAAGCCGATCGAGATCTTCGGCGGCCCTGCCGCCTGATGACGAGGACTGCGTAGAGATGGGCATTCGCAAGTACAAGCCGACGACTCCCGGTCGTCGCGGTGCGAGCGTCTCCGACTTCGCCGAGATCACTCGGTCGACGCCGGAGAAGTCGCTGATCCGCCCGCTGCACAAGCTGGGTGGCCGCAACGCTTCGGGCAAGATCACCACGCGGCACAAGGGTGGCGGTCACAAGCGGGCTTACCGCCTGATCGACTTCCGTCGCCACGACAAGGACGGCGTGCCGGCCAAGGTCGCTCACATCGAGTACGACCCGAACCGCACCGCGCGCATCGCGCTGCTGCACTACGCGGACGGCGAGAAGCGCTACATCATCGCCCCGGAGAAGCTCAAGCAGGGTGACACGGTTGAGAACGGCCCCAAGGCCGACATCAAGCCGGGCAACAACCTGCCGCTGCGCAACATCCCGGTCGGTTCCGTGATTCACGCGATCGAGCTCCGCCCCGGTGGCGGCGCGAAGATCGCTCGCTCCGCCGGCGCCTCGGTTCAGCTCGTGGCGAAGGACGGCCCGTACGCCCAGCTGCGGATGCCTTCGGGCGAGATCCGCAACGTGGACGTGCGCTGCCGCGCCACGCTCGGCGAGGTCGGCAACAAGGAGCACCAGAACATCAACTGGGGCAAGGCAGGCCGCATGCGGTGGAAGGGCAAGAAGCCCACCGTGCGTGGTGTCGCCATGAACCCCGTTGACCACCCGCACGGTGGTGGTGAGGGCAAGACCTCCGGTGGTCGCCACCCGGTCAACCCGGCTGGTAAGCCCGAGGGTCGTACTCGCCGCCGCAAGCCAAGCGACAAGCTCATCGTCCGGCGTCGTCGCACCGGTAAGAAGCGCTGAGCAGGGAGGGAGTGAAGGATGCCTCGCAGCCTTAAGAAGGGCCCCTTCGTGGACGACCACCTGCTCAAGAAGGTGGACGTTCTCAACGAGTCGGGCAAGAAGACCGTCATCAAGACGTGGTCCCGCCGGTCCACGATCATCCCGGACATGCTGGGTCACACCATCGCGGTGCACGACGGCCGCAAGCACGTCCCGGTGTTCGTGACCGAGGCCATGGTCGGGCACAAGCTGGGCGAGTTCGCCCCGACCCGCACCTTCAAGGGCCACATCAAGGACGACCGGAAGTCTCGTCGCCGCTAGGCGTCGAACTGAGAAGAGCAAGGGAAAAGCAGCGATGAACGCCCGTAAGGACGCTGAGGCGCAGGAGTTTCCGCGCGCCGTGGCTCGGGCTCGCTACGTCCGCGACACCCCCATGAAGGTCCGTCGCGTCGTCGAGCTCATCAAGGGTCGTAACGCCAGCGAGGCCCTGGCCGTGCTCCAGTTCGCGCCCCAGGCCGCTTCTGAGCCGGTCGCGAAGGTGCTCGCCAGCGCCATGGCCAACGCCGAGAACAACCTGTCCCTGGACCCCGACACCCTCTGGGTTTCGGCGGCCTTTGTGGACGAGGGTCCGACCCTCAAGCGTTTCCGCCCGCGTGCCCAGGGCCGCGCGTACCGGATCCGCAAGCGGACGAGCCACATCACCATCGAGGTGGAGTCTCGTCCCAAGAAGACCAGCGCGAAGGGAACGCGGTAGTGGGCCAGAAGATCAACCCGCACGGCTTCCGGCTGGGGATCACCACCGACTGGAAGTCCCGCTGGTACGCAGACAAGCAGTACGCCGAGTACGTGGCCGAGGACGTCAAGATCCGTCGGCTGCTCTCGCGCGGCATGGAGCGTGCCGGCATCTCCAAGGTGGAGATCGAGCGCACCCGTGACCGGGTTCGCGTCGACATCCACACCGCCCGGCCGGGCATCGTCATCGGCCGTCGCGGTGCCGAGGCGGACCGCATCCGCGGTGAGCTGGAGAAGCTCACCAAGAAGCAGGTCCAGCTGAACATCCTCGAGGTCAAGAGCCCCGAGTCGGACGCGCAGCTCGTGGCACAGGGTGTCGCCGAGCAGCTGTCCAACCGCGTCGCCTTCCGGCGCGCGATGCGCAAGGCCATTCAGTCGGCCATGCGTTCGCCGCAGGTCAAGGGCATCCGCGTGCAGTGCGGCGGTCGCCTGGGCGGCGCTGAGATGTCCCGCTCGGAGCACTACCGCGACGGCCGCGTGCCGCTGCACACGCTCCGCGCCAACATCGACTACGGCTTCTTCGAGGCCCGCACCACGTTCGGCCGTATCGGCGTGAAGGTGTGGATCTACAAGGGCGACATCGTCGGTGGCATCTCCGCCAAGCGCGCGCTCGACGCGGCTGCGCCTTCGCAGGCCGACCGCGCCCCGCGTCGCGACCGTGGCGAGCGTCCGAACCGGGCCCGTCGCTCCGGTGCCAGCGGCACCACCGCGACGAGCACCGAGGCCGGTCGTGCCGCCGCTGACGCCTCCGCGGCGTCCAGCGAGGCCCCGGCTGCTGCAGAGAAGACGGAGAGCTGAGTCATGCTCATCCCGCGCAGGGTCAAGCACCGCAAGCAGCACCACCCCAAGCGGTCGGGTGCTGCCAAGGGCGGCACGAAGGTCACCTTCGGTGAGTACGGCATCCAGGCTCTGGAGCCGGCGTACGTCACCAACAGGCAGATCGAGTCCGCTCGTATCGCCATCACGCGCCACATCCGTCGTGGCGGCAAGGTCTGGATCAACATCTTCCCGGACCGTCCGCTGACGAAGAAGCCGGCCGAGACCCGCATGGGTTCCGGTAAGGGTTCGCCGGAGTGGTGGGTGGCCAACGTCAAGCCGGGTCGCGTCCTCTTCGAGATGGCCTTCCCGAACGAGCAGGTCGCTCGCGAGGCGCTCCGCCGCGCGATCCACAAGCTCCCGATGAAGTGCCGCATCGTTACGCGTGAGGGTGGTGAGTTCTGATGGCAGCGGGTACCACCGCTTCCGAGCTGCGTGAGCTCACCGAGGAAGAGCTCGTGCTGCGTCTGAAGGAATCGAAGGAAGAGCTCTTCAACCTTCGCTTCCAGATGGCCACGGGCCAGCTCGACAACAACCGGCGGCTGCGCACGGTCCGGCACGACATCGCCCGGATCTACACCGTGATGCGGGAGCGGGAGCTCGGGCTCTCCGTTTCGCCGGAATCCACTGGTGAGGGTGCGGCATGACCGAAAGCAACGAAGTTCAGACCGAGAAGCGCAACGACCGCAAGGTCCGCGAGGGCCTCGTCGTGTCCGACAAGATGGACAAGACGATCGTGGTTGCGCTCGAGGACCGCAAGAAGCACCCGCGTTACTCCAAGATCATGCGCTCCACCACCAAGGTGAAGGTGCACGACGAGGAGAACGCGGCGGGCATCGGCGACCGCGTCCTGCTCATGGAGACCCGGCCCCTGTCGGCGACCAAGCGCTGGCGGCTCGTCGAGATCCTCGAGAAGGCCAAGTAAGTCCTTTCTAGACAGACCGAGCCCGTCGGGTCGGAAATCCGGCGGGCCAGGAATGGTCAGGAGCAAGTAAGTGATTCAGCAGGAGTCGCGGCTTCGTGTCGCCGACAACACTGGTGCGAAGGAGATCCTTTGCATCCGTGTTCTCGGTGGTTCGGGCCGCCGCTACGCGGGCATCGGCGACATCATCGTCGCGACCGTCAAGGACGCGATCCCCGGTGCCGGCGTGAAGAAGGGTGACGTCGTCAAGGCCGTCATCGTCCGCACCGTCAAGGAGCGCCGTCGCGCGGATGGCTCGTACATCCGCTTCGACGAGAACGCCGCTGTGCTCATCAAGAACGACAACGAGCCCCGCGGTACCCGCATCTTCGGCCCGGTCGGGCGCGAGCTGCGCGACAAGAAGTTCATGAAGATCATCTCGCTGGCTCCGGAGGTGCTCTGACCATGAAGGTGAAGAAGGGCGACACGGTCGTCGTTATCGCCGGCAAGGACAAGGGCGCGAAGGGCAAGGTCATCCAGGCCTACCCGGAGACCGGCAAGGTCCTGGTCGAGGGCGTCAACCGGATCAAGAAGCACACCCGGATCACGCAGACCCAGCGTGGCGCGCAGTCCGGTGGCATCGTGACCCAGGAAGCCCCGATCAACGTCTCCAACGTGATGGTGGTCGACTCGGACGGCAAGCCGACCCGTGTTGGTTACCGTACGAACGACGAGGGCAAGCGGGTCCGCATTTCCCGTCGTAACGGGAAGGACATCTGAGCATGACTACCGCAGAGAAGATCATCCCGCGGCTGAAGACGCGTTACCGCGACGAGATCAAGGGCGAGCTGCAGAAGCAGTTCTCCTTCGCCAACGTGATGCAGATCCCCGGCGTCGTCAAGGTCGTCGTCAACATGGGTGTCGGCGACGCCGCCCGTGACGGCAAGCTGATCGAGGGTGCCGTCAAGGACCTCTCGATCATCACCGGTCAGCGTCCCGAGGTTCGTCGGGCCCGCAAGTCCATCGCGCAGTTCAAGCTGCGTGAGGGCATGCCGATCGGCGCGCGCGTCACGCTGCGCGGCGACCGCATGTGGGAGTTCCTGGACCGCCTGCTGACGATCGCGCTGCCCCGTATCCGCGACTTCCGCGGCCTCTCGGGCAAGCAGTTCGACGGCAACGGCAACTACACGTTCGGTCTGAACGAGCAGTCGATGTTCCACGAGATCGACCCCGACTCGATCGACCGTCCCCGCGGCATGGACATCACCGTCGTCACCACCGCCACGAACGACGAGGAGGGCCGGGCGCTGCTGAAGCTCCTGGGCTTCCCGTTCAAGGAGAACTGAGTCGATGGCCAAGAAGGCGTTGATCAACAAGGCCGCGAAGAAGCCGAAGTTCAAGGTCCGGGGCTACACCCGGTGCCAGCGTTGCGGCCGCCCCCACGCGGTGTTCCGCAAGTTCGGCCTCTGCCGGATCTGCCTGCGCGAGATGGCTCACCGCGGTGAGCTGCCTGGCGTGAGCAAGTCCAGCTGGTAATTCCAAGCTCCATTACTTCGCTGTAGGCCCGCACACGACCGTCCTGTCCCTCCTCCTCGGAGGAGGGCAGGTCTGGACCCTGAGCGGTGAACCGCAGCGAGAAGGGTTGACCAGGTCACCATGACGATGACCGATCCCATCGCAGACATGCTCACTCGTCTGCGGAACGCGAACTCGGCTTACCACGACAAGGTCGTGATGCCGCACTCGAAGTTGAAGGCCAACATCGCCGAGATCCTCAAGCGCGAGGGCTACATCGCCTCGTACCGCGACGAGGAGGGCGAGGTCGCGAAGAACCTCGTCGTCGAGCTGAAGTACGGCCCGAACCGTGAGCGCAGCATCGCCGGCCTCCGCCGCGTGTCGAAGCCCGGTCTGCGCGTGTACGCGAAGTCCACCGGCCTGCCGCGAGTTCTCGGCGGTCTTGGTGTGGCGATCATTTCGACCTCTGGTGGTCTCATGACCGACCGCCAGGCCAACAAGGCAGGCGTGGGCGGAGAAGTCCTCGCCTACGTTTGGTAAGGGGGAGTAGACATGTCGCGCATCGGTAAGCAGCCGATCATTGTCCCCTCCGGGGTCGACGTGAACATCGCCGGCCAGGACGTGAGCGTGAAGGGCCCCAAGGGCACCCTGACGCTGACGATCGCTGAGCCGATCAGCCTGGAGAAGGCTGAGGACGGCACGCTCGAGGTCAAGCGCCCGAACGACGAGCGCCGCAACCGCGCGCTCCACGGCCTGTCGCGCACGCTCGTGCACAACATGGTTGTCGGCGTGACCCAGGGTTACGAAAAGAAGATGGAAATCCACGGCGTCGGTTACCGCGTCGCGCTCAAGGGCTCTGAGCTCGAGTTCGCGCTCGGTTACTCCCACCCCGTCAAGGTCGAGGCCCCCGAGGGCATCACCTTCGCGGTGGAGACCCCGACCCGTTTCTCCGTCTCGGGTATCGACAAGCAGCTGGTCGGTGAGGTCGCCGCCAACATCCGCAAGCTGCGCAAGCCCGACCCGTACAAGGGCAAGGGCGTCCGCTACTCGGGCGAGAAGATCCGTCGCAAGGTCGGAAAGACGGGTAAGTGACATGAGCGAGTCGACTGTTACGAAGCGCAAGCCGGTGGGCAAGGACATCTCCACCAGGCGTCGTGTTGCCAAGGCCCGTCGCCACTTCCGCCTCCGCAAGAAGGTCAGCGGCACCGCCGAGCGCCCGCGCCTGGTCGTGCACCGGTCGTCGAAGCACATCACCGTGCAGATCATCGACGACCTGAAGGGCCACACGGTCGCGTCCGCTTCCTCCATGGAGGCCGACGTCCGTGCGCTGGAAGGCGACAAGAAGGCCCGCGCGGCCAAGGTCGGCCAGCTGGCCGCGGCCCGTGCCAAGGACGCCGGCATCACGGCGGTCGTGTTCGACCGCGGTGGCAACGCGTACCACGGCCGGATCGCCGCCCTGGCGGACGCCGCCCGCGAGGCGGGGCTGGAGTTCTGACAATGATGATCACTGGAATTGAGAGGGACGCCTGATGCCAGGACGTACGCGTCGCGAAGGCGGCGGGGGCGAGCGCGGAGAGCGCCGCGACCGTCGTGACGGCGGCCGCGGCGGCGCGGCCCAGGAGAAGACCCCCCACCTCGAGCGCGTGGTTGCGATCAACCGCGTCTCCAAGGTGGTCAAGGGTGGTCGTCGCTTCAGCTTCACCGCGCTCGTCGTGGTGGGTGACGGCGACGGCATGGTCGGCGTCGGTTACGGCAAGGCCAAGGAAGTTCCCGCGGCCATCGCCAAGGGTGTCGAGGAAGCGAAGAAGAACTTCTTCCGCGTGCCTCGCATCGCCGGCACCATCCCCCACCCGGTCCAGGGTGAGAAGGCCGCTGGTGTGGTTCTGCTGCGTCCGGCCTCGGCCGGTACCGGTGTCATCGCGGGTGGCGCTGTCCGCGCCGTCCTCGAGTGCGCCGGCGTGCACGACGTGCTGTCGAAGTCCCTGGGCTCCGACAACGCGATCAACATCGTGCACGCGACCGTGGCGGCCCTCAAGGGCCTGCAGCGTCCGGAAGAGGTCGCGGCCCGTCGTGGCCTGCCCCTCGAGGACGTCGCCCCCGCCGGCATGATCCGCGCTCGCGCGGGCCAGGGGGTCTGACCATGGCTCTCAAGATCACCCAGGTTCGCAGCACCATCGGCACCAAGCACAACCACCGCGAGTCGATGCGCACCCTCGGGCTGCGCAAGATCCGCCAGTCGGTCGTGCGTGAGGACACCCCCCAGGTCCGCGGCCTGATCCACGCCGTGCGCCACCTGGTGGTTGTTGAGGAGGTCCAGTCGTGACCATCAAGATTCACGACCTGCGTCCCGCCCCCGGAGCCAAGACCGCCAAGACCCGCGTCGGTCGTGGTGAAGGCTCCAAGGGCAAGACCGCCGGCCGCGGTACGAAGGGCACGGGCGCTCGCAAGAACGTCTCGCCGCGCTTCGAAGGTGGCCAGATGCCGCTGCACATGCGGCTGCCGAAGCTCAAGGGCTTCAAGAACCCGTTCCGCACCGAGTACCAGGTCGTGAACGTCTCCGACATCGCTGCCTCGTTCCCCGAGGGCGGTTCGGTCGACGTTCCCGCGCTGGTGCTGGCCGGGCTGGTCCGCAAGGGCTCGCTCGTCAAGGTGCTGGGCGATGGTGAGGTCGGCGTCAAGCTGGACGTCACCGCTGACAAGTTCTCCAAGTCCGCTGTGGAGAAGCTGACTGCCGCTGGTGGTACCGCTACGGTCGCTGGCGCGTAGTTGTCGCGTCTGGAGGGCCCTGAGGCTTTGCCTCGGGGCCCTTTGGCGTGTTCTGGGGGCGTTTGAGGGCGTCGCGCAGGTTGCGTTGGCCGTCTCCCTGTTTCGTTGGCGGGTTCCTGGTTCGTGTTCGTGCTTGGTTGTGTTGCGTGCTGCTGTGCCTGTTGGGTGCTTGGTCTGAGGGCTCTGCCCTCAGACTCCCGACACTCCCAAAAGAGCCCTCCAGCGTCATTCGCGGGTTGATGGCACGCCTGTTGGGTTGGGCGGCTTGCGGTTGCTTGGTTTGGTTGCGTTTGCGGTGTGGCTCCCCCGTCTAGCGCTCCGCAGCGAGCCACACCGCCGGGTCGCGTCGGAGGGCGGTTTTCTCGCCTCGGCTTCGCCACCGGGCTTGGGGCTCGGCTTCGCCATCGGCGGGTTCGCTTTGCGGTGATTTTTGGGGGAACTTCGGGGTGGGCGCAAACGTTCGCGCTTGGCGTAACGCCTGCTCGTAGCACGGAATCACCGGGGTGGCTACCCCGGATGGGCTAGCGTGTTGGTGGGAGATCAACCGGTTCTAACCTGTGATTGGCCACTGGGTACGACCAGGTCGTGGGGGACTGTTAAAGTCGCGGGCTGAACCCGGATGTCCTCCGGGTTGCTTGGTCGTGGCTGCCTGCTGCGGCCTGCCAACTACCGCATGTGCCGGTCCCTGGGGGTCGGCAACGCTCAGGAGGTTCGCGTGCTCGGCGCATTCCGCTCGGCTCTCGCGACGCCGGATCTACGCAAGAAGATCCTCTTCACGCTCGGGATCATCATTGTGTACCGGCTTGGAGCGACCATGCCCGCGCCGGGCGTGTCCTTCAAGAACGTGCGGGCGTGTGCTGAGCAGCTCGAAGGCCAGAACATCTACTCGCTGATCAACCTGTTCAGCGGTGGAGCGTTGCTCAACCTGTCCGTGTTCGCGCTGGGGATCATGCCCTACATCACCGCGAGCATCATCATTCAGCTGTTGACCGTGGTCATCCCCCGGTTCGAGCAGTTGAAGAAGGAAGGACAGGCCGGTCAGGGCAAGCTGACGCAGTACACGCGCTACCTGACCATCGGTCTGGCGATCCTGCAGTCCACCGGTCTGGTGGCGCTGGCGGTGCGCGGGCAGTTGTTCGGCGAGTGCGACCAGGACGTCATTCCTGGCAAGGACAGCATCTTCACCCTCATCGTGCTGGTCATCACCATGACCGCCGGTACCTCGGTCATCATGTGGCTGGGTGAGCTGATCACCGAGAAGGGCATCGGCAACGGCATGTCGCTGCTGATCTTCACCGGTATCGCCGCCCGCATCCCGGCCGAGGGCAAGAACATCCTTCAGAAGAGCGGTGTCACGTTCGCTCTCGTGGTCGTGGCTGCTCTCATCATCATCGCGAGCGTCATCTACGTCGAGCAGGCCCAGCGTCGCATTCCGGTGCAGTACGCCAAGCGCATGATCGGCCGTCGCATGTACGGCGGCACGTCGACGTACCTTCCCCTCAAGGTGAACCAGGCCGGCGTCATCCCGGTCATCTTCGCCTCGTCGCTGCTCTACCTGCCGGACCTGATCGTCCGCCTCACCCAGGGTTCCTCCTCGGAGCCGAACTGGTTCTCGACGTTCGTGCAGACGTACCTAGTCAAGCAGTCGAGCTGGGTGCACATCAGCGTCTACTTCCTGCTGATCGTCTTCTTCACGTACTTCTACGTCGGCATCACGTTCAACCCGGACGAGCGCGCTGACGAGATGAAGAAGTTCGGTGGCTTCATCCCCGGCATCCGTCCTGGTCGTCCGACCGCCGAGTACCTCAAGTTCGTGCTGGGTCGCATCACGCTCCCCGGTTCGCTCTACCTCGGCATCGTGGCGATCCTGCCGAACCTGTTCCTGGACCTGACCGGTGACGGCCAGAACCAGAACTTCCCGTTCGGCGGCACCGCGGTTCTGATCATGGTCGGTGTCGGTCTCGACACCGTGAAGCAGATCGAGAGCCAGCTCATGCAGCGCAATTACGAAGGGTTCCTCCGCTAGATGCGACTCGTTCTCGTTGGCCCGCCCGGTGCGGGCAAGGGCACCCAGGCCGAAGTGCTGAGCCGCAAGCTCGGTGTGCCGCACATCTCGACGGGCGACCTCTTCCGGTCACACATCTCCAACCAGACCGAGCTCGGCCTCGAGGTGCAGAGCATCCTCGACGAGGGCGCGTTGGTGCCGGACTCCATCACCAACGAGATGGTGCGCAAGCGCCTCGCGGAGGCGGACGCGGAGCACGGGTTCCTGCTCGACGGGTTCCCGCGCAACGTGGCCCAGGCCGACAAGCTCGGTGAGTTCCTGGCCGTCGGTGGCCACGAGCTCGACGCGGTGCTCGAGTTCCGGGTCGACGAGGACGTCGTGGTCGAGCGGTTGCTGGCGCGCGGGCGCACGGACGACAAGGAAGACGTCATCCGGCATCGGCAGCAGGTGTACCGCAACGAGACCGCGCCGCTGCTGAGCTACTACGCGGACAAGGTCATCTCCATCGACGCCGTCGGTGAGATCGACGAGATCAGTGAGCGGGCCCTCGCCGCGCTGCACTCGCTGCGCGGCGAGAAGTGAGTGTTGGTGGACTGCTCAACCGGCTTCGCTCTGTTGTTTCAGGTAGTGAACGCATGATCGAGATCAAGACCCGTGGCCAGCTGGAGGCGATGCGCGCCTCCGGCCTGGTCGTGGCGCGCGCGCTCAAGAACGTGGTCGACGCGGTGAAGCCCGGGGTCTCCACGTGGGACCTCGACGAGATCGCCGAGCAGACCATCCGCGACGCCGGCGCCATCCCGTCGTTCAAGGGCTACCACGGCTTCCCGGCGAGCATCTGCGCGTCGGTGAACGACCAGATCGTCCACGGCATCCCCAGCAAGAAGCAGGTGCTGGCCGAGGGCGACCTGATCTCCATCGACTGCGGTGCGATCCTCGACGACTGGCACGGCGACTCGGCGGTCACCGTCGGCGTCGGCGAGCTGTCGCCTGCCGACCACAAGCTGTCGGAGGCCACCAGGCTGTCGATGCTCGCGGGCATCGAGGCCGCGGTGCCCGGTGGGCGGCTCACGGACATCTCGTTCGCCATCGAGTCCTCGGCCATCTCCTCGGGCGAGCGCGACGGCATCGAGTACGGCATCGTCGCGGACTACGGCGGCCACGGCATCGGCTCCAAGATGCACATGGACCCGTTCCTGCCGAACTTCGGCAAGCCCGGCAAGGGCCCGCGGCTCAAGGTCGGCATGGCCATCGCGATCGAGCCGATGCTGACGCTCGGCACCGACGACTCCCAGGAGCTCGAGGACGGCTGGACCGTCATCACGCTCGACGGCACGCGTGCCGCCCACTGGGAGCACAGCGTCGCGATCACCGAGGACGGCCCCTGGGTGCTCACCGCCCCCGAAGAGTGACCTGAAAGCTCGGACACGACCCCGTTCACCGCGTGCGGTGAGCGGGGTCGTTCGTTTGTCAGGGTCGACGCCGTGAGACGCATCACGGCGCTGCACGACACCGTGGTCCGCGAGCGGGAGGCGCGATCGGGCTCACGGAGCGCGGTCTCGGCATCGGGCGGGCGACCTGGCGCTCAACGACGCAGCTCAGCGGCTGATGGAGGGGTGCACGCGCCCCCGTCGGCAGGCCTGACCGGACCCGATTTGGGTTGCCGGAGCGAGGTGCGTACACTGGTCAGGTGGCGCATCCGTCGCGCCGGTTCTGTCATGCCCTTGCAGGTGAGATCGAACCCGGCTGGCGCGCGTCCAAAGGTTATTACCACCGTCACGAAACGCGGAGGACATGGGCAAGAAGGACGGGGCCATTGAGGTCGAGGGCCGCGTAGTCGAGCCGCTACCCAACGCGATGTTCCGCGTCGAGTTGGAGAACGGTCACAAGGTGCTCGCACACATCAGCGGCAAGATGCGACAGCACTACATCCGCATCCTCCCTGAGGACCGGGTTGTCGTGGAGCTCTCGCCCTACGACCTGTCCCGCGGGCGCATCGTCTACCGCTACAAGTGACCTCCAATAGCAGGAGATCTCAGGCGTGAAGGTCCAGCCGAGCGTCAAGAAGATCTGCGACAAGTGCAAGGTGATCCGCCGTCACGGCCGGGTCATGGTGATCTGCGAGAACCTGCGCCACAAGCAGCGCCAGGGCTGAGCAGCTCCACCACGCGCTCGTCGAGATCATCGATGACGCAGTAACGAGAAACTCCTCGCACCTGCCGCACGCAGGGCTTCAAGCGTGCGGACACCCCCGGATTCCAGGCCGGGGCCGGGACACCGGCTGTGAGAGCAGCCGGACACGACACACAGCGAGTCAGTCACCGGAATTGGGCGAGGAGCAGACCTGGAAGTAATCGACAGGAGTTAACCGCCACATGGCACGACTCGCTGGCGTCGACCTCCCCCGCGAGAAGCGGATGGAGATCGCGCTCACCTACATCTTCGGCATTGGTCGTACGCGCTCCAAGGAGCTGCTCGCCGCCACGCAGATCTCCCCTGACCTCCGGGTCAAGGACCTGTCTGACGACGACCTCGCCAAGCTGCGGGACCACATCGAGACGAACTACAAGGTCGAGGGTGACCTTCGCCGTGAGGTCGCGGCCGACATCCGTCGCAAGATGGAGATCGGTTGCTACGAGGGTCTTCGGCACCGTCGCGGCCTGCCCGTTCGCGGACAGCGCACCAAGACGAACGCCCGTACCCGCAAGGGTCCGAAGAAGACCGTGGCCGGCAAGAAGAAGGCCGGCAAGAAGTAAGACCTCGCGTCTACTGCCCTCAACTTAGGAGCTCGTTTTGCCACCGAAGTCCCGCCAGGGCGCCGGGGTCAAGAAGATCCGGCGCAAGGAAAAGAAGAACGTCTCGCACGGCCAGGCGCACATCAAGAGCACGTTCAACAACACCATCGTGTCCATCACGGACCCGATGGGCAACGTGATCAGCTGGGCGTCCGCCGGCCACGTGGGTTTCAAGGGCTCGCGCAAGTCCACGCCGTTCGCGGCGCAGATGGCTGCCGAGAACGCCGCCCGCAAGGCCGCCGAGCACGGCATGCGCAAGGTGGACGTGTTCGTCAAGGGTCCCGGCTCCGGCCGTGAGACCGCGATCCGTTCGCTGCAGGCCGCCGGTCTCGAGGTCGGCACCATCCAGGACGTGACCCCGCAGCCCCACAACGGCTGCCGCCCGCCCAAGCGGCGCCGGGTCTGAGGCACGGGGAGGAGTAAGAACTAATGGCTCGTTACACGGGACCCGCGACGCGTATCTCGCGCCGCCTGAAGGTCGACCTCGTTGGTGGGGACCAGGCGTTCGAGCGCCGTCCGTACCCGCCCGGCCAGCACGGCCGCGGCCGGGTGAAGGAGTCCGAGTACCTGCTGCAGCTCCAGGAGAAGCAGAAGGCTCGGTACACCTACGGCGTGCTCGAGAAGCAGTTCGTCCGCTACTACAAGGAAGCGGTTCGTCGCCCGGGCAAGACCGGTGAGAACCTGCTCCAGATCCTCGAGGCCCGCCTCGACAACGTGGTGTACCGCGCGGGCCTCGCCCGCACGCGTCGCCAGGCTCGCCAGCTGGTCAGCCACGGGCACTTTCTGGTCAACGGCCACAAGGTGAACATCCCGAGCTACCAGGTGTCGAAGTTCGACATCATCGACGTGAAGCCGAAGTCCATGCCGACGCTGCCCTTCGAGGCTGCTCGCGCGTCCTTCGGTGACCGCCCGATCCCGGCTTGGCTGCAGGTCGTTCCGTCGAACCTGCGCATCCTCGTGCACCAGCTGCCCGAGCGCGCGCAGATCGACACGCCTGTCACCGAGCAGCTCATCGTCGAGCTCTACTCGAAGTGATCCTCTCCGAGCGTCAGTCCTTCGTGGACTGACGCTCGGGTCGGGTCCCGCATCGGCGCGAAGGGTGTGCCGAGTGCGTTTGCCGGTCCTCGCGGCTGGCTGTTGTTGACGGCGTCAAATAGCGGGCGTCGTTGGTGGAAGGAAGAACCCAGTGCTGATTTCCCAGCGCCCCTCGCTCGGCGAGGAAGCGGTCTCCGAGACCCGTTCCCGGTTCGTCATCGAACCGCTGGAGCCGGGCTTCGGTTACACGCTCGGCAACTCGATCCGCCGCACGCTGCTCTCGTCGATCCCCGGTGCTGCTGTCACGAGCATCCGCATCGACGGCGTGCTGCACGAGTTCACCACGGTTCCCGGGGTGAAGGAGGACGTCACCGACGTCATCCTGAACCTGAAGGAGCTCGTTGTCTCGTCCGAGGAGGACGAGCCGGTGACCATGTACCTGCGCAAGCAGGGCCCCGGTGTGGTGACCGCGGGCGACATCGTGCCTCCGGCCGGTGTCACCGTGCACAACCCCGACCTGCACATCGCGACCCTGAACGGCAAGGGGAAGCTGGAGATCGAGCTCGTCGTCGAGCGCGGTCGCGGCTACGTCCCGGCTGTCCAGAACAAGCAGGCGGGCGCCGAGATCGGCCGCATCCCCGTCGACTCGATCTACTCGCCGGTTCTCAAGGTGACGTACAAGGTCGAGGCCACTCGTGTCGAGCAGCGTACGGACTTCGACAAGCTGATCCTCGACGTGGAGACCAAGCCCTCGATCACTCCGAGGGACGCGGTTGCCTCCGCGGGTAAGACCCTGGTTGAGCTGTTCGGCCTCGCTCGCGAGCTGAACATCGACGCCGAGGGCATCGAGATCGGCCCGTCGCCGGCCGAAGCCGACACCATCGCCGCGTTCGCGATGCCGATTGAGGACCTGGACCTGACGGTCCGGTCTTACAACTGCTTGAAGCGGGAAGGCATCCACACCGTCGGCGAGCTCGTGTCGCGCAGCGAGGCGGACCTGCTGGACATCCGCAACTTCGGTGCGAAGTCGATCGACGAGGTCAAGATGAAGCTCGTCGGCCTCGGCCTCGCGCTGAAGGACTCGCCTCCTGGGTTCGACCCGTCCGCGGCTGCGTCGGACTACCACCCCGGTGACACGGGCTGGGGTGCCGGTGCCGGCCTGGACCCGCACGACGACGGCCAGGACTACGCGGAGACCGAGCAGCTCTGACGCTCTGATTCAGAGCTAGAGGATCTCTTTCAGTTACAGGAGTAAGCGATGCCCACCCCTACCAAGGGCCCCCGGCTCGGTGGGTCTCCGGCGCACGAGCGGCTGCTGCTCGCCAACCTGGCGACGGCGCTGTTCCAGCACGGCCGGATCAAGACCACTGAGGCGAAGGCGAAGCGGCTGCGTCCGTACGCCGAGAAGCTCATCAGCAAGGCCAAGGTCGGCGACCTGCACAACCGCCGCGAGATCATGAAGACGATCCGCGACAAGGACGTTGTGCACAAGCTGATCGCCGAGATCGGTCCGTTCTTCAGCGACCGTTCCGGTGGCTACACCCGCATCACCAAGACGCTGGCGCGCAAGGGCGACAACGCCCCCATGGCCATCATCGAGCTGGTGCAGCAGAAGCTCGTCTCCACCGAGGCCGAGGCTGCGCGCAAGACCAAGTTCGCCAAGGACGAGAAGCCGGCAGCGGCCGAGGTCGTCGACCAGGACGCCGAGGCGCCCGAGTCCGCGACCATCGACGCCGCCGACGAGCCCGCTGAGGGCGCTGTCGAGGTCGACGGCGAGCCGTCGGCCGAGGACGTCAAGGCGGAAGAGGCTGCTGAGAAGGACAAGTCCTGAGCAGTAGGTCTGCTGACGAGCCCGTCGTTCCCGCTTCTGGGGACGGCGGGCTCGTTCGTGTGCGCCTGGACCTCGGCTACGACGGAACCGAGTTCTCCGGCTGGGCTCGGCAGCCGTCCCGCCGGACCGTCTGCGGCGTTCTCGAGGACACCATGTCGATGGTGCTGCGTGAGGACGTCGTGCTGACGGTGGCCGGGCGGACGGATGCCGGCGTGCACGCGTCCGGGCAGGTCGCTCACGTTGATCTGCCGTCCACTGTGGATGTTGCCGGGCTGCCGCGGCGGTTGGCTCGTGTGTTGCCGGCTGATGTGCGGGTTTTTTCTGCTCGGGTGGTGCCTGGGGCGTTTGACGCTCGGTTCTCCGCGTTGCGGCGGCACTACGAGTACCGGGTCACGGATGCTGCTTTTGGGGCGGATCCGTTGCGGCGGTTGGACACTCTTGCCTGGCCACGTGCTTTGGACGTTTCGGCCATGAACGCTGCTGCCTCGTTGTTGTTGGGGGAGCACGATTTTTGTGCGTTCTGCAAGCGGCGGGACGGGGCTACGACCATCCGGGAGTTGCAGCGGCTGGAGCTGGTGCGTGGCGCTTCGGATGGTGTGATCACGGCGTTTGTGTCGGCTGATGCGTTTTGCCACTCGATGGTTCGGTCGTTGGTTGGGGCGTTGTTGGCTGTTGGGGAGGGGCGGAAGGGCCTGGAGTGGCCGGGGTCGCTTCTGTCGCTTCATGCCCGTTCCAGTGGGGTTACCGTGGCGCCGGCGCATGGGTTGAGTCTTGTGCGGGTGGACTTTCCTGGGGATGACGAGTTGGCGGCTCGGGCTGAGGTGACTCGGCGGGTTCGGACGTTGTCCTGACGCGTCTGGTTCGTTGCCGTCCCCCTGGTGCGTTGGCGGCTGCCGGTTTCGTGTTCGTAGATGGTCTTGTTGCGTGCGGGTGCGCCTGTTGCGTTCTGGGAGCTCCGCCCCAGGCCCCGCCAATCTGATCAAAGACCGGCCAGCGCCGCGGGCGGGTTGATGGCACGCCTGTTGCGTTGGGCGGCTGCGCGTTGTGTAGGGCGTGCGGTTCGGGTGGGTTGGTCCCGTCCCAAGTCGAGCCAGAGCGAGTCACCCCTCAGGCGCGACAAGAGCTGTGGCACGACTCGTGACGGGACCAACCGACCGGAACCCCACGCTAAGAGCTTGCTCGGCTTCGCCTCCGCGTCGCCTCGCCTCCGGCATCGGGCTTGAGGTCGCCTTGGCCTCGTCCGATCGACTGCTCTGCACTGTCAGACCCTCTCTGTACGTTGGGTCGCGGGGGACTCCAAATCCAGGGGGACGCCTGCACGAGCCTGCCTTCCTGGAAAGGGAGGAGCCCCCGGCGGGGGGACCGGGGGCTCCTGGGGGTGAAGCGGTGTTGGCTAGATGTCCAGGGTCCACGAGTTGATGAAGCCCGTGTCCTGGCGGTAGAGGTCGCGGACCCGCAGTTGCCAGGTGCCGTTGGCGTCCTCAGTGGACACGTTGACGTTGTAGGTCGCGTTGATGTCGTCGGCGCTGTCGTTGCCGCTCGAGACCTTCAGCATCTTCACCGCGCCCGAGGGGGCGATCAGAGCCAGTTCCAGGTCGCCTCGGTAGCTGTGCTTGATGGCCACCTGGACGGTGCCCGTGGCGCTGGCCTTGCCGTTGCAGTCGGCGACGGTGATCGACGAGGTGACCGATGAGGCGTCCGGGATGGCCGTGTCGGTGTCGTTCGTGACTGCGGGGCACTGGCCGGGCGGGTTGCCGGGGGCCGTGCCGGTGATCTGCAGGAGCTTGTTCGGGGAGCCTGCCCCCGGGTTGGTGACCACGTCGGAGCTGGCGTTTTCCACCAGGGCGTCGCGGACCTGTTGGGGCGTTGCCGTCGGGGACGAGCCGAGGTACACCGCTGCCGCGCCCACCACGTGCGGGGTGGCCATTGAGGTGCCGCTGATGGTGTTGGTGGCGTTGTCGTCGGTCAGCCAGGCGCTCGTGATGTCGCGGCCCGGGGCGAAGATGTCGAGGCAGGTGCCCAGGTTCGAGAAGGACGAGCGGGCGTCGGTTCGGTCTGTCGAGCCGACGGTGATGGCTTCCGCGGTTCGGGCCGGGGAGGTGTTGCAGGCGTTGCCGCCGTTGTCGTTGCCTGCGGCCAGGCCGTAGGTCACGCCTGCGGCGATGGAGCGCTTCACGGCTGCGTCCACGGTGTCGTTGGCGCCGCCGCCGAGAGACATGTTGGCCACTGCCGGCTTGTTGGCCGGGTTGTTGGTCACCTCGGTGGTGACCCAGTCGATGCCGGCGATGACGCCCGCGAAGGTGCCGGAGCCTGAGCAGTTCAGGACTCGGACGGCTACCAGTTTCACGTCCTTGGCCACGCCGTACTTGGTGCCGCCGACGGTGCCCGCGACGTGGGTTCCGTGGCCGTTGCAGTCGGTGGCATCGTTGTCGTTGTCCACGGTGTCGCGGCCGGAGACGGCGCGGCCGCCGAAGTCGCTGTGGGACAGGCGGATGCCGGTGTCGATGATGTAGGCCGTCACGCCCGCGCCGCGGTTCGGGTAGGTGTAGCTGTTGTCCAGCGGGAGCGTGCGCTGGTCGATTCGGTCGAGGCCCCAGGACGGGGTCGGGGTCTGCGTGTCCGAGAGGTGGACCTCGCCGTCCTGCTCCACGTAGGCGACTGACGGGTCGGCTGCCAGGCGCTTGGCCTGGGCCTCGGACATCTGCGCGGAGAAACCGCGCAAAGCGGACTTGTAGGAGTGTTTCACCTTCGCGCCGTACTTGGCGCTGAGGTTCTCCGCGCTGGTCGTGCTGAAGTCCTTCAGGACGACGATGTAGCTGTCCTTGACCGCGTTGGACGCACCGAGGTTGCGAATCTCCCCCTCGGGCGCAGCGGTGGCGGAGACGGACGTCAGCGCGAGCGCGGTGCCCGCCACCAGTCCGATTCCAGCCGCTCGTCTGAGCCACGATTCACCCATAGCAGCGTGCTCCCTCGTCGCAGGAGTAGTACAGGTGAGAGTTTTCTTAGTGGCGTAGACGGATTTCGCACAAGAAGGTCCACGGAATTGCCATCGAATGGCGAATCAACAGATTTGGTCGTCCTGTGAATTAGTTGGTTCCGCTGATCTATGGACAAAACAATTGCGCCCCGAACGGTTCACCGTTCGGGGCGCAATTCGTCGAGCCTCTCAATCGCCGCGGCGGACGGCTCCCAGGATCTGCTGCTCGGCCGGGGTGGTGTACAGGCGCAGGTGCGCCCACATGTCCTGGCCCATCGCGATGACCTGGTCGTCCTTCAGCTGGGTCAGCTGCTGGAACATCTGCGGGCGCAGGCGCCACATCTGGCCGGCGAGTTGCGCCTGGCCCATCGGGAGGCGTTGCAGCAGCACGAGGTCCGCGTTGTTCGCCGTTGACGACGCCTGCGGGTGCAGGTACGGCAGCACGTACATCGTGGTCTGCCACGGGGCGCGGGGCGGGAACAGCTCCTGCGGGACGTGGCCGCCGTCGTGGATCACCAGCAGCGGCATGTCCTCCGTCGGGCGCGGCAGGTCCGCCGGGGACAGGCGGCGCAGCTGCACCAGCTGGGACGGGCGGCCGTCCGGGCCCTGGCCCGCGGCGCGCACGACCGGCTGCCAGGCCTGGGGGCGGCCCGTCGCGATGATGATCCACGCGCCCGTTGCCATGGCCCGCAACGCGATCTGGCGGGCCAGGTACAGGCCGCCGACGACCACCATGCGGGTCGGGGTGGGGCGCAGGACGGACACGGTGAGCGGTTCGCCCTTGGTGCCCTGGCCGAGCATCATGCCGCCGCGGTCGCCGCTCGGGCTGACCACGTCGAGCATGCTCGGCGACACCAGGAACTCCGGCGCCACGCCGTCGCGGCCGCGCGAGTCCAGCAGACGGGACGAGCTGCTCATGCCACACCTCCCAGCGGCAGCGTCGCGGCCAGGCCGGCGAGCTGCATGCCCCGCAACGGGGTCAGCGTGATGTCGAGCTTGTCGCCCAGCTTCGACAACTGGTCCTCCGCGCGGTCCAGCTCGCTCGGCGTGCGGGCGCTCACACGCACCAGGCCGCGCAGCGAGACCTGACCGTCCTCACGGGACGGTGAGATCGACATCGCGAGCGTCGAGGACAGCGCGCGCACGCCGGTCAGCGCGTTCAGGTTGCCCTTGAGGCCCTTCGACGGCCAGCCGGTGATCGCGTAGCTCGCGTGACCGACGCCACCCGCGGTGACGCCCGACCACTTCTCCCGCAGCGACACGGGGTTCGTGTTGCCGACGGCCGCGGTGAGCTCGGCGGACGAGATCGCCGCGCGAAGCAGTTCGTCCGAGTCGAGCGGGCGGATCGTCACGCCCGCGGACTCCAAGGCGTTGCGGACGCGGGACAACGCGCCGATCAACGCGCGGTGCGCGCCCACCACGCCGCCGCCGCGCTCCCTGATCGCCTCACCGCAGCGGCGCGGGTCGAGCCGCACCGTGATCCACGTGGTGCGCCGGGCCGCGGCGGGCATCGAGCCGAGCACTTCCATGTACGAGCTGACGGCCGGTGAGTTCGGTGGAAGCGCCGCGCTGCCGGGGTAGCAGTGCCAGATCACGGTGATCGCGTCCAGCACGACACCGCGGTCCTCGAGGCACGGTGCCAGCGCGCCGAGCGGCAGCGACGGTGCCGAACCGACAGCGGAGATCAGCGGCGGGGTCGGGTCGACCAGCAGCACCGCGGTCCACACGCCGTCGTGCCAGGACAGCGCGAGCGGGCGGCGTTCGTGGTCGACGCCCTTCGCGATCACCAGGTCCGGGATCGCGAGGCGCAGCAGCGCGACGCGCGGGTCCTCCGGGCCGAGCACCTGCATCTCGTCGTCACCGGGCTTGGACTCCTGCGGGTCCACGCGCTTCGCGGTGCGGCTGTGCGACCGGAAGTTGTAGCGGAGCCGGACGCCGATCCACTGGGTCAGCCAACGACCACGCGATCGGGTGAAAGCCAGGATCAGTGCGATGAAGAGCACACCGCCGGCGATCGACACCGAGACGACGTTCAGCGCGCCGGCGCTGTTCTTCAGGCCCATGAGGGTGAGCACGAGGAGGGCGATGGCGAGACCGACCTCGATCGTGACTACGTTCGAGACGGGCAACGAGCCGAGGCTGGCGCCGGAAGCTCTGCGGCGGACACGCCCGACCGGACGCGGCGGCGCAGGTGCCTGCTGGCCAGGACCCCCAGGTCCCTGCGGCCGTGCCATCCCTGGGTTGGGCCGGGGCGGATGTGGAGTGGTCACGGACATCCGTTGTGGTCTCTTTCCCCTCGATGGTCGGTGGGCTTGGCGAACCGGCCCACGGAGCAACCTGCGTCCGGCTATCCTGCCGAACCGTACCGCGACTGGGAGAGCAGCGAGCCGAGAATGGCATCAACACCCACCACCAAGTCACAGGTCCAGGCCTACCGATTCGTCCTGCAGCGGATGCAGTCCGCGCTTGTCCGCAGAGACGCGGTGATGCTGCACGACCCGATGCGCAACCACTCGCGCGCGACAGCGGTGGGCGTGGTCCTCGGTGTCGTCGGCCTCCTGGGCTTCCTCGTGTACGGGGTTTTCAAGCCTGCGCCGCGACTGGACGACCAGACGCAGATCGCCATCAGCAAGGAGACCGGCCAGGTCTACGTGGTCGACGCCTCACCGAAGCGCCTGATCCCGATGACGAACCTGGCGTCGGCCCGGCTGCTCTGGTACTCGCGCAACAACCCCGACCAGCAGGCCGGTGGCGGCGACGCACCGGGCGGCACCGCGAACGGTGCGCAGCAGCAGGCCGCGGGCGGTGAACCGAAGCTCGTGAGCGAGTCGGCGCTGGCGAGCCTGCCGCGGGGCAGGCTGACCGGTCTGCCGGACGCGCCGGACGTGCTGCCGAAGCCGGACCTGCGCATCGACGCGCAGTGGTCCGTCTGCGACACGCTCGACCTGGACGAGTTCCGCGAGAACCAGGCGATCGAGAACCAGATCAAGACCTCCGTGATCGCGGGTGTGAGTGGTGGCAACCCCGAGCTCGGTGACGAGGCGGTGCTGGTCCAGCAGCGCACGGGCGCGAAGAAGGCGTACCTGATCTACAAGAAGCCCGGCTCGCTGCGCGACATCTCGTCGTCGACGGTCCGCGCCGAGGTGGACCTCAAGGACGACAAGGTGATGAACGCCCTGAAGCTGAAGGGCAAGCAGCCGCGCGCGATCAGCACGGCGATGCTGAACGCGATTCCCGAGGTCGCGCCGTTGATCGCACCTGTCATCTCCGACCAGGGCAAGAAGGCGGCCTACGTCACCGAGACGAACGTGAACATCGGTGAGGTCGTCGAGGTGAACCTGACCGGCACGGCGACGTACATGGTGGCGCTCAAGGACGGCTTCCAGGAGGTCGACCAGACGGTCGGCGACCTGCTGCGCTACGCCTACTCGAACAACAAGAAGCCGACCCCGCTCTCGCCGTCCGCGATCGCGGACCACAAGGACCCGAAAGACCCGCTGAAGCTCGACTCCTACCCGGCGAAGATCCCCACCACGCTCGAGGCGAACGCCAACAACACCGTGGTGTGCCTGGGCTGGAAGGCCGAGAACTACACCGAGCAGACCAAGGCCGAGCACACCTCGGTCACGATCGGCTCGAAGTTGCCCGGCCCCAAGGAGATGACGCCGGTCGAGCTCAACGCGCCGGGTGCGGCGGGCGAGATCATCGACCAGTTCCTGATGCTGCCGGGCAAGGCCGCGGTCGTGCGGGCGAGCCAGGGCAAGGGCGACTTCGGGACCGGTCCGGTGCAGATCGTCACGGGACGTGGCGTGCGCTACGGCATCCCGGACGCGGGCACCGCGACGGCGCTGGGGCTCGACGGGACGTTCCCGCCGGCACCGAACCAGATCCTGAGCCTGCTGCCGATGGGACCGCAGCTCAACAAGAACGAGGCGAACCGCAGCTACGACTCGATTCCCGCGCCGAAGGGCACGATCAAGGATCCGCAGTCCACGCAGAAGTAGCGGAACCGGTCCGGGTGCATCACCGTCGAATGAACGAAAGCACCCGGAAGTGTCGTGAGGGGACAGTCGTGGCCGGTCGCATCAGTGTCGATCCCGAGTGGTTGGAGAAGTACGCCGACCGCATCGACGGCACTACCGACGATCTGAGGCGGGTGCGGGACGCCATGAAGGTGTCCCCGCTGCGCCCGCAGTCGTTCGGCGAGATCGGCAGAACCGTCGGCACCGCCCGGGGTTACGCGCGTGCGGCCGAGCTGCTCAACTCGCAGCTCGCCCGCGCGTGCGACACGCTCGACGCCGCGGCGAAGGGCCTGCACGCCGTCGCGAAGCAGTACGGGCACCAGGACGACGAGAGCCTGCACCTCGTCAAGAAGGCCGACCGGAGGTAGGGCTGTGGTGGCCAAGGACGGCAGGCAGATCGCGGCCGAGGTCGGTCCCGAGCTCGACTACCTCTCGCAGGTGAGCCGGAAGCTCGGTGTCGTGGACCTCGTGCACGACTTCTTCGACCCGCTGGTGGGCGACTGGAACGACCTGCGCGAGGAAGCCGAGCGCTGGCGCAAGGCGGCGAAGGTGACCGAGGCGGTCACCAAGCACGTCGCGGCACCCCTCGGCGGCGTCGACGCGCGGTGGGAGGGCAAGGACGCCGACGCGTTCCTCGACCACATGCGCAAGGTGGGCCTCGCGGGCGGCGACATGTCCGACGCGATGAACGCGATGGCGGACGCGCTGGAGGAGACCGCGGACGGCGTGCGCGACATCGTGCAGGACATGGCGCACGTGCTGGCCGACGTCGCCGACTCGGTGTCCGGCACGGCGGCGTTGCCCCTGGAGGGCGACCAGCGCGCGGTCAAGCACATCGAGGACCTCAAGGACCCCGTGCGGGAGCTGCACGAGTCCGCGCGGCAGGTGATGGAGGCGTTCCTCAAGCTGTGCGACGGCGTCTCGGGCGAGGCCGAGGGCTTCGGCGCCGTGCGGATGGAGCACAAGTACCCCGAGAAGGACTGGACCTACACCGCGCCCGCCAAGCCGGAGACGAAGCTGCCGGAACCGCCCAAGGCGTCCGCCACGGCCGCCGCGGGCACGGGCGGCGTCGCGTCGCACGGCGGTGGCGTTGGTGGTGGCTCCGGTGGCGTCGGTGGCGTCGGGTCGGTCGGTGCCCCGGCCGCCGCGGCGCCGCAGCCGATGCAGTTCGGAGGCTCCACGGGCATCTCTGAGCAGCCTCCGCCCTCGCAGCAGGGTTCCGGGGCCGCCGCGGCCGCTGCGGGCGCTGGTGGCCGTCCTGGAGGCCCTGGCGGTGGCATGGCGGGTGGCATGCCGATGATGGGCGGGATGCCGATGGGCGGCACCGGCGGTCAGCAGGGCGGCGACAAGGAGCACAAGCCGAGGCAGCGGCTCTCCGGGTCGATCGACGACCTGCTCGGCAAGCCGAAGAAGGCGGCGCCGAAGACGATCGGTGACGACGACTGAGAAGTCTTTCGCTGACAACGAGAAGGGCCCCGCCGGATTCACCGGCGGGGCCCTTCCCGTTTCACGCGACTACGCGGACTTGCCGCGCTTGCGGTTCAGCGAGTTGCGGGTGAACAGCGTCAGCATCAGCAGCACGCCACCGACACCGATCCCGCCCAGCGCCACGATGATCGGCGGCCAGTCGAGGCCCTGCGGCGGGGTGACGGCCGTGTTCATCGCCTTGGGTTCCGGCTTCTGGAAACCGGAGGCCTCCGCGGGCAGCACGGCGGTCAGCGCGGCGACCGGGTTGATCATGCCGAAGCCGACCTTGTTGTCCTTTCCGGACACGTTGCCGGGGTGCAGGGCGGTGGCCTTCAGACGGTCCATCACCTGGCGCGCCTTGAGATCCGGGAACCGCTCGCGCACCAGCGCGGTGATGCCGGCGACGTAGGGCGAGGCGAAGCTGGTGCCCTTGATGTCGGTGGTGCCCTGCGCGGTGACGTTCGCGTTCGTCAGGCCGGTGCCCTTGGGGTCGACGGAGATGATCTCCTCGCCCGGCGCGGCGATGCTGACCCACGGACCCCAGACGCTGAACGACGAGACCGAACCGTTCCTGGCGATCGATCCCACCGACAGCACGTCGTTCGCGAACCACGCCGGGGACGAGATCGAGTTCACGTTGTTCGGGTCGAGGTTGTTGTTCTGGTTGGCGCAGCCGGTGCCCTGGTCGCTGAGGTTGCCGGCCGCGGTGACGATCACCACGTCCTTGACGTCCACCGCGTACTTGATGGCGGCCTGCAGCTTCTGGTCGTCCTGGCTGAAACCCTTGGGGGGACCGCAGTTCGTCAACGAGATGTTGACGACCTTGGCGCCCTGGTTCGCCGCACGGACGATCGCCTGCGCGAGGGTGCCGACCTTGCCCGCGGAGCTGCGCTTCTCGTTGTTCGCGTCGCCGGCGAACTCGTAGCGGTCGCTGGTCTGGCGGATCGCGAGGATCTCCGCTTCCGGTGCGGCGCCGACGAAGTCGCCCTCGGTCTTGGCGGCCGCGGCGACACCCGCGACCTCGGTGCCGTGGCCGTCGCAGTCGTCGGTGCCGTTCTTGCCGCCGGAGTTGTCGACGTACTCACCGGCGCCCTTGACCCTGCCCCCGAAGCGCGGGTTGCGCGGGTCGACACCGGTGTCGATGATCGCGATCTTGACGCCCTTGCCCGTGGCGAACCGGTGCGCCTGCTCCAGGTTCAGGTACACCTGGCCCCAGGGCTTGTACTCGATGAGCTCGCTCTTGGTGTCGGACTCGACGCACCCCTTGTTGGTGCGCTTGTACGGCACGTCCGGCACGCCCTTGTCCTCCGGCGGCTGGGTGCCGGGCGGCAGGTCCGGCGGCACCGAGTTCGCCTTCGCCGTCGCCGGTGCGGACGAGGAGGGCTGGGCGGAGGCCTGGGGAAGCGCTCCCGTGAGCAGAAGCAGTCCGGCGGTCGCGGCCGCCGTGGTGCGCCTGATGCCGGACCTCATAGCGTGACCAGACCTCGGAACACCGAGTACAGGTCCATCACGGCGAGAGCCAGCGGCACGACCGACGCGATGAGGATCGCCTCGATGATGTCGACGGTGCGGCGCAACGGCGGCGAGAACTTCTGGCCGGGGAACACGACACCGAGCACGAGTGCGCCCGCGCCGAGGACCAGCAGCGTGCCGAACACGAAGACGATGCGGTTGAACTCGGAGGCGTCGACCAGCCAGCCGAGCAGGATGCCGGCGCTGGCGAGCATGCCGGTCGACAGCAGCGCCACGGCCTGCGCGCCGTTCGCGTACGCACGGCCGCGCATCATCAGCACGATCGCGACGACCACGCCGTAGATCGGGCCCCAGATCGTGTCGGAGGACGCGGCGACGATCGCGGCCAGCGCGGCCACGACACCCGTTCCGATGATCATGCCGGTCAGGTACTCGTGCGCGACGGCGGTGCGGCGTTCGATCACCGCGTACTCCGGGAAGCCGGTGTCCTCCTTGAGGTCCTCGGCGTTCGTGGGCACGACGGGCGGCGGGATCTTGGCCAGCTGGAGCGTCAGCCTGGGCAGCATCGACAGCGCGGCGAGCGCGACCGCACCGGTCGCGGCGGCCACACCGGCGAGCGGGTGCTCGACGAACGTCGCGACGAGGAACGCCAGTGCGACGATCGTGCCGCTGGTCGCTGCGGCGATGAAGACCGTGATGCCCTGGCCGATCAGCAGGATGCCGCCCCACGCGAAGATCATCATCAACGCCGAGGCGAGCAGCATCTTCGGGTTGAAGCCGACACCGGGCACCGCGTGGAAGCCGGCGACGAACGCCATCGGCAGCGCACCGCACGCGGCGATGAGCACGCCCGTCGACACCGCCTTGTACGCCCGCGCGATGGTCGCGCCCGTGGCCAGTGCGGCGATCGCGGCCACACCACCGGCGATCGCGGCGGCGAGCCCGCTGCCGGAATCGCCCTGCATCAACGGGCCGGACAGGAAGAGCGCCACCGCGGCGGCGATCAGCGCGAGAGCACCGGCGATGTGGCCGAACTTCTGCGCCGTCTCCTTGGTCCACGGCCGGAACGAGTCCGGGTCCGACTCCGCGATCGCGTCGACGACGTCGTCGTACAGCGGCGGCGGCGGGTTCTCGTTGCGGCGCCGCAACTGCAGCAGCTCACCGTCGACGACGCCGAGCGACGCGAGCGTGCGCGCCGGGTCGAGCGGGCTGTCGCCGAGCTTGGCGAGGCACCAGCCACCGTGCCGCACGCCACCGTCCGGAGTGGCCTCTCTCGCCATGTCCAGCAGCATCGGCAGGAGATCGGCCACCGCCACGTCGGCAGGTAGCGCGACGTCGATACGCGTTCGAGGCGCCACCACCGTGACACGGCTGAACACCGTCGTACCGGTCGCCACCAGGGCCCCCTAAGTCAGATCAGCACTTGTGAATCAACGGCCCGACCCTATTGGTCCACTCGGACGCTCGCCGGGCGGCCCTAGTATGGCCGCACCGACGCCTTCTGCACGTGCGGTTCGCAGAACACGTTCGACTGGGTTTTTTCCCGACCCACCTTCGTGACGCGCGCTGATGCGCAATAGTGTCGGTTGCTACTGGTGGCGTAACGAGAGTCGAAGAGGTGCCTGTCAGTTGAGCACGCTGCAGTTCAAGCGAACGGCACGCCTTGCTGCTCCCCGGCCTCCCGGCGGTGAGGTCCACCTCGAGCCGCCACCCGAGGTCCCCCGGATCATCCCCGGCAACATCATGATGAAGGCGATGCCCGTCGTGATGATCATCGCTTCCGTGGGCATGATGGCGATGATGTTCGTGTACTCGAACAGGCAGCCCGCCGCGATGATCATGCCGGGCATGATGATGATCTCGACCATCGGCATGATGGCGAGCGGCATGGGCACTGGCAAGGGCCAGAAGAAAGCCGAGATGAACGAGGACCGCAAGGACTATCTGCGGTACCTCGGCCAGATGCGCGACCGCGCCCGCGAAGCCGCCGACGAGCAGCGCGCCGAACGCGAGTGGGTGCACCCGGACCCGCAGATGCTGTGGTCGCTCGCCACCACCCGCCGCATGTGGGAACGCCGCCAGAACGACCCCGACTTCTGCCACCTGCGCGCGGGACGGGGCTCGCAGCGCCTCGCCACCCGCCTGGTGCCGCCGCAGACCGGACCGGTCGAGGAGCTCGAGCCGATCGCGACGCTGGCGCTGCGCCGGTTCGTGCGCGCCCACTCGCTCGTGCCCGACCTGCCGATCTCCATCGCACTGCGCGGTTTCGCCGCCGTCGGCCTGCTCGGTGACCTGGAGGACCGCCGCGACCTCGCGCGCGCCCTCCTCGCCCAGCTCGTCACCTTCCACGCCCCGGACGACCTGCTGATCGCGGTCGTCAGCGCGGGCCGCACCAAGCAGTTGTGGGAGTGGGTGAAGTGGCTGCCGCACGCGCAGCACCCCACCGACATCGACGGCATCGGCCAGCGCCGCATGATGGCGAACTCGCTCGCCGAGATCGAGGCGATGCTGGACGAGAACCTGCGCGACCGGCAGCGGTTCACCCGCAACGCCCCGCCGCCGCCCGACCAGCCGCACATCGTGATCGTCATCGACGACGGCGACATCAGCCGCGAAGAGATGATCATCCTCGAGGAGGGTCTGGTCGGCGTCACGCTGCTGGACCTGTCCGAGTGCCTGGGCAACCTGACCGCTCGCCGGGGCTTGCGTCTCGTCGTCGAGAACAACCAGCTCGGCGCCCGTTCCGCGAGCGGTGTCGAGTGGTTCGGCGCGCCGGACCGGCTGTCCGTCGTGGAGGCGGAGGCGCTCGCCCGCAGGCTCTCGCCGTACCGCATGGGCGCCGCCGGTGAGGCCGGTGGCGACAGCGGCGAGGACCCGTTGGCGATGAGCAACAACCCGCCGCTGCTCGAGTTCATGGGCATCCCCGGCGACCCGATCACGTTCGACGTGCAGCAGGCGTGGCGGCCCCGGCCCAAGCGCGACCGCTACCGCATCCCGTTCGGCATCGGCGAGCACGGCCAGGCGGTCGAGCTCGACATCAAGGAAGCGGCAGAGGACGGCATGGGCCCGCACGGCCTGTGCATCGGCGCGACCGGTTCCGGCAAGTCGGAGTTCCTCCGCACGCTGGTGCTCGGTCTGCTGGCCTCGCACTCGTCGACGGCGCTCAACATGATCCTCGTCGACTTCAAGGGTGGTGCGACGTTCCTCGGTCTGGACAAGGCACCGCACGTCGCCGCGACGATCACCAACCTGGCCGGCGACCTCACCCTGGTCGACCGCATGAAGGACGCCATCGCCGGTGAGGTGTCGCGCCGCCAGGAGGTCCTGGCGAAGGGCAACTACAAGAACGTCTGGGACTACGAGAAGGCCCGTGAGAACGGCGCCCAGCTCGACCCGTTGCCCGCGCTGTTCATCTGCATCGACGAGTTCTCCGAGATGCTGACGGCGAAGCCGGACTTCATCGACATCTTCCTCCAGATCGGTCGTGTCGGCCGGTCGCTGCAGATGCACATGCTCCTCGCGTCGCAGCGACTGGAAGAGGGCAAGCTGCGCGGTCTGGACACGTTCCTCTCGTACCGGATCGGTCTGAAGACGTTCAACGCGGCGGAGTCCCGCGCGGCGATCGGTGTGCCGGACGCCTACGAGCTGCCGCCGATCCCGGGCTCTGGCTACCTCAGCGTGCAGGGCATGCCGCTGACCAGGTTCAAGGCACTCTACGTCTCGGGCACCTACCGGCCGTCGGGCATGCAGTCCGCCGGTGAGTCGGTGGCGGTCCGCAGCGACAAGCGCCCGCGGTTCTTCGTGCCGGACTTCATCGAGATCCCGAAGGAGCCGGAGCGGCCGATCGAGCCGGTCAAGGTCGAGGCCGCGCCGGTCAAGGAAGACGCGAACGAGCCGACCCAGCTCGAGCTCATCGTCGAGCGGCTCGTCGGCCAGGGCCCGCCCGCGCACGAGGTGTGGCTGCCGCCGCTCAACGAGCCGCCGACGATGGACACGATGCTGCCGCCGCTCGACGTGACGCCGGACCGCGGTCTCACGTCACCGGGCTACCCGGCGAACGGCACGCTGCAGATCCCGGTCGGCGTGGTCGACAAGCCGTTCGAGCAGCGCCGCGACCTGCTGTGGGCCGACTTCTCGGGTGCCGCCGGTCACGGCGCGGTCGTCGGTGGTCCGCAGTCGGGCAAGTCGATGCTGCTCAGGACGATGATCGCGTCGATGGCGTTGACGCACACCCCGCAGGAGGCGCAGTTCTACTGCATCGACCTCGGTGGTGGCACGCTCGCCGCGATGGAGGACCTGCCGCACGTCGGTGGCTTCGCCGGTCGTCTCGACGTCGACAAGGTCCGCCGCATGGTGGCCGAGCTCCAGACCCTGATCACCGAGCGCGAACTGCGGTGGCGCGACCAGCGCATCGACTCGATGACGGAGTTCCGCAACCGCAAGCGCCGCGGTGAGATCAAGGACGACGACTTCGGTGACGCGTTCCTGATCGTGGACGGCTGGATGAACTTCCGCCAGGAGTTCGAGATGGTCGAGCCGCAGGTCCAGGCGCTGGCGGCGCAGGGTCTGTCCTACGGCGTGCACGTGGTCGTCGCCGCCAACCGGTGGGCGGAGATCCGGCCCGCGATGAAGGACCTCCTCGGCACCCGGTTCGAGCTGCGTCTCGGTGACCCGAGCGAGTCCGAGATCGACCGCAAGGTCGCGGTCAACGTGCCGCCCGGCCGCCCCGGCCGCGGTCTGACCGGTGACAAGCTGCACTTCCTCACCGGCCTGCCGCGCATCGACACCTCGCAGGACCCGACCACGGTCTCCGCGGGCGTGCAGGACCTCAGCGCCAAGCTCAACCAGACGTGGCAGGGCCCGCGGGCTCCGCAGGTCCGGATGCTGCCCGACCTGCTCGACCACGCGCAGTTCATGGCGCAGGTCCAGCAGATCAACCCCAACCGCGGACACCTCGTCGCGGTCGGTGTCAACGAGGACGAGCTCGCGCCGGTCTACCTGGACTTCGACGCGGACCCGCACTTCCTGGCACTCGCCGACGGTGAGTCGGGCAAGACGAACATCCTGCGCACGATCGTTCGCGGCATCATGCAGAGCTACACCTCGTCCGAGGCGTTGATCCTGCTCGCGGACTACCGCCGCACGATGCTGGGCTTCATCGACACCGACCACCTGCTCAGCTACGCGGTGTCGGGCACGCAGTTCACGCAGAACGTCCAGGAGGTGCGCGGCTCGCTCGCCAAGCGCATGCCCGGTCCTGACGTCACGCAGGAACAGCTCAAGAACCGGTCCTGGTGGACGGGGCCCGAGGTGTTCATCGTCGTCGACGACTACGACCTGGTGGCCCCGCAGGGCGGCGCGAACCCGATGCAGCCCCTGGCCGAGTTCATCCCGCAGGCGAAGGACGTCGGTCTGCACATCGTCGTCGTCCGCCGCATGGGTGGTGCGTCCCGCGCGATGTACGACCCGATCATCGGCAAGCTGAAGGAGATCGCGGCGCCGATCTTCGTCGGTTCCGGTTCGAAGGAGGAGGGCAACATCGTCGGCAACCTGAAGCCGTCGCCGCAGCCTCCCGGCCGGGGCACGCTGGTGACCCGCAAGCACGGTCAGCAGCGCATGCAGTTCGCCTGGATCCCGCCCGACTAAGCCGTTCGAGAAGTAACGCGGGGGCCTTTCGTTTCCTTCCGGGGAACGCGAGGCCCCCGCGTTCCCGTTTCCGGGCGACAAAAATGGGCCCGCAGCCGAAGCCGCGGGCCCAAACCGAACAGCAGGGGACTGTCCGGTTCCCCCATGACCGGGTTCCTTCTCCGACCGACCCACTGGGGAGGGGCGACCGGGACGGAGGCCGACGATCGTGACACCCCCCAAGAACTCGTTGTCACTCTCGTCGTCCGGCTGATCACTACTTTGCCGGGTCGCGCTCACACTTCGGTCACACCGCGTCCACGCCCCTACACTCGGCGCTCGGTCACACCGGGGAGAGGGGCGACGTGCGAGTCGAGTACCGCGTGCTGGGGCCGCTCGAGGTCCTGCTCGACGGAGTTCCGGTCAACGTCCCGGCCGGCCGGTGCCGCGTGTTGCTCGCCACACTTCTGTTGCGCGCCAACGAGCCTGTCTCGACTGGCGAGATCGTCGAACGGCTGTGGGACGGAACGCCGCCCAGCGCCGATCGCGCGGGCAAGACGCTGCACATGATCGTGACCCGGTTGCGGCGGGCGCTCGGTGAGGCGAGCTGCGTGCACACTCGTCCCGGTGGTTACGCGGCCGTCGTCGAACCCGGCCAGCTGGACCTGCTGCGGTTCCGCGCTCACGTCGCGGCCGGCGAGCACACCGAGGCGACGGCGTTGTGGCGCGGGCCGGTGCTCGCGAACGTCTCGTCGGAGTCGTTGCACCGCGACTTCGTGCCCGCGCTGACCGAGGAACGGCTGGACGCGCTGGAACGGCGGATCGACACCGACCTGGCCCGGGGTGTCGCCGCGGAGCTCGTCCCCGAACTGAGGGCGCTCACCACCCAGCACCCCCTGCGGGAGGTGTTCTGGGCGCAGTTGATGCTCGCCCTGCACCGCAGCGGTCAGCAGGCCGACGCGCTGGCCGCCCACCAGGAGGTCGTGGCGGTCCTCGCCGACCAGCTCGGTGTCCCGCCGGGTTCACGGGTGCGGGAGGCGCAGCAGCAGGTGCTGGCGGGAGACGTGCCCGCCACGCCGCCGTTGCCGCAGCCGCACCACGTGCCGAGGCAGCTGCCGACCGCGTTGCCGCACTTCGTGGGCAGGGAACCGGAACTCGACAGGCTCGACGCCGTGCTCGCCTCCGGCCGGTTGGTCGCGGTGATCAGCGGCAGCGGTGGCATCGGCAAGACGTCGCTCGCGGTGCAGTGGTCGCACCGGGTCGCGAACCGGTTCCCGGACGGTCAGCTCTACAGCGACCTGCGCGGGTTCGACCCGACCGGTGCGCCGGTGAACCCGATCAGCACGGCCCGCGACTTCATGCTGGCCCTCGGCGTGCCCGCGGACGAGATCCCGGTCGGCACCGAGGACATGCTGAGCAGCTACCGCTCCCTGTTGTCCCGGCGGCGAGTGCTCGTGCTGCTCGACAACGTCCGTGACGTGGCGCAGGTGCGGCCGCTGCTGCCCGGCGGGTCGCACAGCCTGGCCGTGATCACGTCCCGCAACCGTTTGCGCGGGCTGGCCGCCCAGCACCGCGTGTTCCCGCTGGACGTGCTGGATCCGGACGAGTCGATGGTGTTGTTCGGCGGCAGGGTGGGCGCCGAACGGATCGCGGCGGAACCGCAGGCGGCCACCCGGCTGGTGGAGCTGTGCGCGGGCCTGCCGCTGGCGCTGGCGGTGGTGGCGGCACGGGCGACGCTCGACCAGCACCCGTTGGGCATGCTCGTGGAGGAGCTCGAACACGCCGCGCTGGACGCGTTGGACACCGACGACCCGTTGACGAGCGTGCGGGCGGTGTTCTCGTGGACGTTCAGCTGCCTGAGCCCGGCGGCGGCACGCCTGTTCGTCCTGCTCGGCCTGCACCCCGGCCCCGACGTGACCGAGCCCGCCGCGACGAGTCTGCTGGCGGCCCCCTCGGCCGAGGCGCTGGACGAACTGGTCCGCTACAGCCTGATCGCGTGCCAGAGGGACCGCTACCGGCTGCACGACCTGATGCGTTCGTACGCGGCGGAGGAGGCGGCTCAACGGTTGTCGTCCGCTGAGCGAACGGCCGCCCAACAACGGTTCTTCGACCACCTCATGCACTCCGCGCTGGCCGCGACCGCCAAGTCCGACCCCTTGCGCCAGCCCATCACCACACCGGATCCCGCTCCCGGCGCGGTCGTGCTGACGTTCGAGGCGAGCACCGACGCCGACCGCTGGTACGCGGAGGAACGCGCGGTGTTCGGCCCCGCGGTGGCCGCCGCGGGCGAGGCGGGCTTCGACGGTCACGTGTGGCGCACCGTGTGGGCGATCCGCCACTTCCTGCTCGCCACCGGCCGCTGGCGCGAGGGCGAACGGCTGCAACGCCTGGCCGTCGCGGCCGCGCAACGGGCAGGCGACCTCGAAGGCGAGTGCCGCGCCCGCCGCGGCCTGGTGTCCTGCCTCGTACCGGAGCGGGAGTTCGACGAGGCCGAGCACCAGCTCCGCGCGGCCGTCGCGCTGGACGAACGCCTCGGCGACCTCATCGGGCTGTCCAACGACCTGCGCGGCCTCGCCTACCTGCTCGGCAGGCAGGGCAGGTACGCCGACGCCCTCGACCCGCTGCTGCGCGCCTCGGACGTGGCGTTGCGCAGCGGCGACCGCATCGAGCTGGCGAGCGTCTCGGCCTCGCTGGCGTTCGTGCACCACGAGCTCGGCGACCACCTCGAAGCGGCACGCCGGGCCGAGCAGGCCCGCGACATGTACCTGGACCTGGTGCCGGACGAGCGGGACACCGTGGTCGCCTCGAACCGCGACACCCTCGGCAGCATCTACCGCGCACTGGGCCGCTACGAGGAGGCGGAGGCGAACTACCTCAGATCCGTCGAGCTGCAGGCAACGTTGTCGTACCGCCACTACCAGGCCGACACCCTCGTCCGGCTGGCCGACATGAAACGGGAGCTGGGCGCGGCCGACGCGGCTCGCGGCTACTACCTCTCGGCGCTCGCGGTGTACGACGACCTCGGGTTCGCCAAGGCGGACGACGTGCGCGAGCTGCTGTCCCTCGTGGAGAGGCCGGTCCCGCCACAGTGAAGAGGGAGGTAACTGCGGCTGGACCGACCGGCTACAGATTCCCTGAGCGCGCTCACACTTCGGTCACGCGCCGGGGGAAGGGGGAGGGGTGACCGCCGAGTACCGGGTCCTCGGGCCGCTGGAGGTGCTGCTCGACGGTGCCGTCGTGCCGGTGCCCGCCGGGCGGTGCCGGGTGTTGCTGGCCATGTTGTTGTTGCGCCCCAACAAGTTCGTGTCCGTCGACGACCTGGTCGAACGGGTGTGGGACGGTTCGCCGGTTGACGCTGCCCGAGCCAAGAGGTCGCTGCACATGGTGGTGCGGCGGCTGAGGGTCGCGCTCGGGGACGCCGACTGCGTGCGGACGTTGGCCGGTGGCTACCAGGCGTCGGTGGAGCCGGAGCAGCTCGACCTGCTGCGGTTCCGCTCGCTGGTGCGGTCGGGCGATTTCGGTGGTGCGGTGGCGTTGTGGCGCGGGCCCGTGCTGGGGGACGTCTCGTCGGACGTGTTGCACCGGCAGGACGTCCCGCTGGTGACGGAGGAGTGGCTCGGGGCGCTGGAACGGCGGATCGACGCGGACCTCGCGTCCGGCAGAGGCCCGGAACTGGTCGCCGAGCTGCGTGCGCTGACGAAGCGGCACCCGTTCCGGGAGCCGTTGTGGGCCAGGCTGATGCTCGCGCTGGCCGAGTCCGGGCAACAGGCGGAGGCGCTGGCCGCGTACCAGCAGATCCGCACCCTGCTCGTGCGGGAGCTGGGAATCGATCCCGGCGAAGAGCTGCGGGCGGTGCACCAGCAGGTGCTCTCGGGCTCGGCGAGGGCGCGCGGACCGGTGCCCCAGCTGCTGCCGACGGCCATGCCGCGCTTCGTCGGACGTTCGGCCCAGCTGCGTGAGCTGACCGGTCTGGTGAGCGGTCGTGGGCCGGTGGTCGCCACGATCACGGGCACGGCAGGAGTCGGCAAGACCATGTTGGCCGTGCACTGGGCGCACGGCGTGGCCGGCCGCTTCCCCGGCGGGCAACTGCACGTGAACCTGCGCGGCTTCGACCGGCATCGCGAGCCGATGACACCGGGCGAGGTGCTCAGCCGGTTCCTCGAAGCGCTCGGCGTGACCGCGGAGCGCATCCCTGCCGACGTCGAGGAGCAGGGCGCGATGTACCGCGAGCTCGTGGCGGACCGCCGGATGCTGGTGGTGCTGGACAACGCCCGCGACGCCGACCACGTCCGTCCGCTGCTGCCGGGCGCCTCACCGTCGATGGTCCTGATCACCAGCCGTGACCGTCTGGAGGGTCTGGGCGCGCGACAGCTCGTACTCGACGTGCTCCACCGCGACGAGGCTCGTGCGCTGCTGGTCAGCAGGCTCGGTGAGGCACGGGTCGACGCCGCCGCCGACGAGCTCGTCGCCTGGTGCGGTGGATTGCCGCTGGCGCTCGCGATCGTGGCGGCGCGTGCTGCCGAGACGCCTGACCTCCCGTTGTCGGCGCTGGTCGCGGAGCTGGCGGACGAACGCACGCGCCTCGACTCGCTGGACACCGGTGACGCCGCGACCAGTGTCCGGACGGTCTTCCAGTGGTCGTACCAGCAGCTCAGTCCGGCGGCCGCGCGGACGTTCAGGCTGATCGGCGTCCATCCAGGACCGGACGTCGGCGTGCCGGCGTTGACGAGCCTCGTGGGTGCACCGGCGGAAGAGGACGTGCGGGAGCTGGTCCGGGCCAACCTGCTGGTCGAGCACGTGCCTGGCAGGTTCACGTGCCACGACCTGTTGCGGGTGTACGCGGCCGATCGCGCGGCGGCGGACGAGACGGCCGAGTCGCGTGCCGAAGCCGAGGTGCGGATGTTCGACCACTACGTTCACACGCTCGCCTGGATCGACCGCGAGTACAACTGGGGCGAACGGCGCTTCGACGGCTTTCCCGATCCGCGGGTGAGTTCGGAGACGTTCCCGGACCAGGCGGCCTCCGTCGCCTGGTTCGACGCGGAACGCGCTGTGCTCCGCGCTCTGGTCGCACTGGCTGATCAGCGCGGCCTGGACGGCTACACCTGGCAGTTGCCCTGGTTCGGCGCGCCCTACATAGATCGGTTCGCCATCTGGCGCGACTGGATCGCGCAGCTGGGACGTGGTTCGCACGCGGCCGCCCGTGCAGGTGAGCGGCGTGTGGCTGCGAAGCTCCTGTTCCTGCAGGCCCTCGGGTACGCGAGGCTCGCTCAGTACGAGCGGAGCATGGAGCTGTTCGAGAGCAGCAGGCGGGCTTTCGAAGAGCTGGGCGTCATCGCGGAGCAGGTCCGCGCGCAGAGCGGCGTCGCTTGGGTGCTCGGGTTGCTGGAACGGCCGCGTGAGGCGTTGGAAGTCGCGCGGAACGCGTTGGAGCTCCAGCGCAGCGACCCCGCCGCTGATCCCGACCGGATCGCTCTGGCGTTGCATCAGGTCGCGAACGCACTGCTGGAAGCCGGTGAGCCCGCCGAGGCGCTTGACCACCTCGCCGAGTGGGAAGCGATCAACCGGGCGCTTGAGGTGAGCCCGATATCTCTGGGAGTGACAGCGGTGACTCGGTCCAAGGCACTGCTCGCGCTGGGCAAGACGACCGGCGTGGTTGAGACTCTGCACAATGCGCTCGGCTGGTTCGAGCAGATGGGAGGCGGGGAGGATCGGGCCGCCGCGCAGGACGTGCTCGGCGACGCGCACCGCAGCCTTGGAGATCTCACCGAAGCGCGGCGCTGGTGGACCAAGGCGCTGGAGTTCTTCGAGCTCCACCAGCATCCGGACGCCGACAAGGTGCGGGCCAAGCTCGCCGCCCTGCCCGGCAACTGAAGAACGGTGCTGGTGGCCCCCCAGGAGCTTCGCCACCAGCACCGCTGAGAAGAACTCTGCACCAGCCCGCTCACACTTTGCTCACACACCGATCACGCAGCGTCTGAACTGGCTGTGACCTGGGGGGACGTGTGCGAGCCGACTACCGCGTGCTGGGGCCCAGCAGTTCGGTGATGTCGCCGCCGAAGCCCAGGGTTCAGCACGACTTGGTGAGCGCGTTGGCCGGGCTCGGCCGCCACGAAGAAGTTGTCGTAGCGTGGCAACGCGCGATCGACCTGTGGCGTGATCTCGGTGATGAGCGAGCTGAGGAGTTGGCCAGACGTCTGGCAGAGCTGGGACAGGAGCCGGGGCGCCGCCGCGGTGGAAGAGGTCTGGACCGCGACGGCGCCGGACTACAGCGACCCCCCAGGTGAAACCTCGTCGCTGTCTTCCTCGGCTGGTGACCACCTTCCCAACGCCCGCTCACACTTCGCTCACACAACGGAAGGGGCCATGAACGTCGAGTACCGCGTCCTCGGTCCGCTGGAGGTTCTCCGCGACGGTGTGCCCGTTCCGGTGCCCGCCGGTCGCGGACGGGTGCTGCTGGCGACGTTGTTGTTGCGGCCCAACCAGTTCGTGTCCGTCGACGAGCTGGTCGAGCGGCTGTGGGACGGGGAACCTCCCACTGTCGACCGTGCGCACAAGACGCTCCAGATGGTCGTCCGGCGGCTGCGGCTCGCGCTGGGGGACGCCAACTGCGTGCGCACGACCACCGGCGGCTACCTGGCGGAGGTTCACCCGGACCGGCTGGACCTGGCGCTGTTCCGCAACCTCGCCGCCGAGGGCGAGTTCGCTGGGGCGCTGGCCCACTGGCGCGGTCCGGTGGCGTCGAACGTCGACTCGCCGCACCTGCACCGCGAGGACGTGCCGCCGCTCGTCGAGGAACGGCTGGTCGTGCACGGCAGGCGCATCGACGCGGACCTGGCGCGTGGACGCGGTGCCGAGCTGGTGGACGAGCTGCGCGAGCTGACCAGGGAACACCCGCTGCGCGAGGGGTTCTGGGCGCAGCTCGTGCAGGCGCTGCACCGGGCTGGCCGGACGCAGGAGGCGCTCGCGGCCTACGAGCACATCCGCGACCACCTCGCCGACGAGCTGGGGGTCGAGCCCGGACAGCCGTTGCGCGAGCTGCACGAACGGCTGCTCGACCCGGTCTCGCGGGCGGACGTGCCGCGCCAGCTGCCCGTGCCCGCCACGCACTTCGCCGGGCGGGACGCCGAACTGGCGAGGCTGACCGCGGCCGCCAGGGGTGGTGCGGCCGTGGTGATCACCGCGATCGACGGCACGGCGGGCATCGGCAAGACCGCGCTGGCCGTGCGGTGGACGCACGAGGTCGCCGAGCGCTTCCCGGACGGGCAGCTGTACGCCGACCTGCGCGGGTTCGACCCGTCCGCGGAACCGGCCGACCCGGCCGAGGTGCTGGCCGGTTTCCTCGGCGCGTTCGGGGTGTCCGGCGGCAGGGTGCCCGTGGACCTGCCGGAACGTGCGGCGCTCTACCGCAGCGTGGTGGCAGACCGGCGCGTGCTGGTGCTGCTCGACAACGCCCGCGACGTCGAACAGGTTCGCCCGCTGCTGCCCGCCGGCCGCGGCTGCCTGGCCGTGATCACCAGCCGCAACCGGTTCACCGGACTGGTCGTCCGCGAGGGCGCCGTCCCGGTGACGCTCGACGTGCTGGACGACGAGGACGCCGTCGCGCTGCTCACCGCTCGCCTCGGCGCGGACCGCGTGACCGCCGAACCGGACGCGGTGAACGACCTGGTCGCGTTCTGCGGTGGCCTGCCGCTCGCGCTCGCCGTCGCCGCCTCCCGGGCGGCCGGCGACCCCGGCCTCACCCTGCGCGCGCTCGTCGACGAGCTCACCACCGCCGGCGGCCCGATGACCCACGTCGAGGCGGTCTTCGCCACGTCCTACCGCGTGCTCGACGACGACACCGCGCGTCTGTTCCGGTTGTCCGGCCTCACCACAGGCCCCGACATCTCGCTGGACGCCGCCACCGCCCTCGACGGCCGCCGCCGAGCCGACGTTCGCCGCTCGCTGCAGGCGTTGACGCGCATGCACCTCACCACCGAACACACACCCGGCAGGTACGCGTTCCACGACCTGCTGCGCGCGTACTCGTGTTCGTTGGAGGAGCACGATCCCGCGGCCGTGCGACGGTTGCTCGAGTTCTACCTGCACTCGGTGGACAGCGCCGACAGGCTGTTGCGCCGCGGCCGCGCGGAGATCGAGCTGTGCCCGCTCTCCGCCGAGGTGCAGCCGGTGCTGTTCGAGGACCGGGCGATCGCGGCGGCGTGGTGCGAGACCGAGCACGAGAACCTGCTCGCCGCCGTCCGCCTCGCGAGCGACCACGGCCTGCACCAGCACGCCTGGCAGCTCGCGACGGTCATGTTCGGCTACCTCCACCTGCGCCAGCGCCCGTCCGAACGCATCGAGCTGTACCACGTCGCCCTCGCCGCGGCCCGCGCGAGCGGCGACAGGTACGCCGAGGGCGTCACCCTGCACTCGCTCGGCAACGCGTACTCCTCGCTGGGCGCCCACAGCGAGGCCTCCGAGGCCTACGCGGAGGCGTTGCGGGTGCGCGAGGAGATCGACCACCTGCACGGCATAGCGGTCACCCTCGACCAGTGGGCGATCAACCACGCGTTGAGCGGCGACCTGGAGTCGGCGAAGGCCCTGCACGAACGCGCCGTGGCGAAGCGCCGCGAACAGGGCTCGCCCACCGGCCTGGCCACCGCGCTGAACAACTACGCGATGACCCTGGTGGCGCTGAAGGACTTCGAGACCGCACTGGCCGTGAACGACGAGGCCCACGCCGCCGTCGTCGAGGCGGGCATGACCGAGCTCGTGGCCTCCACTTTGGACACCCGAGGCCTGCTGCACCTGGAACGCGGCCACCTCGCCGAGGCCGTGGCGACGTTCCAGCGGGTGCTCGCCCTGCCGGGCAGCCAGCTGTCGTACGACGTGATGGCCGTGACGCTGGAGAACCTCGCCACCGCGCACGAGCGGGCGGGACGGCCGGAGGACGCCGTGGCCGCGTTGAAGGAGGCGTTGCTCATCAGGGAGGAGCTGGGCAACGAGGCCGCGGCGGCGAGGCTGCGCGCGCGGATCGCAGAACTCTCCTAGCTTGCTTCGAGTTCCTGCAGGATCCGCCGGACCTTCTCCACCCGTGCCTGTCCACTGCGCTCGGCGAGCGTCAACGCCTCGCGGGCGCACGACAGCGCCGCTGTGCGATCACCCGCCCGGCTGAAGATCTCCGCCGCGTTGGCCAGGATCTCGATCCTTTCCCGCATGCCCTCGCTGGCGAGCGACTCGGAAGCGATCATGTCCCGGTAGATGCGCACGGCCTCGTCGAGCTCGTGGAGTCCCGCGTGCGCCTGGGCCAGCGTGTCGAGCATGACCACGGTGCTCCTGCCCAGCCGCGTGTGCACTTCCAGCGCGACGCCGGCGATCTCCACCGCTTCGGCGAAGTTCCCGTTGAGACAGAGCACCCAGGCGAGGCTGTTCATCGACATCGCCCAGCCGGACTCGTCGCCGATCATGCGCCGGTGCTCGACGGAGATGCGGGCGTAGCGCAACGACTCGTCGTGCTGCCCCAGCCACAGGTAGTTGCTCGCCAGCTCACCGGCCGTGGAGGCGATGCCGTGCACGTGTCCGATCTCCTGGCGGATGCGGAGTGCTTCGTGGAGCAGCCGCAACGACTCCTCGTGCCGATAGGTGTTCTTGTAAGTGCTGCCCAACGTGCTCAACGCGACAGCTTCGGCGTAACGGTTGCCCAGCAACCGCGCGGCTTCCAGCGCGATGGTGTTCAAGTGGATGAAGTCCTCGGTCGAGCCGTGGACGTGCAGGTAGCCCCACATGCCAGTGGGCAGCTGCCACGCGTGTTCCAGGTACCCCTCGGCGAGTGCGAACTCACAGATCTCCACGAGCACGTCGTGTTCACGCCTGCACCACGACAGCGCTTCGTCCCGGTCGGCGAACTCGATCACCTCGACCACCGGTTCGTGCTCGGTCAGGGGCAGTTCGGTCCTGCTCGACCGGATCGCGCGGTCGGCACGGTCGACGGAGTGGAGGTGGTGGTCGAGGAACCGCACGACCGCCGCACGGCTGTCCTCTTCGGACTCTTCGTTCCTCGCGCATTCGCGGCCGTGGAGCTGAAGCAGGTCGTGCAACGAGAAGCGCATCGGCGCGTACTCCTCGACGAGGTGTGCACGTGCCAGCGCCCGCAGGAGCGTCAGCGCACGACTGCTCGGCACGCCCAGCAGTGCGCCTGCGGACCGCGGTGTGAAGTCGGCCCTCGGCGCCAGCCCGAGCACGCGGAACATCCTGCGCTCGTCGGAGCTCAGCTGCTGGTAGGAGAGGTCGAAGGCCGAGCGGACAGCGGCACGCCGGTCGTCACCGACCTCCAGCTCCGCCAGCCGGTTCCCGCTCTTCAGCTGGTCCACGAGGTCCTGCACCCGGCGATGCGGTTCACCCGCCAGCATCGACGCGGCGATGCGCAGCGCCAGCGGCAGGCACGCGCACAGGCGCGCCAGTTCCGCCGTGGCGACCGGCTCCGCGCTCGTGCGATCGGCACCGATCACCTTTTCCAGCAGCTGCACGGCGTCCGGCAAGGGCAGCGTGCCCAGTCGCAGGACCTTGGCGTCGTTGAGCGCGACCAGGCCGCGCAGGTCGGACCGGCTGGTGATCACCACGACCGACCGGCCACCCGCCGGCAGCAGCGGCCTGACCTGGTCCGCCGTCCGCGCGTTGTCGAGCAGCACGAGCACTCGCCGGTCGGCGAGCAGCGACCGGTACAGACCGATGCGCTGCTCGGTGTCGCCCGGGATCTCACCGGAGGAGAGGCCGAGTCCGCGCAGCAGCTGCCCGAGCGCGTCGTGCGGGTCCAGCGGCTCGTCGCGGTCGTACCCGCGGAGGTTCACCGCGAGCTGTCCGTCCGGGAACCTGCCGCGCACGCGATGCGCCCAGCGCACGGCGAGGGCGGTCTTGCCGACGCCTGCCGAGCCCGCGATCGCGGTGATCACCACCGCCTGGCCTGCGGTCCCCGCGGGGAGCAGGTGGTCGAGCTGAGCGAGGTCGTCCGCACGTCCGGTGAACCGCGCGAGATCCGGTGGCAGCTGCCGCGGGACCGCCGTCTCCCTCCGGACGCTCAGGTCGGGCTCGGCACGCAGGATCGACTGGTGCACCTCCCGCAGGCCGGGGCCGGGGTCGATGCCGAGCTCCTCCGCGAGCAGCGTGCTGACCCGGCGGAACGCGTCCAGCGCCGCCGCCTGCTGGTCCGACCGGTAGAGCGCGACCATCAGCTGCACCCAGAACCGTTCGCGCAGGGGGTGTTCGGCGGTCAAAGCGCGCAGCTCCGGCACCAGTTCGGCGGAGAGCCCTCTGTCGAGGTCCAGCTCGACGCGCCTTTCCACGGCGGTGAGCCGTTCCGCGACGAGCGGTGCCACGTCCTCCCGGTGAAGAGGTTCCGACGAGACGTTCGCGAGCACCGGACCGCGCCACAGCCACAGCGCCGCGTGCGGGTCGCTGCCGGCCAGCGCCCGGAACCGGAGGAGGTCGAGATCGTCCACTTCGGCCGAATAGCCGTTGGTGGTGGTGGTCACGCAGTTCGCCGCACCGAGCGCCTGCCGCAGCCGCGCCACGGTCATCTGCAGCGTCTTGTGCGCGCGGTCGATCGAGGGCGGTGACCCGTCCCAGAGGCGGTCCACGAGCTCGTCGACCGACACGAACCGGTTGGGGCGCAAGAGCAGAGTCGCGAGCAGCACTCGGCTCTTGCCCGCCGGGACGACAACCGGCTCGCCGTTGAGGAGCACCTCCAACGGTCCCAGCACCCGGTACTCGACTCCCTGCACGTGGGAAGTCTAGGCAACCCGGGAAGCGTTTTCGGCGTGCTGAACTTGCCAGGTCTTCGGCAGACTCGTGTACGTGATCGTCGGTGGAAGGGGGGTCATGCGCGTCGAGTTCCGGGTGCTCGGTCCTCTCGAAGTGCTGCTCGACGGCGCGCCGGTGACCGTCCCAGCAGGACGCGGCCGTGTGCTGCTGGCCACCTTGTTGTTGCGTCCCAACCGGTTCGTGTCGGTCGACGAGTTGGTGGAGCGGTTGTGGGAAGGCGAACGAACGACCGTCGACCGCGCGCACAAGACGTTGCAGATGACCGTGCTGCGGCTGCGTCAGGCTCTCGGCGCGGCGAACCGCGTGCGCACGGCGCCCGGTGGCTACCTGGCCGAGGTGCGGCCGGACGAGCTGGACCTGCTGCAGTTTCGCGAACTGGTGCGGGCAGGGGACTTCGCCGCCGCCACCCGGCTGTGGCGCGGCCCGGCGCTGGCGGACGTCGTGTCGGACTCGCTGCACCGCGACGACGTCCCGCCCCTCGAAGACGAACGCCTCGCCGCGCTGGAGCGCCGGATCGACGCCGACCTCGACCGCGGGCACGCCGGTGAGCTCGTCGCCGAACTGACCGCGCTCACCGGGCAGCACCCGTTGCGCGAGCGGTTCTGGGCGCAGCGGATGTCGGCGTTGTCCCGCGCCGGCCGGCAGGCGGAGGCGCTCGAGAGCTACCGCGAGATCACCGCGTTGCTGGCCGACGAGCTGGGCGTCGACCCTTCGCCGGAGCTGCGCCAGCTGCACCTCGCACTGCTCAACGGTGACACCGAGGCCCCGCCGCGCAAGGTGATCTGCCAGCTGCCGCCCGACACGGCGACGTTCGTCGGTCGTGAACAGCTGCTGCGAGAGGTGGAGGCGAAGCTCGCGCCGGGCGGTGGCGTGCCGGTCGTCGTCCTGAGCGGCGCTCCCGGTGCGGGCAAGAGCGCGTTCACGATCAGGGCCGCGCACCGGCTGCGCGACCGCTTCCCCGACGGCCAGCTCTTCGTCCGGCTCAACGGCGCCGGCGCCACGCCGCGCGATCCCGCGGAGGTGCTCGGCGAGCTGCTGGTCGCGCTGGACGTGTCGGTCACCGGCATGCCCGACGGCCTGGAGGCCCGCACCGCGGCCTTCCGCGCCCAGCTGGCGGACCGCGCGATGCTGGTCGTGCTGGACGACGCCGCGGGACCGGAGCAGGTCAGACCGCTGTTGCCGGGCACGGCGGGCTGCGCGGTGCTGATCAGCAGCCGGCAGCGACTGGTCCAGATCGACGGCGCCCACGGCCTGCGGTTGCCGCCGTTGAGCAGCGCTGACGGGGTGTCGTTGCTGGCGGGTGCCATCGGTGAGACGCGGGTCGCGACGGACCGGGCGGCCGTCACCGCCATCGTCGACGCGTGCGGCGGGCTGCCGCTCGCGCTGCGGGTCGTCGGTGCCCGGCTCGCCGCTCGAGAGTCCCTGCCGTTGGGGTCACTGGCCAGGCGTCTGTCCGACGAACGGCGCCGGCTCGACGAGCTCGCCACGGGAGACCTGGAGGTCAGGGCGACGTTCGGGCCGAGCTACGAGGCCCTGCCCGCCGACGCGGCGACCGCGTTCCGACGGCTCGGCCTGCTCGGCGCGACCGACGTCGCGTCCTGGACGGTCGGCGTGCTCGCGGGTGGCGACGGCGAACGGCTCGTCGAACGGCTGGTGGAGGCGAACCTCCTCGACGAGGTCGGCCTCGACGTGACAGGCGAGCCGCGCTACCGCATGCACGACCTGCTCGCCGTGTACGCCGCGGAACTGGTTCGCCAGGAAGACCCCGAGGTGGTGACCGCTGCCCTGTGCGAGTACGTCGAGGTGCTGCTGACCCTCGCGGAGGAGGCGGCGCAGGACTGGTTCGGAGCGGACGACACCCCTCGGCGTCCCATCCGGCCGTCCGCCGCGCTGGACCGCGCCGAGATCGAACACCTCACCGCCTCCCGGGAGAAGTGGCTGCTCGCGGAGATGGTCAACATCGACCGGGCGATCACCCAGTGCCTCGACCACCGGTGGGTCGACGAGGCCGACAACCTGGCCCACCGCGCGTTCGTCTACCTCGACATCTACCACTCCCACGAACGGATCCTGCAGCTCTACGGGCTCATCAGGGACGCGGCGCTCGCCCAGGGCGAGGGCTGGTCGCCTGGCGCTCGCACCTCCGGCTGACCGGCCAGGCCGTCACCAGAGGCGTCAACGACCAGGTGCTCGCCGACTACGCGCGCTGCGTGCAGGCGTTCGAGGCCCTGGACGCCCACGCCGAGCTCGCGGTCAGCCTGGGTGCCCTGGCCTACTACAAGATGCTCCACACCGGACAGCCGCAGCTCGCGCTCGCCGAACGCGCGGTGGCGGCCGCCAGGCAGAGCGGTGAGCAGCTCACCTACCTGAGCTCCCTGCGCGAGCTCGGCACGATGCTCGCGACCGAGGGCCGGCACGCCGACTCGATGCGCGTCATGGACGAGGCCCTGGCGCTCGGCCGCGAGATCGGTGAGCGCAACGAGCTCGGCCTGATGCTCCACCGCATCGCGTCGAGCGCACTGGACCACGGTGATCTCGACCGCGCGAGCGCGGCGAGCCGTGAGGCGCTCGACCTGATGACCGTCGCCGGCGAGGACCGCGGTGCCGCCTACTGCGCGGTCCTGGTGTCGCAGGTCGACCTCGCGCTGGGTGACGCGGGTGCGGCGCTGGCGAGGGCCGAGAAGGCGCTGAACGTCTTCGAGGGACTGGGCGAACGGCGTGGGACCGTGCGTGCGCTCGCTGCCGTGGCGGAGGCGAACCTCGCCCTCGGCCTGGTCGAGACGGTGATCGACCTGGCGGCCGGTGCGCTGGAGAACTACGCGGACGCGGGCGACGCCGCGGCCGAGGAACGTCTGCGGGCCGCGTTGACCGAGGCCCGGCGGAGGGCGTGATCGCCGGGCGCTCGAGTGAACGACCTTTGCCATCCCTGTCGTCCAGGCGTGCCTCATCGGGTAAGCATGTGCGCGGAAGAGGGGAAGGTGCATGAGCCTGCACGTCGCGGTCGACTTCGGCACGTCCAGCACCTGCGTCGCCGTCTCGGCCCACGGCCGGGAGCCGCAGGTCGTCGTGTTCGACGGCCAGCCGCTGGTGCCGTCCGCCGTGTTCGCCGCCGCCGACGGGACGTTGTTCGTCGGTCAGGAGGCGGAGCGTCAGGCCGCCGTCGACCCCGCGCGCTACGAGCCGCACCCGAAGCGTCGCGTCGATGAGGGCGAGCTGCTGCTGGGAAGCACTGTGCTGCCCGTTGTGGATGTCGTGCGCGCGGTGCTCACACGGGCCGTGGGAGAAGCACGGCGCGTTGGTGGTGGTGCGCCGGTCGACCTCCTCGTCCTCACTCATCCAGCGGACTGGGGCACCGTGCGGACCCGCGTGCTGCTCCAGGCGGCGCGTGGCCTCGGTCGTCAGCTCGTGCTGGTGCCGGAGCCCGTCGCGGCCGCCGTTTTCCACTCCGCCAGTCATTCCATTCCGGACGGTGCCGCGCTCGCCGTGCTCGACCTCGGCGGCGGAACGGTCGACGCGAGTGTGGTGGCGCGCACAGGCAAGAGCTTCCGGGTGCTGTCGGCCAAGGGCGACCCGAGCTTCGGCGGCGCGGACGTCGACCAGGCGTTGCTGGAGCACGTCGGCAGCCTGGTGGCGGCCAAGGACCCCGAGGCGTGGCGGCAGCTCGTCGAAGGCCGTGAGATGGCCGACCGGCGCAAGCGGCGGGTGCTGCGGCAGGACGTGCGGGGTGCCAAGGAGACGTTGTCCCGGCACGCCTACACCGACGTGCCGATGCCGCCGCCGTTCCCCGACGCGCACGTGACGCGCTCGGACCTCGAGCAACTGATCAACTCGCCGCTCAGCAGGGCCGCCGCGCTGGTGGGTGCGACCGTCCGCGACGCCGGTCTCGCGCCCCAGCAGCTGGCCGGGGTGTTCCTGGTCGGCGGGTCGAGCAGGATCCCGCTCGTCGCGCGACTGGTGCACGAACACACCCGCGTGGTGCCCACGAGCATCGACCAGCCGGAGACGGTGGTGGCCCGCGGCGCGCTGCGGGCGGTCAGCCTGGACCCGGAACGGACCGGCGGCGTGGCCCAGCAGCACGGGCCGCCCAAGGGCGCTCCGGGTGACGTCACCCACAACCTCCGGGTGACGGAGGACACCACTCGCAAGATCACCCGCCGGATCACCCCGCCGCCCGCCGGACAGTTCCCGTCCTCGTTCCCGCTGGCAGCTCCGCAGCCGGAGAAGAAGAGCAGGGCGCCGCTGTTCATCACGATCGGCGTCGTCGTGGCGCTCGCCGCGGCCGGTTTCGGGGCCTACCGCTGGTTGAACCCCGCGAAAACGGAGCAGCAACAGAATCCGCCGGCCAATCAGATCGCGGTGTACGACTACATGTTCACGCGGCCGGACGGGTGGGAGCAGACGGGCGGCGCCGCTCAGGATCGCCAGGTGCTTTTGCAACCGGTCGAGCGAAAGAATTCCGATGGCAAATCGCCGGACGCGCGTATTGCTGTGCAGGAGCAAACCCTTCTTTACGACAGCGGTCAGGATCGCGTTCGCGCTCTTGCGGAGCTCCGGGACAAGTACCAGGAGCGCAAGGGCAACGGTGACAAAGTCGCCGACTTCACCGACAACGCGACATTTGCGGGGAAGTCTGTTGTTCACTATCGCGAAGTGGTCGGCGCGACCGGTGTCGACTGGTACATCCAGTTCGCCGGCGAGGTGCAGGTGAGCGTGGGCTGCCAGGCGACCGCGGCCACTCAGGACCAGGTTCGGGCGGCCTGCGAGCAGGTCGTCCGGTCGTTGGTGATCAAGTCTTAGGCAACGTCAGGGGAGTCGTCGATGTCCGCCACCGAGGTTCTCGCCCGGTTCCGCGCCGAGGTGGGAGCTGCCGTCACGCGTGCCCGCCGTGCTTCCGGTGAGATCGGGGAACGCAACGCCGAGCTGCGGGAACGCACCCGTGGTCTGGCTGCTCAGGCACGTGAACGCAAGGTCGAACCCGGTGCCAGGCCCACGTCGGGCGACGTCCGGGAGGCGGCCACCGGGTTCCGGCACCACCGCGGGTTGCCCGTCGAACAGGTGCCCGATGCCGCGGAGCTGACCGCTCCCGCACCAGTTGAGACGAAGCCGGTGGCCACGCTGGGTTCCGCTGCCGTCGCCGGTCCGAGTGGTCAGCTTCCCCGTGTGAGTGACGATGACGAGGACTTTTCGCAGTCGCGAATCCTCTACTGACGCCTGGTTTCACCCGGAGCCGTTTACTAGCGCAACTACTTCGAAAGAAGTCGCGACAGGGTGGAACCGACGTGGCATGGTCCTCGTCGGAAGAGGCGTACGAACCAAGAAGTACGACCTGAAGCTCTAGAGCAGGGGGCATCTCCATGAGTGGCTTTAACGTAACCACCGCAGACCTCGACGCGCTGGCGAAGCACATCGGCACGATCAGCGAGCAGATTCAGGGACAGGCTCGGACCGTCCGCGACGCGGCGTCGGGTGTGGCCTCCGGCTGGTCCGGTAACGCCGCCACCGCGTTCCAGTCCCTGATGCAGCGCATGGACGAGGACGTGATCAAGCTCGACCGCGCCCTGCAGGCCATCCAGGAGCAGATCGCGAGCACGGCGGACGTCTACGCCCGCAACGAGGAAGAGCAGGAGTCTTCCGTCTCCTCGATCGCGAACCGTCTCTGATCGCAACCGACAGTCAATTCGCGCCACTTTCGACTTTTCAAGGGGAGATTAAGCAATGATCAAGGCGACTTTCGGTGAGATCGAGGCTGCGGCGGCCACGATCACGTCCTCGTCCAAGGCGATCGACGACCTGAACGACCAGCTGAAGCAGAAGGTGACCTCCACCCTCGCGGGCTGGGAGGGCTCCGCCGGTGAGACCTACCAGCAGGCCCAGGCCAACTGGGACACCGCCTCCGAGGACCTGAACCGCGTTCTCGCCTCCATCGGTGTCGCGGTGCAGCAGGCCGCCGAGGCGTACCGTCAGGCCGAGCAGCAGAACACCAGCCGCTGGTAAGACTCCGCGGTACGAGCAAGACCCTCGCGAGCCCCGGAACCACGTGGTCCGGGGCTCGCGTATGTCCGGAGGTGGCAGCCCCGGAGAGGACCCGTTTTGGTCCCCGCGCCACCCATCCGGTATCTTCTTACGTTGTTGTGCGGTAGCTGGCGCCCGTGTGTGCCGCGCCTGTCTCGGAACCACCGCTTGGCCAGTCCAAGATCGGTCTGGGGCAACCGCCGCAGTGACCCCAGACGCAAGTGACGACGAGGTAGATCCGTGCGCACGTACAGCCCGAAGCCCGGTGAGGTGACCCGCACCTGGCACGTGATCGACGCCCAGGACGTGGTGCTCGGCCGGCTCGCCACCCAGGCCGCGACGCTGCTGCGCGGCAAGCACAAGCCGACCTACGCCCCTCACGTTGACACCGGTGACTTCGTGGTCATCATCAACGCTGACAAGGTCGCCCTGACCGGCTCCAAGCGGGACCAGGAGTTCCAGTACCGCCACTCCGGCTTCCCCGGTGGTCTGCGCAAGCAGTCCTTCGGCGAGGTCCTGGACACCCGTCCGGACCGCCTGGTGGAGAAGGCGATCAAGGGCATGCTGCCCAAGAACCGCCTGGGCCGTCAGATCGCGAACAAGCTCAAGGTCTACAGCGGACCGAACCACCCGCACGCGGCCCAGCAGCCGCAGGCCTTCGAGATCAAGAAGATCGCCCAGTGAGCGACGAGTACACCGAGGAAGTTCCTGTGACCACCCCTGAGAACGAGACCGAGGCCGTCGAGGCCGTCGAGGTCGAGGCCGAGGTCGTCGAGGCTCCTGAGGCCGAGGCCGACGAGGCCGAGGTCGTGGAGACCTCCGCGCCGGTGGTCGCGCCCTCGCTGAACGGCGCCGCGCACCTCGCGCAGACCGTCGGCCGCCGCAAGGAGGCCGTCGTCCGCGTCCGCCTGGTGCCCGGCACCGGCAAGTTCACGCTGAACGGCAAGACCCTCGAGGCCTACTTCCCGAACAAGGTGCACCAGCAGCTCATCAAGGAGCCGCTCGTCACCACGGAGAAGCCCGAGACCTTCGACGTGATCGCCAACCTGCGTGGCGGCGGCATCACCGGCCAGGCCGGTGCACTGCGTCTCGCCATCGCGCGTGCGCTGATCGCCGTCGACTCCGAGGACCGCCCGGCGCTGAAGAAGGCCGGCTTCCTCACCCGTGACCCGAGGGTCAAGGAGCGCAAGAAGTACGGCCTGAAGAAGGCCCGCAAGGCGCCTCAGTACTCCAAGCGCTGATCTAGCTTCACAGCTGTACCTGCGGGAGCAGCAGTTCACTCCGAACTGCTGCTCCCGCAGTGTTTCCAGGCTTTCCGGGTCTGTCCCCGCCGCCTGCAGTGTCCACATCGGAGGATTCATGGCCCGCCTGTTCGGCACCGACGGAGTGCGTGGTCTCGCCAACGCCGATCTCACCCCTGAGCTCGCGATGTCCGTCGCCGCAGCAGCGGCACGTGTGCTCGCCGAGCACGACCGCTCTCACCGCCCGGTCGCCGTCGTCGGCCGCGACCCGAGGGCGAGCAGCGAGATGCTCGACGCCGCCGTCACCGCCGGCCTCACCTCGGCCGGTGCGGACGTGCTGCGCGTCGGCGCGTTGCCCACGCCCGCCGTCGCGTACCTGGTCGCCGCCCTCGGCGCCGACATCGGTGTGATGATCTCCGCATCGCACAACGCGATGCCGGACAACGGGATCAAGCTCTTCGCCGCCGGTGGCCACAAGCTGCCCGACGAGGTCGAGGACGAGATCGAGCAGCACATGGGCACCGGTTTCGACCGCCCCACCGGTGCCGCCATCGGCCGGGTGCGCGACGTCCCCGACGCCGAGACCCAGTACGTCGAGCACCTGCTCAAGGTCACGCCGCACCGCCTCGACGGCGTCAAGGTCGTGGTGGACTGCGCGAACGGTGCCGCGTCGGTGGCCGCACCGGACGCGTACCGCCGCGCCGGCGCCGAGGTCATCGCGATCAACGCGAACCCGGACGGCCTCAACATCAACGACGGGTGTGGTTCCACCCACATCGACGTCGTGGCCGCCGCGGTCCGCGAGCACGGTGCCGACCTCGGCATCGCGCACGACGGTGACGCCGACCGCTGCCTGGCCGTGGACGCCGACGGCAACCCCGTCGACGGCGACCAGATCCTCGCGGTCCTCGCGCTCGCGATGCGCGACGCGGGCGAGCTGTACGAGGACACGCTCGTCGCGACCGTGATGAGCAACCTCGGCCTGCACATCGCCATGAAGGAAGCCAAGATCAACCTGCGCACCACCGCCGTCGGCGACCGGTACGTGCTGCAGGACCTCAAGGCCGGCGGTTACTCGCTCGGGGGCGAGCAGTCGGGCCACGTCGTGCTGCCCGCGCACGCCACCACCGGCGACGGCCTGCTCACCGCGCTGCGCCTGATGGCCCGCATGGCCGAGACCGGCAAGTCGCTGGCCGACCTCGCCGGGGTGATGCGCCGCCTGCCGCAGGTCCTGATCAACGTGAAGGTCTCCGACAAGGCCGCGGTCGCCAAGGCGTCGTCGGTCAGCGAGGCCGTCGCCGCCGTCGAGGCCGAGCTGGGCGACACCGGCCGCGTGCTGCTGCGCCCGTCCGGCACCGAGCAGCTCGTGCGGGTGATGGTCGAGGCCACCAGTCACGAACAGGCGGAGTCGGCAGCGCAACGCCTGGCGGGTGTGGTTTCCTCGGTCCACTGAGGATCTCGGAGGACTTCTCGTGGCCATCTGGTTGGTGCTGTTCTTCTTGCTCGTCGTGGTGATCGTGGTGGTGGTCGTCGCGGTCGCGATGACCACCAGGCGCAAGCCGCCGCATCCCCCGCAACAGGGGTACCCGTACCCGCAGCAGCAACAGCAGTTCCCACCCGGTCAGCCGCCGATGCCCGGTCACCAGCCCCACCAGCCGCAGGGGCAGCAGCCTCCCGCGCAGAACGGCTGGTGACCGGACGTGAACATCGGACCGACCGAGCTGCTGATCATCCTGTTCGTCCTGGGAGCCGGCGGCGTCGTGCTCGCGGTCGTGCTCTCCAAGCGCAAGAAGCCGCAGTACCCGCCCCAGCAGGGCTATCCGCCGCACCCCCAGGGGCCGTACCCGCCGCAGGGCCCGCCGCCCGGTCAGCAGTGGCCGCCGCAAGGCCCGCCGCCCGGTCAGCAATGGCCACAGCAGGGTCCCCCACAGGGGCAACAGTGGCCTCAGCAAGGCCAGCAGTGGCCCCAGCAACCGCCTGGCCAGCAGTCCCCTCCACCCAACCAGTGGTGATCACCGGCGGACCTCGCCGGATGGTTGTTTACTAAGGCAACCGACATCACGGAGCTCAGGTCACCGTGTGATGTGAGCTGGCACTGTATGGCGGAACCCCGCTGAGCCGAACTGCGTCAGATCGGGGACTAGGGGAGGCAGGAGCACATGTCTGGCTTTCAGGCCAACGCCGGCGAAATGATGTCGTCCGCGACGACCATTCAAGGAATCGCGACCGAGATCGAGAACTACAAGGCGAAGATCACCGCGACCAACGTGGGCCCGAAGGACTTCGGACGTGCGCACCAGACCGCCGGGGGCAAGTACGTCGCCGGCCTGCCGAAGCTGGGCGAGGCGATCGCCGCGTACTCCGCGGCGATGAAGGGTCTCTCGGACAAGCTGCGCGAGTCGGCCAACGGCTACGCGTGGACCGAAGAGGCCAACGCCGCCAAGGTCAACAAGCAGGGAAGGTAGTCGCGGATGCCCAGCTGGGAAGAAGTCAAGAAGCTCTGCGACAACCCCGAAGTCCCGATCGACCAGAAGAAGGCCCTGCTCGAGGCGTACTACGCCAAAGACGCCGAGGGCAACGTCCTCGGCGGCACGCACAACGACGAGCTCGAGCGGTACCTCGACGACTACGACATCTCGTGGGGCGACGGCGCCTGGCAGTCGTTCAAGAACGACATGCCGTGGGCGGACAGCTCGGAAGACCGGCTGAACAACGCCTACGACGTCGCGAAGAAGTCGGGCGACGCCGGTCAGAAGAAGATCGACGACCACAACAACGCCAAGAAGTCCGGCCAGGACACGCTGAACCAGTCCGAGCAGCGTGCCGCCGACGGTGGCGCGGGTGTCGCCAACTCGAACCAGCTGCTGGACGCGGGCATGCCCGGCCTCAAGTACTTCGAGAACTTCCTCCCGGTCTATCAGCAGGCGAAGGCCGCCTACCTCGTCGACGGCAACTTCAACACCGACTTCAACAACGCGAAGACGCTCTACGAAGAGCAGCGCGACATCGACTTCCACAAGATCGACCAAGACATCATCGAGATGCGGCAGATCTCGAAGGACCTGCGCACCCAGCAGGCCGACTCCGAGAAGTCGATGGGCAAGCTCTGGTCCACCTGGGACGGCAAGGCGGCGGACAACTCGCGCACCTTCGTCGCCGACTTCTCGAAGAAGGCCGCGGCGGTCGCGGACAGCGTCAACCACATCGCCGACGCCACGCGTGCGGCCTGCCACACGGTCTCGCAGCTGGTGAACGACAAGGCGGACGCCGTGCTGAACGGCGTCGGCAGCCCGTTCGACATCGCCGGCAAGACCCCGCCGCAGATCAGCGAGATCATCCAGGCCGCGGACAGCCAGGACGAGGGACTGCTGCGGCGCGTCGCAGGTCACGTCGGCGTCGACATCAACGACGAGGCGTGCGACGGAGACAAGTGGAAGGGCGAGGTCACCAAGGGTGCCCGCCAGTGGCTGAAGGCCACCTTCCACACCGACGTCAACACGAAGTTCACGAACTTCGAGAAGCTCTGCAAGGACACCAAGAAGGCCGTCGACGACGCGTGGAACCTGCTCACCGCCGAGATCGACAAGATCAACACCAAGCCGTTCGAACCCGCCAAGGAGGAGAAGCCCGCCGACAAGCCGGGTGACGACACCGGCGGTGGCGGCAAGAAGCCCGGCGGCGGTGGTCCTGGCGGTGGTCCCGGTGGTGGCGGCCCTGGCGGCGGCGGCCCCGGTGGTGGCGGCATGCCGGAGGTTCCCAAGCCGGAGAACCCGCTCGACAAGAACGGTGACGGCAAGCCCGACATCCCCGGTGACACCGACGGCGACGGCAAGGTCGACGACCTCGACGGTGACGGCAAGCCCGACGACAAGGACGGCGACGGCAAGCCGGACCAGCCGAAGCCGGAGGAGAAGCTCGAGTCCGTCACGGTCAAGGCCGGCGACAACACGATCAAGGTCACCGAGCCCGACTCCAACGGGCACGTGAAGATGACGATCGACACGCCGAAGGGCGAGCCGAAGACCTACGACCTCGACTTCAGCAAGAACCCCGAGGCCGCCAAGGCGCTGATGGGCCAGAACGGCACGCAGGCCATCACGGCCATGGCCAACCAGCTCACCGGCACTCCCGCGCCGGGCTCGCAGGCGCCCGGCGCACCCGGTGCGACCGCTGGCAACACGCCCGCGCCCGGCGGCGGCACCCCCGGTGGCGCCGGCATGGGCGCGCCAGGCTCCGAGTCGAACCCGATCCCGGTCGAGGTCGGCGCGGACGGCAAGATCCACATCGAGCAGGACGGCGTCAACTTCACCGCTGAGGTCAACGCCGAGACCGGCGAGATCAACCTGACCGCGGACAACGGCGACGGCACGCCCGACCAGATCGGCGTGAGCTTCGGTGAGGACGACAACCCCGCCGCGGGCACCGATCCCGCCGGTGACACGGGCCGCGGTGGCGGTGGCGGCATGACCGGCGACCTGCGGCTCGACGATCCGTTGACGCTGCCCGACCAGGCGTTCCCGCAGGCCCCCGACGGGCAGTTCCAGACGATGCCCGCGCCCGCCCAGGGCGAGTTCCAGGCGATGCCCGCCCACGCCGACTTCCAGACCACGCCCGCCCAGGCCGAGCAGGTGTGGAGCCCGCCGGGGCAGGAGAGCCCGAACGTGGCCGAGCGCTTCCAGGAGTCGGTGGGCCGGAGCTACATCCAGGACAACGGCTTCATGCCGGGCGTCGGCGAGCCCAGGATCTCCGGCGAGGGCGTGCAGTTCGCCCACGCCGCGGCCTCGGACACCACGTCGACGTCCGGTGTCTCGTTCACCGGCGGCGGCGGTGGGTCCGGCAGCGAGTCGGTGCTCGGCGGCTCGGCACCGGCGGACAGCGCCTGGAGCACGCCGTCCCAGAGCGACCCCAACGGCAACAGTGCCGGTTTCGACACCAACGCCTCCGAGGCGGGGCAGGCGGGTTCCGCGAACCTGCCGTCCTTGCAGGACGCCCACGGCCAGCCCACGTCCGGTGCCGCGACAGGCGGCATGATGGGTGGCGGGATGATGGGCGGCGGCATGCCGAGTGCGGGTGCCGGCGCCGGCGGTCAGCAGGGCGGCGACACCGAGCGCGGCGCGAGCCAGTGGCGCACCACGGGTTCGCTGTTCGACGAGGACAACAACAACCCGCTGAGCGGCGCCCAGGGCGTGCTCAGCGGTGACGACGGCAACCGGGGTGGTGGCTGGTGAGCGATCTGGATCTCGCCGGGTTCAAGGCGAAGCTCGCGGGCATCGAGTCCGAGCACTCCTCGCGCATGGCCGAGGCCAGGCACAAGTTCGACGAGTCGACCAAGCAGACGCAGGAGTCGCACGAGAAGTTCGCGAACCACAAGCAGCAACTCGCTGCGCGCCTGCGCGAGATGGCCAAGGCTCAGCGCGACGCCGGTCCGCAGAAGGAACGCAACAAGGAGCTCTCCTTCGGTCTCGACGACGACACCGCCATCGCGAAGTCCGAGCTCGACGAGGAGGTCGAGCAGATCGCGAAGGAGTGGCGGGCGATCGACCTGCGCAAGCAGTCCGAAGGCTTCGCGAGCGGCTCCAACGAGGCACCGCAGCCGCCCGTGCAGCAGCCGCCGGTCGTCCAGCAGCCGCCTCCGCCGCCGGTCCGCCAGCCGCTGCCGCCACGCCGGCCGCAGCGCCCGGTCGTCGACGATGACGACGACCTGAGCAACCAGAGCTGGTTGTCCTGAAACGTCGAACGCCCCCGAGGTCAGGCGACCTCGGGGGCGTTCTCGTCAGTTCAGCGCGGTGGGCCGTATCCCGGCGGCGGCGGGCCCTGAGGCGGGCCGTAGCCGGGTGGCGGTCCCTGCGGCGGGAACTGCTGCTGAGGGAACTGCTGCTGCTGCGGGAACTGGCCGCCCTGGGGATGACCGAACTGCGGCTGGGCAGCGGGCTTCAGCGCGTTGGTCACCGGCGGCAGGATCGCGAGCACTCCGACGATCAACGTGAGCACGGCCGCGATGTACGGCTCGCTCGGCGCGCTCCAGCCGAGCACCACGGAGTAGTAGACGTAGCGGCCGGCCGCGGCGAGGATCCCCACGACGACGGCCCCGGCGACGAGGAACGCGCCCGGGACCTTCCGCAGCACGATCAGCAACGCGCCGCACAGCAGCAGCACCGTCGTGAGCAGGTCCAGCACGGGGTTCACGATGCTCAGCGGACCCAGCAGAGCGCCGTTGCCACCGGTCAGCTGCAGCCGCCGCGCGATGCCTTCCGGGTCCACCTCGTGGAAGCGCTCGCCGATGAGGCCCTTCACGCCGAGGATCACCCAGAACACGGCGAGCCCGACCGCGCAGGCGGCGACGATGATCGCCATCACGAAGCTGCCGCCTCTGGGCTGCGGGGGAGGCGGAGGACCCCACTGCTGCTGTGGTGGTTGGTTCTGCTGCCAACCCTGGTTCGGCATCACGCCCAGCAACCTAGCGGGTGCGCAGCGCTTCCCGCTGAAAGACGAGACTCGCGTTCTTCAGGTCGCTGTCGAGCAGCTCGTCGTACGTCCGCTCCCCGGTCAGCACCCGCAGCAGGAACGCGGTCACGAACGCGCGGCCGAGCTTGTGCGAGCCCCGTGCGGACTTCCCGTCCAGCAGGAGCTCGCTCCAGTGCCTGCCCTCGGTGAAGCCCAGGTGCGAGGCCTTGGGCAGCAACCGCAGCTGCACCGGACCGCCCCAGGCCTGGGCGATCGCCTCGGCGTGCCCGACCGGGGGTGCGATGCGGTCCTCGCCCGCCGCGAGGTGCAGGCCCGGCGCGCGCACGGTCCGTGCGGCGTCCAGAGCGGACGGGCGCGTCTCCGTTGCGGCCAAAGTCACAACGGCGCGGACGCGGTCGGTGTCCGACGCCGCCAGCACCGCCGCGCCGCCGCCCATCGAGTGCCCGGCCAGCGCGAGGCGGGCGGGGTCGACGCTGATCTCTCCCGAGCCCAGGCGCACGCCGGTGCAGATGTCCAAAGTGGTCAGGAGGTTCGCCGCCAGGACTCGCGACGACAACAGCGGTCCGCGCTCCACGGCCGGCGCGGCGGCGACCACGCCCCACGACGCCAGGTGCCGCAAAAGCCCGTGGTAGCGGCGTACGGGCTGCATCCAGCCGTGTCCGAACGCGACGGCGGGCAGGCCCAGGCCGGACCGCGGCGTGAAGATCACCCCCGGCAGGCCCACGAGCGCGAGGTCACCGCGCAGCACGGGGTGCGGGCCGGGCCTGCTCAGCTGCTCAAGGGCCTGTTTCGCGGTCAGCGTGATCACGCGGCGAGCCATGTGGTGAACCGTAGTCGATCCTGCCGTCCGCACCACACCCGAGATTGGTCTACACCACCTGGCGTCCTGACCAGCACGAATGTGGCGTCCTCACTCATTAGGGTTAGCGGCGTGGTCTAGCTAGTCTGTTTTCCGTGTGCGGAATCGTGGGATACGTGGGTCACCAGTCGGCGCTCGACGTCGTGCTGGACGGGCTGAGGCGACTCGAGTACCGGGGTTACGACTCGGCAGGCGTCGCGGTAGTCGCAGGCGATGATCTCGCCGTCGAACGCAAGGCAGGCCGGCTGCAGAACCTGGAGACGAGGCTCGACGAGGTGGGCCGCGACAACTTCGCGGGCACCGTCGGCATGGGTCACACGCGGTGGGCGACGCACGGTGCGCCGATCGACCGCAACTCGCACCCGCACCGCGACGCGACCAACCGCGTCGCCGTGGTGCACAACGGCATCATCGAGAACTTCCTCGCGCTGCGCGCCGAGCTCGAAGGCCTCGGCGTCGAGATGACGTCCGACACCGACACCGAGACGGTCGCGCACCTCGTGGCATTCGCCTACAACGAGGGCGACACCAAGGGCGACTTCGTCGCCAGCGTGCGCAAGGTCGTGAACCGCCTGGAGGGCGCGTTCACGCTCGTCTTCACGCACGCCGACGAGCCCGACACCGTCGTCGCCGCGCGCCGGAACTCGCCGCTGGTCGTCGGTGTCGGCGACAACGAGTACTTCGTCGCGAGCGACGTGGCCGCGTTCATCGCGCACACCAAGGAAGCCGTCGAGCTGGGCCAGGACCAGATGGTCGTGCTGTCCCGCGACGGCTACCAGGTCACCGACTTCGAGGGCGAGCCCGCCGAGGCCAAGCCGTTCACGGTCAACTGGGACCTCAGCGCCGCCGAGAAGGGCGGCCACGAGTACTTCATGCTCAAGGAGATCGAGGAGCAGCCGGAGGCGCTGGCGAACACGCTGCGCGGCCACTTCGCGAACGGCCGGATCGTCCTCGACGAGCAGCGCCTCTCCGACCAGGACCTGCGCGACGTCGACAAGGTCTTCGTCATCGCCTGTGGTTCCGCCTACCACTCCGGTCTCGTCGCGAAGTACGCGATCGAGCACTGGACCCGCCTGCCCGTCGAGGTCGAGCTCGCCTCCGAGTTCCGCTACCGCGACCCGGTGCTCGACCGCGACACGCTCGTCGTCGCCGTGTCGCAGTCCGGCGAGACCGCGGACACGCTGGAGGCCGTGCGTCACGCGCGTGCGCAGAAGGCCCGCGTCCTGGCCGTCTGCAACACCAACGGCGCGCAGATCCCGCGCGAGTCCGACGCCGTCCTCTACACGCACGCCGGTCCGGAGATCGGTGTCGCGTCGACGAAGGCGTTCCTCGCCCAGATCGCGGCGAACTACCTCGTCGGCCTGGCCCTGGCGCAGGCCCGCGGCACCAAGTACCCGGACGAGGTCGCCCGCGAGTTCCACGAGCTCGAGGCCATGCCCGAGGCCGTGCAGCGCGTGCTCGGCACCATCGACCAGGTCAAGGCTCTGGGCCGTGAGCTCGCGGACTCGAAGGCGGTGCTGTTCCTCGGCCGCCACGTCGGCTACCCGGTGGCTCTCGAAGGCGCTCTGAAGCTCAAGGAGCTCGCCTACATGCACGCCGAGGGCTTCGCGGCGGGCGAGCTGAAGCACGGCCCGATCGCGCTGATCGAGGAGAACCTCCCGGTCGTCGTGGTCATGCCGTCGCCGAAGGGCCGCGCCGTCCTGCACTCGAAGCTGGTGTCCAACATCAGCGAGATCCAGGCCCGCGGCGCCCGCACGATCGTGATCGCGGAGGAGGGCGACGAGACCGTGCGCCCGTTCGCCGACCACCTGATCGAGATCCCGGCCGTTCCGACGCTGCTGCAGCCGCTCATCTCGACGATCCCGCTGCAGGTGCTCGCGGCGGAGATCGCGACGGCCCGCGGCTACGACGTGGACAAGCCTCGCAACCTCGCGAAGTCCGTTACCGTCGAGTGAGTGAGAGGCGTCTGGCACACCGAACGCGTCAAGTCCGCTGAAGAGGAGCTCATGGCGGTGGTCCCGCCGGGCTCGTTGATGCGGAAAGCCGCGTTCGGTGTGGCCACCCACGCCCTGCGTTTGCTGGCCGGACGTCGCCGCGTCACGTTGCTCGTCGGTGCGGGCAACAACGGCGGCGACGCCCTGTGGGCCGGCTACTTCCTGCGCCGCCGCGGAGTAGCGGTGTCGGCCGTGCTGCTCAACCCGGCCAAGGCGCACGTCGAGGGCCTGGCCGCCTTCCGCCGCGCCGGTGGCCGGATCGTCTCCTCAGCCGGGTCGCCGGACCTGGTCATCGACGGCATCGTGGGACTGTCGGCGCGCGGTCCACTGCGTCAGGACGCCGCCGCGCTCGTTGATTCGGTGCGCGCCCCGATCCTCGCGGTCGACCTGCCGTCCGGCATCGACCCCGACACCGGCGAGATCTCCGGACCTCACGTTCGCGCGCACACCACCGTCACGTTCGGCTGCCTGAAGCCGGTGCACGCGCTGGCGGACTGCGGCGAGGTGCACCTGGTCGACATCGGTCTGCGGCCGTCGGACCCGGACTTCGTGCTGCTGGAGCGAGCGGACATCGCCTGGCCGGTGCCGGGCCCGTCCGACGACAAGTACACGCAGGGCGTCACGGGCGTGGCGGCCGGCAGCTCGACCTATCCGGGCGCCGCAGTGCTGTCGACCGGCGCCGCAGTGCTCGCCACGTCGGGCATGGTCCGCTACGCCGGCCCCGCCGCCGACGCCATCCGCGCCCGCTGGCCGGAGACGATCTGCACCGGCTCGATCACCGACGCCGGCCGCGTCCAGGCCTGGGTCGTCGGCCCCGGCACGGGAACCGGCTCGTCCTCGGCGGAGGTCGTGCGGTTCGTGCTGGACGCCGGGGTGCCGGTGATCGCCGACGCCGACGCCATCACGTTGCTCTCCCAGCACCCCGAACTGTGGGACGCCCGCGACCCGGACGCGCCTCTGGTGCTGACCCCGCACGACCGCGAGTTCGAACGCCTCGCCGGTCCGGTGGGCTCTGATCGCGTGGCGGCGGCGCGGAAGGCTGCCCAGCGGTTCAACGCCGTGGTGCTGCTGAAGGGGCATCGGACCGTGGTGGCGGCGCCGGACGGGCGGGCGCTGGTGAACTCGGCTACGTCGTCTTGGCCTGCGACGGCGGGATCCGGGGACGTGCTGTCCGGGATCATCGGTGCGCTGCTGGCTTCCGGCTTGGACCCGTTCCTGGCCGCGGGGTATGCGGCTTACCTGCATGTTCTGGCTGCTGAGCTGGGTGCGGACGGGGCGCCGGTGCCGGCATCAGGGCTGATGGAAGCGATTCCGGCGGCGATTCGGCTTGTTCGAGGCTGCTGAGCTGCCCGTTCGTCGCCGATCCCGATCTTGTCGGTGCCGCCTGGGAGAATGAAATCAGGGGACCCCCTGGAGGGGACCCCTGCGTGAGCGCTCGCTCACACTTGTGAGCTGCGGTCTCATGGCACGATGAACAGGTTATGGCCCGTTCAGAAGTAGTAGTCGACCTCGGTGCGCTGCGGCACAACGTCGCGCTGCTCGCCGGCCTCGCTCCCCGCGCGGAGACCATGGCCGTCGTCAAGGCGGACGGCTACGGCCACGGCGCGGTCGAGGTCGCCCGCGCGGCGCTGGAGGCCGGCGCGAGCTGGCTCGGTTCCTGTTCGACGCAGGAAGCCCTCGCGCTCAGGGCCGCGGGCATCCAGGCGCCGATCCTCGCCTGGCTCGACGCCCCGGACGAGGACCTCGCCGCCGGCATCGCGGCCGACGTGGACCTGTCCGTGTCGTCTCTGACCGACCTGCGTCGCGTCGAGCAGGCCGCGGAGGAAGCCGACGCCCGGCCGCGGATCCACCTGAAGATCGACACCGGCCTCAGTCGCAACGGGTGTCAGCCGCAGGACTGGCCCGAGCTGGTGGAGCAGGCCAAGAAGCACGAGGTCGTCGCCGTCTGGTCGCACCTCGCGTGCGCGGACGAGATCGGGCACCCGTCGGTTGACTTGCAGGCCAAGCGGTTCGACGACGCCTACGAGGTGGCGAAGTCCCACGGCCTCGACCCGAAGCGGCACATCGCGAACTCCGCTGCCCTGCTGACGCGGCCGGACCTGCACTTCGACATCGTGCGGCCCGGCATCGCGATGTACGGGCTGAACCCGGTGCCGACGGACCACGACCTCAGGCCCGTCATGAGCTACCGGTCGCACGTGGCGCTCACCAAACGTATCCCCGCCGGCGAGTCGGTCTCCTACGGGATGACATGGACCGCGCAGAAGGACACGACGCTGGCACTGGTGCCGGCCGGGTATGCGGACGGCGTTCCGAGGGCGCTCTCCGGCCGGATGGAGGTGCTCCTCAGCGACAAGCGCCGCCCGGTGGTGGGGCGTGTCTGCATGGACCAGATCGTTGTGGACTGCGGGGACGACGAGATCGCCGAGGGGGCGGAGGTCCTGCTGTTCGGCGACGGGAGCCGCGGGGAGCCCACGGCGACGGAGTGGGCGGAGCTGACCGGGACGATCGACTACGAGATCGTCTGCGGGATGTACCGGCCGCGGGTGCGGAGGATCTACACGTGAAGCCGGTGTGGAAGGTCGTCGGGTGGGTCGGTGGCGCGCTGGGTGCCGCCGTCGCCGGTGCGGCCGTGGCGCAGACGGCGAAGGTGTCGCACGAGCGCAAGACCGCGTCCAACAGCCTCGCCGAAGAGTCGTTGGGACAGCTCAGGCCCGATCGCGAGTCGACGGTGGCGGCGGACGACGGCGTGCCGATCTCCGTCGAGGAGATCGATCCCGCCGACGGTGACGAGGCCGACATCACCGTGGTGCTGGTGCACGGGTTCGCGCTCGACCGACGCTGTTGGCACTTCCAGCGCCGCGACCTCGCCGAGCTGCTCGACCCCCGCGTCCACCAGGTGCTCTACGACCAGCGCAGCCACGGGCGGTCCGGCCGGTCCTCCGTCGAGGCCAGCACGATCGAGCAGCTCGCGCACGACCTCGACGCGGTGATCCGCTCGGTCGTGCCGGACGGACCGCTGGTGCTCGTCGGCCACTCCATGGGCGGCATGACGATCATGGCGCTGGCCGAGCAACGGCCCGAGCTCTTCGCGGAACGGGTGCGCGGCGTCGCGCTCGTCGGCACGGCCGCCGGTGCCGTGGGCGGTGCGGGGCTGCCGAAGTCCGTGCTGTCGCGGTACAACCCCGTGACGCTCGGCGTCGGACGGCTCGCGGGTGTGCAGCCCGGCCTCGTCGAGTGGGTGCGCAAGAGCGCGAAAAGCCTGACCTGGAGCGGTATCCGCGCGCTGGCGTTCGGCGACCGCAAGGTGGCACCGTCCCTTGTGGACCTGATGGAGAAGATGATCAACGGGACCACGGTGAAGGTGCTCACCGAGTTCCTGGAGACCCTCGGCACGCACGACCGCTACAAGGCGCTGGCGGGCCTCAGGCACTGCGAGGTGCTGATCCTGAGCGGCGACGCGGACAAGCTCACGCCGTTCTCGCACGCCGAGCGGATGGCAGAGGAGATGCCCCACGCCACCCTCGTCCGGGCCCCCGGTGCCGGGCACATGGTGATGATGGAGCAGGCTGACCTCGTCAACGACCACCTGGTCGCGCTCGTCGAACGCTGCGCGGCCGATCGCGGAGAGAGTCGGAAGAAGTGGTGGCGGCGAGCGTGAAGACCGTCGAACTGCCCCTGGTGGAGGACACCGAGGAGTTCGGTCGCAAGCTGGGTGAAGTCGTGCGGGCAGGCGACCTGCTGCTGCTCGCGGGTCCGTTGGGCGCCGGGAAGACGGCGCTGGTGCGCGGACTGGCGCGCGGCCTCGGCGTGCAGGGCAGGGTGTCGTCGCCGACGTTCGTCGTCGCGCGCGTCCACGAGCCCGCCGAGGGCGGCAGGGGCGTGCGGCTGGTGCACGTCGACGCGTACCGGCTCGGGGGTCACCTGGACGAGCTAGACGATCTTGATCTGGACACGGACCTCGTCGACGCCGTGGTGGCCGTCGAGTGGGGCGAGGGTGTCGCGGAACGCCTGAACGAAGATCATCTGCTCATTCGCCTCGAGCGCGGAATCGACGACGTTCGCACAGCTCAGCTGATCCCGCACGGCGACTGGACCGCTCGTACCCTGCCAGTGTGACTATCTCCAGCGGATAGGGTGATGTCCATTAAGGACAGAGCGTGACCGGCCGATGACACTCGCATGATCAAGAAGACGCTTATCGCGACTGCTGTCATCGGTGGCGCCATGCTGGTCGCCGCGGCCCCCGCCTCCGCTGGCGAGGGGCACGACCGCTCCGGCCACGGCATCAGCATCGCTGACAACGTGTGTGCCGCTCCGTGGCAGTGGAACGGCCCGTTCTCGCTGCTGCACGAGGGTCACGCGCCCGGCTACGCCGCGTGCAACGACAACCACGCCGGCGGTGGCTCGGACATCAGCATCGCCAACAACGCCTGCCTGCTGCCGTGGCAGTGGAACGGCCCGCTGGAGATCTTCACGGTCGACCACGCGCCGTCCTACGTCGCCTGCAACGGCAACTCGGCTGGCTGATCGACGGACGTCGTGAGGGATGGCCGGACGAGCCCATCGGCCATCCCTCACGACAGTCCTCTCAGGACAGTTCTCGTTTGAGGACCTTGCCCATCTCGTTGCGCGGCAAGGCTTCCAGAAAACGCGCCACCCGTGGCCTCTTGTGCGGTGACAACAGCCGCGCCACGTGGTCGCTCAGCACGGCTGGTTCCGGCGCTTCGCCCGCTGGAACCACCCAGGCCGCGATCCGTTCGCCGAGATCGTCGTCTGGTTCGCCGGTCACCGCCACCTCCGCCACCGACGGGTGCTCCAGCAGGGCGTTCTCGATCTCGCCCGCGCCGATCTTGTAGCCGCCGCTCTTGATGAGGTCGGTGGCGCGCCTCCCGACGATGCGGAGGTAGCCGTCGGGATCGCGTCCGGCCGGTTCAGGTCCGACGTCGTGCCCTGCTCGTCGACCACCCGCACGTCGATGCCGTCCACCGGCAGCCCCGCCACGACGGAGACGCACGTTTCGAGCGTCGAGGTCGCCCAGACAGCGACGCGGGTGTGGCTGCGCAACTCGGTTCAGCGAACATGGACACCGCGTCTTACGAGCCCCTGGAGGACGCGTGGGAAGTGTGGTTCGGCACACGTACTACTCTGGACAATCGTGCTAGTGCTCGCCGTCGACACGGCCACCCCCGCAGTCACCGCCGGTGTGGTCGAACTCGCGCCAGACTCTCCGCCGCGCCTGCTCGCGAAGCGGGTGACGCTCAACGCCAAGGCGCACGGCGAGCTGCTCACCCCGCACATCAGCGACTCGCTCGAAGAGGCGGGCAAGACCTTCGCCGACCTCGACGCGATCGTCGTCGGCGCCGGTCCCGGGCCGTTCACCGGTCTGCGGGTCGGTCTTGCCACGGCCGCCGCGCTCGGCCAGGCGCTCAACCGCCCGGTCTACCCGGTCGCCACCACGGACGCGATCGCCAAGGACGCCGCCAGCGGCCACCCGCTGCTCGTCGCGACCGACGCCCGGCGCAAGGAGGTCTACTGGGCCGCCTACGACGCCGCCTGTCGCCGCACGGACGGTCCGCACGTCGAACGCCCGCAGGACCTCGCGGAGAAGCTGCCGGCCCTGGGCGTGCAGCAGGCCACGGGTGAGGGCGCCGAGATCTACCAGGACGTCCTCGGCTTGGAGCTCCTCCAAGCGAAGCACCCGAGCCCGGAGGGCCTGGTCGCCGCCGCGGCCGCCGAGGTGCTCGCCAAGGCCCGCCCGGCCGCGCTCACCCCGCTCTACCTGCGCCGCCCGGACGCCGTGGAGCCCACCGGGCGCAAGCGGGTGACCAGGGCATGACCACCGGCACCGTCACGCTCGCGCCTCTGCAGCACGCCGACGTGCCCAAGTGCCACGAGATCGAGCTGGCGTTGTTCCCCGGCGAGGACCCGTGGAGCGAGAACGCGTTCCACAGCGAGCTCAGCAACGGCAACTACTACATGGGCGCGTACGCGGACGACGAGCTGATCGGTTACGCCGGTCTCGCCGCGAGCCCGCACGAGGCGAGCATCCACACGATCGCCGTGATCCGGCACTGGCAGGGCAGGGGCGTCGGCAAGATGCTGCTGCGGAACCTGCTGGCCCGCGTCGACGAGATCGGCGTGCCGGTGTACCTGGAAGTCCGCACGGACAACGAGCCCGCGATCGCGATGTACCTGGCGCACGGCTTCGAGCACCTCGGCCTGCGCCGCCGCTACTACCAGCCGTCGGGTGCCGACGCGTACACGATGGGAAGGCCCGCACAAAGTGTCTGATCGCTTGATTCTCGGCATCGAGAGCTCGTGCGACGAGACGGGCGTCGGCATCGTCCGCCTCGGTCCGGACGGCTCGCTCGAACTGCTCGCCGACGAGGTCGCCTCGAGCGTCGAGGAGCACGCCCGCTTCGGCGGCGTCGTGCCCGAGGTCGCCTCGCGCGCCCACCTCGAGGCCATGGTCCCGACCATGCGCCGCGCACTCGACGCGTCCGGCGTCGAGCTCTCCCAGATCCACTCCATCGCCGTCACGGCCGGACCGGGTCTCGCCGGTGCGCTGCTGGTCGGCGTGGCTGCCGCGAAGGCGTACGCGGCCGCGCTGAACAAGCCGCTCTACGGCGTGAACCACCTGGCTGGCCACGTCGCCGCGGACACGTTGCAGCACGGCCCGTTGCCGCAGCGCTGCCTCGCGCTGCTGGTCTCCGGCGGCCACTCGCAGCTGCTGCTCGTCGAGGGCGGCCTGGCGAACTCGATCACCGAGATCGGGTCCACCGTGGACGACGCGGCCGGTGAGGCCTACGACAAGGTCGCGCGGCTGCTCGACCTGCCGTACCCCGGCGGCCCGCCCATCGACAAACTCGCCAAGCAGGGCAACGGGTGCGCGATCGCGTTCCCGCGCGGCCTGACGGGCCCGCGCGACGCGAAGTACGACTTCTCGTTCTCCGGCCTGAAGACCTCGGTGGCCCGCTGGGTCGAGCGCGCCGAACGCGCCGGCGAGGAGATTCCGCTCGCCGACGTCGCCGCGTCGTTCCAGGAGGCCGTCGCGGACGTGCTGACCGCCAAGGCGATCCGCGCCGCGAAGGACCTGAACGTCGACACGCTGGTGATCTCCGGCGGCGTCGCGGCGAACTCGCGCCTGAGCGGTCTCGCGGCCGAGCGGTGCGCCGAGGCAGGCATCGAGCTGCGCGTGCCGCGCCCCCGGCTGTGCACCGACAACGGCGCCATGATCGCCGCACTGGGCGCCCACCTGGTTCACGCGGGCGCCAAGCCGTCCCCGATGGACCTCTCCACCACCCCAGGCCTCCCGGTCAACACCGTCCAAATCCTCTGACCCGCTGATCCGGACGGCACGCGGGGCCCTTTCGTGCACTCAGTGCGAACGAAAGCTCCCCGCGTGCACTACGGCGGCGCTGCGCGGTTGCTGCGTTGCTTCCGTAATGCGGAATTGGGGAAGTGCACGCGGGGAGCTTTCGTACTCTCCTGGTGCACGAAGGGGCCCCGCGTGCGCTCAGCTGACGCGGTTGAGGCCGGGGACGCGGTCCTCGATCGCGAACGTCGCCTTGGTGTGGACGGGCGAGCCGGGCCGCGTCACGTAGTCGAGCCCCCGGAACTCCGTGCGCAGCTCATCGGGCGTGAACCTGGTCAGCGTGTACCCGCGCCGGTTGTTGAAGTACTTCACGTGCGGGTTCTCGCGCAGCCACGCGGCCGTGTCCTCGTACTCCTCCGACCCGTCGCCACCGGCGGTGATCGACGTGGTCACCAGTTCGGTCGCGAGCGTTTTCGACGACGGGTCGTCCCAGCGCTCCTTGACCTCGGCACCCCACGCCGCGTGCACGTCACCGGTCAGCACGACCGGGTTCCGCACGTCGGCGAAGCGCGCCACCACCCGGTCCCGGTCGGCGGTGTAGCCGTCCCACGCGTCCAGCAGGAACTTGTCCACGTCACCGGGGATGTAGTCGTACTGGGAGAAGAACACCTGCTGGCCGAGCACGTCCCAGCGCGCCTGCGAGCCGCGGAACCCGTTGAACAGCCAGCCTTCCTGGTCGTCGCCGAGCATCGTGCGTTCGGGAGCGAGCCGTTCCGGGCACAGCTGGAGCCCGTCCCCGCAGGCCTGGTCGGTCCGGTACTGCCGGGTGTCGAGCATGTGGAACGTGGCGAGCGACCCCCACCGGATCCGCCGGTACAGCCTCGGTGACCTGCGGATCGGCATGTTCTCGTAATACGCCTGGAACGCCGCGGCCCTGCGGTGGGCGAAGTTCGCCTGTGGCGTGTCCGGCTGGAGACCGGCCCAGTTGTTGGCGATCTCGTGGTCGTCCCAGACCACCGACCAGGGTGCGACGGCGTGCGCCTCCTGCAGGTCGGGATCGGCCTTGTACTGGGCGTACCGCCGCCGGTAGTCCGCGAGCGTCACGGTCGTCGGGCCGTCGACGTGGCGGGCGATGCCGCTCGGCGACTTGTGGATGCCGGCCTCGTACTCGTACGTGTAGTCGCCGAGGTGCAGCACGAGGTCCGGGTCGTCCTCCGCCAGCCTGCGGTACGCCGTGAAGTACCCGTGCTCGTACTGCGCGCACGACGCGAAGGCCATCGTCAGCGGTGCCTGCAACGTGTTCGGAGGAGGAGCCGTGCGCGTGCGTCCCGTCCGTGAGAGGTGGTTGAGCGCCTTGAAGCGGTAGAAGTACTCGCGGCCCGGTTCCAGCCCGGAGAGCTCCAGGTGCAGGCTGTGCGCCTCCTCCGGTCGGGCGACGGTCGAGCCCTGCTGGACGATCCGGGTGAACCGCTCGTCGTCCGCGACCTGCCACTCCACCTCGATCGGACGTGCCGGCATGCCTCCCAGGCCGTCCTCCGCGAACGGTTCCACGGCCAGCCGGGTCCACAACACCACCCCGTCGGGTGTCGGGTCGCCCGAGGCCACACCGAGTGTGAAAGGGTCGGCGGGTCTGGCGGACGCGGTGGCCGAGAACGCTGTGACTCCCGCCACGCCTGCGAGCAGCAGAGTCCGGCGCGTCAAGGTGGGCATGCCCTGAATACGGCTCCCGACGGGTGACCGGTTCGGGGCCCTCGTTGAAGGGTTGGCACTCTCGTGGGTAGAGTGCCAATTGCACGGCACCAGCACCGCCCCGACCCCCGCGACGGCGGGGTGGCAGGAGCCGTAACAACGAAACCTGCCAACGACCCGTGGAGGTCATCCCGGTGAGCGTGAACATCAAGCCGCTCGAGGACAAGATCGTCGTTCAGGCCTCCGAGGCCGAGACGACCACCGCCTCCGGCCTCGTGATCCCGGACACCGCGAAGGAGAAGCCCCAGGAGGGCAAGGTCCTCGCGGTCGGCCCCGGCCGCATCGACGACAAGGGCAACCGCATTCCGGTCGACGTTGCCGTCGGCGACGTCGTCATCTACTCGAAGTACGGCGGCACCGAGGTCAAGTACAACGGCGAGGAGTACCTCATCCTCTCCGCCCGCGACGTGCTGGCCGTCGTCAACTAAGACGCTCGGCTGTCATGCCTGACGCCCCGGCGCCCCATCCGGGGCATCCGGGGCGTTTCGCTACCCAGAGAGGCTTCAGGTAATGCCCAAGCAGATCAGCTTCGACGAGGACGCTCGTCGGGCGCTCGAGCGCGGCGTCAACAAGCTCGCGGACACGGTCAAGGTCACCCTTGGCCCGCGCGGGCGCCACGTCGTGCTCGACAAGAAGTTCGGTGGCCCCACGGTCACCAACGACGGTGTGACGATCGCCCGTGAGATCGAGCTGGACGACGCGTTCGAGAACCTCGGCGCGCAGCTCGCCAAGTCGGTCGCCACCAAGACCAACGACGTCGCGGGTGACGGCACCACCACCGCCACCGTGCTGGCGCAGGCGCTGGTCAAGGAAGGCCTGCGCAACATCGCCGCGGGTGCGAACCCGACCGCGCTCGGCCGTGGCATCCAGGCCGCCTCCGACGCCGTCGTGGACGCGCTCAAGGGCAAGGCCACCCCGGTCAAGGGCCGCGACAACATCGCCCAGGTCGGCACCGTCTCCTCGCGGGACGAGTCGATCGGCCAGCTGCTCGGTGAGGCCATCGAGCGCGTCGGCGAGGACGGTGTCATCACCGTCGAGGAGTCGTCCACGCTCGCGACCGAGCTCGTGATCACCGAGGGTGTGCAGTTCGACAAGGGTTACGTGTCGACGCACTTCTCGACCGACCTCGAGGCGCAGGAGGCCGTCTACGAAGACGTCCGCATCCTGCTGCACCGCGAGAAGATCTCGGCCCTGGCCGACGTCCTCCCGATCCTCGAGAAGGTCGCGGAGTCCGGCAAGCCGCTGCTGATCATCGCTGAGGACGTCGAGGGCGAGGCCCTGTCCACGCTGGTGGTCAACGCGGTGCGCAAGACCCTCAAGGTCGTCGCCGTGAAGGCGCCGTTCTTCGGCGACCGCCGCAAGGCGTTCCTGGACGACCTCGCGGTCGTCACCGGCGGCGAGGTGATCTCCTCGGAGATCGGCCTGAAGCTGTCCGAGACCACGCTCGACCAGCTGGGTTCCGCCCGCCGCGTCGTCGTGACCAAGGACGACACCACGATCGTGGACGGCGGCGGCACCAAGGCCGACATCGCCGGCCGCGCGGAGCAGCTGCGCCGCGAGATCGAGGCCACGGACTCCGACTGGGACCGCGAGAAGCTCCAGGAGCGCCTCGCGAAGCTCTCCGGCGGCATCGCCGTGATCAAGGTCGGCGCCGCCACCGAGACCGAGCTCAAGGAGCGCAAGCACCGCATCGAGGACGCGGTCGCCGCTACCAAGGCCGCGGTCGAGGAGGGCATCGTGCCCGGCGGTGGTTCCGCGCTGGTCCACGCCTCCAAGGTGCTGGACGGCGGCCTGGGCCTGACCGGTGACGAGGCCACGGGTGTCGCGCTCGTCGCGAAGGCCCTGTCCGCGCCGCTGTTCTGGATCGCCGCGAACTCGGGCCTCGAGGGCGCCGTCGTGGTGAACAAGGTCCGCGAGGGCGACTGGGGCTTCGGCATCAACGCCGCCAAGCTCGAGTACGGCGACCTGCTGGAGCAGGGCATCATCGACCCGGTCAAGGTCACCCGCTCCGCGGTGGCGAACGCCGCCTCGATCGCGCGCATGGTGCTCACGACCGAGAGCGCCGTCGTCGAGAAGAAGGCGGACGAGCCCGCCGCTGCCGGTGGCCACGGCCACGGCCACGGGCACGGCCACTGAGTTTTTGGCCGCTGCTTCGCAGACGGCGGCGAGTTCGCCTTGAAGTCGGTCGTCCGGCCGACTCGCTCACGCCGAAATGGGCTTCGCCGATTTCGACGTGAGCGGGTGACCGGACGACCGACGCGAACTCGCGAGTTTTGAGCTCGAACGAAACGGGCGACACCCTCCGCGGTGCCGCCCGTTTCCTTTTAAACGATCACCAATTGGCGCTTGCGGGCCTTGATGATGTGGTCGCGCTCCGATTCCGAGAGCCCGCCCCAAATTCCGTAGGGTTCCTGCACCGCCAGTGCGTGTTTGCGGCACATCTCGAGCACCGGGCAGGCGAGGCAAACGGCCTTGGCCCTGGCTTCCCGTCGTGCTCTCGCCGGACCCCGTTCACCGTCGGGGTGGAAGAAGAACGCGCTGTCCATGCCCCGGCACGAACCGCGCATCTGCCAGTCCCAGAGATCTGCGTTGGGACCGGGGAGCCTTCGGGTGTCCGCCATCGAGACCGCCTCCGTGACGACTGCTCCATTCGGCTTAACGATGATCCACCGTAGAACCGCGTCAAAACTTGTTCAAGAGGCTGAAGACCCAAATCAACTGATGGGTGACGGCACGCGTGTTCGATCACTCACCGCCCGGAGTTGCCGCCCGGATGAGGTGAACGGAACATGGCTCCCGTGATGACACAGCCGGAGCACTGGTCTGCCGGTGGTCACACGAGTGAGCCCCTTCTCTCAGTGGCCGCGGTGGCCAGGCGACTCGGCGTGGCTCCCGCCACCCTTCGCACCTGGGACCGCCGCTACGGGCTCGGCCCGAGCGGTCACACGACCGGGCGGCACCGGAAATACGGGCCGCGCGACGTGGCTCGTTTGGAATTGATGCAACGCGCTCTTCTTCGTGGCGCCTCATCGGCCGAGGCGGCCCGTTTCGCGCTCGACTCGAAATCTTCGATGACGCACGGCGAGGTTCCCGTCGCACCATCGGGTGGTGGCCGCGGGCTGAAAATGCCCGGAGCGTCTCGATTGGCGCGCGGACTCGGGCGCGCGGCGCTCGCGATGGACTCCATCGCCGTGCAGGGCATGCTCGCCGACGCACTCGCCTCGGAAGGGGTGATCACGACCTGGAACGAGGTCGTGCGCCCCGTGCTGACGGCCGTCGCCGCGCGGTGGCAGCTCTCCGGTGCCGGGGTCGAGGTGGAGCACCTCCTCAACGAGTGCGTGCTCGCGTCGTTCGTGCGCGCGACACCGCTCGTCACTCTCGGGCGCAACCATCGGCCCGTGTTGCTGGCGTGCATGCCGGAGGAGAGACACAACCTTCCTCTCTATCCGCTGGCCGCCGAGCTCGCGCAGCGCGGCGTGGTCGTCCGGCAGCTCGGGGCGGCGTTGCCGGTGGACGCGCTGGCCGCCGCCGTGCGCCGGACCGCTCCTTCCGCGGTGGTGCTGTGGGCGCAGCTGCCCCGGTACGCCGATCCGGGAGTGATCGCCGCGGTGCCGCGCACCCGGCAGCAGGTGCGGTTGTTCGTCGGCGGGCCGGGGTGGCAGCGGGGTGTGGTGACGGCGCCGGCCGAACGCGTGGACGACCTCGCCGACGCCGCGGCGGCAGTGGAGGCCGCGGTCACCTGACAGACTTCCCCGGTGGAAGAGGAGCTGCGCCGGGCCGCCTTCGGTGACTCACCCGATCTCGACGTCTGGCCGGCGCTGTCGTCGCCCAGCTCACGGGTGCGCTGGCTCGCCGCGGTCGTCCTGGGCGGTCAGGGCCACTACGCCGCCGCGGCCACGGTCCTCGACGCGCTCCGGCACGACCCGGACCCGGTGATCGCGTCGCTCGCGTTGTCCACCCGCGCCTCTCACCACCGCCAGCTCGGAGCGCATCACCTCGCCCGCGGCCTCGACGGTGCCGCCCTCACCCGTGCCGGGGGAACCGGCGGCGGCGACTCCGACGGGATCGACGCGGACGGTGCCCGTGCGGACGCCCTGCTCGGTCTCGCGGCCGACTCGCTGGGGGCGGGACGGCCGGAGGAGGCCCGCCGGCTGCTCGCACGTGTTGAGACGGGTGGTTCGTGGAGGGCTGAGGTCCGGCGGGGATGGGTATCCGCCGAGGTTGAGCTCGTGTCCGGCCGGGCCCACGCCGCGGTCGCCCCCGCCGAGGAGGCGTACGGCGTGGCGACCAGCAGGAAGGCGCTGCGGCACGAGCTCAAGTCGGCACTGGTCCTGGGCACCTCGTTGGTCGTGTGGGGGACACCCGACGGCCTGACAAGAGGTGTTGAACTAGTCGAGTGTGAGCTAAATCACAGCGTCACGAAGAGGCTTCATCCGTTGATCTGGCCGAGCGCTCTTGTCCTGGTGGGCCATGCCCCCACGGTGGGCGCAGTCGCCATCGACCGGGCGACGGAGGCTCTGAGCTGCGTGTTACGGAGAGCTGGTCCCGTCAGCCGTCAGGTCGCTCTTGATTCCCCGTGGGTGCCGAGTGGGCTGCTCCGTTCCGGGGAACCCCCGAACGCAGACCCTCAGAAGAACTTCTTGACGGATTAAGCACCGGATCGTGTCAAGGTTGGGCGTCGAGCGTCCGATAGGGGAGATGGAACGTCACTCGGCTGCAGGAAAGGAGTCCCCGTGACCACGGTCCTTATTTGCGACGACCGGCGCAGTGTGCGGGAGGGTCTCACCCGCGTGATGTCGGCTGTCCCCGGGGTTAGCCGCATCGACTGCGTAGCGCACGGTGACGAGTTGTTGGCTCGCTTTTCAAGGCAGCCGGTCGACGTCGTCCTGGTGGGAACCCAGCGCGCCGTCCCGACCGGGGTGGAAGCAACCCGTCGGCTCGTCTCCGCGAATCCGCAGGCAAACGTCATCGTCTTCGGAGCACCTGACGACGCCGGCAGCATCGCCGCCGCCATCGCAGGTGGTGCCCGCGGTTACCTGAGGTGGGACGCGTCGCGTCCCGAGCTTGTGGCAGCCCTCGCGCACACGCTCGCCAGCACCTCCGTGCCCGCGCCGCGTCAGCCCTCGGACCCCGGCGTGCAGCTGACGGAGCGCGAGCTCCAGGTGCTGCGCGGCATGAGCCAGGGCAAGAGCAACGGTCAGATCGGCCGCGAGCTCTACCTGTCGGAGGACACGGTGAAGACGCACGCCCGTCGTCTCTTCCGCAAGCTCGGTGTCCGTGACCGCGCTCAGGCGGTCGCGCACGGCTTCCGGCGAGGCCTCGTCCAGTAGTCGCACTCGCCGCACCGGCCCCGCGTCCTCATATGCCGCATGTGGGGGAGCGGGGCCGGTGACGTGAGGCGTCTCACCTGCGCCTGAGGTGGAATCTTCGGGTCGCGCATTTAGCCCAGCCCGGTGACAATGTCGCCGGGCTGATGTCGTCAGGGCGTGTCTGCTGGTCACGCGGGGTGTCCATACCCCACTGATGAACAGAGGGCGCCAAGACCGGTACGGTGAGGCGGATGCATCGGGTCGCTGTGAGTGACTCGTGCTGTTTCATGTCGGTACGCCAACAAGTAACACCAGGGCTGTTGTCTGCGATGACCAACTTGGGGGACGGACTGGACGCCGAAGTGGGCGCGGCCGTCGACGGCGACCGCCAGGCGATCGAACGCCTGCTGGCCTCCATTCGTCCTCTTGTGGTGCGGTACTGCCGCGCCAGAGTTGGAAGGCAGGAGCGAAGCTTCGCTTCGGCGGACGATGTGGCCCAGGAGGTGTGTCTCGCGGTGCTCACGGCATTGCCCAGCTACCGCGATCAGGGTCGGCCCTTCCTCGCGTTCGTGTACGGGATCGCGGCGCACAAGGTTGCCGATGCACATCGGTCTGCCGCCAGGAACCGCTCCGAGCCCGTTCCCGAAGTTCCCGACGCGCCGGAGACCGAAGCTGGTCCGGAACAGCGGGCGATGCAGGGCGAACTCTCCGACCGGATGGCAGTCCTGCTGCGCGTCCTGCCGGAGAAGCAGCGGGAGATCCTGCTGTTGAGGGTGGTGGTCGGGCTTTCCGCCGAGGAAACTGCCGAGGCGGTCGGTTCGACGCCGGGTGCGGTCCGGGTGGCGCAACACCGTGCGCTTGCTCGGCTCCGCAAGTCGCTGGCAGCGGAGGAGGTGGTCTGAGTGGCCGACGAGCACGGAAAGGACGACGAGGAAGTGCGCGGACAGGACGGTAGAACCCCGCACGAACCCGTCGCAGACGATCTTTCGGCTGTACAGGCCGATGACAGGCTGCTGGACGCGCTGGGGTCCGCGACACCGGGTGCGGCCGGCTCCTTGGTCGACGACGAGCTGAACGCGTTGCTGCTGGCGTGGCGCAACGAGGTGGAGACGGCGCCGTTCGGCGAGCTCGTCGACACCGAGACCGCCATCGCCACGATCCAGGCTGCCCGCCCGCAGCCGGTGAGCAGGCACCGCTACCTGATCCCGCTGGCGAGCGCCGCCGCGGTCCTGGCCATCGCCTTCACCGGCGTGAGCCTGGTGGCCCGCGACGCCCAGCCCGGCGACACGCTCTGGGGGCTCACCCGAGTTCTCTACGCCGAGCACGCCAAGTCGATCGAAGCCGCGGCCATCGTGCGCAGCGACCTCGACTCGGCCCGCCTGGCGCTGCGCGAGGGCAAGGTCAACGAGGCTCGCGAGAAGCTCGACAAGGTCGGGGCCCACCTGGACTCCGTCTCGACGGCCGACGGCAAGGCGCAGCTCGAGGAGAAGCACAAGGAGCTCGAGAAGGAGCTCGACACCAACACCTCGACGACCTCGCCGCCCTCGACGACGAAGACTCCGAAGCCGCCGAAGCCCACGACGCAGCCGTCGACGCCGTCCTCGACTCCGTCGACCGAGCCGACCACGACGCAGCCGTCCCCGTCGACGTCCTCGGAGACCCCTCCGCCGCCGACGTCGAACGGTGAGCTGCCGCCTCCGCCGCCGCCCAACCCGGAGCCCGGATCGCAGAACCCGGGGTCGACCGGTACGGGTCAGACCGTCGGAGAGACCGGCACCAACTGAGACGCAGTGTGAACGGCCCCTGATCTTTCGAGGTCAGGGGCCGTTCACACGCTCGGGTGTTCACACGTCGGGTGGAATGTGACCGGCTGGGCACCGTCCCCGGTGCGCCGCGAGCCGGCCTGCTCATCCCCTCGGAGGCAGGGCCCCGGCAGGCTCCTCGGCCGTCGTCCATGAACGGCGCTTTTGTGCACATGGGGTCGACAGGTGCGCCGTTCATGCCAGGGGCTGGGCCCGCGTGGTGGATGAAGGGAACCTTCGTACACCCCAAGTGGATGAAGGTTCCCTTCATCCACAGCGCGTGGTGTGTGGGTGCGCTCTCATCGGGCAGATCGGGCGAAGCGAGGACTTTGCCGGGGCCCTGCCCTCAGAGGCGTCAGCGGGCCGACTCGGTGGCCGTCACGCCGTCCGCGTACCCCCGGCAGTACTCCCAGCTGACGTAGGAGCCGGGGTCCGGGTCGAACGCGGGCTCGTGCGGCCGCATCCTGCCGTCGGCGAGCAGCTGTTCGAGTGAGGCTCGTAACAGGGCCCAGTCGTGGTAGTGCGGTTCCTGGCACTCGCCGCAGTCCACGACGATGCCGCGCACCCCGCGGTGTTCGAGCAGGGCCTGGTAGACGGCGAGGTCGCTCAGGTCGCTGACCAGCTCTGCTCGTTCGTCGTCGTCCATCGGCGGATGGTCGTGGTCGGGCTCGCCCAGGGCTCGCGCGGGGTCCTCGGGGTCACCCGCGAAGGGGTCTGGTGGCAACGCGTCTTGCGGCACGACCCCGCACGGTACCCGCCGTACCCCCACGGCCGTCCAGATACCATGGGCAGCACCGCCTCCGCCTGCGGAAACCTGACCCGCGGGTTGTGGGGCAGACCGCACGACGGAAGGCATGTCACCCGCTATGACCAGCGAGCTCAACGCTGATGGAGTCCCGAGCAAGTTCGCCATGCTGGGGCTGACCTTCGACGACGTGCTCCTGCTGCCTGCCGAGTCGGACGTCGTCCCGAGCGCCGTCGACACGAGCACCAGGATCTCGCGCAACATCACCCTCAAGATTCCGCTGGCCAGCGCCGCCATGGACACGGTCACCGAGGGTCGGATGGCGATCTCGATGGCGCGTCAGGGCGGTATCGGCGTGCTGCACCGCAACCTGTCCGTCGAGGACCAGGCGCGCCAGGCCGAGACGGTGAAGCGGTCGGAGGCCGGCATGGTCACCGACCCGGTCACCTGCTCTCCGGACGCCACGCTGGCCGAGGTCGACGCGCTGTGCGCCCGCTACCGCATCTCCGGTGTGCCGGTGACCGACGCCAGCAACAAGCTGGTGGGCATCATCACGAACCGCGACATGCGGTTCGAGCTCGACCACACCAAGCGCGTCAGCGAGGTCATGACCAAGGGCCCGCTGGTCACCGCGCAGGTCGGCGTGTCGGCCGACGCCGCGCTGGGGCTGCTGCGCCGGCACAAGGTCGAGAAGCTGCCGATCGTCGACGGTGACGGCAAGCTCCAGGGCCTGATCACGGTCAAGGACTTCGTGAAGACCGAGCAGTACCCGAACGCCACCAAGGACCCGGACGGCCGCCTGCTCTGCGCCGCCGCCGTGGGTGTGGGCGAGGACTCGTTCGTGCGCGCGATGACGCTCGCCGACGCCGGCGTGGACGTGCTGATGGTCGACACCGCGCACGGCCACTCGCGCGGCGTGCTCGAGATGGTCGCCCGCATCAAGAAGGAGCTCGGTGACTCGGTCGACGTTGTCGGCGGCAACATCGCGACGCGTGCCGGTGCCCAGGCGCTGGTGGACGCGGGCGCGGACGGCGTGAAGGTCGGTGTCGGTCCCGGCTCGATCTGCACCACGCGCGTCGTCGCCGGTGTCGGTGTGCCGCAGATCTCCGCGATCTACGAGGCCTCGCTGGCCTGCCGCCCGGCCGGTGTGCCGGTGATCGGTGACGGCGGCATCCAGTACTCCGGCGACATCGCGAAGGCCATCGCGGCCGGTGCGTCCGCCGTGATGCTGGGTTCGCTGCTCGCGGGCACCCAGGAGGCGCCCGGCGACCTGATCCTGGTCAACGGCAAGCAGTTCAAGACCTACCGCGGCATGGGCTCGCTGGCCGCGATGCAGTCCCGCGGCGACGCCAAGTCGTACTCGAAGGACCGCTACTTCCAGGACGACGTGCTCAACGAGGACAAGCTCGTCCCCGAGGGCATCGAGGGCCGCACGCCGTTCCGCGGCCCGCTGTCGCAGGTCGTGCACCAGCTCAACGGCGGCCTGCGGGCGGCGATGGGCTACACGGGTTCTCGGACGATCACCGAACTGCAGGACGCGCAGCTCGTGCGGATCACGGCGGCGGGTCTGAAGGAAAGCCACCCGCACGACATCACGATGACCGTCGAAGCGCCGAACTACACCACCCGTTAGGGTTCTCCGGGCTGTTCGAAGGCCCGCTACCGCTTGGGAGAGGAACTACAGGTGCGCGATCTGGTCGAGATCGGCATGGGCCGGACCGCGAGGCGGGCCTACGAGCTGGACGACATCGAGATCATCCCGTCCCGTCGCACGAGGTCGTCGAAGGACGTCTCCACGACGTGGCAGATCGATGCCTACCGCTTCGACATCCCGCTGATCACCCACCCGACCGACGCGATCGTGTCGCCGGGCACGGCGGTCGCGGTCGGCGAGCTGGGCGGTCTCGGCGTGCTCAACGCCGAGGGTCTCTGGGCCCGTCACGGCGACGTGGACGAGGCGCTGTTTCGCCTGGTCCAGGCGACCGAGGACAGCGACGACCCGGCCGCGGCCGTGAAGGTGCTGCAGGAGCTGCACGCCGCGCCGTTGCGGATGGACCTGATCGCCGAGGCGGTCAAGCAGATCCGCGAGTCGGGCGTCACCGTCGCGGTTCGCGTCAGCCCGCAGCGCGCTGCGGAGCTCACGCCGGACCTGCTGGCCGCGGGCGTCGAGATCCTGGTCGTGCAGGGCACGATCATCTCGGCCGAGCACGTCACGCGTGGTGGTGAGCCGCTGAACCTGAAGTCGTTCATCGCGGACCTCGACATCCCGGTGATCGCCGGCGGTGTCGGCGACTACCGCACCGCGATGCACCTGATGCGCACCGGCGCGGCGGGCGTGATCGTCGGTTACGGCTACACGCCGGGCGTCACGACCACCGACTCGGTCCTGGGCATCGGCGTGCCGATGGCCACCGCGATCGCCGACGCCGCGGCCGCCCGCCGCGACTACCTCGACGAGACCGGCGGCCGCTACGTGCACGTCATCGCCGACGGCGGCATCACGACCTCGGGCGATGTGGCGAAGGCCATCGCCTGCGGTGCCGACGCCGTGATGCTCGGCGAACCCCTCGCCGCCGCGACCGAGGCACCGGGCCAGGGCCTGTACTGGACGGCGTCGTCCGCGCACCCGTCGGTCCCGCGCAGCCTCGTCGCCGAGGCCGTGGACCAGGAGCTCGACCTGCGCCAGCTGCTGTTCGGCCCGTCGGCGGACCCGCGCGGCGTGACGAACCTGTTCGGCGCGCTGAAGAGGGCCATGGCCAAGACCGGCTACTCGGACCTCAAGGAGTTCCAGAAGGTCGGCCTGACGATCCGCGGCTGATGTGAGCTTCGAAGGGCGCGTTCCTGCGGGGACGCGCCCTTCTGCTTTGCTGGAACCGTGCCGCTCGTCGAGATCACCTACGCGCCCGACATGCCCCGCAAAGTGCTGAGGAAGCTCGCCGAAATGCTCCCGCACGCCGTCTCGGTGGCGGTGGAGTGCGAGGAGGAGCCCTACGACGGCGATCTTCAGCCCGGTGACGTGGAGCTGTACTTCCGGTCGCGCGGAGAGTTCGACGTCAGCGAGATGGACGTGGTGGTCGAGGTGCGATCCAAGTGGTTCGAAAGCCGTGCCGCGAACCGCCAGGACCGCGCCGACGGCCTGTGCGAGGCCATCGAGGAGGCGACAGGACTGGCTCAGGTGGGCGTCTACCTCAGTCTTCCGGTCGCCGCGTGGTCGCAGAGCTGATCTTGCAACCTGACCACCACCCCGCGCGTCCTTGTCACCGTGGAATTGAATGCCTTGTTCGGTGACAGCGACGTGGACGCGGTCGAGGAACCGGAGATCGACGACCTGCCCGAAGAGCCCGCGGACGAGAACGGCATCGGGTGGAAGGTGCTCGCCTTGCTCATCGGCGGTGGCGTGGTGATCACAGCGCTGGTCGTGGCCTTCATGGTGTGGGTCATCGAGGGCCTGGTCCTCTGACTTGAAAGGGCGCCCACCGGCGCTCTTTCTCGCCTGTACACATTTTCTGTATAGTTCTGTGCATGACCGCTCTTCACGAGGCTCGTGAGTTGACTGTCACCGAGGCTGCGAAGCGCGGCGTCGCCGGTCTGGTCGCGGACGCCGAGCAAAGCGGCCCGGTGGTCGTCACGCGACACGGCCACAGGGCCGCCGCCGTCGTCTCGATGAGCCACCTGCGTGAGATCGACGAAGCGGCGGCAGATCTGAGGGATCTCGCGCTCGTGCTGGCTCGTTCCGCGGTGGACTCGGGCCGCCGCACGTCCTTCGACGACGTGCTGACAGCCTTCGGGCACACGCGTGAGTCGCTGGCAGCGGTGGAGGACGACGACTCACTCGATGGCTGAAGTCCTGTTCACCGACGCGGCCATCGACGACCTGCGTCGCCTCGGGCCCGACGTGGTGCCCAAGGTGCTCAAGAAGATCCAGATCCTTCTCGGCAACCCGGAGGCAGGGCATCCTCTCGGCGGCGAGCTGACCGGCTTTCGGAAGCTCGTCGTGGGCCGCAACCACTGGCGGATCGTCTATCGGATCACCGCTGATGGTGCGGTCGAGGTCTGCGAAATCTGGTGCGTGGGCGTGCGGTCGGATGCCGAGGTCTACGCCGAGGCGTCCGCGAGGGTCGCCTCGATGGCTGAAGGGGACTCCACGCTCGCGAGACTGGCCGACGTGATCGACAGGCTCGGCCGCCTCGCGGGTGGCGTCGTCGAGGAGGCTCCGGTTCGGGAGCCGGTCCCGGACTGGCTGGCACAGCGCCTCGTGCACACCGCCAGGATCCCGCGGGAGCGGGTCGCCGCGCTCAACCTCGAGCAGGCGGTCGACCTGTGGACCGCCTTCGTCAGTTCTCCTTCCGCCTCTGAACCGATCGGGGACTAGGCGTTACCGGAAGTAACGCCTACTCTCCGGTTCATGGGTGAACTCGCCGGTAACTTCGACGTCGTCATCGTCGGCTCCGGGTTCGGCGGCAGCGTCGCCGCGCTCCGCCTGACCGAGAAGGGCTACCGCGTCGCGGTGCTCGAGGCCGGCAGGCGGTTCGCCGACGACGAGTTCGCCAAGACCAGCTGGGACCTGCGCAAGTACCTGTGGGCGCCGCAGCTCAAGTGCTTCGGCATCCAGCGCATCCACACCCTTCGCAACGTCATGGTGCTCGCCGGCGCGGGGGTCGGCGGTGGCAGTCTCGTCTACGCCAACACGTTGTACCGGCCGCTCAAGCCCTTCTACGAGGACCGGCAGTGGGCGCACATCACCGACTGGCAGGAGGAGCTGGAGCCGTTCTACGACCAGGCGAGCCGGATGCTCGGGGTGGTCACGAACCCCACGACGACGCCGAGCGACGTCGTCATGCAGAAGGTCGCGAAGGACATGGGGGTCGAGGACAGCTACCATCCGACGCCCGTCGGGGTGTTCTTCGGCGAGCCCGGGAAGACCGCGGACGATCCCTACTTCGGTGGCGCCGGGCCGCAGCGGACGGGCTGCACCGAGTGCGGCAGCTGCATGTCGGGGTGCCGGGTCGGCGCCAAGAACACGCTGGTCAAGAACTACCTCTACCTCGCGGAGAAGCTGGGCGCGCAGGTGTTCCCGCTGACCACGGTCACCAAGCTCCACGAGCGCGACGGCAAGTGGACCGTCGACACCAAGATGACCGGCGGAAAAGCCACGAAGTCCTTCACCGCCGACCAGGTCGTCGTCGCCGCCGGCACGTGGGGCACGCAGCAACTCCTCCACAAGGCCAAGGCGAGCACGTTGCCGAAGATCTCGGACAAGCTCGGTGAGCTCACCCGCACCAACTCCGAGTCGATCATCGGCGCGGCGCGGTACACGGTCGACCCCGAGAACGACTTCACCAAGGGTGTTGCGATCACGAGCTCCATCCACCCCGACGAGATCACGCACATCGAACCCGTCCGGTACGGCAAGGGCAGCAACGCCATGGGCATGCTGCAGACCCTCGCCACGGACGGCGCGGCGAGCACCCCGCGGTGGCTGCAGTTCATCAAGCAGGCGATCAGGCACCCGATGCGACTGGCAAGGCTGCTCAGCGTGCACCGGTGGAGCGAGCGGACCGTGATCCTGCTGGTCATGCAGAGCCTGGACAACTCCATCACCACGTTCCTCAAGCGCGGCAAGCTCACCAGCAAGCAGGGGCACGGCGAGCCCAACCCGGCGTTCATCCCCGCGGGGCACCAGGCGAACCTGCTGGCGGCCAAGCACATCGACGGCATGGCCGGCGGGACTTGGGGTGAGCTGTTCAACATTCCGCTGACCGCGCACTTCATCGGCGGTTGTGCGATCTCCGACAGCCAGGACAGCGGCGTGATCGACCCCTACCACCGCGTCTTCAACTACCCCGGACTGTCCGTTGTGGACGGTGCGGCGATCAGTGCGAACCTCGGCGTCAACCCGAGCCTCACGATCACCGCGCAGGCCGAGCGGGCGTTCTCGCTGTGGCCGAACAAGGGCGAGCAGGACCAGCGGCCCGCCCAGGGCCAGCCCTACAAGCGGATCAACCCGGCCAAGCCGAAGAACCCGGCGGTTCCCCATCAAGCTCCAGCCGCATTGCGGTTGCCGATCGTGAAGGCGTCCTGACACGGTGGAGGCATGGCCAAGAAGCCGTTTGCCTCCAGCGCGGACCTCGCCCCCAAGGACGAGGTCTTCGTCGAGCTCGCCGAGGGCGTCTACACCCTGACCGCCGAAGGCGACCCCAACGTCGGGGCGATCGAGGCCGAGGACTTCCTGATCTGCTTCGAAGCGCGCGCCACACCCGCGGCCGCGCGCCGGTGGCTCGCGCAGCTCCGCGAGCACACGAAGAAGCCGATCCGCTACCTCGTGCTCAGCCACTACCACGCCGTCCGCACGCTCGGCGCCAGCGCGTTCGACGCCCAGGAGATCGTCGCGCACGAGATGACGCGGGTGCTGATCGCCGAACGCGGGCAGCAGGACTGGGAGAGCGAGTTCGGCCGCATGCCGCGGCTGTTCGAGAAGCCCGAGGAGATCCCGGGCCTGACCTGGCCCACACTCACGTTCTCCGACCGGATGTCGATCCCGCTAGGCGGCGAGCGCGGCGACCTCGTGCTCCAGCACCTCGGCCGCGGGCACACCGCGGGCGACATCGTGGCGTGGCTGCCGCAGCAACGCATCCTGTTCGCGGGCGACCTGGTCGAGTCGCAGGCCGCGCTCTACACCGGTGACGCGTTCCACGACGAGTGGGCGACGTCCACTTTGGACGAGATCGAGGACCTCGGTGCCGAGGTGCTGGTCGGCGGGCGGGGCAAGGTCGCGCGCGACCGCATCGAGGTCGAGGCGGCCATCAACCAGAGCAGGCACTTCCTCAACGAGCTGCGCCGCACGGTCGGCGGGGTTCACGCGGAGGGCGGCACGCTCAAGCAGGCGTTCGAGCTGGCGCACCGGACGCTCGTGGGCCGCTACGGGCGCTGGCCGATTTTCGAGCACTGCCTGCCGTTCGACGTGAAGCGCTACTGGGACGAGTGCGACGGCAAGGACTGGCCGGAGATCTGGACCGCCGAACGCGACCGCGTCGTCTGGGACGCCCTGCAATGACGGTCCTCGTCGTCGGCGCCGGACCCGTCGGGCTCACCGCGGCCCTGTTCCTGGCCCGCGCCGGAGTCCCGAGCGTGGTCCTGGAGAAGGCCGAGCACCGCAACGAGCAGGGCAGCCGCTCGATCTGCGTGCACCGCGACGTGCTGGAGATCCTGGAACGCATCGGTGTCGGCCAGGCCGTCGCCGACGCCGGTGTCACCTGGTACACCGGCCGCACCTACCACCGCGACCGCGAGGTGCTGACCCTGACCTTCCCGGAGGTCAAGGGTTTCCCGCCGTTCGTGAACACCCCGCAGACCGTCGTCGAGCAGCTCCTCGAAGAACGCGTCCGCGCCGAACCGCTCATCGAGCTCCGCCACGGGCACACCCTCACCGGCCTCACCCAGGACGACGAGGGAGTGTCCACTCAGGACGGAATCAGGGCCACGCACTGCATCGCGGCGGACGGCGTGCACTCCACGGTCAGGCAGCTGCTGGAAATCCCGTTCGACGGCTTCTCGTTCGAGGACAGGTTCATCATCGCCGACGTCCGCGTCGACCTGGACTTCGAGACGCCCGAACGCCGCTTCTACTTCGACCCGCCCTGGAACCCCGGCCGCCAGGTCCTGCTGCACCCGCAGCCGAAGGGCGTCTGGCGCATCGACTGGCAGGTGGCCGAGGACGTCCAGCTCACCGACGACCACATCCGCGCGATCGTCGGCGACAAGCCGTACGAGGTCGTCTGGCAGTCCACCTACCGCTTCCACCAGCGCCGCGCGAGAACCCTGCGAGCAGGCCGGATCCTGCTCGCGGGCGACGCCGCCCACGTGATGAGCCCGTTCGGCGCCCGCGGCCTGAACTCCGGGATCTGCGACGCCGACAACGCGGCGTGGAAGATCGCCTTCGACCGGCGAGGCGAGGCAGGACCGGGCCTGCTGGCGTCCTACGACGTCGAACGCGGTGCCGCCGCCGACGAGAACCTCCGCATCACCGGCGACACCATGCGGTTCCTCGTCCCGGGCACGCCTGAAGAACGCGAACGCAGGCAACGCGCGCTCGAAACAGGTGAAGGCATCGACTCGGGCAAGCTCTTCACGCCGTTCGCCTACACCGACTCGCCGCTGACGACCGAAGGCGGCGAGCTGATCGCCGGGTCACGCGCCGCCGGACCGGGTTTCACGGTCGCGGACGGGCGCGTGATCAGGCCCGACGGCCACGTCGCCGGCGAGGACAACGACGACGTGCGGCGCCGGGCGTTGGGCTACAGCTGAATGCCGGTGAGGACCGTGATGCGTTCCTCGGTGAAGTCCTCCATCGCGGACCGGACGCCCTCACGTCCGGTGCCCGATCCCTTCACTCCGCCGTACGGCATCTGGTCGGCGCGGTAGGACGGCACGTCCCCGATGATCACGCCGCCGACCTCGAGCTCGGCGGCCGCCTCGAACGCCACCTGCACGTCACGGGTGAAGACCCCGGCCTGCAGCCCGTACTTGGTGTCGTTGGCCTGCGCGAACGCGTCCTCGACACCGTCGGCCACCGACACCACGAGCACCGGCCCGAAGATCTCCTCGGTCCACACCTTCGCGGTCCTCGGCACGTCGGTCAGCACGGTCGGCTCGACCGTCGTGCCCGTCCGCTTGCCGCCGAGCAGCACCTTCGCGCCCGCGTCGGTGGCCATGTGGACCCACTCCTCGACGCGCCGGGCGTTGTCCTCGTCGACCAGCGGACCGACCTCGACCTCGGGGTCGTGCGGGTCGCCGGTCTTCAACGCGCCGACCGCCTCCACCAGCTTCGGCACGAACTCCTCCGCCTTCGAGCGGTCGACGATCACCCGCTGCACGGCGATGCACGACTGCCCGGCCTGGTAGTTGCCGAACGTCGCGATGCGCTGCGCCGCGTGGTCCAGGTCCGTCCAGTCGGGACAGATGATCGCGGCCGCGTTGGAACCGAGCTCCATCACGACGTGCTTGCGCGGCGCGGCCTCCATCAGCGACCAGCCGACCTTCGTCGAGCCGGTGAACGAGATGACCGGCAGCCGTTCGTCCTTCACGAGAGCGTCCATGTCCTTGCCCCGCACGGGAAGGATCGAGAACGCGCCCTCCGGCAGGTCGGTCTCGGCCAGGATCTCGCCGAGCAGCAACGCACTCAGAGGTGTTGCCGAAGCCGGCTTCACGATCACCGGCGCACCCACCGCGAGCGCCGGCGCGACCTTGTGCGCCACCAGGTTGAGGGGGAAGTTGAACGGCGCCACGGCGAGCACCGGCCCGCGCGGCACGTGCCGGACGATCGCCATCCGCCCGACGCCGTTCGCGTCGGTGTCGAGACGCTGCAGCCCACCGGTGAACCTGCGGGCCTCCTCCGCGGCGAACCGGAACGTGTTGACCGCCCGCGAGACCTCGATCTCTGCCCACTTGAGCGGCTTGCCGTTCTCCGCGGTGATCGTCTCGGCGATCTCCTCCGCGCGTTCGGCCAGCGTCCTCGACACCTTCAGCAGCGCCTCGGCCCGCACGTGCGCCGGTGTTCGCCGGAACTCCTTCGCCACCGCGTGAGCCGCCGCCACCGCACGTTCGATCTGGTCTCTGCCCGGTACGGCGACCGAGGCGACCTCGGTGCCGTCGAACGGGTGGGAGACCTCTAACGCCTGCTCGCCCTGCTCGGGGCGGCCGGCGATCCAGCACGGCCTGGGTTGCGGCGTGAACGCGTCCATGGGATCACGTTAAGCCCTGTTGGCCTGCACGTACTCGATGAGTCCGCGGTAATGGAGATCGTGCCGTTCCGCGCGTTGGCGCACGAACGCCGGATGCTCGCGAATCGTGCGAATCGCATCGTCCAGCCGGGTGAGGACGTGTTCGTCGTCGTAGTCGCACCCGTAGGCCTCGCAGAACAGCAGCGCACGCCGTTTGCGCTCGTGGGGCAGCCCGAACACGAACTGGATGATGGCCCAGCTGACGTCCCACCAGCGCGGTCCCGGATGGGCGGAGTCGAAGTCGAAGATCCCGATGGGCAGGCCGTCTCGATAGGTCGTGTTGTACGGCGCGAAGTCGCCGTGCAGCACCACCTCGACCGGTTCCCTGGCGGGGTGCTGCCACCCGTCGCGCACGTCCACGAGATCGAGCGTGGCGTCGTGCAGCCGGCGCAGCATCCGGGCCGACTCGATCAACGACGCGTCGTCGGACGGAAACACGTGGCCAACGTCACCGGGCAGGTAGCTGAGCAGCTCGTGGTCGTCGTCGAGCCCGAGCGGAACGGGCGCGATCCCCAGCGGTGCCAAGTGCCGCAACAACTCGTGCACCCGAGGGGCCCACGGACCGGCCGGCCTGCGGACCGCCTCACCCACCCTGAACACCTGGTTCAGCCCGCCACCGGTCAGCAGCTCCCCGTCCACGCATGACATCCTTGGCGGCGTGTCCGACACCAGCAACCGCCCTGTTCTCGTCGTCGACTTCGGCGCCCAGTACGCGCAGCTGATCGCCCGCCGCGTGCGCGAGGCCCAGGTCTACTCCGAGGTGGTCCCGCACACCGCGACGGTGAGCGAGATCCTCGACAAGAACCCGCTGGCCATCGTTCTGTCCGGTGGCCCGTCGAGCGTCTACGAGGAAGGCGCGCCGCAGGTCGACCCGAAGCTGTTCGAGACCGGCGTCCCGGTCTTCGGCATCTGCTACGGCTTCCAGGCCATGGCGCGCGCACTCGGTGGCGCAGTTGAACAGACCGGCACCCGCGAGTACGGCCGCACCGAGCTCGGCGTCACGGGAGCGGGCGGCTCGCTGCACGAGGAGCTGCCCGGCAGCCACCCCGTGTGGATGAGCCACGGCGACGCCGTCACCAAGGCGCCGGAGGGCTTCACGGTCACCGCGACCAGCGAGGGCGCCCCGGTCGCCGCGTTCGAGGACACCGAGCGCCGCTTCGCCGGTGTGCAGTACCACCCGGAGGTGCACCACTCGCCGCACGGCCAGGAGGTGCTGCGCCGGTTCCTGCACGAGATCGCCGGCATCCGTCCGCAGTGGACCACGTCGTCCATCGTGGACGAGCAGGTGGCGCGGATCCGCGAGCAGATCGGTGAGGGCAAGGCGATCTGCGCGCTGTCCGGCGGTGTCGACTCCGCCGTGGCCGCCGCGCTCGTCCAGCGCGCCATCGGCGACCGCCTCACCTGCGTCTTCGTCGACCACGGCCTGCTGCGCGCCGGTGAGCGCACCCAGGTCGAGCGCGACTTCGTGGCCGCGACCGGCGTCAACCTCATCACCGTCGACGCCCGCGAGCGGTTCCTGAACGCCCTGGCCGGCGTCACGGACCCGGAGGAGAAGCGCAAGATCATCGGCCGCGAGTTCATCCGCGTGTTCGAGCAGGCCGAGCGCGACCTCAAGGCCGAGGGCGACTACCGCTTCCTGGTGCAGGGCACGCTCTACCCGGACGTGGTCGAGTCCGGCGGCGGCGCGGGCACCGCGAACATCAAGTCGCACCACAACGTCGGCGGCCTGCCGGACGACCTGCAGTTCGAGCTGGTCGAGCCCCTGCGGGCGCTGTTCAAGGACGAGGTGCGCCGCGTCGGCACCGAGCTGGGCCTGCCCGAGACGATCGTGCAGCGCCAGCCGTTCCCCGGCCCCGGCCTCGGCATCCGGATCATCGGCGAGGTCACCCAGGACCGCCTGGACACGTTGCGCCAGGCCGACGCCATCGCCCGCGAGGAGCTGACGGCGGCCGGGCTGGACCGGCAGATCTGGCAGTGCCCGGTCGTGCTGCTCGCGGACGTCCGCAGCGTCGGCGTGCAGGGCGACGGCCGGACCTACGGCCACCCCATCGTGCTGCGCCCGGTGTCGTCCGAGGACGCGATGACCGCGGACTGGACCCGCCTGCCGTACGAGGTGCTGGAGCGCATCTCCACCCGCATCACCAACGAGGTGGCCGAGGTCAACCGCGTGGTGCTGGACGTGACCTCCAAGCCCCCAGGCACCATCGAGTGGGAATGATCAAATGATGAACGGCGCTTTTGTCCACTTCAGGTGGACAAAAGCGCCGTTCATCGTTTTCTACTAGCGGGACTTGCGGCGTAGCGAGTTGGTCAGGAGGACTACGCCGACGACGATGGCTGTGCCGCCGAGCGCCCACCGGAAGTCGAACCAGAACGTCCCGTTGCTCAGCACGTAGGCCGCCATCAGCCCGCCCCCGATCCCGAAGACCAGGCCCAGCGGGTCGATCCGCCTGCGCATCACCGGCTCAGTCACGGAGCACCCTCACCTCTCCGACGTTCGTCAGAACGTCCAGGTCGATCTTCAGCCCGCCCTCGCCATCAGCACCGAGATCGGTGCCGTCGACCTGCACGGTGCTGCCGTCGGCCCTCCGGTCGAGGCAGTTGAGCTCGCCGATGGACGAGGCCTCGCACCGGAACGTCACGTCGGCGTTCTTCGGCACGTGCACGACCATTTCGCCGAGGTCCGACTCCACCGTTGTCTTCACCGAACCGGAGTCGGGCAGTTCCCGCAGGTCCAGCATCAGGCTGCCGACGCTGATCTCGTACTTGTCCTTGACCTCCGCGAGCGTCTTCGGCGTCGCCTTGAGGTCACCGAAGTCGGTGGGACCGTCGAAGCTGATCGTGGTCATGCCGAACCCGACCACTGACAGCGGGACCAGCAGCCAGATCAGGCCCCGGCCACCGCCGGTGAACGACCCGATCAGCAACCCGGCCGCCAGCACCGCGATCACCAGGCCGATGACGTGCGGCGCGGTGAACCACGGCGACCAGATCCCCGCGATCGCGGACCCGGCGACCACCAGCGTCGCCACGCCCAGCGTGGCCAGACCGATGCGCGGCTTGCGCGGACGGGGTGCGGGAGGCTGCGGCCGCGGAGCCGGTTCAGGCAGGTCCCACGCGAACGGTGCGGCCCCCAGCGGGTCCCAGGCCGGCGCCCCCGGCACCGGCGTCACGGGCGGCGGCTCGGCGAGCGTGGCCGGCGCCAGGTGCCCGCGGTTCTTCTGCAGCAGGTAGATGCACGCGACCGACGCCGCCAGCGTCACGAAGACCTGGAACCCGCCGCTCCCGACCGTGAACGCGAACGCGGGGAACAACAGGATGCCCAGAAGCACCGTCTGGGCCTGGGACATCGAGCTGTGGCCCTTGTTGGTCAGCGACTCCAGCGGCGAGACCTCGTCGCCCTCCTCCGGCAGCACCAGCCAGCCCAGCAGGTACATCGGCAGGCCGACCCCGCCGGACAGCGCGAGCGCGACGAACGCGATCCGCACGATCACCGGGTCGATCTGGTAGCGCAGCGCGATCCCGGTGGCAACGCCTCCGAGCTTGCGGCCTGCGCGGGGCCGCACCGGACGGTGGGCCCAGAACTCTCTGAGCGTGTCCGCCACGCCCTGCAACGCCTTCTCAGTCCCGCTCACGACGACAAGGTTGCGCTGTCACGCCTGGAACCACATCAGGGACCAGCCCTGATTCGCGGAACCGGGGTCATCCCTGATGAACAACTCGCAGGGACGTGTGACGATCGGATGGTGAGTGCACGGATTGAGCCGATGCGCCGTCGACGCACCGGCCGGGTGGTCGCGGGCGTCGCGAGCGGACTGGCGGACCACCTGGGCGCACCCGTCTTCTGGGTGCGCGCGGTCTTCGCCGTGGCCGCCGCGTTCAGCGGGATCGGGATCATCGCCTACGGACTGCTCTGGATGTTCGTCCCGCAGTCGACGGTGGTGGAACCCGAGACCGACGAGGACCGCAAGGAGTGGCAGCAGGCCGTGGGCCTCGCCGCTCTCGGCATCGGCGTCGCCGTGTTCACCGGGCTGCTCAACGGGGCGTGGAGCGGCTGGATCACCGGTCCGATCGCCATCGCACTCGTGGGCGCCGCTGTCGTGTGGCGCGAGGCTGACGAGGCACAGCGGCGCCGCTGGAAGGACGGGGCGTTCGCGCAGGGGAAGACGGGGATCGTGCGGACGGTGGCGGGAGGCGCTCTGGTCGTGGCGGGGGTCGCCGCGTTCCTGGTCGTCAACGACTCCGTCCAGAACCTGTCGACCGTCGTGCTGTCCGTGGTCGCGACGCTGGCCGGCGTGGCGGTGCTGACCGTGCCCTTGTGGATGCGGCTGGTGCGCGACCTGGACGCGGAACGCCGGGCCCGCATCCGGACGGAGGAACGCGCCGAGATCGCCGCTCACCTGCACGACTCCGTGCTGCAGACCCTCGCGCTCATCCAGAAGCAGTCCGAGTCGTCGCGGGAGGTCAAGCGCCTCGCCCGCAGCCAGGAGCGCGAGCTGCGCAGCTGGCTCTACGGCCGCGAGGTGGGCGAGCAGCCGCACTCGATCAGCGTGGCGATCGCCCAGGTGTGCGCGGAGGTCGAGGACGACTTCGCCATCGCCGTCTCCCAGGTCGTGGTCGGCGACTGCGAGCTGGAGGACGGGATGTTCGCGCTGGTCCAGGCGTCGAAGGAAGCGGTGGTCAACGCGGCCAAGCACGCGGGGGTGGCCGAGGTCAGCGTCTACGCCGAGGTCGAACCGGAGAAGGTCACTGTGTTCGTGCGCGACCGCGGCAAGGGCTTCGACCCCGATCTCGTGCCGGACGACCGGCATGGCCTCGCGGGGAGCATCCGGGGGAGAATGACCAGGCACGGCGGGGAGGTGCGACTGCGCACGGCTCCGGGAGAGGGGACCGAGGTGCAGCTCGAGATGCCGAGGAAGACGGAGGCCAGGACGTGAGCGTGAGGGTGTTCCTGGTGGACGACCACGCGTTGTTCCGCGCGGGGGTGCGGGCCGAGCTCGACACGATCACCGACGAGGTGGAGGTGGTCGGCGAGGCCGGCAGCGTCGGCGAAGCGGTGGCGGGGATCGCGCACCACAAGCCGGACGTGGTGCTGCTGGACGTGCACATGCCCGACGGCGGCGGCGCCGAGGTGCTGCGGCAGATCCGCACCAAGATCCCCGAGGTCACGTTCCTCGCGCTGTCCGTCTCGGACGCGGCGGAGGACGTCATCAACGTCATCCGCGCCGGTGCCCGCGGCTACGTCACGAAGACGATCTCCAGCCAGGAGCTGGTCAAGGCCGTCGTGCGGGTCAGCGAGGGCGACGCGGTCTTCTCGCCGCGCCTCGCCGGGTTCGTGCTGGACGCGTTCGCCGACCGGCCGGGTGCCGCGCCGATCAGCGACCCGGAGCTCGACCTGCTGACCCCGCGCGAACGCGATGTCCTGCGGCTGCTCGCCCGTGGTTACGCTTACAAGGAGATCGCGTCCGAGCTGTTCATCAGCGTCAAGACGGTGGAGACGCACGTGTCGAGCGTCCTGCGGAAGACCCAGCTCTCCAACCGGTACGAGCTCTCCCGCTGGGCCACGGATCGCAGACTGGTCTGAGGGGCTTTGATCAAAAAGGTCGCCCGCGGTGCCACCGAGGTGCTGGCGCCGTGGGTCTGGGTGATTCTGCTGCCGTTCGCTGTCGCCGCAGCAACGGAGAACGTGTGGAAGACGCTGCTGTGGGGGTTCGTGGTCGCCTTGACGGCGTCCGTCATCCCGATGGCCGTCATCGTGCGCGGCGCGCGCAAGGGCAAGTGGGACGGCCACCACGTCACGAACCGTGAAGGCCGGCTCGTGCCGCTGGTCACGGCCGGTGCGTCGCTTGCGGCCGGCACGGTGATCATGATCCTGGGCTCCGCGCCTGTGAACATGCTCGCGCTGGCCGGCAGCATGTTCGCATCGCTGATCGTCAGCATGGCGATCACGTTCGGGCTGAAGTGGAAGATCTCGCTGCACGCCGGGGTGGCGTGGGCCGCGGTCGTGACGCTGACGGTCGTCTACGGACCGTGGTGGCTGCTGCTCGCGGTGCCCGCCGCGCTGGTGGCGTGGTCGCGGGTCGAGCTCGGCGACCACACGACGGCGCAGGTGCTGGCGGGTTCGGCGATGGGCGTGGTCGTGGGCGGCGGCAGCTTCTGGCTGCTCATCCAACTTCTTTGAGGCCGTCGATCTTCATCTCGTCGTTGACAGCGTTGACCGCGACGTTGACCTTGATGTTCCGCTGCTTGCCGAGGTCCGTGACCAGGGCGAGTTGTACCGGGACGACCCACCGCGGCCCCTCGGAGTGGACCTCGGCGGTCAGCACCGCGCACTGGACCGAGGTGTAGCCGCTCCAGCGCTTCAGGAAGTCGGCCTGAGGCTCCCGGAACGGCGCGTCGAAGTTCTGCCAGGCCGCCGCGGGATTGCCCGGCAGCAGGTCGTAGTGCCTCTTGACGAAGGCGACGGCTTCGTCGGCCGAGAAGGAACGGGACTTCTTCTCGGCGGGGAAGAGGCTCTGGCTGGTCGGGGCGTCCCGGCTGTCGGTGCCGCCCCAGTACGCAGCGGCCGCGCCACCACCGATCGCGAGTACCGCGACGACCGAGAGGATCACCAGGATCCGGCGGTTCGGCGGCTTGAGCCTGCGCGGTTCGGGGATCTGCAACGGCTGGGACGGCTGCGGCTCGGCGGCCAGCAGGTCCGCGGCCTCCTGCGCGGTCGGCCGGTCCTTAGGGTCGACGGAGAGCAGGCGCGTGAGCAACGGGGTGAGCTCGCCCGCGTTCTTGGGATCGCGGAGCTGCCCGCTGGCGGCCCGGTAGATGAGGCCGAAGCTGTTGTCGCTGGGCCCGAAGACCGACTCGCCCTCGATCGCCGAGTAGATCGTGGCACCGAGCGAGAACACGTCCGACGCCGCGTCGGGCTGCTCGCCGCGCGCCACCTCGGGTGCGAGGTAGGCCGGGGTGCCCGAGATCATGCCGGTGTCGGTCATCGTGCCGTCACCGCTGGCCTTGGAGATGCCGAAGTCGGTGATCTTCACCGTGCCGTCGTGCCCGATCAGGACGTTGCCGGGCTTGATGTCGCGGTGGACCAGTCCCGCACTGTGCGCCGCCGCCAGCGCCGAGGCGACCTTGGCACCGATGCTCGCCGCCTGGGCCGGCTTCATCGGCCCCCTCTCGGCGATGAGCGCAGAGAGGCTGTGCGACGGCAGGTACTCCATGACGATCCACGGCTCATGGTCGTCGTTGCTCACGACGTCGAACACCGCGACGGCGTGCGGGTGGTGCAGCCGCGCGGCGTTCCGCGCCTCCCGCATCGCCCGCTGGTGGTCGCCGGTGATGAGCTGCTTGACCGCGACCTCGCGCGCCAGCACCTCGTCCCGCGCGCGCCAGACCACCCCCATCGCTCCGCTGCCGATTCGCTCCAGCAGCGTGTAGCGGTCCCCGATGGTCGTCACACCACGAGACTAATCAATCACCGACGCGAGCACGCGCAGATCCCAGGACGCCACCATCGGGTGAAGCCGCTGGAGCCACCCCGAGTTTTAAAGTACTTTACAACTATGCCCCTAGCAGCTGAGATCAACTTCAGTGAGCTGTCGAACAAGCCGGCGGATTCGGTGCGCAAGCTGCAGGCGGCGCCGAACCAGACGCTGCTCGTGCACCGCCGTGGTGACGAGGAAGACCTGGTGCTCACGACGGCCAGCAGGGCGGAGGAGGTGCGCGAGGTCGTCTCGTTCACCACGTCGCTCTTCGTCGCGCTGATCCGACACAGCGAGGAGGCGCGCGGAATGATTGCCGAGCTGACGCCGACCGTGTTCCCGTGGGTGCGGTTCCTGCCGCCAGAGGAGAGGGAGCACTTCATCGTCGAGCTCGTGGAGATCCTCGAAGCCTCGAACTCCCTCGGTACTCCGGCACCGGTCGTCCAGCTCATCACGGAGTGGAAGCACACAGCGGAGGTGTGGGCTGATCCGCGACTCGTCGAGACCTTCACCCGCGATGACGGCGAGGACGACGACGAGGAGGTTCCTGAGCCGGGAGACGCCACCGCGTGAGCCCGAAGAAGAACGACCCGGTCGCGCCGCCGACCACCGGCGAGGAGTGGCACATCCGCTACAACACCACCGACGTCGTTTGCGGGTGGCAGGAGCTGGGGAACCGGGCGGCGAACAACCTGCGTGGCGCCTGGGAGACTATGCGCCATCGTCCTGGTCCGGCATCAGGCGAGGCCACGACGCGTCACCATCCGCTCAGGCGTCATTTGGCGACCGGTGCTCGCGGTGGGCGGGTCATGCCGCGCTGGCAGATCGAAGTCACCGGTGGAGACCGCGTCTGGTACCTGCTCGACGTCGAAAGGCGCACGGTGTGGGTCGACTACGCCGGCGCGCACCCCAAAGCGACCGAGTAGTCGGCGGCTTCGTCGGAGCCGCCCACAACGCCCGCGCGCCCGTCAGACCCTCTTGCTCGAATCCTGTCGCAGGTGGCGTGGACGTGAGGCGTTCGGTTGGTCTTCCGGCGACGAGCTGCCCGGCCACGACTTCGCGTGCCGGCACCTCGCCCCGCGCCCGTCAGACCACTCCCCGGAGCGCACTCCGCGCGGTTCCTGCCCGAACCCGCCGCGAACCCCACTCCGGGCCCGCACTAGTCGATCGTCGACACGAGCTTCTGCAGCTCGCGGTCGAAGTCGATCCACAGGTCCTCCTCGCCCGGCTGGACGACGTCGTAGGAGCTGTCCAGGAACGCCGCCACGTCCTCGGCGACCGCGCTGAGGATGGCGAACCCGGTCGGCGCGTTCAGCTCGACCAGGACGCGCTCCGGGTCGTCTGACGCGGGGCGGACCAGGATGTCGCCCTCACCGGACGGGGTCAGCAGACCGTCGGCCAGCAGGTCGCGGGCGAACATCCACTCGACGCGGCCGGAGCCCGTGTGGAACACGATGGCGACCGCGTACGGGTCTTCCGGGTCGTAGACGAGCTCGGCCTCGACCGGCGCGGGTGCCGCGCCGGGGGCGAGGAGCTGAAAAGTCGTCCGCGTGGTGACCTTCAGGTTCTCGTTGTTCATGTCGATGTCCTTCCCAGGCTGGTCTCCATGTCCGCTCACAAAGAGGAGACGGCCAACCGGCGGGATAAGGACGCGATTCGTCTCGGAACCATCCTTCTGGGGGAGACCTGCGTCTCACCGTTCAGCGTTTGACCAGGTCGCGCGTCTCGTTTGGTGAGACGTCCTGACCTGGCTGGACGGGCTGCCTCCTGGTCAGCGCGACCCCCAGGAGCACCACGAGCATGCCCGCGACGACCCTCACGTTGAGCTGCTCTCCGAGGAAGATCGCTCCAAAGAGTACCGAAACCACCGGCAGCAGGTAACCGACAGTAGTCGCCGTGGTGGCGCCCTCGTCCGCGATGACGCGGTAGTTGAGGATGAACGCGACGCCGGTGCCGAAGACGCCCAGGATGATCACGGCCGCGATGCCGATCCAGTGCAGGTGCAGGGGCTGCAGGCCGCCGAACGGCGTGGCGAGGAGCAGCAGGCCCATCGCGGTGGTCAGCTGCATGGCGGCGAGCTGCGTCGAGGTCGCGCCGGTGTTGACGAGGTGGCGGCCGGCGTAGGTGTAGCCGATGGCGTAGCTCGCGGCACCGACGAGGCAGAGCACCGCGCCCCAGCTCGCGATGCTGTTGGCCGACTGCCACGGCGCGAAGATCAGCAGGACGCCCGCGAAGCCGAGGCCGAGGCCGAGCATGCGGACCAGGTTGCTGACCTTCTCCGTGCCGAGCACCAGGCCGATGGCCAGCGCGAACAGCGGCGTCGTGGAGTTGAGCACGCCGGACACGCCGGAGTCGACGGTCTGGCCGCCGAAGGCGAAGAGAGTGAACGGGACGGCGCTGCCGAAGGTGGCCACGAAGAGCATGTGTCCCCAGATCTTGCGGTCACGGGGCAGCGTCATCCTCGCCGTGGCGAGCACGACGACCAGCACGAGCGCCCCGAAGAACGTCCGCACGAGCGAGATCTGCAGGGGAGCGAGGCTCCCGAGCGCGAGCTTCATCCACAGAAAGCTGGATCCCCACAGCAGGGCGAGCACACCCATCCTGATCAACGTTCCGCGTTGGTTCACACGTCAACGATGCGCTCGCAGACCCGTAAACACAATTTAATTGTTGTGCATAACCTTTAAGCGAAGCTGTAAGGTTGAGGGATGCTGGACGTGCGACGCATGCAGGTGCTCAGGGCGGTCGTGAGCACCGGTTCCATCACCGCGGCCGCGACGAACCTCGGCTACACCCCGTCGGCCGTGTCACAGCAGGTGGCCGGCCTGGAGAAGCAGGCGGGCCTGCCGCTGCTGGAACGCGTGGGCAGGGGTGTCCGGCCCACCGCGGCCGGCCGGCTGCTCACCGAGCACGCCTCCCGCCTCGCCGAGCAGCTCGCCGAGGCCGAGAGCGCCCTGACGGCGTTGCGCAACGGTTGTGCCGGCACCCTGCGCGTCCGCTACTTCGCCACGGCCGGCGCCGCCCTGGTGCCGCCCGCGGTCGCCACCTTCCGCGCCGAACGCTCCGGTGTCGAGCTCGACCTGAAGCTGACCGAGCCCACCGACCCGTTCGAGGAGCTCGCCGCGGGCCGCGCGGACGTGGCGATCACCGTCCTGGAACCCACCGACCCGGCCCCGGAGGGCATGGTCGCGCGGCACCTGCTGGCGGACCCGTTCTACGCGGTGCTCCCACGGGGTCACGCGCTGGCCCGCAAGCGCGTGCTGGACCTCGCCGAGCTCGCCGACGAGCCGTGGATCTTCTCCGACTACGGCGCTTCCGGACCGTGCAAGAACCTCGTGACGAACGCGTGCGCGGGCGCAGGGTTCTCTCCTCAGGTCGCCGTGGAAAGCGACGACTACGCGACGGCGCAGGGATTCGTGGCCGCCGGGCTCGGCGTCACGATCATTCCGCGGCTCGGCCTGGGATATGCGCATCCGGGCGTCGTTCTGCGCAAGGTGCGCAATCCCGAACCGGTGCGGCACATTCACGTCGTCTACCGCGAGGACGCCGCGTGGAATCCCGCCGTGGTGGCGTTGGCCGAAGCTCTGGAGAAGGCCGCACGGGCCTCCTGATCAGCCCTGACGTGCGGCGCCGAGGGACGACTCCGTCTGGATGAGCATGTTCGGACTCTGCCACAGGATGACAAAGCCCTTCGGCTCGATCGACGTCGTGCCGTCCTTCTTCGTGTACTTGACTTCGGTCTTCCAGAAGAAGTTGCCGTCGTACTCTGCGCTGACCAGTTCGGCCTTGTCGATGCTCTTCCAGAACTGCTCGTAGCCGGAGTAGCCACCCGGCTGCTTGCCCTGGAACGCCGCGTTGGTCATCTGCCACGCGTCCGCCGGTGACTTGGGAGCCGTGGCGAAGTAGTCGCGCAGCATGCCCTCCTGGTCGGACGGCTGCGGAGCCTGCGTCCACTGACCGGCCTTGCCCGAGGACTTCTGCGGCGTCGACGGCTTCGTGCTGTCCGACGTCTGCTGGGTCGACGTGCTGCCGCCGGCGCTGTTGTCCCGGCCGCCGTTGTCCTTGTTGTTCGAGATCATGCTCGCGAACATGATTCCGATGACCGCCGCCGCCACGATGGCGAGCGCGGTGTAGACCGTCGACTTCTTGCTCTTGCCGACCGACGACAGAGGTGACGGCTTCGGGCGCTGCGAGTACTGGGGCGCGGCTGCCGGACGGTGGTTCGACGGCGGCTGCTGCTGCGTGGGCACGGCGCGCGGCGGCGTGTGCAGGTCCACTCGCGTCGCGGCGGGAGGCGGCGGCGTCTGGGGCGTCAGGGCGCGCGTGGCGGCCTGCTGCTGCGGCTGCTGCTGCACCGGGGCGCCGCGCCACGACGGCGGGTGCGTCGGAGCGACCACGGCGGGGGTGAAAGCGGCGGCGGCCTGGCCGTTCGCGACGGCGGCGAGCGCGTCGCGGGCCTCGGCCATGGTGGGGCGGTCTTCCGGCTCGGCGCGCAGCAGTCGCATCAGCAGCGCGGTCAGCGGGCCGGCGTTGCGCGGCGGGTTGACCTTGCCGGACGCGACCTTGTGCAGCAGCGCGATCGTGTTCTCGCTCAGGCCGAACGGGGGCTCGCCCTCGATCGCCGCGTACAGCGTGGAGCCCAGGGAGAACACGTCGGACGGCGAGCCGGGGTCGTAACCCTTGGCGACCTCGGGTGCGAGGTAGGCCGGGGTGCCGGCGAGCATGCCCGTCGCGGTGACCGTGACGTCACCGGTCGCGCGGGAGATGCCGAAGTCGGTGATCTTGACGGTGCCGTCGTCGCCGAGCAGCACGTTGCCGGGCTTGATGTCGCGGTGCACGATGCCCGCGTTGTGCGCGGCGGCCAGCGCGGAGGCGACCTGCATGCCGATCGACGCCACGTCGCGCGGCGGAAGCGTGCCGCGTTCGGACAGGACCGCCGAGAGGCTCTTGGACGGCAGGTACTCCATCACGAGCCACGGCTGGCCGTCGTCCTCGGCCACGTCGTAGACGGCGACCGCGTGCGGGTGCTGCAGGCGCGCGGCGATGCGGCCCTCGCGCATGGCACGTCTCTTCGCCTCGTCCGTGTCGGCTTCGGCGAGTCCTGGCTGCAAGAGCAGTTGTTTGACCGCGACGGTGCGGTGCAGACGTTCGTCGTGTGCGGTCCAGACGACGCCCATGGCGCCACTACCGATCCGCTGGCTCAATCGGTAGCGACCAGCGACCAATCGGCCATCGTCGGTCACAGTTGCTCCCCGCTGTGCGGTCACTTGCTCTCTGTTCAACGGCTCGTCACACGTCCGGGTTCAGATCACCCATCGGTGCGGGTACCCACCTTACGAGATATCTACGACAGAACGACGCTTAGCCCTGTGGGGCAGCTGTGGTTGTCGTGGTCGTCGTGGCCGCCGCCGAGGACGAAGGTTTCGTCGTCGTGGTGGTCGTCGTAGTCGTAGTCGTCGTCGTGGTGGTCGTAGTTGTAGTCGTCGTAGTGCTAGACGTCGTTTCGCGTGTTGTCGTTGCCTCGGGCGTGGTGGTCGTCACCTCGGTTGTCGACGAGGTCGGCTGCACCGTCTGCGAGCTCGAGGTCGGAGGCGCGGACGGGTTCTTCTGCTCTTTGTCGAACACACCCATCACGACCATCAGACCACCGATGACCAGCAACAACGCCAGCACGATCGCGGCGATCACCAGCGGCCGGTTGTCCTGCTGCCTGCCGGCGGGCGCCATCGGCGGCGCGGTGCGGGCAGGCGCGGTGGCCCTGGCGACCGGACGGACCACGCGGGTCCGGTCGGGTTCCACGATCGCCGTCGGGTCGGGTCCCGCGGGCACCGGCAGACCGCTGAACGACGGCGACCGGCCGTTGGCGACTGCGGCCAGCAGCTCGCGGGCCTGCGGCATGGTCGGCCGGTCGACCGGCTCGAAGTTCAGCAGGTACAGCAGCGTGTCGGCGAGCGGGTGGTCGACGGTCGGCGGGTTGATCCGCCCGGCCGCGACGGCGTGCAGAACACCGAGAGTGTTCTCGCTCACTCCATAGGGCGGCTCGCCCTCCATGGCGGCGAACAGCGTCGAGCCGAGCGAGTAGACGTCGGAGGCCGGCGTCGGGTCCTGGCCCCGCGCGATCTCCGGCGCGAGGTACGCGGGCGTGCCTGCGATCAGGCCGGTCTTGGTGACCGTGATGTCGTCGGAGGCGCGGGAGATGCCGAAGTCGGTGATCTTGACGACGCCGTTCTCGGCGATCAGCACGTTGCCCGGCTTGATGTCGCGGTGGACGATGCCCGCCGCGTGCGCCGCTGCCAGAGCCGCCGCGCACTGGGCACCGATGTGGGCGACCTCGATCGGGTCCATCGGCCCGCCCTCGGCCAGCGCGTCCGCGAGGCTGTAGGACGGCAGGTACTCCATGACCAGGCACGGGACGCCGTCTTCCTCGACGACGTCGTACACGGCGATGGCGTTCGGGTGGTGCAGCTTGGCGGCGATCCGGCCCTCGCGCATGGCGCGCTGGATGGCCTCGTCCTGCTCAGCCTCGTCCAGGCCGGGCGCCAGCAGCAGCTGCTTGATGGCGACCTCGCGGCCGAGGCGTTCGTCGTGGGCGCGCCAGACGATGCCCATCGCGCCGGAGCCGATGCGGTCGAGGAAGCGGTAGCGGTCGGCGATCAGACGGCCGTCCGAAGTGTCGGACGTCGTCACAAGACCACCCCGGCGGTCCACAGCGTGACTGCGGCTGCGGCAGCAGGTCCCACGCTCGTGCTCCTCGTGCGGTAGTCAGCGGTCGTCCGGAATCGCCCGCACAGGGTACCTGTCGCAGGCCGCCGCTGAGCTACCCGTCGTTCGTCAGTTCACCGGGGCGAAGAAGTCGAAGCCGCCGACGGTGTCGCCCACGGTGTTCAGGACGGGGTCGAGGATGCCGAGGTCCACGCTGACGTCGACCGGGTTGGACGGCGCGGGCAGCGGGGTCGAGCTGGGCGGGTTGGCGTTGCTGTTGCCGTTGGTCTTGGTCGGCGGGGTGGTGGTCGACGAGCTCGGCGGCGGAGGAGGCGTCTCGCTCGACGGCGGCGTGCTCGGCTGGCTGGTCTCCGTGGACGTCGGCGGCGTGCTCGCGGGCGGAGTCGTCTCGGAGGTGGGCTGCTGCGTCGGCTGCTGGGTCTGCTGCGTCGGGCGCTGCGGCTGCTGGGTCTGGACGTACGGGGCGACGCGCGTCTGGGTCTGCTCCGTCGTCGGGTCGGCCGGCGTCTCGGTGGAGTCGGACTGCTGCGTCTTGTTCGACGGGAGCTTCACGACGCCCTCGGTGCCGGCGCTCGCGCCGCGGGCCTGCGCACGCTCGTCGAACCGCACCTCGGCGAGCGGCCGCTCGTCCGGCGAGGACAGCCACGAGGAGGCGGCGAACGCCATCGACCCGCAGAGGACCACACCGCCGCTCGCCGCGACGGCGAGCTTGCCGACGGTGAACCCGCCGCGCTGCGTGTCGTCGGCCTTGCCCTCACGACGCAGCAGCTCGGTGATGTGCAGCTCCTTCATGGGCTGCTTGCGGAGCTTGCTGCCGGAGGCCTTGACCGGCTTGAACTTGACCGTCGGCTCGAACGCCTCGGGGGTGATGTCGTCGGTGATCACCGGGATCTCCACGGTTTCCGCCTCGCGGCGGGCGATCAGCTCGGCGACGGACAGCTGGCCGGTCGACTCCGCCGAACCGTTCAGCCGCCGACGATGGTCCTCAATCGACACCGCTCGTTCACCCTTCCAAGTTCGCGTTTGCGCACTGGCGGGAACATGGATACCGAATCGTGACCCGAGATGTAACCCCTTCGGGGGAATTTTCACGTCCGGAACTGGGTTTCCGCGACGAGCGGTCACCGTTCGACTGCGAACGGCGATCCCAGTTGGGTGCGGCCTAACTCCGTTGCGCCGAAAGGACCTCGGTGCCGATGATCCGCGGCTGGGTGGTGTCGGTGAGCCAGAAGAGCTGTTCGATGCGCAGCCAGCTCCCGTCGAGCTCCTGCATCGACACCACCGCGAGCACCGATCCGTCCGGCCTGACGGACGTCTGGTCGACGTTCACCGTCTTGATCATTCCCCAGGCCTCGACGAACTCCTTGGGGTTCTTGCCGACGAGGTCCGGTGACAGCAGCTTGGCCGCCGCGTTCGGCTTGGTCGTGAGCAGCTCGTAGAACCGCTTCACCACGTCCACCTGCGGCTGAGGGCCGACCGAGACCTCAGGGGTGGTCGGTTCCACTGTCTCCAGCAGCAGCGCGGACGGCTGCGGCATCGGGGTGTCGGCGGCGGTCTGCAGTGGCGGGCGCTCGTTCGGCAGCTGGGCGGACAGGACATCGGGACGCAGTGCGCTCGCGCCGGACAGTGCGACGGGGCGTTCGGAGACGGGGATGCCGGTGTTCGCCGGGCGCTTGCCGGCGAGGACGGCCGCACCCGTGACGGACGAGACCAGCACGATCGCGCCGGTCAGCAGGCCGGCGGCCTTGGCGAGGCGGTTCTTCTTCGAGCGGCGGCGGCGACCGGGCACGGCCGGGATCACCGCGGTCGTCGCGGTCATGTTCTCGGTGGGACCGAGCAGCGATGTGACGAGTGCGTCGGTCGCGGCTTCCTCGCTCGACGGGATGCGCATCGGCTGCTGCTTGATCAGCTCAGCCACGCTGATCGATCCGGCGCGGCTGTGCCGCCGTCCGGTCGTCGCGGGACGCTGCACTGGACTCGTCCTCCGTACTCTCCGTGGTCACCAGAAGACGTACCGTGGCATCGCGCTCAGACGCCAGCATCTGAACGGACTTCAGCCGTTCGTGGCGTCCAGCGGTGCTCGGGATTCGCTCGAAGGTGCTACTTCTTACGGTCGGTAACTCGGGCCGTGACCTTTAGCCACTTCAGCCGCCGAGCTTCAACCGTTCACCGTTGATCAACGGCAGATCGCCGACCGTGAAGCTGAGCTCGCGCTTCTCCGTGCTGACCGAGCCGTCCTTCTTCGTCACCTGCAGCAGGCTGACGGTGAGGCCCTTGCTCGGGTCGACCGCGATCTCCTTCACCTCGATCAGCGAGATGTCGGCCAGGCGCCCTTCGAGCAGTGCGCCGGCGTTCGAGCGCACGGTGTCCGTGGTCATGGCGAGCGCGGTGTCCGCGTTCGTCGCCATCTCCTGGTAGAAGCTCGCGGTCCGCTGGGCGATCTTGCCTCCGTCGACGACCGGCGCCTGGCTGACGGGCACCGTCGTGATCACGGGCGGTGCGGTCCCGGACGGTGCGGTTCCCGGCGCGGATCCCGCGACGCTGCTGCCCGGTGCACTGGCGCCGGTGCCGGTGCCGGGCACGGCCGCGCCCCTGCCGGTGTTGGCGGCCGACGGGCGCGTGCCGGTGACCGACGGGCTCGACGGGGTCGGCGGGCTGGTGGGCAGCCCGGAGATGAACGGCACGTCCGACGGGTAGCCGGGCAGGCCGACGGTCTCGACCTCGCCGCCGCCGCCGACCAGCTTGGCCGCGGCGACGCTCAGCCCGACCAGCACGAGCACGGACGAGATGACCGCGAACCAGGCCGCGCGCTTCCAGGTGCGCGGCGGCGTGACCGAGGCGGGCACCAGACCGATGTTGAACTTCCGCAGGCCGTCGGTGTCCTGCAGCGGATCGATCTGGCGGCGCCGGGGCAGCGGGATGCGGTCACCACCGACGACGGGTCGCGCCTGCGCCTCCTGCGGCGGGGCGCCACCGTCGTCGACACGATGTTTGCCCGGTTGTTCGTCCATCCCGACACCCCTCTGCGACGCAATCAGGGTAGGGCCGTCCGGAGGTGCCGAAGCAACCAAAGGGGGTGTTCAGGACGAGTGACACTCGATCGTGTGGAGTTTCTAGCGCGGCGGGAGTTGCGCTTGACCGCTGTTCAACTGCTTGTGCGTCTTCTGCACGCCGTTGATGGCCGCGAGGCCGCTGCCACCCGCGATCAGCGCGCCGATCACGTCGGCGCCCAGCGAGTCGCCGTTGGTGATCAGCAGGCCGATCACCGCGCCGGCGGTCGTGATGATGGCGGTCTTCCAGCGGCTGCGGACGAACTGCGAGACAGGTGCTCCGGCGAGGCCCTTCTTGTTCGCGGCCGAGCCGAGCAAGCCCAGGTATGCGTCGTGCGCCAAGGCGGCGAGCAGGCCGGCGATGGCGATCAGTGCGGCGATGAGGCCCATGTCTCCAGTGTGCCCCCAGATTTTTTCGGTGGACCATCCGTGATCGCCCTGATATCCGGTTCGGGTGGACATGTTCTGGCACGACGACTGCCTCGAGCACGACGCCGGCGAGGGATTGTGGGAGCTGCCGGGCTCCTGGCCGTGGCTCGACGTCGCTGAACCGCACCCGGAGAACGCCGCGCGGCTGCGCACGTTCCGGCACGCGCTGATGCACGGGCCGGTGGCGTCGCACCTCAAGTGGCACGAGGGACGGCATGCGTCCGTTGACGAGCTTCTGCGCGTGCACACGGCCGGGTACTTGGACTCGTTGCGCGTGTCGACGCGTGTGGCGCTGGAAGTGAACACGGTCGTGGGCCCGGAGACGTGGCGTGCGGTGTGCGCGGCGGCGGGGACGTCGCTGGCGGCGTTGGAGTCGGGAGCGCAGCTCGCGTACGCGCTCGTGCGGCCACCGGGGCACCACGCGCAGCCGGACATGGCGGACGGCTACTGCTTCGTGAACAACGCGGCGCTGGTGGCGGAGACCGCGCGGCGGCAGGGATTGCGGGTCGCGGTGCTCGACTGGGACGTGCACCACGGCAACGGCACGCAGGAGGTGTTCTACGACCGGCCGGACGTGCTGACCATCTCTGTGCACATGCGGCACGGCTCGTGGGGCACGAACCATCCGCAGACGGGTGCGCCCTCCGAGGTGGGCGCCAACGGGCGGAACGTGAACATCGAACTGTCTTTGGGTGCGGGTGACACGGCGTACATGCGCGCGCTTGACGAGATCGCGTTCCCGCTGCTGCGCGAGTTCGAACCGGACCTGCTGGTGTGCGCGTCCGGGTTCGACGGATCGGCGTTCGATCCCAACGGCCGCCACAACCTCACGGCCGACGGCTACCGCGAGATCGGACGCCGGGTGGCGTCGTTCGGCACGCGTGCGGTGCTCACCCAGGAGGGCGGCTACCTGCGCGGATACGCGGCGCTGTGCCTGCACGCGCTGGTGGAGGGCCTCCTGGACCTGCCGGAGCCGTTGCTCGAAGATCCGCTGGCCTACGTGCCGGACGACTCGCAGCTCGTGGACGCGGACTTCGCTCGCGTTCTCAAGGCCCTGAGGCCTTTTTGGCCCGGCGTGCTGTGACGCCGGGCCGGCGCTTGTCCTACCTGCCGAGCGGGCCGCGGCCCATCTTCAGCAGGATCAGTGCGAGGTCCTTGCCCTCGGGGCCGAGCGGCTTGTAGCGGTTGAGGACGTCGATCTCGCGGTTGTGCACGATCTTCGTGCCGCCGGCCGCCATGCGGGCCGCGCCGATGATCTTGGATACCTCGACGCGGCGTTGCACGAGGCGCAGTATCTCCGCGTCCAGGTGGTCGATCTCCTGGCGCAGCTCGTTGATGTCCGGCTCGGTGGTGGTGTCCATGGTGGTGACCTCTCGACTCTTCGAGTCCTGGCCCGGAAGCAACGAAGCCCCGGTGTCCGAGGACTCCGGGGCTTCGTGGTGGCTTTTCAGCGCTAGACGACCACGGGAGCCGGAGTCCGGGTCCCGTAGAAAAACTCGAAGAAGGTCGCGCGCATAGATCTAGTGTGCCACAGGAACCCCACCTAGAGTGCACCCGTCTCATAGAGCGACCGTTTGGGGTCATCGTGAAGCACGTACTGGGCCTGGCTGCCGCCCTGCTGCTGTCGGCATCCAGCGTTCCCGCCGCCCACGCGGACGGTGGATGGGCGAGCGTCGAGATGACGCCGGCCGAGGGGTGGAAGGTCCTGCCGACCGGCTACTGGTACATGCGTGGCGGTTGGCCGGGAGCGGTGGACATCGCTGTCGCCAACAGATCCGGCAAGGACGTCGGCGACCTGTACGTCCGCATCTCGTTCCCGCCGGACAAGCTCGAGGTCACCGGGTACGAGGGTGACTACTGGAGGTGCTGGGACGTCGCCGGGCAGCCCGGTGCAGAGGGCATGCACTGCACGACCGACGGCTTCCTCGCCGTCCCCGGTGAGGCGTTCCCGAAGCTCCGCATCAAGACCGTGGGCCGTGAGCACCACACCGACACCCTCGACGTCTACGCCGAGACGTCGGGTGACAGCGCACACGCGGGCGTTCCGTACCGCATCGATCTGAGCACCTGATCGAACACGTGGTCGGGCGGTACCGGATTCGTCGGTGCCGCCCGGTACCGTGGATGGACGATGAGCGCCTTGTTCGACTTGCCCTCAAGTCCCCCCGTTTCCCGCGCGGGTCATCTGCTCGACGATCTGAACCCCGCGCAGCGCCGTGCCGTTGAGCACGCCGGCTCACCCCTGCTCGTGGTGGCGGGCGCCGGCTCCGGCAAGACGCGTGTCCTCACCAGGCGGATCGCGTACCTGCTCGCGGAACGTGACGTGCACCCCGGCGAGATCATGGCCATCACGTTCACGAACAAGGCCGCCGCGGAGATGAAGGAGCGCGTCGCCGACATGGTGGGCGCCCGCGCCCGCTCGATGTGGGTGTCGACGTTCCACTCGATGTGCGTCCGAGTCATGCGCCGCGAGGCGAAGACCCTGGGCATGTCGTCGAACTTCTCGATCTACGACAGCGACGACACGCGCCGGCTCATCACGCTCGTGGCCCGCGACCTCGACCTGGACCCGAAGAAGTACCCGGCCCGCACCCTGGCCGTGCACATCTCGAACCTCAAGAACGAGCTGATCGACCCCGAGACCGCCACGGCCCAGGCCACGAACGACCTGGAACGCCGCGTGGCCGAGGTCTACACGGTCTACCAACGGCGCCTGGGCGAGTCGAACTCGCTCGACTTCGACGACCTCATCATGAGGACCGTCGAGCTCCTCCAGACGTTCCCGGACGTGGCCGAGCACTACCGCCGCCGCTTCCGCCACGTCCTGGTGGACGAGTACCAGGACACGAACCACGCGCAGTACACGCTGGTGCGCGAGCTGGTCGGCAAGGCGGGCGGCGAGATCCCACCGGCAGAGCTCTGCGTAGTCGGCGACGCGGACCAGTCCATCTACGCCTTCCGCGGCGCCACGATCCGCAACATCGTGGAGTTCGAGCGCGACTACCCGGACGCCACCACGATCCTGCTGGAGCAGAACTACCGCTCCACCCAGAACATCCTGACCGCGGCCAACGCGGTGATCTCCCGCAACCCCAACCGCCGCGACAAGACCCTGTGGTCCGACCTCGGCGAGGGCGAGAAGATCGTCGGCTACGTCGCCGACAACGAACACGACGAGGCCGCCTTCGTGGCCAACGAGATCGACCGCCTGGTCGACGGCGGCGAGGTCAACAACTCCGAGATCGCCGTCTTCTACCGCACGAACAACCAGTCGCGCGTCTTCGAGGAGATCTTCATCCGCCTCGGCCTCCCTTATCGGGTCGTCGGCGGCGTCCGCTTCTACGAGCGCCGAGAGGTCCGCGACGCCCTCGCGTACCTGAGGACCCTGGCCAACCCGGACGACACGGTCTCCCTGCGCCGAATCCTCAACGTCCCCAAACGCGGCATCGGCGAGCGAGCGGAAGCCTGCGTCTCGGCCTACGCGGAGCGCGAACGCATCAGCTTCGCCGCGGCCCTGCGCGACCTGGACCGAGTCCCGATGCTGAACCCGCGTTCCCGCAACGCCATCGCGGGCTTCGTGGAAATGATGGACGAGCTCGGCGAGATGGTCGCCCGCGAGGACGACGTGGCCGACATCCTCGAAGCGGTCCTGGAAAAGACCGGCTACCGCTCCGAACTGGAAGCCAGCGAGGACCCCCAGGACCACACGAGGATCGAAAACCTCAACGAGCTGGTCACCGTGGCCCGCGAGTTCACCGAACTGGAACTCCCGGAAGGCGCGGAGCCGGTCCCGTCCCTCCCGGCCTTCCTGGAACGAGTCTCCCTCGTGGCAGACGCCGACTCGATCCCGGACGCCGAATCCGACGGCGTGGTCACCCTCATGACCATCCACACGGCCAAGGGCCTCGAATACCCGGTCGTCTTCAGCACGGGCTGGGAAGACGGCGTCTTCCCCCACATGCGAGCCCTGGGCGACCCGGCCGAGCTGGCAGAAGAACGCCGCCTGGCCTACGTGGGCATCACAAGGGCCCAACGCCGCCTCTACCTCTCCAGGGCCCTGGTCCGCTCAGCCTGGGGCCAGCCCTCAGCAAACCCGGCCTCCCGCTTCCTGGGCGAAATCCCCCAAGACCTGCTCGACTGGCGCCGAGTAGAACCTTCCCGCTCAGCCCCAGCCGCCGCCACGACGTGGGGCCGCTCAGCCTCAGGCGGCATAGCCTCCCGAGGCCTGACCCGCCCAGCCCCGTCCAAGACGGGCTGGAAGGACGCCCCGGCCATGAAACTGGAAGTGGGCGACCGAGTAACCCACGACAAGTACGGCCTGGGCCGAGTGGTGGCAGTGGACGGCGCGGGCCTGAGGGCGACAGCCACGATCGACTTCGGCGGCTCAGGCACAGTCCGCCTGATGCTGATAGGCAGCGTCCCCATGACCAAGCTCTAACCCGCACGCCACACACCCCAGCGCGAAGCCGAGGCAAGCCACCACCGCCAAGGCCGAAGGCCAGGCAACGCGACGGCCGAGCAGTCTTTGGCAAACAACGCACGCCTACGCAATCCACCTACGCAACAGCAAGCCGCCCAACGCAACAGGCGTGCCATCAGCCTGCCGACGGCGCTGGACTGGTCTTTGATCAGATTGGCGGGGTCTGGGGCAGAGCTCCCAGAAACCAGCAGCTGGGTACGGACTCAACGTGCCCACCTACGGACACGAAACCGGCACCCGCCAACGCACCAGGGGGACGCCCCACCCAACCGGCGCGCACCCACCCTGACCAGTCAAAACCCAAACCACACAGAAACTCCACAATTTCTCCAAAATCCGGCGCAACGAGCAGCCACCTCGTACGTCTATGTGGGTGTCGCAAGCAGCACAGCCGAGGAACGTTCGGGGCGGTCCAAGGCAAGGGGAGCAGCCTGCAGACAGATAGGGGAGCGAAGGGACGGCGGGGGCCTAACTTCGCGGCGAGGTGCGGCCGGACCGAACGGGAGAGCGGTCCGGCCGCACTGTCTCGCCACCACCGATCCGCCACCGGTCCCCCACGGATCCGCCGCCGATCCACCATCGACCCAGCACCCCACCGCAGGTCAACCGACCCAAACGGGCGATCAGCCGAGCCGACCCCCGCAGGTCAGCCCCCACCCGTCAAAAATTGTCAGACCCCCAGAGCATCATCGACCGCATGGTGACCACCACCCCAGCGGAAGAGGCTCAAATGGACCACGTACTGGCAGCCGTCCTGCACGAACGCGTGTTCGCATCCCTCGCCCAGCTGGAATCCCCGGAAACCCACCGCCTGGTGGCAGCCTGGCGCACCCTGCTCCAGGACCACAGGCAAACCGACTCCGGAGCCTGCAAGGCGTGCGGCCCGAGATGGCGCAGGCACATGTGCTCGGTCTGGCGGGTAGCGACGACCTACTTCATCCGCCATCCCCACAGCGACGCCAGAGCACCTGACCGCTAGCGGGACATCGCGAACTGGGCGACTGCGAACTGGGCGACCGCGAGAAGGCCATCGTGGGAAGCCCATCGTGGGAACGCCGCCGCGGGAACGCCGCCGGTGGAAGAGGCCATCCGTGAGAAGACCACCGCGCGAGGTCCGACTCCAAGAAGGCGACCGCGAAGACCCGGATCGCTAGAGCCGTCCTCAAGCCCGGCCAACAGAAGAGGCTCCTGAGCCCCAAGAGGCCTCTGAGGCCCCTGAACCGCCCACACCCACACCCGGAGGTGGTCCACCAACATCAACCCGCGAGAAAGCTACTGAGCCGTAGTTCAGAAACCGTCGAACCAAAGACTCACCCGGAACCGTCCCGAACCGGTCCTGCAAAGCCGAAACCCGACAACCCCGAACCGGAGCAACGCCCAACCGGGACCCGGCAACTCCGAACCAGAGCAACGCCTGACCAGGAACCCGCAACCCAGAACCGGAGGCCGCACTCACGACCCAGAACCCAAACCAGGGCGAACAAACCCCAGATCAGGCCAACCCAAAATCAGACCGTCACACCACGAGCGTTGAGCCACGTGAGCGGGTTGACCTTCTGGCCGCCGGGGTTCCACACCTCGAAGTGCAGGTGGGGACCGGTCGAGAACCCGCGGTTGCCCATCCGGGCGATCTGCTGGCCGGCCTTGACCGCCTGGCCCTCGCGGACGTTGAACGAGTCGACGTGCCCGTAGACGGTGATCGTGCCGTCCTCGTGCTGCACCCGGACCCAGAGTCCGAACCCGGACGCGGGGCCGGCCTCGATCACGACGCCGTCGGCGGCGGAGAGGATCGGGGTGCCGATGGGGCCGGCGATGTCGATGCCGAGGTGCATGGTGCCCCAGCGGCCGCCGTAGCCGGAGGTGAACTCGCCGGCGGCGGGGCGGACGAACTTCGGGCGCTTCTTCTCGGCCTCTTGGGCCTCGCGCTGGGTGGTGAGCTGCTGGCTGCGCAGGAGCTTCGCGGCCTCGGCGGAGCCTTCGGAGGTCGTCTTCGAGACGGCGAGGATCTGCGGGGCGGGGGCGGTGTCGCCTCCCTGGCCGGTGAACGCGGCGGAACCGTCGGTGTGGTTCGCGAGCTGGACGTCGTTGCTGTCGTCCGCGGCGGCCTGCAGGGTCTGGCCTGCGCCTGCGGCGGCGAAAGCGCCTACTGCGACGGCGGCGACGACGATGCGTCCACGGAGCGCCGACGGTGGCGGGGGGAGCCGGTGGGAGCTGACGGTGCGCGTGGAGGCGCGGTCGACCGCCTCGTCAAGCGCAGCACTGCGTTCATGGCCGCCGGGGGAGCGGTGGTGACTCAAAGCTTGCCCTTCCGCCTTCGGGGAGCCTGATCGGTGGACTGCCGGGCGGGGGATTCCCGGTGAGCCAGATTTCGGGGTTCTGACTCGGTGTCCTTCTGTGATCAGACCGTGACAACGGACCGGGGGACAGTAACGGCGGGGAGCCTCAGAGGGCAAACCCCAGTTCGTTATGTCCTCCGAACAGGCGGCAACCAGGAGGTTTCAACTGTCAACTGTGACCGTCGGTCACGCCAGGCGGGCGACACGCCTCGCCGCCAGCGGCGATGGGGTGACCGGTTGAGTCGTCCGATCGGGTGATGGCTGTCACAACTACGTGAAGGGTCCTCGTGTCAACCGGCAAAGAAAGGTGACCTGAATCACGTATCTGGTGCTCCTCGACGAGCAATGAAGAGTGCTCCAGCCGGGCGTTGCGCTGAGGGACGATGATCTGATCCATCTCCGACCAGACCACGACGAACCGGGTGCGGCACGGCCGGCACGGTTCGGCGAGCTCCTCGAGCAGATCGGAGCCCGGTCGCAGCTGCTTGGTGAGCGGAGTCGGCAGGACGTAGGCGGCGAGCGTGCCGCTGTGCGGGGTCCCCAGGGTCACGAGAGTGCGGACGCGCGCGTCGCCGTGCAGCCGCTGCACGTAATACCTGGCGATGAGGCCGCCGAGCGAGTGGCCGACGACGTGCACCTGGTCCGCGCCGGTCTGCTCGCAGATCCGCTCGATGTGCGCACCCAGCAACGCGGCCGAGCGGCGGACGTCCCCGGTCAACGCCGTCAGCACGCTGTAGTTGATGGCGTGCACCACCCCGAAGCCCCGCCTTCGCAGTGCCCCCGACAGCACCGCGAAGGCGGAGCGGTTGTCCCCGATGCCGTGCACCAACACGATCGGGGTGCCCGCCGCGTCCATCGCCGAAACCACCAGCCCGCGCTGGCGCGGTGGCAGGCCGTCGGTGCGGTAGTGCCGGAAGTGGCCGTCCGTGCGGAGCTGCTCGGTGATCGCACCCCACGGGTAGAGCACCGCGTGGGCCGTCAGCCAGGCCGCTTCCATCGCGACTCCACGCATCCCGCCGGGCGTGGCCATGGCGCGCAACGCGACCTTCACCTCTTCGGCGACATCGCGCGCCGTGTGAACTCCCCAGCCGGCACGGTCGAGCACGGCGTCAGTCAGACGCGTGATCCACGACCGGCCGTTGTCGCTCATATGAGCGACGGTAGGTGATGAACTCACCGGCTAGGAGTACCCGGCGGATGTTTTCCACATGCGAACGAATTTCGTCTCACTTGGTTGCAGCCAGTAACACGGAACCCAACGCCTGACTTGCTAGGTTCGCCCGCGATGACTCGAACCGAGCTCGAGAACCAGACCCCGGCCGCCGCCAGGCTGCGCACCTCGTGGGCCCTGCTCGCGGCAGGCTCCCTCCTCACCGCGGCGGGCCCGCTGCTCGGCGTGGTCGACGGCGCGCAACCCGCCTACACGTCGTGGCCGCTGCTCGCCCTGCTGGCGCTGTTGCCGCCGGTCGTCGCGGGTGCCCTGCTGTTCCGCGGCAGGCCGTTCGTGGCGGCGGGGCTGATCGCCGCGGTGGGAGTCTTCGCCGTCGGCCGCCTGGTGAGCGACCTGCAGATCGCGGCCGACGCGATGGCGGTGGCGCGACCGGAGCTCTTCCGGCCCGCCACGCTGATCGCGGTCACCCCGTCCGCGGGGCTGTGGCTGCTGATCGCCGGGCACGTGCTGGTGATCGCGGGCGGCGTGCTGGCGGCAGGCAGGGCCGGGATGCCCGCGGACGAGTCGGAGCCGCCCGGGCTCGTGGCGGTGCACGTGATCATCGCTTTCTGGGCGACGGTCGGGCTCCTCGGCAAGCCGTTCACCTCGGCCGACCCGTTCCAGCTCGACCGCGGCCCGTGGGACCTGCCGGTGATCGGGCTGACGGGCGGTCTGCTGATCGCCCTCGCCGCACCGCTGGCCACGGCGCTCGCGGCCAGCTCGCCCGACCCGGACACCCGCGAGGGCGGGGTGTACGGCGTGACGCTCGCTCTGGTGGCCGTGTCGCTGCCGCCGCTGGTGGCCGGGGCCACGGCGCCCGGTCTCGGTCTGGCCGTGGGGCCGCTGATCACGCTGTCGGCCGCGTTGCTGCTGCCCGCGGTGCCTCTGCTGGCCCGGCTCTGGCGGCTGGTGCGCGGCAAGCGCGACGAGACGCGGGACCTCACGCTGCCGTCGGTCCGGCGCATGCACGTCACGGCGGGTGTCTTCGCGGTGCTCGCCGCCCTCGCCATGATCGGCGGCGCGCTCGCACCGCAGCTCGTCCTCGCCACCGGAGGCCCGGCGCCGGAGCTGGCGTCCGCGAACCTCCTGTGGCCGGGCGCCATCGCGTTCCTGCTGCTGGGACTGGCCCTGTTCGTGCCGTCGATCGCCGACGTGGTGCGCCCCGCGCTGATGTTCGGCTACCTCGCGATGCAGTTCGCCGCCGCGGGCGCGACCCAGCCGGTGGTGTCCGCGAGCCAGGCCGGAATCGCGCAGCCGGGCGCGGGCTTCTGGCTGATGATCCTCGTCGCGCCGTTCGGGATCCTCGCCCTCATCTGCGCGGGTCTCGCCGGTGCCGTCGAGCGGGAGAACGCCGTTCTGCCCGCCAGGCGCGAGCAGCTGCCGATGGCCGAGCTCGGCGCGGTGCTGCTGGCCGGGCTGTTCGCGGTGGGCGCGTTCGCGTTGCCGACCGTGCGCGGCAACAACTACACGGCCCCGACGCTGGTCCCCGGCAACGACCCGGTCATCTCGGCGGCTCTCATCTCTTCTCTCGTGTGGCTGGTCGTCGGGCTGGTGGTCGCGTTCCGGTCGAGGCCCGCCCGCGGTGCCGCGGTGCTCGCGGGTGCTGTGCTGCTGGTCGGCATCCGGGCACTGGAGTTGCCTCTCACCGGAGACAAGGTCGTGGGCGCGGTGACGGGCCCCGGCACGTGGCTCGCGCTCGCGTCGTGCGCGGCGCTGCTGGTGGCCGCCGGCTTGATGGGAGCCCGCGCAACGCGGTGAAAGTGGTCCTGCGCACGCCTTGTCCTCTATACGCGCGCGCACGCGTGATCGACCTCACCGCCGTTGAGACCGACCTCACCAGGTGTGGCGTGCGAGCGGTAGCCGCAGCTCGATAGTGTCTGGGCCCAGCCGCGTCAAGTGGGTTCGCTTGGCCCCTTGAGGACCACCCAGGCGCGGTGTTCCGACACCGACGTCGCAGGAGACCCGAGTGGACCTGTACGAGTACCAGGCGAAGGACCTCTTCGCCGCCCACGGCGTCCCGGTACTGCCGGGCGATGTGGCCACCAACCCCGCCGACGCCAAGGCCATCGCCGCGAAGTTCGGCCAGCCCGTCGTCGTCAAGGCCCAGGTCAAGACCGGCGGCCGCGGCAAGGCCGGTGGTGTGAAGCTCGCTTCCACCGCCGAGGAGACCGAGGAGAAGGCGACCGCCATCCTCGGCCTGGACATCAAGGGGCACATCGTTCACCGCGTGCTGGTGACGCCTGCCTCCGACATCGCGGAGGAGTACTACTTCTCCTTCCTCCTCGACCGTGCCAACCGCACCTTCCTCGCCATGGCGAGCGTTGAGGGCGGCATGGACATCGAGGAGGTCGCGGCCACCAAGCCCGAGGCCCTCGCGAAGATCCACATCGACGCCATCAAGGGTGTCGACGCGGCCAAGGCCAAGGAGATCGCCGACGCGGCGAACTTCCCGGCCGAGGTCAAGGACCAGGTCATCGACGTCATCGTCAAGCTGTGGGAGACCTTCGTCGCGGAGGACGCCACGCTCGTCGAGGTCAACCCGCTGGTCCGCGACCCGCAGGACAAGATCGTCGCGCTCGACGGCAAGGTCACGCTCGACGAGAACGCCGACTTCCGCCACCCGGCGCACGCCGAGCTGGTCGACAAGGCGGCGGAGAACCCTCTCGAGGCGAAGGCCAAGGAGAAGGGCCTCAACTACGTCAAGCTCGACGGCGAGGTCGGCATCATCGGCAACGGCGCCGGTCTCGTGATGTCCACTCTGGACGTCGTGGCGTACGCCGGTGAGCAGTACGGCGTGAAGCCCGCGAACTTCCTCGACATCGGCGGCGGCGCGTCCGCCGAGGTCATGGCGAACGGCCTGGACGTCATCCTCGGCGACGAGGCCGTGCGTTCGGTGTTCGTCAACGTCTTCGGTGGCATCACCGCGTGCGACGCCGTGGCCAACGGCATCGTGAAGGCGCTGGAGATCCTCGGCGACGGGGCCACCAAGCCGCTCGTCGTCCGCCTCGACGGCAACAACGTGGAGGAGGGCCGCGCGATCCTCGCGGAGGCCAACCACCCGCTGGTGACCGTTGTCGACACGATGGACAACGCGGCCGCGAAGGCCGCCGAGCTCGCGGCTGCGGGGGTCTGAGAACGATGGCTATCTTCCTCAACGAGAACAGCAAGGTCATCGTCCAGGGCATGACCGGTGCCGAGGGCACCAAGCACACCAAGCGCATGCTCGCGTCCGGCACGAACATCGTCGGTGGCGTGAACCCGCGCAAGGCCGGCGAGAAGGTCGACTTCGACGGCACCGTGCTCCCGGTCTTCGGCACCGTCAAGGAGGCCATGGAGGCCACCGGCGCGAACGTGACCGTGATCTTCGTGCCGCCGGCCTTCTCCAAGGCCGCCGTGCTCGAGGCGATCGACGCCGAGATCGAGCTGGCCGTCGTCATCACCGAGGGCATCCCGGTGCACGACACCGCCTACTTCTGGGCGCACGCCGTCGCGACCGGCAACAAGACCCGCATCATCGGCCCGAACTGCCCCGGCATCATCAGCCCCGGCAAGTCGAACGCCGGCATCATCCCCGCGAACATCGCGGGCAGCGGCAAGATCGGTCTGGTGTCGAAGTCCGGCACCCTGACCTACCAGATGATGCACGAGCTGCGGGACTTCGGTTTCTCCACCGCGATCGGCATCGGTGGCGACCCGATCATCGGCACCACGCACATCGACGCCCTCGAAGCCTTCCAGGCCGACGACGAGACCGTCGCGATCGTGATGATCGGTGAGATCGGCGGCGACGCCGAGGAGCGCGCCGCGGCTTACATCAAGGAGAACGTGACCAAGCCGGTCGTCGGCTACGTCGCGGGCTTCACCGCCCCCGAGGGCAAGACCATGGGCCACGCCGGCGCCATCGTCTCCGGCTCGGCGGGCACCGCTCAGGCGAAGAAGGAGGCCCTCGAGGCCGCCGGCGTCAAGGTCGGCAAGACGCCGTCCGAGACCGCCGCTCTGATGCGCGAGATCATGCAGGCTCTCTGAGAGCTGAAGCGCACGCGGGGACCTTTCGTACCTTTCGAGAGTACGAAAGGTCCCCGCGTGCGTTAAAGGGCGGAGTAGGTTCGAAGTCGCTCGGATGGCGGAACCGGTTTGATCCGGTCATCGTCTCAGCGTGCGAGTCGGCTAGCGTTTGAGATTCACTCGGCTGGAGGAGGAGACCTCAACATGTCCGTGCCTTACGGCGCACCCCAACAGCAGCCGCCGGGTCCGGCACAGCACCAGGCACCTCATCAGGCCCCTGGCGCCCCCGGCGCCAACAACATCAACCTCGGCCTGATCCTCCCGCTGGTCGCGGCGGGCCTCGGGCTCGTCGCGTACCTCGTCGCGTTCGCGGACGACGTCAGCGGCAACGTCACGTACCTGCTCGCCGCGGGCATGCTGGCGGGGCTCTCGGTGCTGCCGAGCATCCCCAAGGGCTTCGTGCCGGTCGGCGCGATCCTGGCGGCCGTGCAGACGATGCTGCAGCTGCAGGGCATCATCAAGTCGCCGTCCGTGCAGGGCCTCGACATCGTGCTGCTCATCGTCGCGCTGCTGGAGACGGCGGCGATCGTGCTCGCCTTCCTGCTCGCCGAGGGCATCGTGAAGTTCGAGCCGAAGCCCGCGAACCCGTACGCCGGTCAGCCCGGTCAGGGTCAGCCGGGTGGCTGGAACCCGCAGTCCGGCGCGTTCCCGCAGCAGGGCCAGCAGCAGCACCAGCACCAGCAGCAGGCCCCGCAGCAGCCGCAGTTCGGCCAGCAGCAGCAGTTCGGTCAGCAGCCGCAGCAGCCCGCGCAGCCGGGTCAGCCGCCGCAGCAGACCAGCTTCATGCCGCAGCCGGGCCAGTTCGGCTCGCCGGGCACGCCGCCCGGTGGCTTCGGCGGACCGCAGCAGTAAGAGTTTCTTGGGGCGTCTGCAAGTACTACCAACTCGCGGTTGGTAGTACTTGCAGACGCCTTTTCGCATGTGCGGCGTGCCTGCATCGAACGGCCCAGCCGGCCTGACACAGTGGAGAAGTGCCCGTGCTGCAACGCGACGTGACCCGCGAGGTCACCACCGTGCGTCCGCCGGAGTTCTCGCGGTCCGAACGCATGCGCGTGCTGGTCGCAGCTGCGGTCGGGTCGGTGGTCGTCGGCTACGCGGCGGTGGCCGCGCTCCTCGCCCTGGTCTCCGCGACGGCCACGTACGCCGAGTTCTCCACGGCCGGCGTGCTCAGCGCCGCCGCGCCCGCCTGGCTGGCCGCGCACCACGTGCCGCTGCGCTTCGACGCCGGTCAGCTCGGGGTGTTGCCGCTGCTGCCGACCGCGTTGCTGATGCTGCTCGTCGGCCGCACCGCCGCGGGCACGGCCGACCGTCTCGGGCTCTACGAACCGCTTCAGGCACGTGGTGTGGTGCTGAGCATCTCCGGCGCCCACGCGGTCGTCGGCGGTTCGATCGCGCTGCTGATGGGTGAGGGCGTCGTGCGCGCCACGCCCGCCGTCGCGTTCTTCGGCTGTGCTGCCGTGTCCGGTCTCGCCGCCACGATCGGCGTCGCCCGCCGCTGCGGCCTGGTCGAGATGGTGTTCGACAAGCTCGACCCGGTGGCGCTGCACGGTCTGCGCGCCGGGTTCATGGCGTTGTTCGCGCTGGTCAGTGTGGGTGCGCTGGCGGTGGCGGCAGGGCTTGCGGCCTCGTGGCCCACGACGAGCGGGCTCTTCGCGGAGGCGGGGCCGTCGCTCGGGGTCGGGCTCGGGGTGTTCCTGCTGTGCGTCGGCTATCTCCCGAACGCGATCATCGCCGGGTTCTCCTACGTCGTCGGCGCCGGGTTCTCACTGGGCGGGGTCGAGGTCTCGCCGATGCGGTTCGTCGGTGGCCCGGTGCCTCCGGTGCCGCTGCTGGCGGCGATGCCGGAGACCGCGGCGGTGTGGAGTCCCGTGGTGCTGGTGGGTGCGGCGGCGATCGGCGTGTTCGTCGGCTGGGCCTGCCGCAACGTCTCCGACCGGCCGGCCTCGCGGTTCCGCGCGGTGCTGGTGGCCGCGATCACCGCCGCCGTGGGCAGCCTCGTGCTCGCCGCCACGGCCGGTGGACGGCTGGCATCCGGTGCGTTCGATCCCGTGACGGTGCCGGCGGGCCTGCTCGCGCTGCTCGTGGCGTTGTGGGTGCTGGTGCCGGGCGTGCTCGTCGCCTGGCTGGCCGGGGCGAGGGTGAAGCCGGCGGCAGCTGACGACGCCGAGTTCGTCGAACCGGGTCACGAAGAGGAAGCGGTCGACGAGGACGTCGTCTTCGAGGACGACGAGCTGACCGAGCAGTTCGAGCAGCTCGAAGTGGTGGACGAGGACGAGTTCGAGGTCGAGGAGGACCTCGAAGACGACGACTACTACGAAGACGACGAGTACGACGACGAAGAAGACGTTGCGGACGAAGAGGAAGACGACGCCGAACCGCCCGTTGAAGAGGACCTCGAAGAAGAGGAGGACCTCGAGGCGGAGTTCGACGAGATGCTCGGCATGGAGCCCGAGGAGGACCTGGACGGCAAGCCGGAACGGTGACGTCATAGGCTGCCCCTGAGCTGCTGCAACCCCACGCCAGGAGTAGACGCTGAGCACCGAACTCCGCCTTCCCGCACCGGCGCGCGTCGTCGTACTCGTCTCCGGTTCCGGAACCCTCATGCAGGCGTTGCTGGACGCCACCGACCTCCCGATCGAGGTGGTCGCGGTCGGCGCCGACCGCGAGAACATCGAGGGCCTCAAGCGCGCCGAACGCGCGGGCGTGCCGCACTTCGCCGTGAAGCTGCGCGACCACGCCGACCGCGCGGCCTGGGACGCCGCCCTGACCGAGGCCGTCGCGTCGCACGAACCGGACCTGGTGGTGTCCGCCGGGTTCATGAAGATCATCGGCCCGCGGTTCCTCGCCCGCTTCGGCGGCCGGATGATCAACACCCACCCCGCGCTGCTGCCGGCCTTCCCCGGCGCGCACGGCGTGCGCGACGCCCTGGACTACGGCGTGCGCGTCACCGGATCGACCGTGCACCTGGTCGACGCGGGCGTAGACACCGGGCCGATCCTCGCGCAGGAGGCCGTCGTCGTCGAACCCGACGACACCGAGGAGACCCTGCACGAACGCATCAAGGTCGTCGAACGCCGGCTGCTCGTCGAGACGGTCGGCCGACTGGCCCGTGAGGGCTGCACCGTGAACGGACGAAAGGTGAGCATTCCGTGAGCACTCCTGCCGAGAGGCGACCGGTTCGCCGGGCCCTGATCGGGGTCTCCGACAAGGCCGGCCTGCTGGAACTGGCCACCGGCCTGCACGCGGCCGGAGTCGAGATCGTGTCGACCGGCGGCACCGCCAAGGTGCTCGCCGACGCGGGCGTCCCCGTGACGCCGGTCGAGCAGGTCACCGGGTTCCCCGAGTGCCTCGACGGTCGCGTCAAGACGCTGCACCCGCGCGTGCACGCCGGTCTGCTCGCGGACCTGCGCAAGGACTCGCACGTCCAGCAGTTGCGCGACATGGACATCGCGCCGTTCGACCTGCTGGTCGTGAACCTGTACCCGTTCACGCAGACCGTCGCGTCGGGTGCTTCCCCCGACGACTGCGTCGAGCAGATCGACATCGGTGGCCCCGCGATGGTCCGCGCGTCGGCGAAGAACCACGCGAACGTCGCGGTCGTCGTCGACCCGTCCCGCTACGGGTGGGTGCTGGAGAACGTCCGTGAGGGCGGCTTCACCCTGGCCGACCGCCAGCAGCTCGCGGCTGCGGCCTTCCGCCACACCGCGACCTACGACGTGGCCGTCGCGTCCTGGATCGGCAACGTGCTGGCGCCGGACGACGAGGGCAGCGGCTTCCCCGGCTGGGTCGGCGCGACGTGGAACCGCTCGAACGTGCTGCGCTACGGCGAGAACCCGCACCAGCACGCCGCGATCTACACGCAGGGCGACGGCCGTGTGGGCCTCGCGTCGGCGAAGCAGTTGCACGGCAAGGAGATGTCGTACAACAACTACCTCGACGGTGACGCCGCGTGGCGTGCCGCGTGGGACCACGAGCGTCCGTGCGTCGCGATCATCAAGCACGCGAACCCGTGCGGCATCGCGGTGTCCGACGTGAGCATCGCGGACGCGCACCGCAAGGCGCACGAGTGCGACCCGGTCAGCGCGTTCGGCGGCATCATCGCGGCCAACCGCGAGGTCACCGTGGAGATGGCCGAGTTCGTCTCGGAGATCTTCACCGAGGTGATCATCGCTCCGTCCTATGCGGACGGTGCGGTGGAGGTGTTGCAGCGCAAGAAGAACGTGCGCATCCTCGTGGCCGAGGCTCCTTCCCGCGGTGGCGCGGAGATGCGTCCGGTGTCCGGCGGCCTGCTGCTGCAGCAGCGCGACGCCATCGACGCCTCCGGTGACTCGCCCGCGAACTGGACGCTCGCGTGCGGCAAGCCCGCGGACGAGAAGACGTTGGCGGATCTGGAGTTCGCGTGGCGCGCCATCCGTGCCGTGAAGTCGAACGCGATCCTGCTGGCGGACGACGGCGCGACCGTCGGCGTGGGCATGGGCCAGGTCAACCGGGTCGACTCGTCGCATCTCGCGGTGAAGCGCGCCGGTGAGCGGGCCAAGGGCGCGGTTGCCGCCTCGGACGCCTTCTTCCCGTTCCCGGACGGCCTCGAAGTGCTGCTGGAGGCCGGTGTGCGCGCGGTCGTGCAGCCCGGCGGCTCGGTGCGCGACCCCGAGGTGATCGCGAAGGCCGAGGAGCACGGCGTCACCCTCTACCTCACCGGCACCCGCCACTTCGCCCACTGATCACGATGAAGGGAACCTTCATCAACGTGAGGTTGATGAAGGTTCCCTTCATCGCTTGAAAGTCACGCGTCGGCGAGCAGTGCTTCCGCGACGCCCCGCGCGGCGGCCTCGAACTCCGTGACGTCCGGCCGCTTGTTCCCGAAGACGCCGGAGTCCCAGCCGGTGTACTCGACCTCGACGACGGTGTCGCCCTTGCGCACGATGACGTCGAGCTGCAGGAACGCGGACTTGCCGTCCACCAGCACGACCGTTGCCTCGTCGCCGAGCCCGTCGAGCCGCCGTTCGTTGATCGTGCCCTGGTTGTTCTGCTTCGACTGCGACACGCGCCGCTCGTACTCTGCGGCGGCGTCGCCCACGACGACGTACGCGTCGGTGTTGCGCAGCCCCGAGCCGTCCTCGCCGTTGGTCTGGTCCCACGCGCACGACGTCTGCGTGCCGTCCGGGACCTTCCGCTGTTTCGACATGGCGGGATTGCCGTTCGTGGTGCGGGCCTTGGCCAGCGCGGCCGCAGGCACGTTGGCGCACGCCTCCGGCATCGTGCCGCCGCGCTTGGGGCTGCCGCTGTCGGAGTTTGCGCCGAGGTAGAGGAACCCTGCGACGCCCGCGGTGACGAGCACCACGACGCCGGCGATGATCCCGACGATCAGTGGAGCCTTGTTCTTCTTCGGCGGCTGTGGAGGGCCCCATCCCGGCTGTGGTTGTGGCCAGCCCTGTTGCGGTGGCATCTGTTGGTGCCAGCCCTGTGGTGGTGGTTGGTTCACAGTTTCCTCAGTAGGTCGTTCACGACGGTGTCGCCCTTGCGGACCAGGTACTCGACGATGAGGCGCTCGGGACCGTTCGGTGACACGACGACCTCGGCCTCGTCCCCGATGCCGTCGACCCGCTTCCCGTAACCGCCGGGGAGGTAGGTCATCGCCTGCGCGCGAATGCCGAACAGTCACTTCCCGCCCTGGTCACCGGGGTCCTGTTCGATGGTCTGCGGGGAGACGGCCTGGCAGGCCTTGGGCAGATCGGGTGACCGCAACGGCTCACCCTGGTCCTTGCGCACGTCGTAGTAGTAGAAGGCGCCTGTGGCGAGGCTGCCGACGATCAGGACACCGGCGATGATCCCGGCCTTCACACCCCAGTTCACCTGGCGATTCCCCTCGACTTCCCGGTGACTCGGTCACCGTAGAGGACCTCGGGCGCCTGCGTCGGCATGTCCACCAAAAGGGTGACGCTCTGGGATTGACACAGGGGTGCGCTCGCGCGCTACGATCATCCCGTTCGTTCGAACAAGAGTTCGAATAAGCAAGTCGCCGAACTTCCCGCGGCGACCGTGCACAGGGGTGCGCACGGTCCGCACGGGAGGTGGGTGGAGTGTCCAGGTCGGCAACGGCGTCGTTGGCCGCGCTCGGGGTGAACCCGGCCAGCGAGCTGACCAGCACCACCACCGACCACACCACGGGGCGGGTGCTGCCGGTTCGCGGGGAACTGGCAGGCCTGCTGCCGTGGGGCGGCTTGCGGGCGGGCAGCACGGTGTCGGTGGGCGGATCGACATCGCTGCTGCTGGCCCTGCTCGCGGGCGCGACCGCGGACGGCTGTTGGGCCGCCGTGGTCGGCCTGCCGCAGGTGGGGGTGCTGGCCGCAGCCGAGCTCGGGGTCTCGGTGCAGCGGCTGGCACTCGTTCCTCGCCCCGGCTCCGATCCCGGTCCGGTGATCGCGGCCCTGCTGGACGGCATCGACCTGGTGGCTGTCGCGTGCCCGCTGCCTCCTTCGCTCGCACGACGCCTCACGGCCCGTGCCCGCCAACGCCGCGCCGTGCTCATCGCCTTCGGCTCCTGGCCTTCCGCCGACGTGGAGCTGACCGCGGAGTCCGTGCGCTGGAACTCCCTCGACGACGGCGCGGAAACGTTGCGGCACCAGCAGATCAGCGTGCGCAGCGGTGGCCGCGGTTCTGCGGGCAGGCCGCAGCACGTGCTGCTGACGTTCGGGGAAGAAGAGATCGAGCTCCCGCTGGTGGCCGGCGAACCTGCCAGGTCCGACGAGCCGGCTGATGCCGGTCCGGACCGGGTCGACGAGCTGGCCGCCAGGCGGGCTACAACCCAGGAGCAGCCCGCGTGAAGGACGCACGCCTGCTCGCGGTCTGGTGTCCGGACTGGCCCGTCGTCGCCGCCTGCACCGCGTCCGGCACCGGTCAGCACGTGCCGGTGGCGGTCGTCGACGGCAACGAGATCGTGGCCACCTCGGCCGTCGCGCGCGCCGAGGGCGTCCGCCGGGCCATGCGCAAACGCATGGCCGAGTCGACGTGCCCAGAGCTCGTCGTCTTCGAGCACGACCCGCAGCGCGATGCCAGGTTCTTCGAGCCCGTCGCGGAGGCCGTGGAGGAGCTCGCGCCCGGCATCGAGGTCGTCGAGCCCGGTCTGGTCGCCGTGCCCGCGCGGGGGCCGGTCAACTACTTCTCCTCCGCCGAACGGGCCGCGGAACGCATCGTCGACCACATCGCCGCGCGCACGAACGTCGAGGCGCAGGTGGGTCTGGCCGACAGCCTCTTCGCCGCCACGAAAGCCGCGCACCGCAACGTGATCGTGCCACCGGACCGGACCGCGGAGTTCCTCAGGCCGTTGGGTGTGCACGAGCTCGACGCGCCGGAGCTGGTCGATCTGCTGCGCAGGCTCGGCCTGAAGACGCTCGGCGCGTTCGCGGACGTGCCTGAGAACGCGGTGGCGTCGAGGTTCGGTGGACCGGCGACGCGTCAGCACCGCCTGGCGCGCGGGCTTGCCGAACGTCCGCTCGACAAGCGCAGGCCCGCCCCCGAACTGGCCGTCACGGAGACCTTCGACGACCCGGTCGAGCGCATCGACGCGGCCGCGTTCGCCGCGAAGATCCTCTCGGAACGGCTGCACGAGAACCTCGCCGCCAGAAGCCTCGCGTGCACGCGGCTCGGCATCCACGCCCGCACCGAGAACGACGAGGAGCTGCACCGGGTCTGGCGGGCCGCGGAACCGTTGACACCACGGGGAATCGCGGACCGCGTGCGCTGGCAGCTCGACGGCTGGCTCACCCGCGAACGCCTCACCTCCGGCATCAGGACGCTCACCCTCGAACCGGTCGAGGTCGTCAACGGCACCGCGTTGCAGCTCGGCTTGTGGGGCCACGACGACGAACGCGCGGTGCGGGCCCTGCTGCACGTCCAGGGTCTGCTCGGCCCCGATGGCGTGCTCACACCGGTGCTCGACGGCGGCAGGGGACCGAAGGAACAGGTCAGGCTCGTGCCGTGGGGCGACGAGCGGACACCGACGCACAACCCGGACCACCCGTGGCCAGGCCGGCTCCCCAGAGCGCCCGCGACGCTCGCCGACGACCCTGCCGACCTGAGGGACGCCGACGGCAACGAGGTCGGCGTGACCGGGCGTCTCGAGCTCACCGCACAGCCCAAGAAGCTTGCCGTGAGAGGAAGAACGCAGGAGGTGACCGCGTGGGCCGGGCCGTGGCCGGTCGACGAGCGGTGGTGGGCGCCGGACCCGCACCGGGCCGCGCGCATCCAGGTGCAGACGAACGACCAGGCGTTCCTGCTGATCCGCAGGGACCAGAGGTGGTTTCTGGAAGGGGTGTACGACTGATGCAGGACGAGTACTGGGATCTGCTGGAGACCCTGATCCCGTTGCCGCGCAAGGCACCGGATGGGCTGGAATAACCCGCCGGTCCGCTGGAGGGAGCTGGAACGGGCCCTCTCCGGCAAGCCCGCCGAGCAGAAACCCGACGGCGGCGACAGTCCCGCGTGGTCACGGCACCGCGACAGGTACACCGCGCCGCCGGGTTTCGAGCTGCGCGTGGACGAGGCCGCGACCACCCGCAGACGCGTGCCGTACGCGGAACTGCACTGCCACTCCAACTTCAGCTGGCTCGACGGTGCGAGCCACCCCGAGGAGCTCGTCGAGGAGGCGCAACGGCTCAAGCTCGACGCCATCGCGATCACCGACCACGACGGCATGTACGGCGTGGTGCGGTTCGCCGAGGCCGCCAAGGAGCTCGGGATGCACACGGTGTTCGGCGCCGAGCTCAGCATCGGGCTCGGCAAACCGGCCAACGGTGAACCGGATCCCGAGGGTGATCACCTGCTTCTCCTTGCGCGCCAACAGGAGGGCTACCACGCCCTGTGCCGCACGCTGACCACCGGACACCTCGACGACAACGCGGAGAAGGGCAAACCGGTCTACGACGTCGAGCAGATCGTGGCCGACACCAAGGGCGAGGTCGTGGTGTTGACGGGCTGCCGCAAGGGAACCGTCCGCAGGGCACTCGTCAGGGAAGGGCCGGAGGCGGCGTTCCAGGAGATCGTCAGACTCACCGAGCTGTTCGGCAAGGGACGCGTCCACGTCGAGCTGACCGATCACGGGCTGCCCGAGGACAGCAGGCGCAACGACATCCTCAACGCGATGGCGCAGAAGCTCAAACTTCCCGTCGTGGCAACGAACGCCGTGCACTACGCGACGCCGAGCCGTGGCAGGCTCGCCGCTGCGATGGCTGCCGTGCGCGCGCGGAGCAGCCTCGACGACATGGCCGGATGGCTGCCGCCGTCACCCGCCGCGTTCCTGCGCAGCGGCGAGGAGATGTTCCACCGGTTCCGCCGCTTTCCCGGCGCCGTGCACAACGCCGCGTTGCTCGGCATGCAGCTGGCGTTCGACCTGAGGCTGGTCGCGCCGAAGCTGCCGCCGTTCGACGTGCCGCCCGGCCACACCGAGAACACCTGGCTGCGCAAGCTCACCTACGAGGGCGCGCACCGGCGGTACCCAGACGGCGACGAGAAGGCGTTCCGGCAGATCGAGCACGAGCTGAAGATCATCGAACAGCTCGGCTTCCCCGGCTACTTCCTCGTCGTGCACGACATCGTGAACTTCTGCAAGGAGAACGACATCCTCTGCCAGGGCAGGGGCAGCGCCGCCAACTCCGCGGTGTGCTTCGCGCTCGGCATCACCAACGTCGACGCCGTCCGCTTCGACCTGCTCTTCGAACGCTTCCTCGCCCCCGCCCGCGACGGCCCTCCCGACATCGACGTCGACATCGAGTCCGACCGGCGCGAGGAGGTCATCCAGCACGTTTACCGGAAGTACGGTCGCCGGCACGCCGCCCAGGTCGCGAACGTCATCACCTACCGCGCCCGTTCCGCGGTGCGCGACATGGCCCGCGCGCTCGGCCACTCGCCGGGCCAGCAGGACGCGTGGAGCAAGCAGATAGACAGGTGGGGCCCGCTCAGCGTCACCATCGACGACTGCGACATCCCTCGCGACGTGCTGGAGCTCTCCGCCCAGCTGGAGAACTTCCCGCGCCACCTCGGCATCCACTCCGGCGGCATGGTGATCTGCCACCGCCCCGTCAGCGAGGTGTGCCCGGTGGAGAAGGCGCGCATGGACAAGCGCACGGTCCTGCAGTGGGACAAGGACGACTGCGCGTCCATCGGCCTGGTGAAGTTCGACCTGCTCGGCCTCGGCATGCTCTCCGCGCTGCACTACACCATCGACCTCGTGCGCGACCACGAAGGCGTTGACGTCGACATGGGTCGTATCGATCTCAAGGATCAACGTGTCTACGAGATGCTGCAGAAAGCCGACTCGGTCGGCGTCTTCCAGGTGGAGAGCCGCGCGCAGATGGCGACGCTGCCGCGCCTGAAACCGCGCGAGTTCTACGACCTCGTCGTGGAGGTGGCCCTGATCAGGCCCGGCCCGATCCAGGGCGGCTCGGTGCACCCGTACATCAGGCGCCGCAACAAGGTCGAGAAGTGGGACTACGACCACCCGTTGCTGGAGAACGCCTTGAAGAAGACCTACGGCGTGCCGTTGTTCCAGGAACAGCTCATGCAGATCGCGGTGGACGTGGCCGGCTTCACCGCCGCCGAGGCCGACGAACTGCGCCGCGCGATGGGCGCCAAACGCTCCACCACCCGCATGGAACGGCTGCGCGACCGCTTCTACGAGGGCTGTGCCGTGAACGGCATCGACGAGGAGCTCGCCGGTCGCATCTACGCGAAACTGCTGGCGTTCGCCAACTTCGGCTTCCCGGAGTCGCACGCCCTGTCGTTCGCGCACCTGGTGTTCGTGAGCGCGTGGTTCAAGCTCTACCACCCGGCAGCCTTCTGCGCGGCCCTGCTCCGAGCCCAGCCGATGGGCTTCTACTCCCCGCAGTCGCTGGTGATCGACGCCCGCCGCCACGGCGTGACGGTCCACGGCCCGTGCGTGAACAAGTCACTTCCCTGGGCGGGCCTGGAACCGTTGGGCGCTCAGAACGCCGTCCGCATCGGCCTGTCCGCCGTACGCGGCATCGGCGAAGCAGACGCCGAACGAATCGTTGCCGCACAACCGTTCCGCGACATGGAGGACTTCGGCACCCGCGTCCAACTCACCACCGCCCAGGTGGAGGCACTGGCCACCGCAGGCGCGTTCTCGTGCTTCGGCCTGGAGCGCCGCGAGGCGTTGTGGGCAGCCGGCGCGATCGCCGCCATCCGCCCCGACCGCCTACCGGGCACCACAGTCGGCGTCGACGCGCCAACGTTACCCGGCATGGACGACGTGGAACTGGCGGTGGCAGACGTCTGGGCCACGGGCCTGTCCCCGGACAGCTTCCCGACCCAGTTCGTGCGGTCCACTTTGGACTCGATGGGAGCGCTGCCGGTGACCGCCCTGGCCTCAGTCGAACCGGGAACGCGCGTGCTGATCGGCGGCGCCGTGACACACCGGCAGCGCCCGGCGACGGCGGGCGGGGTCACGTTCCTCAACATCGAGGACGAGACCGGGATGGTGAACGTCGTGTGCTCGCCGGGGTTGTGGGCGCGGTACCGGAGGGTGGCGCGCAGCAGCGGGGCGATGCTGGTGCGGGGCGTGGTGGAGTCGGCCGAGGGTGTCGTGAGCGTGATGGCGGACCGGTTGCAGCACCTCGATCTGCGGATTCCGTCCAAGTCGCGCGACTTCCGCTGACCTCACAGCTTCGGTGGGGCGTGCAGACGGCGCATGACGGGTGGCCGGAGCAGCCGGACCCAGGCCTGAGCAGTGGTCTCCTTGTTCGACACCTCCATCGGCCTGTACGCCTTGGCGTGGCTGAGCTCGCTGTGCCGGATGACCTCGTCGAAGAACCACGCCGAGCCGATGACCGCCAGGACTGCCGACGAGTTCTTCAGCGCGCTCCTGGTGACATCGGCGTCGAGGAGCCGGAACGTGTGGTTGATCGCGGATCCGGTCACGCCGTACTGGTCGTAGTTGATCTCACCCGCGTTCAGGGCGAGCCGCAGCCGTATCCGTTCACGCGGCGGGTGTATTCGGTTGTGCCGCGTCAACGCCTCGACGAGCGCGTTCGGGAGGTGGTCGGCGAGCAACGTCTTGCGCACATCGGCAGGGACGAGCACGAGCACGCCGTCTCCTCTGTCCTCGTGACGGCACGATGCCCAGGGGATGCCGGCGGCGTCAAAGGCGGTTCGCATCGCCTTGTACATGCCGTGCCGGATCCGTACTTGGTTGATGTTGTTGCGGTTGTGCTGCCCGAATCCCTCGATGTCCGCTGCCACGACCGTGCAATGCGCCGTGGTGAGCGTGAGGGGTTCGTCGCCGACGTCGACCAGCAGTTCGTTGCGCGCGTTCGGCCCGAACGGCTCGGGTGTGGGACTGCTCGTCATCGTTCCTCCCCCTGCGGCCTCGGGCGTGCTGCGGCAGCGTCGTTCCGTCGACAGGCAAACCCCGTTGCGCACGGTTCGACTCGAGCAGGCATGGAAGGGAGGCGTCACCCTGGCGCTACGGAACCTTGTGATGGTCTGGTTACTGTAACCTGAAATGCATCCAGTTCAAAGCAGGTTCGGTCAACCGCGTGATATACCTGTGAGTTTGTCCGATCAGACGCCGCCGAAGGGGGAGGCTGTGTTGGCATCACCCGTCGTCGCAGCGTGGGAGCTCGCGCTCCGGCTGCGGCAGCAGCGCGACCAGCTGGGTGTGGAGGTCAAGACCATCACCCAGGCGTTGGGCTTCTCGCGCAACTACTGGTCCGCCGTCGAGAACGAGCGCAAGGTCCTTTCCGAAGAGAGCCTCATCAAGCTCATGGAGCTGCTCGAGTTCGACGAGGAGGAACGGCAGGAGCTGCTCGAACTCCGCATGGCCGCCAAGGAGCGCGGCTGGTGGACGCGGTACGGAACGCTGCTGGACAGCGATCTCCAGCGACTGATCGGCCTGGAAGCCGGCGCGGAGACCGTTCGGTGCTACGAGAGCCTCCTCATCCCGGGCATGCTGCAGACGGAGGACTACGCCAGGGCCATCATGACTCCTGACGCCACCATTCGAAAGGTGGAAGTCGATCAGCGCATTCAAGTGCGCCTTCGGCGGCAGGAGAGATTTGTTGACGAAAACCCGCTGAAGATGATCGCCATAATCAGCGAGGCTGCTCTCCGGCAGCAAATTGGCGGGCCTGCAGTACTTCGTGATCAACTGATGCACCTGGCTCGAAACATCGAAGAGCGTGAGGACAGGCTTGAGGTCCGGGTAATTCCCTTCACGGCCACGGCTTGCGGGTTGTTCGGAGCTGCGACTGTGCATCTGATCGAATTCCCCAACCCCAGGTTGCCCACCGTCGGCTGGCAAGAAACCGTCACCACCAGGGGTGTCATCACCGAGAGCGGTCAGGTACGTGACATCATGCTCACCTACCAGGACGCGCTCAAAAACACCTTGAGCGCACAGCAGTCGTTGGAACTGCTGCATCAGCGCATCAAGGAGCTGGATTGATCGGCCAGAAGGACTCGGCGTCGCCCCGTGCGCGGCGTGGATGGCTCACGAGCAGCTACTCCAACGCTTCGGGGAGCTGTGTCGAGGTCAACCTCGACACTTGCGACGTTCTGGTGCGCGACAGCAAGGACCGACGTGACGGTCAGCCTGTTCTGAGGATTTCCAAGGAGGCTTGGGAATCATTTATTGAAGGGGTTTCCTGAACGCCCTGTGGCGCTCAGGCGACTTGGTGATCAGCCGCGACCCTCACGTTTTTCGTTCGGCTGCAATGTGTGTCCCGGATAGTGGTGGAAAGTGGCAAGTCCGTTGGTGCGGGCGCCGGCTCGAGCCGACTTCGCTCAATCCGAACGCAGATTGAGTTGACGAGCGCGGGACCACCACGCGGAACTGGTGTGCGCGGTGTACCGGGTGCCCCGGTACACCGCGCCGCAGGTGCCGACGCCGGAGAGCTTGGCGTCGTGGATCGGCCAGGTCGCTCCAGGCCGATGGCTTCTACATGAGTATCGGGTCGATGTCGCAGTCCGCGCGCACGCCCTTGATGGCGGCGATGGTTCCGGGGTGCGCCTGGCCGAGGACCTTCCGGTACCTGTCCAGGATCGGGCCGCTGTAGGGCTTGGCTTCCTCGGTCCGTCCTGCCGCGCGCAGGTCGAGGCCTAGGTTGATCGCGGCTGCCAGCGTGGTCGGGTGGTTCGGGCCCAGCACTCGCTCGGCGCGTTCGACCGCGTCCTGACCCAGTGCCACCGCCATCTCGGTGTCACCAATGGCCGCCAGGTCGCTGGCCAGATTGATGGTCGCGGTGACCGCATAGGGATGGTTGCGGCCGATGTTGGTGCGGAGTTGCTCCAGTGCTTGTTCGTCCAGCACGCGTGCATCGGTTGCCTGACCGCGCAACCGCAACGTGATCGCGAGGTCGACCGTCGCGGCGATCGTGTGCGGGTGCTGCTCTCCGAGGCTGCGGCGATACCGTTCGAACGTTTGCTCACCGAGGGTCTTCGCCACAGTCAGGTCGCCCGAGTGGCGCAGGTCGATTGAGTGCGCCAGTGCGCAGGCCGTGGTGGTGGGGTGGTCGGCGCCGTACGCCGATGCGAGTCGTGCATGGGCTGCGGTCGACAGTTCCAGTGCGGACGCGTGATCGCCGTCCTTGCGCCTCGCGACAGATAGCAGGAACTCCATGACCACGGTGTCGACCTGGTCTTCGCCGAACCGCATCCGGTAGATCTCGGTAACCTGCTCTTGGTCGATCCGGGCTCGCATGTACTCGCCGGCCTCCCTGCGGTCGACGACGAGGGCGGCGTTGGTGCTGAGAGTCCTGGGATGGTCGGGGCCCAGTACCTCGATCCGTCGCTGCAAGGTGCTCTCGTCGAGGTTGGCTGCTGCCTGGTACTCCCCGGACAGTCGGAGGCTCAGTGCGTGCTGGTAGGCGGCGTTGAGAGTTTCCAGGTCGTCTTCGCCGAAGAGTCGCTTGGACTTGTGGTAGATCTCTTCGCTCAGCTTGGACGCTTGGGCGAAGTCGCCTTTGGCGCGCAGGTCGATGACGATGTTGGTCTGGAGGGCGAGTGTTTCCTCGCTGTCCTCTCCGGACACCTGGATGCGGCGCTGCAGGGTGAGCTGGTTGATCCTGGAGGCTTCCTCGTACCGGCCCAGGCCCCACAGGTACAGGCCGAGCCGTTGGGCGACGTCGAGGGTTTGCGGGTCGGTCGGCCCCAGTTGCCGCTCGAACTTCTCCAGCGCGTATTCGGCGAACCTGGCGGCTTCCTCGTGGTCGCCCCAGGCGAAGAGGTAACGCATGAGGTTGATCGCGAGCTGCCGGACCCAGCCGTCTTCGCAGTCGACGATGTCGGCTGCGTAGGCGTGGGGGAGCAGTTCGCGGTAGCGGGGCCAGTGGCGGGCCGACTCGGGATCGTTCGGGTCGGGGCTCGTGAGCAGCTGGTGTGCGGCGTGGCGCATCTGGGCCTCCAGTCGGGGCGCCATCATGCGGTTGCGCAGCACCAACTGGACCAGTCGGTGGAGCTGGATCGTGTTGTTGGCGTGGTCGATCTTCGCCAGGCCGTAGCGGTTGATGTCGCGGACTGCTTTTGCCAGTTTGATCGGATCGCGTAGTGCGGTGTCCAGTTCTGGGGAGATCGAGACGTTGCGGTTGACGCCGGTGAACAGGTCGCGGGGGATCGGTTCTGGCGAGAAGAAGGCGCAGACGTGCAGGATCTGGTGGGCTGCTGGGTTGCGGGTCTTCAGCTCGTCGAAGGCGACGTTCCACGCCGCGGCGACGGAGACCTCGTAGGCCGGTGGTGCGGACGTGTCGAGGAGGATCTCCGCCACGGACTCGTCGAACAGGCGCAGGTACTCGGCCACCGGCATGCCGGTCATCGCTCGCCAGGCGGCCGCCTGCTCGACCGCCAGCGGAAGGTCACCGAGCTTCTCAGCCAGCTGGTTCGCGTCGTCGACGTCGATGTCCGGGCCGAATTTGCCGAGCAGTTCGATGCTTTCGTCGCGCTCGAACACCCCGAGTTCGACTGGTGTCGCCGCGCCGGCCCAGCCCAGGTTGCACGAGGTGATGAGCACTTCGCCGGGGCCGCTGGTGGGGATGAACGGCAGCACTTCCTCGGGGCTCTCCGCCGCGTCGAAGATGAGTAGCCAGTGTCGGAACGGCCTGCCGAGGCGCAGCGCCTCACGGACCGCAGGAACCGCGGTGTTCGACTCCGACGCACCCTGCAGGCCCAGCCGTGTGGCCAGTTCGGTGAGGCTGGCCCGGATCTGCGTCGGGCGGGCGGCTTCGATCCACCAGATCAGGTCGTAGTCCTGGGAATGACGGTAGACGTACTCGGTCGCCATCTGGGTCTTGCCGACGCCGCCCATGCCGTGCAGGGCTGCGGGTAGCACCGCTGTTGTGCCGCCTGCGGTCAGGTGCTCGCCCAGTTGCTTGAGAAGTTCCCTCCTTCCGGTGAAGTTGGGATTTCGCGGCGGCACACTTCCCCAAACGGCGGGTGGATCGTCCTGGCGCCGCATGTGTACTCCCTGGTGTTTGGGCGGAGTGACGTGGACCGAAGAGGCATTGGACGAATCCGGAACGTCCGTATCACTGGGCCGAGTCGAGTAGGCCTCCGAAGAGGAGGTGGTCGCAGACTCGTGGGCGTGATTGGCCGATTCGTGCATGTCCTCACTCGCAGTCTTGGTAGCGCTGTTCTGGATTGATTCAGTGGGCAGTGTGGGGTGGCTCGTGCATCGAAGCATTCAACAGTTGTTGGTTGCGGGAAGATATTGACCGAACAAAGCTCTCATGACTGTGTGCTCCAGCTCGCCATCAGCTGGATTCACTATGGTCGGTCTGCGTTGTGCGGTGTGCCTACAGGTACTCGGAGGCGTCCGAGGAAGGGAACTCGACTGGAGAACTCGGTGGCCGCAGGCGGGGCAATGCCGCTGATCTCAGGCTAACGCACGTCGAAGAGTAGTGGTCACGAGCTGCCTCCGAAAGGTAAAGGCACTTGTGTCTAGAGCCGACGGACTTGCGCTTCCGCCGGGCAGCGTACAACAACCCCCTGGGGGAGCAATTCCCCGAGGTGCTCGTTTCCCGTTTCCGGAACGAATCGTTTCCGAATCAATGGGGTGATGTCCGTGTCGCCGACTCGTTTGGGTCGGTGGTGCAGTGTCAAGTAGCTGGATGTGGTAGATGCAGCCACTTCGTCGGCGGTCGTTCGCTGTCGCCCAAATGCTCAGAAGCTCATTCGTTTCACTCCTCGCTCGAACCGTGCCGGTGCATACCACCAGATCGCCGACGGGCCGTCCCCGGTGTCGCGTTCAGCGCCTCGGGTGCGGCGCGGCCCTGGTCGGGCGGGGGTCCCCTGCCACAACCCAATCCATCTGGAATCACTCAGCACGGCGTTGATCGGATTGTCCCCTGGCCGTGATGCTCCGACAGAGTGAATTTGCTCAACGGTCGGGTTCTCCAGCATAGAGTCCCACCGCGTGCGCCAGGGGTGCTGCCAGTGCTTTGCCTGCATTCGTTCGAGTGATCTCATGATCACGGCGTAGTCGAGTGCAAGCGGGTGAGGATCTCCGGAACAGTGTTCTTTCCACCAGGTGTAGATCGGTGATTGAAGCAGCTGTCGCGGCATCACGAAGCGCAGGGTGACAGAGGCGGCAAGGTCGCACCGCAGCCTCGGCTGCGGTGATCACGTCATCGACTGGATATTCCAAGTCGTCCAGATCGGCTTCGGGTAGACCGCAGGTGGAGGCGAGATCCCGTGCGCCTTTCCGGCGCATCAGAAGGTTAAGCTGCCAGAATCAGTGTCCGACGGGCGGTTTGTTGAGGCCGCGTCGCTAATGCCTTGCTCGTTTCGGACCAATGTGCGGTCTGGACATCGGTCTACCGGAGCAGTCCGTACTTGGGTCATCATGGAGTTGCCTGCTCTGACCGGGTCACGGCGTGAGGGGATCGACGGATGAGTTCGTACGGTAGTCAACCTGGCATCGAATCCAAACTGATCGACGTGGACACAGTTCCATTTACCAAGTTGCACGAGCTCGACGGCGAAACCCTCCGCGACTCGGTGCGACACGTGGTTGAACGTGCCAGCCTCGTGCGGGTCATCCGCAGATCGACCAACAGCGGTGGTGGCGAGCGGATCGACTGATGGCATGACACCCGGTACCACGTTCCACCGGATGCCCTGGAGCGAGTTCGACGCTCTGGCGCGCCTGGAGGGCGACACGTCGATGGTGCGGCGGTTGTGCCGAGCTGAGCGCAGCCGCCGGAAGCTGTTGCTGTACGGGTTGATGGAGGCTGCGGAGAAGTCGCCAGAACTGCTCGGGCCGATGCCGAAACTGGACGCGGTCTCGGAGCTGTTCGCCAGGGTCGAGCACACGTCGCCGAAGACGTTCGAACGGTTGCTCTCCCATCCCTACACCGGGAGTTGGGCGGGCTACACGACCCGTTTGCTGCGCGATGGCATCGACGGCGTGTGTCCGCTCTGGGTCCACCTAGGTCACCTGCACGCCATCGCGGCGGCCGCTGCGATCAGGGCCGGCCTGAGCTTCGACATCGTCGTGCCGATGTGGGACGGCCACGCGGTCCTGCCGTCACTCGGAGTCGCCAGACTGCCTTTCTTTGCGCCGTTCTCAGTGGCCGAGGTGCGCAGTGATGGCAGGACTTGCACGGTGACGACCGAGGCTGCGGTTGTCCACCTGCCGGACTCTTCCCAGCTCGACGGCCCCGGCTGGTGGGGCGTCCGGGAGTGCGGCGCGGTCGCGGGACGGAATCGGTTCTCGGTGCGGCTCGACGACCTCGATCCGTACCGCGGACTCTACGAACCGGTGCCACCCCAGCGGTTGGAGGACGAAGAAGTCGACGCCTGGCGGCGGCTGCTCGACGAGGCGTGGCAGTTGCTCACGAAAGCCGTGCCCGACCTCGCTCGCACCCTCGCTGTCGGGCTGAACTCGTTGGTGCCCAAGCCTCGTGTGCCGTTCCGGAGCCTGAGCGCGTCGACGGGCGAGGCTTTCGGCAGTGCTGTTGTCGGGCGCCCGCCGGACGGTGCGGAGCTGGCGGCCACGCTCGTCCACGAGTTCCAGCACATCGTGCTCGGCGGAATCCTGCACCTGGTTCCTTTGTACGACACCGATCCGCGAGAACGCGTCTACGTCGCATGGCGGGACGACCCGCGGCCCCTCAGCGGTGCCCTCCAAGGCGTTTACGCGTTCTTCGGCGTGACGGCGTTCTGGCGATCCCTCGCCGCGACACGAACCGGTGCACTCGCCCGGCGGGCGATGTTCGAGTTCGCCTACTGGCGTGCTCAGACGTGGCACACCCTGGTGGCACTGCGCGACGACGAGACGCTGACCGAGGCAGGGCGCCGGTTTCTGACCGGCACCGCTGACGTTCTCGAGGTGTGGCAGCACGATCCGGTGCCCGACGACGTTGCGGCACTGGTCGCCGCGGCGATCGCTGACCACCGGGCCGGCTGGCGGATACGGCACCTGAGGCCTGATCCCGGAGTCGTGCGAGATCTCGCGGAGGCATGGCGAAACGGTCGCTCCCGCCCGCCGGTCACGGCCGTGCAGACCGATCTGCCGCCAACACCGGTTCCGGACGGGACGTGGCCGCGCAGCCGGGCCGTCTTGGTCAGGCTGAGCCTTACGGGCGCTGACCTGAGCGAGGAGTGGCAGACCGTTCCCGATGCGACCGAGGCGGACTTCGCTTACGCCAGCGGAAGGTTCGTCGACGCCGTGAGGGGCTACCGCGTGGAGCTGCGGGCGGATCCGGATCGACCGGCATCCCTGGTCGGACTCGGCCTCGCACTGGCGGCGACCGGATCGCACCCGGCTTCGCGCTCCCTGCTGCACTGCCCAGAACTCGTGCGCGCGGTGCACCGGGTGCTCCGGCACACCGCGCATCAAGTACCGACTCCGGAGAGCCTCGCTTCGTGGATCGGCCAGCTGGTCTTCGGGCCGATGGCTCCTACATGAGCATGGGGTCGATGTCGCAGTCGGCCCTCGCGCCCTTGATGGCGGCGATGGTTCCGGGGTGTGCCTCGCCCAAGACCTTGCGGTACCTGTCCAGGATCGGACCGCGGTAAGCCTCGGCCTCGTCCGCACGTCCCACCGTGCGGAGGTCGAGGCCGAGGTTGATGGCGGCGGCCAGTGTCGTCGGGTGGTTGATGCCCAGCACCCGCTCGGCGCGTTCGACCGCGTCCTGCCCGAGAGCCACCGCTGTCGCGGTTTCGCCGGTGGTCGCGAGGTCGCTGGCCAGGTTGATGGTTGCGATGACCGCGTAGGGATGGTTCGGGCCGATGCCCGCCCGGTAGTGCTCCAGCGCTCGTTCGTCCAACACCCGCGCTTCGGCCGCCTCGCCACGCAATCGCAACGTGACCGCCAGGTCGACCGTCGCGGCGATCGTGTGCGGATGCTGCTCCCCGAGGCTGCGGCGATACCGTTCGAACGTTTCCTCACCGAGGGTCTTCGCCACAGTCAGGTCGCCCGAGTGGCGAAGGTCGATCGAGTGCGCGAGTGCGCACGCCATCGTGGTGGGGTGGTCCGCGCCGTAAGCAACGGTGAACCGGCTGAGGGCGGCCGTTGACAGTTCCAGCGCGGTCCCGTGCTCGCCGTCTTTGCGCCTCGCGACCGACAGGTAGAACGCCTGAGCCACCGTGTCGTTGTTGTCCTCGCCGAATCGCGCTTGATACAGAGCGCTGAGCTTCTCCTGTTCGATGCGTGCACGGATGTACTCACCGGCTTCACGTCGGTCGATGATCAGAGCGGCGTTGGAATAGAGCGTCTTGGGATGGTCAGGCCCGAGGACCTCGGTCCGTCGCTGCAAGGTGCTCTCGTCGAGCTCAGCCGCCGCCTTGTACTCCCCGGAGAGTCGGAGGCTCAGTGCGTGCTGGTAGGCGGCGTTGAGGGCTTCCGGGTCGTCTTCGCCGAACAGCCGCTTGGACTTGTGGTAGATCTCTTCGCTCAGCTTGGACGCTTGGGCGAAGTCACCTTTGGCGCGCAGGTCGATGACGATGTTGGTCTGGAGGGCTAGCGTTTCCTCGCTGTCCTCTCCGGACACCTGGATGCGGCGCTGCAGGGTGAGCTGGTTGATCCTGGAGGCTTCCTCGTACCGGCCCAGGCCCCACAGGTACAGGCCGAACCGTTGGGCGACGTCGAGGGTTTGCGGGTCGGTCGGCCCCAGTTGCCGCTCGAACTTCTCCAGCGCGTATTCGGCGAACCTGGCGGCTTCCTCGTGGTCGCCCCAGGCGAAGAGGTAACGCATGAGGTTGATCGCGAGCTGCCGGACCCAGCCGTCTTCGCAGTCGACGATGTCGGCTGCGTAGGCGTGGGGGAGCAGTTCGCGGTAGCGGGGCCAGTGGCGGGCCGACTCGGGATCGTTCGGGTCGCGGCCGGAGAGCAGTTGGTGCGCGCCGTGCTTCATCTGAGCTTGCACCTGCGGAGCCATCACGCGGTTGCGCAGCACCAACTGGACCAGTCGGTGGAGCTGGATGGTGTTGTTGCCGTGGTCGATCTTCGCCAGGCCGTAGCGGTTGATGTCGCGGATGGCCTTTGCGAGCTTGATCGGGTCGCGTAGTGCGGCGTCGAGTTCCGGGGAGATCGAGACGCCGCGGCTGACACCGGTGAACAGGTCACGGGAGATGGGTTCTGGCGAGAAGAAGGCGCAGATGTGCAGGATCTGGTGGGCCGCTGGGTTGCGGGTCTTCAGCTCGTCGAACGAGACGTTCCACGCTGCGGCGACGGAGACCTCGTAGGCCGGTGGTGCGGACGTGTCGAGGATTTCGGCCACGGACTCGTCGAACAGGCGCAGGTACTCGGCCACCGGCATGCCGGTCATCGCTCGCCAGGCGGCTGCCTGCTCGACCGCCAGTGGAAGGTCACCGAGCTTCTCAGCCAGTCGGTTCGCGTCGTCGACGTCGATGTCCGGGCCGCGCTTGCCCAGCAGCTCGATGCTCTCGTCGCGCTCGAACACCGCCAGCTCGAGAGGCCTGGCCACGCCGGCCCAGTCCGGGTTGCGTGAAGTGATGAGCACTTCGCCGGGACCGTTCGTGGGGATGAACGGCAGCACTTCCTCGGGGCTCTCCGCCGCGTCGAAGACGAGCAGCCACCGCCGAAACGGCCTGCCGAGACGTAGCGCCTCGCGGACAGCGGGCACTGCCGTGTTCGACTCGGACGCTCCTGGCAGGCCCAATTGCCTGGCCAAATCCGTCAGACTGGCGCGGATCTGGGTCACACGGGCGGCTTCGACCCACCAGATGAGGTCATAGTCCTGGGAATGGCGGTAGATGTATTCGGTCGCCATCTGGGTTTTGCCGATACCGCCCATGCCGTGCAGCGCAGAGGGCAGTACCGCGGTGGTGCCGCCTGCGGTCAGGCGTTTACCCAGTTGCTCGAGAAGTTCCCTCCTTCCGGTGAAGTTGGGATTTCGCGGCGGCACATTCCCCCAAACGGGTGGAGGTTCATCCTTCTGTCGTTTGTGGAACGTGCGGGGAACGGGCGAGGTGTGATAGGAAAGAGAGTCACCGGACAAGTCGGAAAGGGTAGCATCGCTTGGCCGAGTCGGGTGGACATCCATTGCTGAAGTCGCCGCGGAATCGCGGGTCTGCTCGGCCACTTCGGGTATCTCCTCGCTTGCTGTCCTGGTCAGGGACCCCTTGACTGATTCAGACGCCGCCAAACCTGAACGCCCGTGCGGACCGACCTTATTCAGTCGGTCCGCACGGGACAAGTATGGGCCGGAGAGTGCCTTCATGACCGCGCGCTCAAGCTCCACATCTGCTGAGTTCGTGCTGGTCGGTTCGGGGTCCGGTGTGTTATGAGGGTCTGCGATGGCATCCCGTAGGCGTGCCAGGACAGGGAGACGGTCCGAGAACTCGGCGGCTGCAGCCTGAACAACGCCGGCGGTCTCAGACCTCCGCGCGCCACTGAGTAGCAGTTCACGAGCTGTCTCTGGGAAGGCAAAGGCTCTGTTGTCCCGAATGGACTCGTGGTTCTCCGGACCGGCAGCGTACAACAGCCCGCTGAAGAGCTCTGCCAGGTGGTGGTTTTTTGCTTCCGGTACGAATCGTTGCCGAATTAATTGGGCAACGTCCAAGTGGGCGGGAACGGCCGCGAGCAGGGTGGCCAGCCGCAGCGCGGGCGGCGAGGCCTGGCTCCGGAATTGGCGGACGTGGTCCTGCGCCGGCAGGGGCACCGTCTCGGAGGCCGGTGCGTCAGGAGCGGCCAGCAGCACCGTGCCGGAGACCGGACCGCGGCTCTGGCCCGTGATCAGGCTGCTCCACCAGCGCAGCCACCGAGGCCGCATCTCGATCACCGGGATCGGCACGGTGCCGGGGCGGGTCAGCGAGGTGGGGTCCGGCTCGAGCCAGGCGTCTGGCAGGTCGAAGGTCCAGCGGCTGTTGGGCTTCATCGGCCCGTGCGCGTTGAGCTCGACCCGGTGGGTTCGCACCCGGCCTCGTTCCCACAGCCATTGCGGCAGCAGATGCACGACGCTCACCGGCATCGTGCGACCCCATTTCGCCAGCATCGGCAGCAGGACGTCCGGCCTCCAGGTGTCGCCCACACCGTCGGTCAGCAGCAGGACGACCCGCCTGCCGGAGGAGTCCACGATTTCGGCGGGATCCCGTGCCGGTGTCTCGGCTGTGCCGCCCCGCAGCCTCGGGACCGCCGAACCGTCGGGGGTCACGACGACTTCGAGGAGGCGGATCTGGATCGTGCGGAACGCCCCGAGCCGGCTCAGCATCTCGGTGAACGCGGCGATCTGCGACTGCCACAGCGTCATCAGCGGGCTTTGGTCGACCACGAGCGTCAGGTCGAGCCATCGTTCCGTTCGAGGCCGAGTCACCGGCCACCATCGACCCGTCTGTGCCACCTGGTCCGCCGTCGTCTGCTCGTCCAGGACCATCGCGTCGTCGCGCCACGAGCGCACCTCGCGTTTGAGCGGCCGCAAAGCCCGGAAGCACTCGAGCGAGTCGATCAACGGGGCGCTGTCGGTGTGATCCCCGTTGCCGGACGGGGAAAGGAACTCCGGCACCGTCGTGAAATCCGCACGTGCTGGTTCGTCGGGCGGTGTCGAGACTGCCGGCTCCGGTGTCTCGACCGGGGGAGCTTCCCGATCGGGTGCATCCGGTCCCAGGTCGGGCTCGACGACGTCAGCGGGCGGTTGCCGAACGTCTGCGGACTCGGCGTGCTCGGGCCCGGCTTCCTCTGGCGCTGTACGTTCCGGGCCGGCGGACCGGACGGCGGAGGCCAGCCAGACGATGTCTCCCAGCTCGGCCCAGTCGAGGTCGTCGATCACGAGTTCGGCGTTGTCGGGCTGCGCCGTCTCGGCGGTGTGGGTCCTTCGCCGACTTCCGGGCGGATCAGGAGCGCCGCTGGGCCTACCCATGATCATCTACCCGTCGTCAGTCGATGCCACAGCGAGTCGATCAGACGCGGCCAGGCGACGCCGTCCGGCTTGTAGGCGCCCGAGGTCGCCAGATAGACGGCATCGAGCAGCCGATCCGCGGGAATGCCGCCTTCTGCGCGACTTTTCTCCATGAACTCTCGCACGAGGGCATCGCGATGCAGGCCGTCTGGATCCAAAAGGTGATTGGCCACCATCGCGGCCAGTTGTTCGACGTTGGGATCTTTGATTTCAAGCTGCAGAGCGCGACGAAGAAACGCGGGCGGGAATTCGCGTTCGCCGTTGCTCGTCATGATGACGATCGGGAAAGCGTGGCACCTGACCCGGCCGTCCGTCACGGTCGCGGTCTCGTTCGGATCCGCGGTGTGCACCGTCATCTCGCGCGTGGAATGGCGGATGCGAGCCAGCTCGTCGATGACGAACTCCCCGTCCTCGAAGATGCTCAGAAGATTGTTGGGGAGGTCCGACTCGCTCTTGTCCAGTTCGTCGATCAGGAGAACGCGCGGCAGTTTTCGTGGAAGGAAAGCCGTTCCCAGTGGGCCCAGTCGAATGAAATCTCCGATCGGGGAGTCCTCCACCGGGCCGGATCGCTGCTGACCTGTCGCGGCCGCCTGCAACCGGCCGATGGCGTCGTAGCGGTACAAGCCAGACGTCAGAGTCGTATGTGTGGAAATCGACCATTTGAGCACTCGGCCGAGCCTCAGTTCTCGAGCGATGCGGTACGCGAGAGCGGACTTGCCGACGCCCGGCTTCCCGGTCAGCAGCAGCGGCCGGCGGAGGTACAGGCTCGCGTTCACCATGTCGAGCTCGTGCGGGTCGACGTGCTGCTCGGTCAGGTGGAACTCCGAACCCAGCCTGCGGTCCGCCTCGCCGTCGTCCTCCGGCGGATGCCCGTCCGACTGGGGCAGCGGCCCTCCGTAGTCCCGCCAGGGCGGAGGGGGCGGAAGGATCTGGGTCAGGTCTATGTCGTACATGGGACGGCCGGTTCCGCGGTAGATCCACCAGTCGGGCGCCTCGCCGGGCTGGTGGGCGTCCACTCTCGACTCGTTCGCGCTCATCCGTCCTGTCCCTTTCAACGTCCGGCCGGGTTTGACGACGGTTGATCGAAAACGAAGGTCCGGTGCGGGTCGTCCCAGAGCACCACCAGGTCCCGCACGAGGTCGTCGGCGCCTGCGGACAGATGGGCTGCCCTGCGCTGTTCCGGCAGATCGAGGACGCCGCCGGGTCCGCCGCCCAGGCGGTCGACGAGTGGTCGCAAGTTCTCGGAGGTGGCGCTCGGATGCCACAGGATCACCGGCAGGCCGGCTCTCAGGGCCGCCGTCAGGGGGTCCGGTGCGGCGCGCGACTCAGGGCGAGCGGATGGTGGTTCGTCCATTATCAGGCCAATCCATCTGGAATCACTCAGCACGACGTCGATCGGATTGTCCCCCGACCGTGATGCTCCGACAGAGTGAATTCGCTCCACGGCCGGGTTCTCCAGCATAGAGTCCCAACGGACGCGCCAGGGGCGATGCCAGTGCTTCGTCTGCATTCTTTCGAGTGATCTTATGACTACGGTGTAGTCGAGCACGAGTGGCCGTGGATCACCGGAACTGTGCTCTTTCCGCCAGCTGTAGATCGGCAATTGAAGCAGTGGGCGTGCCATCAGGAATTCCAGGGTCACGGGTACGGCCTGATCGCACCACGCTCCCTCCGCCTGAATGATCATCTCGTCGATCCGATATTCCAGGTCGTTGATGCTCAACTCGTGAACTCCACCGCTCTGTGGCGGCCAGTCGAGAGGATCGTCCTGGCGCCAGAACGAGAGGATGCACTTTCCTGAATCGATCGAGTCGAGCTTGATCGCGAACATCAGGTGCAGGTGCGGTTCCGTCTGGACCGACAAACGGGTTTCGCGCTGCTCTTCGAGGGCGCTGGTGCGGCGCAACTTGCGCACGTTCTGCTCGACCCACTCGGTCAGCCGGGCGCCGATCTCGCCTCCGACCTCCCTGGCCACGAGTTCCACGAACAGGATCGCCGGTGGAACGCCGTCGGGTCCGGCGTTGAAATCTTCCAAGTGCCGGTAGGCCTCCCACGCGGAGCCGAACCGTTGCGTCGGCACGGCCGATCTGGTGGCACGGCTCATGAGCATCGGCAGGTGCGGTGTCTCGATCTCGATCAACCAGCTGTGCAGGTCCTTGAGCTCTTCGTCCGGGTTGAGCGGCAGCACCACGGGCTCGTCGTGCTCGGCGATCGGCGGATGATGGCTCATGTCGGAGTTCTCGCCGTGCAACCGCAACCAGGCGTGGCCCTTGAAACTCTTGATCAACACTTCGATCTGGCGGTAGGACTCCGGTGCCGTGCCGGGATCTTGCATGATCACTTCGGTGTAGAAGTGGTCTGAGGCGATCATGGCCAGCAGGCCGTCGGAGTGACGCAACGCCAGTTTGGCGTCGTGGGCGTCCAAGATCCGGAATGCGAGGTTGACGGGAAGGCCGATCCAGCCGTGGGTGTCCTTGCGGATGTCACCGGAGTGCACCGCCACCCGCAGCTTCATCCTGGCTTCGGGGACCCTGGTCGAGTTGAAGCGACGGATCTCGGTGACCAGTCGATCGGGCAGTTTGTCGGCGAGCTCGCTCTTGGGGAACGTGGCCGGGATGAGGATCAGCGCACCGTCGCCGCGGTCTTCGGTCTCGCACTCTTCGTAGTCGATCCCCACACCGGCGAGGGCTCGTTTCAGCACGTCGTAGAGGCCGTCGCGCACATCGGTCATGTGGATGGCTTGCCTGCTGTCATTGGTGAAGTCCGCGATGTCGACGGTCACGATGGTTCGGTGCGTTGACGGCGCCAGTGACACGAGCCAGTCCTCTCCCACGACACGACCTGTCGGTGCGTCGACTACCAGATCACCAGTTTCCTCACCGCGTCATATGACACACAACGCTCGACGGGAAGAGGATCGCGACGTCGGACGAACAATTCCGCAACAGCTCACTGGCGTTGTCGAATGGAATATTCGATCGGGCGAACCGCTGAGCTCGGCCGGCTCGGTACCAGGCTGATCGCGGTGTGTCGCGTGACCTGTGTGTTCCAATGACTTGGCATGACCACAGTCTTGCTCCGCGGGCAAGCTGTGGTGGTGTTCGCCCGGTAGTTGGCAAGGAAATGGCAATGAAGTCCTGGTGGAGCAACGCGAGTCTGCGGAGTCGCAGGAGTCCGTGGAGGAATTCCTGACGACGTTCAGTTCCCCTGCCAGGACTCGAACCTGGTCCTCCCGCGTAACAGTCGGGCGTGCTGCCGGCAGCACCTCAGAGGACACGTACCCCCGGCAGGAGTCGAACCTGCGTCCCCGGCTTCGGACGCCGGTGTCGTTTCCGTTGGACCACGGGAGTGCGGCGGAGGATGCAGGATTCGAACCTGCGCGACGCTCGCGCGCCGACCACCGTTTTCAAGACGGATGCCTTACCGGGCTCGGCCAATCCTCCAGGCGCAGGGACGGAGGGCGCGCGGGTCGAACGCGCGCCGGGCGTGATGCCCGGACCACGGATCAGCAATCCGGTGCCTTGCCACTCGGCCAGCCCTCCTCGTCCTGCGTGGCTCCCCGGGGAGTCGAACCCCGTCCTCCGGGTCTTCACCCCGGTGCTCTGCCTGTTGAGCTGAAGAGCCTGGTGCGCCGAAAAGGCGCCTTTCCGTCGGATGCCCGCGAGTCGAACGCGGTGTTTCCTCATCCCAAATGAGGCGGGTTGCCGTCTCCCTCGCACCCGGAAGTACCCCTGCCAGGAGTCGAACCTGAATCTCGGCGTTCGTAGCGCCGCACTCTTTCCGTTGAGCTACAAGGGCGAAATCAATTGCACGGCAAATAAAAGGAGCCGCCCTGGTCGCTTTCGGCGACGGGCGGCTCCTCGTAGTGGCCTGCGAAAGCCACTACAAGGAGCTCACCTGCGAAAACGGTCGGCGCAGGTCGGGGTGGCCACACGGGCGCACGCACGCGGTGGCGCTGCTGAGGCGCAGGTCCCGCATCTCGTGGCTCGTCATGACTTTCCCCTTCGGCTTGGTGTGTGGCACAAGTATTGCGGGCGCGTGCGGCGCCCGTCAATCATTTTCTCAAGGGCGTTCGTAAGTCATGAACGAAACTCCGCTCTCGAACAGCTGCGCGTTGGTGCGCTGGAACTTGGTGATGTCGGCCTTTCCGTCGAACAACGGGATGCCGCGGCCGAAGACCACCGGGTGGATCTTGATCAGCATCTTGTCGATCAGCGGCAGGAGCTCGGCGGCCAGCTTGCCGCCGCCGCACAGCCAGATGTCCAGGCCGTCTTCTTCCTTCAGTGCGGCGACGCGTCCGGCCACGTCGGAGCGGATCACCTCGACGTCGTCCGGGGTGTCGGTCACCTTGGTCGAGACGACGAACTGGCGCAGGTGGGCGTAGGGCGACGGCAGTCCGCCCGGCACCTGGTAGGTGTGGCGGCCCATCAGCACCGTGTCGAAGTTGCGGTTCGGCGCGTCCTGGAGGCCGAGCGCCTCGCGGAACTGGGTGGGCAGCGTGTCCGGGTACTCGGCGTTGATGCCGGTCATGTGGTCGCCTTCGAAGATGAACCCGTCGAACGAGCCGTCCTCTGCCGCGATGAAGCCGTCGAGCGTCACTGCCACGTAGTAAACGAGCTTTCGCATCTTGAACGTCCCCTCAGTAGTTCAACCACGACAACTGTAGTACTATGAGTGTAGTGGTTGTCAAGGAGGCAGCGTGGTTCGGAACGAGGCGAGGCGAAACGCCCTGCTGGACGCGGCGATCGACGTCCTGGCAGAGGAAGGCGCGCGGGGGTTGACCTACCGTGCGATCGACGCGAAGGCGGGGGTGCCGGCGGGGACGGCGTCGAACTACTTCGCGAGTCGCGAAGACCTGATGTCGGAGGTGGCGATCCGGGTGACCCAGCGGCTCACGCCGTCCGAGGAGTCGATCGCCGAGTCGCTGGCCCTGCCGCGTGACAGGTCGCTGACCGTGAAGTTCATGCACGACATCGTCAAGCGGGCTGACGCGGACAAGGCCAGCTACCTCGCGATGATGGAGCTGCGGCTCGAAGCCACGCGGCGGCCGGAGCTGCGGACCGCGCTCACGAAGACGTTCGCGGCGAACCTCGACTTCAACATCGCGTTCAACGCGGAGTCGGAGCTGCCCGGCGACCGGATGGCCGTCATCCTCCTGTACTTCGGGATGACGGGGTTCATCTACGAACGGCTGACGCTGCCGGACGTGGCGGCGATGACGGACCTCGACGAGTTCATCGAGGTCCTCGTCACCAGGGCTATCGGCTGAGGGGGCCGCCGGTGATCGTCAGCGAGACGGCGATCACCACGACGCCCAGCGTGGAGTACAGGAACGCGTCCATGCCGCGGCCGCGGATCTTGATCAGACCGGCCTGCTCGTCGGTCACCAGGATGCGCAGCACGGCGGCGACCAGCAACGACACGCCCAGCAGGACCGCGCCCTGCCGCCAGTGGTACTGGAAGATCCGCACCAACCCGAGCGCGCTGACGCCGAGCACCAGCGCGAACGGCAGGTGCTTGCCGGGGCCGGACCGCCAGCGCTGCTCGCCCATGAGCGCCTGCGCGTCAGACCGCTGCATGGGCGCGCTCGGCGGCTTCGACGGTGTTGGTCAGCAGCATCGCGACGGTCATCGGGCCCGCGCCGCCGGGGATCGGGGCGAGCCAGCCGGCGACCTCGCGGACGTCCGGGGCCACGTCGCCGACCAGGCCGGCCTCGGTGCGGGTGATGCCGACGTCGATCACGGCCGCGCCCGGCTTGACCATGTCCTTGGTGATCAGGCCCGCGCTGCCGGCGCCCGCGATCACGATGTCCGCGCGGCGCACCTCGGCGGCGAGGTCCTTGGTGCCGGTGTGGCACAGCGTCACGGTGGCGTTCTCGCTGCGACGGGTGAGCAGCAGGCCGATCGGGCGGCCCACGGTGACGCCGCGGCCGACCACGGTGACGTTCGCGCCCGCGAGCGGCACGTCGTAGCGGCGCAGCAGTTCGACGATGCCGCGCGGCGTCGCGGGCAGCGGGGCGTCCACGCCGAGCACCAGCTTGCCCAGGTTGACCGGGTGCAGGCCGTCGCCGTCCTTGCGCGGGTCGATCCGCTCGAGGATCGCGTTCGCGTCCAGGTGCTTGGGCAGGGGCAGCTGCACGATGTAGGCGGTGACCTCGGGGTTCGCGTTCAGCTCGTCGATGACGGCCTCCAGCTCCTCCTGCGTGGTCGACTCCGGCAGGTCGCGCCGGATCGACGCGATGCCGACCTTCTCGCACGCCTTGTGCTTGCCCTTCACGTACGAGTGCGAGCCGGGGTCGTCGCCGACCAGCACGGTGGCCAGACCCACGGGGCCCGGCAGCGCGGCGACCCGCGCCTTGAGGTCCTCGAACAGCGCGTTCCGGGTTTCGTTGCCGTTGAGCAGCGTCGCAGTCACGTCCTCATCTTCCCACTGGGCAGCGCCGCGACGCCCACCGACACCAGCGTCAGCACCACGCCGATCACCGTCGGCAACGCGAGGCGCCCGCTCACCCCGTCCAGCAGCACTGCCCCGACGAGCTGCCCGCACACGGCGCACAACCCGACCATCAGCACGCCGATGAACCGCACCGAGACGATCGCGCCGCCCACCCCGACGATGCCGAGCAATCCACCGAGGTAGAGCCACCACTGCGACGGGAAACCGCCGGGCACCCCGCCCCGCGCGGCCAGGTTGACCAGCGTCAACGCGGTGGTGCCGACGGTGAAGTTGACCAGGATCGTCGTCATCGAGTGGGCCGCGGCCTCGCGGACGAGGCCGTTCACCGCCTGCTGCCAGCCCATCAGCAGGCCCGCGGCCAACGGCAGCACCGCGAGCCACACCGTGCCGGGCGAGGTGAACCGGTCCGACACGGCGACCATGACGGCGATAACACCGACGACCGCTCCAGCGACACGAGTGGTTGTGAACGGTTTCGCCTCCCCGGGGCCGACCCCCAGCTGGTCGACGACCATGCTGCTGACGACCTGTCCGATCACGACGGCGACCGTGAACACCGCCACACCGATCGTCGCGACCGCGAGTCCCTGCGAGCCCACCAGCACCGCGCCGCTGATCCCACCGACGCACTCCCACCACCGGATCCGACGGTGCCGCAGCGCGTTCCGCAACCGCAGCAGCCCGTCCCGTCCGGACTGTCGCGACAGGACGGCCACGAGCAGCACGAACCACCCGCCCGCGAAGGAGATCAACGCCGCCAGCAGACCGTTGCCGAGCGACTGCGCGAGGGAGCCGTTGACCCTCGCCTGGACCGCGATGGCCAGGCCTCCGAGAGCCGCCAACAGACCGCCGGTCACCTGCGCGGACCGTGACAAGAGGCTCCTCCAGCCGAGACGGGGTGTTCTTGATCGGCTTTAACCTTGCACGTCGACCGCGTTATGGTCGGGCCTCCACCGTTCGGCGCAGCGGCGGGGGACGTGTGCGATCCGGCGATTTGCAGGGGAAGATGTTGGCGTGTCCGAGCCGAAGCCGTTGAACCCTACAGAGCAGGACGCTCTGGTTAAGCAGATCGGCCTGACTCTCATGCGGGCCGCGCCGGAGGACTGGCGCAGTGTGATCGCGCAGTACCGCGCCACCGGCCGGTACTTCGAGCTGGAGTCCGAACTGCGGTTGCAGGACGGCACCTCGCGCTCGTGGCAACCGCCGCAGGAGGTCGCCTCGCTGTTCGCGCGGCTGCGCGCCGGCATGCACCGCGAGGGCAGGGGCAGCTGGACGAACGCCCGCTACCAGCTCGATCACCCCTCCAGCTACAACCTCGACTTCGACCGCGCTGAGCCGAGCTGGCAGACGCCGCCTCCGCAGCAGGCGTACTTCGACGAGATGCGGTTCTTCCCGCGTGCCGACGAGAACGTCCCGGACTGGCTGCGCCGCAGGCTGAACCCGCCGACGCCGGTGTTCCGCACGGTGCGCGTGTTCGACGGTGCCGGACCGAACGGTCGTCCGTCGGTCAACCGGCCGCCCGTGCCGGAGCCCGAGGTCGCGCCGCTGCTGACGTACCTGTCGAACGCGCCGGTCGCCGTGGCCGGTCGCGGCTTCGACGCGGACCTGCTGCACCCGGACTCCCCGCCGGTCGTGCCGTCCGGCTTCCAGACCGACGGCGTGTGGATCTGGCCCGCAGGTGTCTCCTACTACCTGCGCAAGTACGGCGTGCCGCCCGAGCCGGAGCTGGTCGAGCGCGCCAGGGCCGCCGGGTTCAGCCTGCCGGAGGTCTCCGAGGAGTCGAGGCTCGCCGCCGCGGCGAACCTCGGTGCTCCCGCCGCACCTCCCGGAACCGTGGTGCCGTTGCCGCCGGAGCCCGAACCCGAGCCGGAACCGCAGCCCAAGTCGCAGACGGCCGCGGAGGAGACGCAGTTCGTCGCGGCGCCCTCGTTCGAGGAGGAGCAGCCGGAGGAGTACGAGTTCGAGCCGCTCGCGCCCGAACCGCAGGCCGCCGAGGTCACCACCGAGCAGCCGCAGATCGAGCCGGAACCCGAGCAGGTGCCGCAGGACCTCGGCGCCACGGTCGCGGTGGCGGTGCCGCCGATGACCGGTGACGGACCGCCCTATCGGGTGGTCTTCGACTCCGACGGCGTGCCCGACCACGTCGACGAAAGGCGCCTGCGCGACACCTACGGCGCAGGTATGGACCTCTTCGCCCCGCACCCGAGCGAGGTGGAGGAGCCGGAGCCCGTCGCGGAGCAGGCGAACGAAACGGCCGTCCAGGACGAACACGACGACGTGGACGTTGCCGAGGAACCCGAGATCCCCACCGCAGGGCCCGACGAGCCCGAGCTCCTCACGCACCACCGCGAGGAGGAGCGCACGGACAGCCTGGTCGGCCAGTCCGAGGAACGTCCGCGCGACGTCATGCAGGACACGATGGCGTGGAGCCCGGTCCTCGACGAGCCCCTCGAGAGCCCGGCCGAGGTCACCGAGGAACACCCGGTCGTCGGGGTCGCGGAGGACGAGCCGGACCTGGCAGAGGACGAGATCGAGTCGACGACCTCGTTCGAGGCGCAGCCGGCCCACGCGCCCGAACCGTTCCACGCGCCCGAACCGGTCGCCGAGCCCGCGCCGGTGCCGCTCCCGGTTCCCGTGCCCGCTCCGGCCCCGGTCGAGGAGACGACCCAGTTCGACGCGGCGCTGTTCAACGAGCCGGAACCCGAGCCGGAACCGGAACCGGAGCCCGAACCGCGCCAGGTCACGCAGGAGGAGGACCGCGAGCTGGCGGGCACCCGCCGTGCGCTGGACGACCTCAACGTGCCGCACGGCGTGTACCGGATCGGCGAGCCCGCCGACCGCACCTGGACGCTGCACCTCGACGGCGACAGCTGGGAGGTGTGCTGGTACGACCACGGCCCGAAGAACCCGGTGCGGTTCGAGAAGGTCGAGGACGCGTCGGCGTACCTGGTCGGCAGGCTCGTGATGGGCAACTTCCGCACCATCCCGCGGGCCCCGCAGCCGCCGCCACCCCCGCCGCAGCGCCCGATGAGCAACGGCTTCCGCGAGGAGCCGCGCCGCCCGGCCCCGCCGCAGCGCCCGCCGATGCCCGCCCCGCAGGCCCAGCAGGCGCCGCCGCCGCCGCCTCCGGCGCCCACCCCGGCACCGGCACCTGTGGCCGCGCCGGTCGCCGCCGCCGTGGCGCAGGAGGAGCCGTCGAAGCGGAAGTTCCCGATCTCGCCGCTCGCGGGCGAGCCGCCGCTGACGTTGTTCCGCCACAAGCAGATGTTCGAGCTGCCGGCGGGCACCGAGGTCGACCGCTACGGCGACCAGACCGGCAACCTCGTCTACGTGGCGGGCACGCCGTTCCCGGAACGCAGCCTGGTGCCGTCGTGGATCAACCGCCCGTACCGCGTGTACCGGTTGCGCCGCCCGCTCGAGGTGCTGACCGGCGTGGCCGTGCCGTGGTTCGAGCAGCCGGGTGGCGGAACGGCCTACCTGCTGCCGAAGGCGATCGAGGAGATGGTCGCGGACGGCGTGCTCGTGGAGATCACGGGATCAGCCGACTGACCGTCCTCTGTTG